>CAZCOG010000055.1:0-36603 GCA_964500445.1 uncultured Persicitalea sp. | reverse complement strand
TTATACAATATATTTAGAATATTCTGTATTTATTTATCAATTTTACCAACGTATATTGGGAAAATTGACCTCACCTGTGTAGTACCTCTTTGCACAAAATGGTTAATCTACTCACTTCCGTTCGTTGGGCTTCATTATCTTTGTTTAAAAGTATTTGCCTCAGCCATGATGAACCGTTTTTACCCGTTATTTTTACTACTCCTCTGTATTTCCTTTTGCATTTCTGCCCAAACGCCTAAACCCGAGTCCGGGCTAAGGGGAACCATCAAAACTACCAAGGGCGAGCCGCTGCCGTACGCCGCCATACTGGTGCGTGGTACCAACATCGGCACGATCAGCAACGAGGAAGGTAAGTACCAGCTCGACCTGAAGCCCGGCTACTACGAGATCATTTTTCAGTACCTGGGTTTCAAAAATGGCATGAAGGCCTTCACCATTGAGAACAAAATGGAAACCTTCGATCCGGTACTGGAAGAACAAATTTTTAACCTGGGCGAGGTGCGCATCGGCAGCAAGGACGAAGATCCGGCCTACACCATTATGCGGCGGGCCATTGCCAAAAGCCGCTATCATTACCTGCAAGTCGAAAGCTACACCGCAAAAGCGTACAGCAAATCATCATTCGTGGTTACGGATTTGCCGATGGAGTTTTTGTACAAAAAGGAATTGAAGGAGCTAGAGAAAGAGGAGAATTTCAAAAAGGGCGTACCGATTTTGAACGAAACTGTTTCGATCGTCAATTTCACGCAGCCCAATAACTACAAGCAGCGCGTTATCGCCTCGCGCAATAGCCAGGATAAAAGTTTCGGTAATGCCAATCAATATTTTCTGACGAGTTTCTACCAGCCGATTGTGGTGGGCGCCATGTCGCCACTTTCTCCCCGTGCCTTCTCGGCCTATAAATTCGAGTACCTGGGATCTTTCCGGGAAAACGGCGTGGAAGTGAATAAAATTAAAGTTACCCCCCGCTCCTACGGTGAGGGTGTGTACCGCGGCACGATTCAGATCGTGGAGAACGAGTGGAGCATCTACCGGCTTGAATTAGAAACGGTTAATACGGGATTCAACATCGGTATCAAGCAGATATATAGCCAGGTACAGGGCGTCTGGATGCCGGTCAATCAGCAGTTTCACGTCGCAGGTGGTATTTATGGCTTAAAGGGCAAAGGCGATCTGGTCATCTCCCAAACCTTTTCTTCGCTAAAAGTAAACCCCGCTTTTCAGCCTGACATCGTAGTACTTGACGCTAAAAAGGAAAAGAAAGAAGCCCGCCAAATGAGCCTCACCAACCGCGAAATCAAGACGCAGAATCTGGACGAACTTATCAGCAAGCAGAAGAAATTTACGGCCCGCGACCTGCGAAAAATAATGAAGGAACACGAAAAGCAGGAGTTGGAAGAGAAAGAAGAAAAAGGGTTGGACATTGATATGGAAAATACCCGGCGAGACTCGACGGTAGTGGACTCACTGGCCGGAATGCGCACTACTGCCTTCTGGGACTCGATTCGCTCGGTGCCGTTGACCAAGGCGGAGGTGAAGAGTTATTCGAGACTCGATAGCCTTATCATCATCAATGAAGGCACCAAGGCACAGCGCGATAGTCTGAAAAACTTCGGAAAGTCTTCTGGCGGCGATTCTACGAAAAACAATCGGGGCAGAAATGGCGGCAGTGACTTCATTGGTAAAGTACTGACCGGGCACAACTTCCGTTTGGGTGGGAAGAAAAGCCTCTGGCGGCTGGAGTACGTTAGTCCGCTACTTGGGGCGCAGGTCAATACTACCGAAGGGTGGGTACTTGACGGTGGTGGTCTGAAATTGAAGTACAACCGGGGAAAGGGTGGCGATAACAAAAAAGTAGTACAAATTGGCACGGATGGCACGAGGGCATACACCGTCAGGCAAAAGAGTGAACTTTCGTTCAACGGACTCACGCGCTATTCCTTTGGCCGTAATAAGTTGATGGGGCGTGGCGGGGTAGATTACGCCTGGCAACGAAATACGCTCAGTTTTTCGGGCGGGCAGACAGTTGCGCAATTCAATCTTAAGAGTACGATGTCGCCGATCCTGAATAGCCTGACGACGCTGTTTCTGGAACAGAATTTCCTGAAAAACTACGAGAAAAACTTCCTGCGGCTGGATTTTGAAAACAACCGTGAAAATGAACACTTCGGTTTCAGCGCGAACGTAGAGTATGCCGACCGCCGCGCCCTGAGTAATCTTGAAAACCTGAAACCTTACCGCTGGATCGACTGGAAAAGGCAGGCGTTCACCTCTAATATTCCTTTCAACGAAGAATTGCTGGATGATTCGGGCGTCCGGTCAATAGAAATGCCAAACCACGAGGCGCTTACTGTGAGGGTATCCGTATTCTACAAGCCCTGGCAAAAGTACCGAATCCGCAATGGCGTCACCACTTATTACGACGATCAGTCACCCAAAATTTTTGCCAACTACCGAAAGGGCATCAGTGCATTCGGCAGCGACGCGAACTTTGATTTTATGCAGGCGGGCGTTTCGCACGGTTTCGCCACGGGCGTGCGCAGCCGACTCAACTATAAAGTAGCAGCGGGCGGATTCCTGAACAACAAGTCGGTGTATTTTCCCGACTTCCAGCACTTTGCCGGCAATCGGTTTTTCTTCCAGTACGGCGACCCCGTCGGCACCTTCAGGGTACTTGATTACTACCGATTCAGCACAGCTGAACGCTTTCTGGAAGCCCATGTCCTTACCGAGATGCGGCAATTTCTGCTTACCCAAATTCAGTGGTTCCGGGTGATGGGAATTCAGGAAAATCTGATCATACATTACCTGGCTACGCCTTCTTCCAATAACTATACTGAACTCGGTTATGGTCTCGATGTCGGTATTCGTTTCCCGATTCGGGTAGAAGTACTGGGTAGTTTCGAAGGCTTCAAGTACCAACGCCTGGGCTTCATCGTCGGCCTGACAAGGAATTTTTCTTTTGGCAGGAAATAATTTGGGTCAATAAAATAGTTGAATATTCCCTCTGCTAATTAATAATTCAGCCATTAATTGCAGAATTTTCAAGAAAAAACTTTGCAATCGGGAATGATACACGCAGGCTGGCTGTTTAACTAGTCTATCACATTGGTAGATTTATAAAATCGTATGATTCCGAAAAGAATAAATCATGCGATCATTAAATAACGAATTTAATAAACCTTAAACCAAAACACCCATGTCACTAAGATTAGGAGATATTGCCCCCGATTTTGAGGCCGACACCACCCAGGGCTACATCAAATTCCACGAATGGCTCGGCGACAGCTGGGGCATGCTGTTTTCGCACCCCGCCGATTTTACGCCCGTATGTACTACCGAATTGGGCAAGACTGCGCTGCTGAAAGGCGAATTCGAGAAGCGCGGCGTTAAAGTACTGGCCGTTAGTGTAGACGACCTGGATTCACACAATCGCTGGCTGCCCGATATTAAAGAAGTCACTGGTACAGAAGTGAACTTCCCCATCATTGCAGACGAAGGCCGCAAGGTGGCTGAACTCTACGATATGATCCACCCTAATTCCAGCGAAAAAGCTACCGTACGCTCGGTATTCATCATTGGACCAGACAAAAAAGTGAAGCTCACTTTGACTTATCCGCCTTCGACAGGTCGGAATTTCAATGAATTGCTTCGCGTGGTGGACTCCCTCCAACTCACCGCCAACCACTCCGTAGCGACTCCCGCCGACTGGCAGGATGGCGAGGATGTGATCGTGTCGCCTTCAATCAATACCGAGGATGCCAAGCAGAAATTCAGCAAGGGTGTGACGGAGGTAAAGCCTTACCTGCGCTATACGCCGCAGCCCAATAAGTAGTTTGGTAGAACGCTTGAAACGAAGCCACTCCGCAAGGGGTGGCTTTTTTCGTTAGTTTTGTTGCGCTATGGCGCAGAAAAAGAGAAAGTCGACCAGTGTAAAGAAAGACGTCAGAAAGCCTCTGCCGCTCAAAGGCTGGGTCATACTTGGAGCGGTGGCGACGGTCATTTTTTTGGGAATCTGGTGGTTGAGTTACCGGAACGAAAACGAATGGACCTATATCCGGCGATTTGGAATCAGACTCCCGCTGCGCTACGCTATCCACGGAATCGATCTTTCGCACCACAACACGCGCGTAAACTGGGATAAACTCAAAAAGGCCAAAGGTGAAAACGTCCGTATCGACTTCGTGTACCTTAAAGCTACCGAAGGGGCAACCCATCTCGACCGGGAATTTGCCCGCAACTGGCGCGAGGCCGAGCGCGTGGGTATCCGGCGCGGGGCCTACCATTTCTACAATCCACGGGTATTATCCAGCCGACAGGCTGAAAATTTTATCAGGCAGGTAAAAATGAAGAAAGGTGACCTGCCGCCGGTACTTGACCTGGAAACCTCCGCCGGGAAGCCGCCGGAAATAATTATTAAAGGCGTAGGAAACTGGCTGTCACTCATCGAGAAACATTACGCTATTCGTCCTATAATTTACGTCAATGCTAATTTTTACCAAAAATACATCGTTGGCAATTTTGACGAGTATCCTTTGTGGCTGGCGGGTTACACACGATCTCACCTCGGCGATCTGGCCGATAGTCCCAATGTCCTCCTCTGGCAGCACAGCGAGCGGGGCTATGCCGACGGGGTTAGGGGATTCGTGGATTTTAATGTTTTTTTGCACGATGTGGAAACCTGGCAGGGAGTGGGAAAACAATGATGAATATTGACGGGGTCGCCCGTGCGAGGATGAATGAAGATTTTGGGACAAGGCTGAATAAATTTATTAGCCAGACAGGGTTTTGCTCGCGTCGGGAAGCGGATAAGCTGATCGCGCAGGGGTTGGTAACGATCAACGGTCGCGTAGCGGGGCTGGGTGACCAGGCCATGCCGGACGATAAGGTTATGGTAAATGGGAAAGCCATTTCTTCGGAGAAAAAAGCGGATATTTATCTTGCTTTCAATAAACCCGTGGGCATTACCTGCACGACGGAGCGACACATCAAGGGGAATATCATCGATTATATCGGCCATCCCGAACGAATTTTTCCGGTGGGGCGGCTTGACAAGCCCTCGGAAGGGCTGATTTTTCTGACCAGCAATGGCGACATCGTCAATAAAATCCTCCGCGCGGGCAACCAGCACGAGAAAGAATACGAGGTAGCCGTGGATCGTCCGGTTACTGCTGAATTTATTAGAAAAATGCAGAATGGTGTGCCGATTCTCGACACGATTACGCAGAAGTGTTTTGTGAAACAGACGGGCCGGCATACGTTCACGATTATCCTGACACAGGGGCTAAACCGGCAAATTCGCCGGATGTGCAGCTACCTGGGTTATTCCGTTACCCGGCTGAAAAGAACCCGCATCATGAATGTCACGCTGGAAAACTTGCCAGTGGGGAAGTGGCGCAACCTCACCGCCGAAGAAATGAAAATCATCAACCGAAACATAGCCAATTCAACCAAGACAGAGGAAGGATCATATTTGGATAATGATTGAAATAATGCTTTCTGCAATGATATTTTTTTCCATCGTGCTTTCCTCCCTTCTCCCTCCAAAATGACAAACATCCAAGAACTACTCGACCTTCTTAATCTCGAAAAAATAGAAGAAAACATCTACCGGGGTCAGAACTACAAAGCACCCTGGAAACGGGTATTTGGTGGGCAGGTACTTGCCCAGGCTCTGCATGCTTGCCAGCGCACTGTTCCTGAGGAGCGGCTGGTACACTCCATGCATGCCTATTTTATTTTGGCCGGTGACATTGGCCAGCCCATTATTTACGATGTGGACCGTATTCGGGACGGAGGTAGTTTTTCGACCCGCCGCGTGGTAGCGATTCAAAAGGGAACGCCCATTTTCAGCATGGGAGCCTCTTTTCAGGAGGTACACGACGGTCTGGATCATCAGATCAGTATGCCAAATGTGCCGTCGCCCGATGTACTTGTTTCGGACGAAAAACTGGCTGAGGTTTTCAAAGAAGCTGCACCCGAGGTTTACCGCAGCCTTACTTTTCCGAGGCCTCTGGAATTTCGACCGGTTGAGCAGCTCAATCCGTTATCGGGTACCGAATATGCCCCTATGAGACACGTGTGGCTGAAAGCGAACGGACCCATGCCCGATGACCTGCGCCTGCACCAGGCTGTATTGGCCTACGCTTCGGACTATAATCTGCTAACTACCGCCACACTGCCACACTGGAATCAGGTCAAGCCCAACGAATTGTTTTTGGCCAGCCTGGATCACGGCATGTGGTTCCATCGGAACTTCCGCATCGACGAATGGCTGCTCTATGCCCTCGATAGCCCAAGTGCCTCCAACGAGCGCGGCTTTACCCGAGGGAATATTTTTAATCAGGAAGGCCAGTTGGTAGCGTCGGTAGTACAGGAAGGCCTGATTCGGAAGCGGGATTGAATCCATCATTTCAGTATTTTCACAACTAATAATAGTACAATTGTTAGGATAAAGAAATAGATGCTACAAACCTTTGAATATTAGAAGTTTAAGCCAGAACTTTACGTCAGAATTTTGTTGTTCGAAAAGGCTTATTCTGGATAAATCTAATAAGGTATGGCTTTGATTTCTTCGTCTACTCCGAAACTTCGCCCTGAAATAGCCGGGGAAGTAGCACTTTCCAAATCTACCCCTCAGCGCACCAAATTGGTACTGAACTTGATTTCGGTGTATATTTTGTGGGGATCTACTTACCTCTTCATGCACTTTATGACCGAACACATGCCGCCACTTTATATGGCGGGATGTCGTTTGCTCACCGCTGGACTCATCCTGTATCTCTTTGCCCGTTTGACCGGACACGCCCGCCCCAACAAACAGGAATGGCTGGCGGCGGGACTTATCGGAATATTGCTATTGTCGGTGGCGAACGGTGGCATGACCGTGGCAGTGCATTATATTCCCACGGGGGTAGCGGCTTTGTTGGCCGGAATGCTGCCTTTGTTCATTGTAATACTGAACTGGCTCGCTTTCAACAAAGTAAAGCCAACTAAGCTGGTAATAGCAGGTTTGGTGGTTGGGTTGATTGGAATAATCTTGCTGGTAAAGCCGGGGGGCTTCAAAACTACCACTACCGAAAGTTGGGTGGGAATCTGCCTCATTATGGGCTGTAATCTCGCCTGGGCCACAGGAACGCTGCTTTCCGGTCGGATGAAACTACCGAACCAAATGGTTTCCATTGCCGTCCAAATGCTGGTTGGGGGAGGGCTGCTTCTTTTGGTTAGTTTGGTCGTGGAACCCGTAACGCTAACCAGTATCAGTCAGGCACCTACCAAAGCAATAGGTGCTTTGATCTACCTCATTATTTTTGGCTCGCTCATCGGGTTTTCTTCCTTTGCCTGGTTGGCGCGTAATGCCCCACCTCAGATACTTTCGACCTATGCCTACGTCAATCCCGTGGTGGCTATGCTGTTGGGCTGGGCCTTCGCCGGCGAAGCACTCACCGGGCAATCCCTGGTTTCGGCATTAATCATCCTTGCGGGGGTAGCACTGATTTCTTTTGGGAAGCGGAAAACTGTTTAAAGAATTTCGCTTATGGTAGCATTCATACCTGGCTAACAGTTGAGGAACCTGGCTTGTGACGTAGTACTAGTACTTTTCTTTATCGCTTCTCCCAATGTCAAATCTTTGCCCAGCGACTGACTACGCCACTGATTGCCAGCAACACGATTACAAAAAGAAATCCAGAAGGAAGTCCGAATCCTTCGGCAATAAAGCCGACAATGGGTGGCCCGGCCATGAAGCCAATAAAGCTTAGCGTGGCGAAGGTTGCCAGCCCGGCGGCGGGAGGGGTGTCGGGCAGACGCATGGAGGCGGCGTAGAGAATAGGGGCCCCCAGCGAACAGCCAAAGCCCAGTACTAAAAAACCCAACAATACGACGTACGGATAAGGAAACAAAACCGTAATGAGAAGGCCTGCCGCTGCCAGCATTCCTCCAAATGCAAGTAGCCTTTTTTGCCCGAATCGCGGAATAATGGTATCCCCCACAAAACGCCCGATTGTCATAGCCAGCGAGAAAAAAGCAAACCCTAATGCCGAAAAGGAGGCAGAGGAGTTGGCTATTTCGCGCAAATAAATAGCACTCCAGTCAAATGATACGCCTTCGCCCATCGATACAGCAATCCCGATGAAAATGAAAACCAGCAGAGCTTTGGTTGGTCGGGCGAGCGAAGTACTATTGGGTAGTTTTTCCTCGTGAATTTTTTCCAGCGTTTGCTGAATCATGACGATGAATAGAATAAGGATAATCGCTACACCCAGCAAATGGAGCGACGCTGGTACTTCCGCCCAGATCAACGCCCCCGCCAATGCACTGCCAGCCATTCCGCCCAGGCTCCACATTCCGTGGCAGGTGGACATGATGGTGAGGTTTTGCTCTTTTTCCAAATTCGCAGCGCAGGTGTTCATTGATACATTCAGGAGGGCAGTAAAAAAGCCCATAATAAATAGACCTAGACTGAGAACGAACAAATTAGAGGCCAGAATAGGGATCATCACACTGGCAAAAAAACCTACTCCACCGATAATACAACTCCGCGCTGAGCCAATGCGCTGAATGATTTTTCCCGTAAAAGGATTCATCACGATGGAACCAATAGGCAAAAGAAACAAGGCGAACCCCAGTTGGGCGTCGTTGATTCCCAGATTGTACTTTACGTATGGAATTCGCGCTACCCAACTCCCGAACAGGAAACTGTCAGCCGCAAAAACGAGACCGACTGCCCGGGCCAGCGGATTGGCAAAAAAAGCGGATAATGCACCCAGAACGGACAGATTATTTGTTACGGTGGAGGTAGCCATTTAGTAATAAATGCAAATTTCTTCAGGGGCAAAGATATTAAGCTTTACCCGGAATCGTTTGGGAAAAGAAGGTGTATGATGGAACTATTCAGGTGAGTGTCTGCGTATAAAGAGAGAATTTTGAAATATAAAATAAGAAAGAAAACAATATGCGGAAAATAGGAGGAGTGCTGTTGGCAGGAATTATTATGTTAGGCGTTTTGGCCGGATTTAAGAAGGTTGAGAGCCACGTAAAACAGGAGATGGCCATGCAGCAAGAGGTGTCTGTTGAGCCTTTGAGCGAGACTGAGCAAACGGAACAGATTTGCGCCAACCTCTACGATTCGCTTCGGCTTGAAGCCGCCGGACTATCCCGCGAAGCATTCCGTTATGCCTGGTATGGCTTTCGGGAAGCGGAATTCTCCAAGCCCATTCTGGCCATTGCTGATTTCAGTCAGTCTTCGCGAAACAAAAGACTTTATGTCATTGATTTTAGCAGCAATCAGGTTTTGCTCAACACCTACGTGGCTCATGGTCGCAATTCCGGTCAGGAATTTGCGAGCAAATTCTCAAACCTCAACTCTTCCTACCAGTCTAGCTTGGGTTTTTACCGCGCTCTCAATACCTACCAGGGCAAGCACGGATTATCATTGCGTTTGCAGGGTTTGGAAAAAAATATCAACGATCAGGCTCTCACGCGAGCCATCGTAATGCACGGTGCCGACTACGTTAGTGAGGACTTTATCCGGCAGACTGGCCGATTGGGGCGCAGCCTTGGCTGTCCGGCTGTTTCGCAAGCCGAACATGAAAAGCTGATAAAGTTACTGCATGATGGGGCGGGTTTGTTTTTGTATTATCCCGATCAAAACTACCTCAGTCAGTCAAGAATACTGCATCGGGCACTCGTCGCTGCCAATCAGACTTTGACTGCCGATTCTACGGTTCATGCAGTGCCTTTCACGAAATCGTAAACGTCTTTGTAATAGATCAGATTTCCGGCTTGATCCACATCTACGGGAAGAAAGTAAAGGAATGTCGGTACTTTTTTATCCAGGGAATGCGTTTTCGGTTTTCGTTCCGTATCGGGGGTGGCGAGGGCTTGTTCCACAAAATTTTCGTCCACAATTTTCTCTCCGGCTATGAAATTAGCCAGTTGGGCGGGCTTCTCTAACCTGACACATCCGTGGCTGCGCCAGCGTTGATCGGTCTCGAAAAGTGTGCGCACATCGGTATCATGTAGATATATGGCGTAAGGGTTTTGAATATTTACCTTCATAAAGCCAAGCGAATTGCCTTCTCCCGTATCCTGCCGAAAACGGTATGGAAAATTATCTTCCGAAATGTCTTCCCAGTCGATCGTGGTGGGGTCTACGACCTGGCCCTTGCGATCAAGTACCTCGATACCGTTTCGTTCCAGATAATATACATTTTCCCGAATGCGCGGGAGCATTTCTCCCAGGGCGATACTGGTAGGAATATTCCAATAAGGAAAAGTGATGACATTCGTCGCGTAGGTATCAAGGCCGGGAGTTTTGGTATTTGATTTCCCCACGATGACGTTCATACGGAGTTGCTCATTTCCCAGGGAGTCCAGCCCTTTCAGGTAGGCTCCATTGATATTGACAAGTACCATGCGCTCCGCGCCCCTCGATTGCCGATGCATCCAGCGGTAGATGTTAAGCGTTTCGGCTACCAGAGCGGCACTGTCGGACTTGTTAGCATCTACCAGGCGCTTGTAGTGTTTTTTCAGGGATTTGTAGGCTTCGTAGGGCGGTTCAAGGTTTTCCATTGACTTTTCAATATCCGTACCCTGCGCTAGCTCCCAAGCCGCCATTTTTACCTGCGTGGTGTCAGCGGGGAGAATTTTCTCGAAATGACGAATATGGGCGGGTTTGTGTCCATAGCCGATCTCTTCCAAAAAAATCAACATACCTCCCTCGCGATAAAGTGTAGAATCAGAGCCCAACCCGATACTTTTTCCGTAATCGACGATCTTCTGGTAGTTTTGGTTTTCTTTCATGTCCATCACCATTTCGGCTTCGGTGACGCTGAACGGATCTTTTTTCTTACAGCTTTCCAGAACAACAAGTAATGAAAGTACCAGGAAGGAGCCTAAAATGGCATTTTTTGGATTCATAGAGGACGGATTAATAAGCGAACTTATTGTGAAATTGATGATAGGTAGAGTCGATCTAAAAAATCCGTGCTAGGCCTGATTGGGAAATCACACGTTCCACCAGTAAGTGAACTTGATCACCAAAGCCCGTGTCTTGACGTGGAAATTTTCGGGCAGGTAGTTATCGGTATATACGATAAACAAATCCGAAGCGGGCTTGTAGCGCCACTGTAAGCGAGTGTTCAGGTTCACATTATCTGCCTGGTTATTGTATTGCAGAAAGGTCGTCAGGAACAGATTGTTGCGGAAAGTGACATCCACCCGCGGGCCGACCAGCCAATATTCTACCCGGTTCCAGGGAGCGGGTAGCTGGATATTGTTGTAATTACTGCTCAGTGCCAGGGCTACGTATGGCTGGAAGCGGTAACCAAGGCTGGTCGAGAAATTGGTGCGTTCGCCATTCTGGTAGTAACCGCCAAAACGTCCTGAGAGAGAGTAAGTGAAAGTGCGCTTGGGACTGGAATTGAACTCAAATCCGGTAGATTTCCAGCGGTGTTCCGTACCCGTGGCTAGTTGCTCCCGGCCCGAGTTGGTAGGATCGAAGGGCCTGAGTAATTTCACATAATTAGTAGCGGCCCAAACAAAAGCGGTGGCCCGGCTTTTAAAATTGAAGTTGTAGGAGACAAAGGTTTCATTGTCCGTTAGCTCTAATTTTTTATTCCAAAACAGCGTAGTTTGTAGCTGAGGCCCATGGCTGATAAGGGTACTTGATTTGACAAAAAACAAATACTTGACATTTGGATTGATCTTGAAATAGCCATTTCGGAGGGCATTGGGAACGTAGCCCACCTCGGCATTGTAGTTGCTGCCCACGTACTCGTGTTGCCACTGTACCGAGAGGTTAGTGTTATTATAGCTGAGATCGCCGGCCTGAGCGAAGTCGTCGCCCTTACGATTTGGGCTGAATGATTTAAGTACCATTGCCTTGCCCGACCAGCGGTTATTGACGGACAACAGATTGAACTCCCCACCAATGTTGCGGTTGTATTGATTGTATGCGCCATTCAATTCAGAGTTGAAGCGAATCGCATCTTTATTGACCATCATCAGACGGATATTGGAGCGGGCTAATACTTGCCGCTGCACGGCAACTACCGAAAAATTATTGCTCGGCAGGCTGTCCTGCGCGGAAGTCTGCACATTCAGAAGACCGATTCGCCAGTTTTGATTGAGTTTGCCGCTAAGCCGCGCTCCGTACTGGATCGGTACGCCGAGCCCGATGCGCCGGGAGAAAAACGGACGGATGGAAGAGTACCCGAAATTGGCGAATAGGTCGGCATTTTCCAGAAAGAACTGCCGCCGCTCGGGAAAAAAAAGCTCAAAGCGATCAAGGTTGGTTTGCTGCACATCCACGTCCACCTGCGAAAAATCGGGGTTGACCGTCAAATCAAGATTAAGCGAGGGCGTGATGCCTACTTTGACGTCGCCGCCAACCTGGTATTTTCTGCTAAAATCCGCTTCCGAGCTGAAATCGCGGTTGGTTCGAGCGGCAGCGTAAGGTATCACTGAAACGTTGGCTCCCGGTTTTGGCGGCGGCTGATCCCAAACCAGTACGCCCGTGTAAGCCAGAGCCGCAGTTGGAAACTGGCGTGGTACAGGCGCCCAGGCCGACTTTTCGGCGACGGTAAGTTCCAGACGACTGAAATTGATTCCCCAAGTAGTGATACCCGGCTTGTACCGGATACTTTTGAAGGGAATCGCTGCCTCCCAAACCCACTTTTCTTCATCGTTCTTTACAGCAGTAAACCAGCGATTGTCCCAGCTAAGGTTGATTGAAGAGCCATCGAACATTTGCCCGTCCCAGGGGGCTCCCGCCGCATTGGAGCCAAAGGAAAAGCCATTGGTACGATCATCGAAGGTATCCAGAAAGAGCAGGAAGTTGTCATTATTATTGAAACTGAAATCGCGTCGCAGCGACTCGACCACCAACGAACCCGGCACGGGCTTATAGTTCGTGACCAGGATGTAAAGGTTTTTCTGGTCATAAGTCATCCGTACTTCGGTGCGCGTGCGGGCGAAACTGGTGTCAATGGGTTGCACCATAAAAAAATCGGTAGCAACCTGAGCATCTTGCCACACGGATTCATCGGCAATGCCGTCGACTTTTATCTCCGAATCGGTAGAAAAAATATGGTACTGATAAGCTTGGTTTGGTTTTTGAGCCAAGAGCGGAAAGCCCACGCCTGACATTAGAAGAACTGAAATAAGAAGAACACGATGCACGAGTAAAAATTTGAGCTGGAATGAGTGGGTAAAGGTAGTTGGCTTGAATAACTACTCCAAGCGGAAAATTGGTGTGGGTTTCCAGCGGAAGGCGCGCTCATCGATTGCCCGCATGGTGCAGAGGATTCCATCCAGGTGGTCCAATTCGTGTTGTAACAGTTCCGAAAGATCGTCGGTAAGTACCCGTTCCTGAGCTTGCCAGTTTTCATCATAAAATTGCAACCGGATGGAGCGGTAGCGCCGAAGTTGTACCAATAAGTTGGGCAGACTCATACAATCATCCCAGAGTACCATAATTTCCTCGCTATGATCAACGATTTTAGGATTGATGAAAACAGTCGATTTCCCCTCTATATACATATACACGAATCGCTTCATATACCCCAATTGTGGGGCGGCGATTGCGCGGCCCGCCTGGTACTTCGCCCTAAACTCCACCAGGGCATTATGCAGATCGCGCGTCATGCGGGTAATGAGTTCGGTATCATCTGGCGACAGGGGCTCACAGTTTTGGTAAAGTCGCGCATCACCCAGCAATAGGATGTCATTTATGCCTTTCATCTGAGGGGTTTTAACCTGAAAAGCACCCCTTCTTGCGAAGGGGTGCTTTCAGTATTTCAGCAACCAATGACAGCAGTGTGTGTATAGTATGCTGAATTTCTTAGCGTACCAATCATAAGACTGACTCAGCAGCTAATTGTCACACATATTTTTAAAAAAATATTTTTATAATTCAAAGGTAAGACTATTTATTAAATTATCGCCCAATAGTACAATTTTGTTTATAGACAACCAAGTTTTCGAGTTAAATTGTTAAAGATTATTTCAGGATATGCTCATTTTGTGAAATTTTTATCGAAACCGCATGAAAATGGATCATCAGCTTGTATGGATATGTTCATATAGGTTCACTCAACGTCATGCGTCAATTCGGGGCTTACTTTCCGCAAAAAGAACTATTTAGCAGCGAAGTACAGAAAGAAAATGTCCTGATTCTCCCACTTTATCTCATCTTGCTTACAATGCCCTATCTTGATCACATCGCGCTTTACTCTTCCCAACTGGAGGTGATCCGGCAGTTTTATGAGACATACTTCGGAGCGATTGCTAACGAAAAATATATTAATCCACGCAAAGGATTCGAATCGTACTTTTTGAGTTTCTCGGGGGAAGCTCGCCTGGAAATCATGCAAAAAGAGCATGTAGCAGACGGAGCAAATGCCGATGGCTCAGAGTACCTTGGCCTGACACACTTTGCGCTCTCAGTAGGAAGTAAAGAGGAGGTAGATAGGCTAACCGAAAGGCTGCGGGATCATAACTACCGGGTAGTTGGGGAACCAAGGACCACGGGCGATGGCTACTACGAAAGTGTCATTCTTGATCCCGATGGGAATCGCGTAGAAATTGTAGCCTGACACAAAGTATTAATTCAATTCTTTTGTCGAATTTGGTCGTTCTGCCAGGCTACATTGGATGTCTTTAGAAAACTACCCCTGTAATTCGGGCTTTCTCGCTCTGGGCTTCACCGGGTTGCTGGCAACCTCCCGGTTCTGGTGTTTGAAGATGTCCCGGAAGCGGCGTACAGTAGCCATCACAAATCCGATGACCAGCACGAAAGTACCCAGCCAAAGTACATTGATGAGCGGCTTTTCCAAAGCTTTCATCACAATAAAATCGCGTTGCTTGGTATTGACCGCAAAAGTGAATTCGCCCGTCTGGGGATTGATCTCATTGAACTGAATACGTAGTCCCAATTCATCGCTGACCTGGGCTTTCCGGCCTACCGTTCGGTCCCGAATCACAAAAGAGGGGTCGATGATGTACTCATGGTCGGTATCCAACACCCGGATGATAGCCTTCACGGCCGCGTCGTTCTCACCCAGTTCGACTCCATCAACCTGGTCGGTGCGGACTACGTTGTCGAGAATCGCGACGTAGTCGTTGACGAAGAAAGTATCCTTCATCGCAACGGTAAACTCCTCGGTCGGGCTCCATTTTCCTTCGTCCAGCGGGTTGGTGACCATTGAGACATAGGTATAGAGGTCCTTATTGTACTTACGCTGGATATCAGGCGAGGAAATCAGCCCCATGCGCGGATTGATTTGGGCTCGCGGATAAAGCGTAAAAATCTTACCGGATGGTTCGCGGTACTCAATTTCGTAGTAGAAATTCTCGGGATAAATTTCCAGCGTGTCGCCAGTCTTGTAATATGTCTTATCATCGACGACAATATCCCGCAGGGCCACTGCGTGGAAGTCGTTTTCGATAATCTCGACCCAACCTTTGGGAATGTAGCCCGGAACGTAGCGTGGCTCCACGCGTACGTCGCGCCAGGTCAGCATGTACTTGCCCATCTGGGAAGGTTTGTTAAGCCAAAGCGTGACGTTCTCCTTATTTTCCTTGTTGTCGTTTTTGGTAAACTCCTCCGAGCGCGAAATCATCAGGCCGGAATTATTCAGCGAAACTACCCTTGTATAACCAGAGGAAAAGAGGATACCAATCAGCATTAAAGCTACACCGATGTGGGTCACAGCACCGCCCGAAAGCTTGTAATTCCCGCCGATGATATTCAGCAAAATAGTGCCATTGGCGACAATGGAAAAGACGGCGGCCGTCAGCAGTACGATATAGGAGATCGTGCGGACTTCGCCCAAAGTGATGAATACTGCGCTAAGAATCAGAGTGATAAGCAACGGTGGATACAAGGTGTTCAATCGTCCCTCCCCCGTGCGTTTCCACCAGAAGTACTGCCCGATGCCCGTCAGGATGGTGATCAGGGCAAAAAACCAGATTTGAAATTTATTGTAATGCTCAATCGGATCGGTCGGTAACGCCAGGTTCAGCAGCTTGCCAAAGCTCTCGGCAATGGCATTATAAACCGGAATAGAAGTAGTAGCCAGAATCTGAAAACCGGATAAACAAAGCAGCGTTGCCCCGATAAAAATCCAGAATTCGGGCGAATAGGTCGAAACTTCCTTTTCGTCGGAGGGTAGAAGTTTCCAGCGATAGATCAGCAGCCCAACCGAAAGAACGATGAATGTCATCAGGTAGATGAGCAGTTGTCCTGATAAACCTAAGTCCGTGAATGAGTGTACCGAAGCGTTGCCAAGTACCCCGCTCCGCGTCATAAACGTGGAGTAAAGAATCATGACAAACGTAGCAATCGCGAGAATGAAGGAGGTTTTGAGAGCAGTGGCGTTTTTACGGGCAATAATCATGACGTGAATCGTGCCGACCAGTACCAGCCACGGTACAAATGAGGTATTCTCGACCGGGTCCCAGTTCCAGTAGCCGCCAAAATTGAGTGTTTCGTAGGCCCAGTACGCGCCCATCAGGATACCCACACCCAGGATCATGGCTGAGAATAAAGCCCAGGGCAAGGCAGGGCGGATCCATTCCTTTATCTGCTTGGTCCATAGTCCCGCCATGGCAAAGGAAAAGGGAATCAGGGTAGTGGCAAAACCCAAAAATAGGGTAGGAGGGTGGATCACCATCCAGTAGTTCTGTAGCAGCGGATTCAGACCGTTGCCGTCTTTGGGAATAAAGTCAGGGTTGGTTTTCCAGATAGGAATTTCGGGTAGAGCTTCGCGCAGCAACAGGAAAGGTGTCGAGCCAATTTTCAAATCCAAGCCCGGAATAACGACGCCTAAAATCATGGATGCCAAAAAAGCCTGAACCAGGGCAAAAATGGCCATGACTGGCCCCTCCCACGAGCGATTCGTGACGATCAGGACCAGGCCCAACACCACATTCCAGAAGATCCAGAGCAAAAAACTACCTTCCTGGTCTTGCCAAAAACTGGAGATGACGTATTCGGTGGGTAATGAAAGGGACGAGTTATCCCAGGCATAATGGTACTCGAAATAGTGATTGCCGATGATCCAGTACAGACAAAAAACTACCCCGGCTACCGCCGCTGCATGGATGAAAAAAGCGATCCGCGCAAAACGTTTCCAAACCGGAACATCATTCAGATTGGTAGAGGAAACCACAGACTTAAAATAAGCAAATGTCGCGACCAGAGCCGAGACAAAAGCTATAATTACGAACAAGCGACCTGCGTCGCCGTAAAGGTTGTGAATCATAATTGGGCGGCTTGGTACTCAGTCGTTTCCAACTTATCGTTGTTATACTTTGAAGGACATTTCAACAGAATTTTCTCCGCTTCGAAATGATCTTTTTCCATTTTGCCAATAACTACCACCTGTTCCGATTTGTCAAAATCCTGTGGTTTGGGACTACGATAAACTACTTTCTGTTCCCGGCCGTCATTATCCAGCAGCGTAAACATGAAGTAGTTTGGGTCAACTTCCGGCTGGTAGGCCATTTCCTGGATTTGCCCCGAAGCGTCCTTTTTCAGTTTGCCTACCACGTGGATACTACCGTCGTTGCCATTCATGGCCAGTTGCTCAGCTTGCGTGAAGTTGACATACGTGCTGGCATCGCCCGCCGTAGATACGATGATGGCTATCGCCACTGCGATGATACCGATTCCGAAGATATGGGACTTTTTCATAGCAATTATTTGATATTGAGTTCTTTTTCTACTTTGATCAGTTTACTATCCAAACGAACGAGGTAGGTAATTATTCCGGCAAAGATAAGCGCAATTACGCCCACAACTACCCAAATTTTTCCATCTTCCCGCATTTGGTCGGCCATTGCTACTTCCGAATCAGCTGCCTGTTGCGCAAGAAGTTCCAGGGAAGTGAGGACAAAGACCAGAACCATCGGGAAAATGCGTTTCATAGATTTTCTAAACTCGGACATTGTTCTATATGATTCTAATTTTGACAGTTTGAGTTTTCTTCTATCAGTTACTAATCGTTGACCGCTGCTCCAAAGCAGATTCCGCTACGCGTTCCTCTTGAACTCTCTGAATGACTTTTAACCGATAGCGAATACTGGTAATCCAGGTTCCCATCAGAATCCAGCCAATGCAGGCGGGATAAAAGACCATTCTTAGATTATTATCGATATCGAGCGAGCTAAAAGTCGCGTTACCCCCGTTGCCGGGATGCAGTGAGTCGGTTAGTCGGGGTAAAACGTAAATCAATGGAATGAATACGAAGAAGGCAAAAATATTATACACCGCTGAGATGCGGGCGCGACGCTGCTCATCTTCAAATGAGCTCCTTAGTAACAGATAGGCGAAATAAATTAACATTCCCACCGCGGCGCCATTTAACTTGGGGTCGTTGGGCCAGTAGTCTCCCCAGGTGTAGTTAGCCCACAATGAACCTGACGCGCACCCCAGGATTCCGAAAAGGATACCGGCTTTGGCAAAAGCAGCTGATTTGTCGTCGTCAACTGGGTTGCTGGAGCGCAAGTACCGGATCGCAAATACCATCGATACCAACAACAAAGTAATCATGGTAGGCCACATGGCAACGTGGAAATACAGATTCCGTATGGTCTCATTTAAAATCGGCTGCCGGGGCACCGGCCCGAGCAATCCCTGAAAAATGACGTAATAAAGAATCACGACCGTGAGTACTTTCCACCAGGCTTTTTTCATAGATTTTAATTTGGGACTAGTGAATTAGTGAGTGTCGGAATAGAGATTTATTCACTATTTCCGACATTCACTAATTCCAAATTAATTTTAGCTCCTCCACAAATAAGGAAACAACATATACGATAATGCAATCACTATGGCATCGATGGCCAGCAAAGTACTTATTTCATCCAGGCTGACGCTACGGTCCAGACCATCCAGTGCGTTTTTAGCTAGTTTCATTACCATCAGCAGCATTGGCAAAATGATGGGAAAACTTAATACGGCCATCAGGGTGGCGCTGTTTTCGGCTTTGGAGGCGATGCCCGCCACCATTGTTAACACAGATGCGAAGCCCAGCGAACCCAAAATAATGCTTACAAGGTAGAGCCCTAAATCCGCCACCGGATTTCCCATTACAAACACGTAAAATCCAAAACCAATTCCCGCCAGAAGCAGCATTAACAACGAATTGTAAATGATCTTGGATAGGATAATATTTCTGGGACTTGCAATGGTGTAATAATACAGTAATCGCCCCAGCCGCTCCTGCGCAAAACTCTTGGCGATAGCATTCACCGCCGTGAATAGCAGAATGATCCAAAACAGCGTGTTCCAGACAATGGGTGTCAGATCATTCTGCTTTATCTTAAAGCTAAGATAACAGATAAAGATTGTGCTTCCTACATACAGCAGCATGCCACTAAATGCGTAACGCTGTCGCCATTCGAGCGCTATTTCTTTCCAGATGAGGGTTCTTAATTCGAGCATCTGCCCGCAAAACTACGGTATAAATCAGCGCCAGATAAAAAACATGACAAAAATCATTTGCGAATATGGCGTCTGTGCGCTTTCTTTGTATTTAATTATATTAAATCTAAATAAGCTATGCTGCTCACTCGTAACGTCGCTGATCTTAAAAAGGGGGAAAAAGCTGTTATCAAGTCATTCAGTGACCGTGATATGTCTTTGAAACTGCTTGAAATGGGTTGTTTGCCTGGTTGCGAAGTGAGGCTGGACGCCGTAGCTCCTTTCGGAGATCCGATATGTGTCCGTGTTGGCGGCTGTTACTGTCTCTCATTGCGCCGCAATGAAGCCGCCAGTATTATGGTCGAGTAAATCTGATTTCCCGCATTTTTTTGGTGACGACTTGAATTGAAATCCGCTCCCCGCAAAATTGCCCTCATTGGCAATCCCAACTCCGGTAAATCCACGTTATTTAATCAACTGACGGGACTACGTCAAAAAACCGGAAACTTCCCTGGCGTTACCGTCGAGAAAAAATCCGGAACGCTTCGCTTACCTTTTCCTGCCAATCATTCTGCTCCCGACGAAACTCTGGTCATCGCAGAAGCTATTCTGATCGACCTTCCGGGAATTTATAGTATTTATCCCAAATCGCGGGATGAGCAAGTGGCGATGGATATTCTGGCCAATCCTCAGCATCCTGATCATCCCGATGCAGTGGTAGTTGTGGCTGACGCCTCCAATTTACAGCGGAATCTGCTGCTATTTACCCAAATTGCCGATTTAGGATTACCAACGGTACTTGCTCTCAATATGCTGGATGTGGCCGACAGTATGAAGTTGAAGGTCAATGCAGTACAGCTGGCTATGCAGTTGAAGGTTCCGGTAGTAAAAATAAATGCCCGCAGCGGCGATGGCATCGACCTGTTGCGGGAAGCGATTCAACATGTGGCGGCGACCGACAGGCTCACCCCAACGTATTTTCTGGACCCTGCTGAAAAACAGCCAGAAATAATACAGGCAGTCAAAGCGCACTATCAACTCGATAACAATTACCTGGCGCTTCAGTACTTGTGCCAACACGATTCATTCACTTTCCTGGATCAAGGCCAACGTGAGCAACTGGACGGATTAATTGCCCAATACGATTTCGATAAAACGGACTTTCTGGCCAACGAAACCATTACCCGTTACGAAAGGCTGCGACCCTTGGTACAAAAAACAGTCACTTCACAAGGGGAAAGTGAGCAGCCTGCCTGGACGCGCCGTCTGGACAAAATTTTGCTGCATCCCATTTGGGGTTATGTGGCTTTTTTAGTGGTGCTGTTAGTGATATTTCAGGCCGTATTTGCCTGGGCGGAATATCCAATGGACTGGATCGATCAGGCTACGGCGAATGCCATTCAGTGGACGAAGAACACACTGCCGGCGGGCGTCCTAAACGATTTGCTGACCGATGGCCTCATGGCGGGCATTGGGGGAGTTATTATTTTTATTCCCCAGATAGCCTTCCTTTTCGGTCTGGTAGGCTTGTTAGAGGAATCAGGGTACATGGCGCGGGTGATGGTGATTATGGATAAATTGATGCGGAAATTTGGCCTGAATGGCCGGAGTGTGGTACCGCTGATTTCGGGCGTAGCTTGTGCGGTTCCCGCTATTATGACTACCCGCAGTATCAATAATCCCTACGAAAGGCTTCTTACCATTCTGGTCACTCCGCTCATGAGTTGCTCGGCCCGGCTGCCAATCTACACTATTTTGATCGCGCTGGTTGTACCAGACGAAACGGTCCTCGGTATTCTGAATTTGCAGGGATTAGTACTACTTGGTCTGTATTTACTAGGCCTAATCGGTGCATTGGGGTCAGCCTGGTTGTTTTCGATTTTTGTGCCGCGCCGCGAACCGAGCTATTTCATTCTGGAAATGCCCACCTACAAGTGGCCACGCTGGAGCCATCTGGGTATCACGATGTATGATAGTGTAAAGTCGTTCGTACTGGAAGCAGGTAAAATAATTGTCGCTATTTCTATTGTTCTGTGGGTGTTGGCCAGCTATGGCCCCGGCGACAGTATGGAACAAGCCGAAGTACAGACGCTACAAGAAATGCCCGATGCGTCGGCGCAAGCGCAGGAAGCTGCCGTAGCATCGGCTCAGCTAGAAACATCCTATGCCGGACGATTCGGCAAGTTTATCGAACCCGCCATTGCGCCGCTGGGCTACGATTGGAAAATAGGTATTGCGCTCATTACTTCTTTTGCCGCACGGGAGGTTTTTGTAGGTACCATGTCCACCATTTATAGCATAGGCGGTGAAGCGAGCGAGGATGCTGTTACGGTAAGGCAACGATTGGAAAAGGAGAGAAACCCCCAAACAGGCGGACCGATGTACACACCGGCAGTTTCTTTCTCTTTATTGATGTTTTACGTGTTCGCTATGATGTGCATGAGTACCCTGGCAATCGTCTATCGGGAAACTCACGGCTGGAAATGGCCAATGGTGCAACTCGTTTATACGATGGTGTTGGCTTACGCATCCGCCTGGGCTACTTTTCAGCTGCTAAGCTGAGACGACTACCAGAGTACACCCTTATCGATCAAAGGAAAGATAAAGCGGAAGACAATATAGGCGAAAATGAGGATAGTGAGTCCGCCCACCACGAACGCCTGGTCGAGGGAAAACTTGTGGTCTTTTTTTTCGGAGTTTAATCCGCTCCAGTTACGGGAAATGGTCTGTTTCATGGTGGTTCCTGTTATTATGCGTGGCTGGGTATTGCTACCTCTCTTGAAAGTACGTAAACAAGAGCATTCCAGTTGCAGAATGGTTGGAAACAGAACCAAAAATTCCCCAAAACTTATCGAACGGTCGTATCAACTGGGGATTTCCTCAACTACCAGCCTAAATTTTCCACAATATCCGAAGCAATCATAGCTGTTTTGGTACGGGCTTTGGCAGCCCGGTCTCCGGCCACGCCGTGCTGGTACACACCTAGGCGTGCGGCATCCTGCGGGTCGTATTTCTGAGCGAGAAGAGAAGTGAGAATACCCGTGAGTACATCGCCCGCACCGCCCGTAGCCATACCGGCATTACCTGTCGCATTGAAGTGTACAGTACCATCGGGGAAAATAACGGCAGTGTGGGCGCCTTTCAAAACAACGACCAGCTTATGTTCCTGGGCAAAATCACGGGCCAGCTCCAGTCGGGCATAGTCGTCCTTACTTTTCCCAGCCAGCCGCTCAAATTCCTTAGGATGCGGCGTGATGATTGTGTGTTCGGGTAGTTTTTTAAGTAAAGCAGGATTTTCGGAAAGCAGATTGAGCGCATCGGCATCCCAAACCATAGGTACTTTGGCTTTCTCGATCAATTCTTCCAGCATTTGCAGTGTCTGTGGCTCTTTACCAAGCCCAGGCCCAACGCCGATGGCCGAATAAGCATCCAATGCTGGGAGTGTGGTCAGCATTTTTTCGTGAATGTCCACCGTACACATTGCCTCGGGAAGGGCAATTTGGATAATCTCGTAGCCACAGGCAGCAACGTGCATCGTCAGCAGTCCCACGCCTGAACGCAGGCAGGCTCCACCGCAAAGCTGTGCCGCACCCATCTTGCCAAAACTCCCCGCCAGTAGCAGGGCATGACCAAAAGTACCTTTGTGCGAAAATTTTTCCCGGTCGCGGATGAGTTTTTTGGCACTTCTCTTATCCGTAAAGGAATAGGGCGTTTTAGTTTCCTGAATGAATGATTCGCTCAAACCAATGTTAACGACCTGCCAGTCTCCCACAAAAGGCCCATTGTGCGGAATCATGAACGCCAGTTTGGGTAGCTGGAAGCTCACCGTATAGTCCGGCCGGACGATGGTGTCGTCCTTGTCATTCATTTTATCCATGTACAAACCACTGGCAATATCGACCGAAATGACCCGCGCCGGGCTCTCATTCATTTTGCCAATTATCAACGCCAACAAGCCCTCCGCCGGACGCGAAAGGCCCGAGCCCAGCAGGGCGTCGATCAGCAATTCCTCGCCCGTCAATTCAGGAAGGTCACTTTTGGTTTTTACAAAATGAACGGCCAGATGCTCCTGCAGCCTTTCCAGATTTTTAGAAAAATCGTCAGATGACTTGTCCGTATAATCCACTACGAACACCTTTACGCCATAGCCTTTGGCCGATAGAATGCGAGCAATGGCCAGGCCGTCGCCGCCATTATTGCCTTTACCACAGAAAAAAACGAGCGGCTGCCGGTTGTCGAATCGGGCACAAAGCCACCGTACAAAGGCACGCGACGCCCGTTCCATAAGGTCTAGGGAGCTAATGGGTTCGTTTTGAATGGTGTGCGCGTCGAGGTCGCGGATTTGGGAAGCGTTGAGTATATTCATTTGGTAAATCTAGCAAAACCTTTCATATCCCAAAAAATAGGTCTATTTTTGCACTCGTTTTTCGCGGGGCTGTTTTGAATGAAGGGGCGTCACCCCGTCCGCTGGGAGCAGTTCTTTACCTAATTTATTTTTCAAAAATCGTCATGAGCGAACTGATTAAACTCGTCGAGGCTACGAACGAAAACCGTAAGTCCGAGTATCCCGATTTCAAATCGGGCGACACCATTGTGGTACACGTAAAAATCCGCGAAGGCGGCAAAGAACGTCTCCAATTGTACCAAGGAACCGTGATGCAGCGCCGCAACCCCAACAGTGCCGGTGAAACATTCACCGTTCGCAAGATATCCAACGGCATCGCCGTCGAACGTATTTTCCCGATTTTGTCCCCTAGCATTGCCAAAATCGAACTTCTCCGTCGTGGTAAAGTTCGCCGCGCCCGCCTGTTCTATCTGCGCGGCCGTCAGGGTAAAGCTGCCCGGATTAAAGAGCTTAAAACTTCGAAGTAGTTTTTGATTTCAAAGTTTATGAGCTTTGATACCAGCAGCCCCGCCGGAATTTTTCCAGCGGGGCTTTTTGTTTAAATTGCCAAGGTTAAACGTTCCGAAAAATAGAGAACCGCTGAGTACATTGTTTGTATTCATACCACTCATAAATTCATAAACTTTGAGCTCCTCAACTCCCTTCCACAAATACCAAGGCACCGGTAACGACTTCATTCTGATCGATGACCGAGCCGAGAATTTTTCATTACCCAAAGAAGAAATCGCGCGACTGTGCCATCGCCGTTTCGGAATTGGGGCCGACGGCCTGATCCTGCTGCGTAACGCGGCGGGTTATGATTTTAAGATGGTGTACTTCAATGCCGATGGGGGCGAAGGTAGCATGTGCGGCAATGGCGGGCGCTGCACCGTTCGCTTTGCGCACGATCTGGGAATTTTTAACGAAAGAGCGACTTTTCTGGCCGTAGACGGACCACACGAAGCCACAGCTACGCCGGATCTCATTCACTTGAAAATGAGTCCGGTGAATGATCTGGAAAAACACGAAACCTACGATTTTATCGATACCGGATCACCTCACTACATCGCTTACGTCGATAATGTGGACAAAACCGAAGTAGTGAGTATCGGTCGTGCCGTTCGCAATAACGAAACCTATGGCCCGCTTGGTGGTACCAATGTCAATTTTGTAGAAATAGTCTCACCCAATCATTTGAAAGTGAGAACTTACGAGCGTGGTGTCGAAGATGAAACCTACTCCTGCGGTACGGGCGTTACGGCCTGTGCATTGTCCTCCCATGCGCATTTCGGTTGGGAAGGCCCGGTCAGGATCGACACGGTCGGAGGGGAGCTACAAGTAGCTTTTCGTGAAACCGCCGCCAAGCAGTTTGACGATATCTACCTGATCGGTCCGGCCGTGAAAGTCTTTAAAGGTACTTTCTGAGCTTATTGAATCAGCCTCCGGTAAAGCTCCGTTTTGGTAGGGTCGAGCGCCGAGAGCATTGTGAAAGCCTGCTGACGGTCGTCGGGGGATGCCTCGCGCATCAGGTTATAAAATTCCTCAGACTTGGCATCGAAGAACGAATTTAACAGTACCGCACCGGGCCGGAGCTGAGCGACCTGTTTCGCCGTAGTGAGCATTTCCAATCCTTTTTTTCGGGCCAGACTGGGCGTTTCGGTGGCAGTATCGAGTCCCAGGCGGTGGTAGTTATAAATTCCCTCACGGAAGGGCAAAAACTGTTGGCTCATCAGGTTTTCTACCAGCGCAAAGCGATTGCGGGAGTCGCCATTCGAGCGCCAGGCCTTACCAAAAGTGGAAGAGTTAGTGGCAATATTGGCCAGATTGAAGGCTTTCTGCAAGTAAGGGCTACCCCCCAACTTGCTAAACGAATCGTAGTCCAGCGTCAGAATTATATTGGCAAAAAACGCCAGGGTAAACGGTAACTCGTCGGTGTAGTTGTTCTCGTTGAAGAACATGGGGGTGTTGGGCAGGAACTTAAAACTGAAATTTCGATCCACGAAGCTGAACAAGACCGATTCGTAAGTAGAGTTATATACCGGACGGCTGACAATCAATTGCGCGTTAGCTTCGTAAATTCCCTGACTCAGCGAACGGACCAAATTGATGTTGAGCTTGCAGTCGATACGTTCCTCTTGGGTGAACTGATCATTGGTCCAGCGAGTGTTATTCATGAATTCGCTGATGTAGGTTTTAAGCTGGCCCATAGCCTGCTCGTCCGTTTTCTGCTGGGCTACAAGTTGGTCATAATTAAGCGTAACGGTGCAATTCAATTCCTGTGCCGATAGGCCAGATGTGAATAGTCCTAAGAAGAGAACCGTAAAGCTTCCTGCAAGAAATTTTTTCATGCCCCGCTCCATTTTTCAAGTATAAGTTCGAGAATGTCCTGTGCTACTTCCTGCTTGGACTTCAATTCAAAGCGGCGTTCTACACCCTTCCGATCAATAACGGTGATTTTGTTGGTATCGTGCGCAAAACCCGCGCCGGAATCATTCAGGGAATTCAAAACAATGTAGTCAAGCTGTTTTGCCTCTAACTTTTTGTGTGCGTTTTCCAGCTCATCGTTAGTTTCCAAAGCAAATCCGACCAGTAATTGGTTCGCCTTTTTGCGTGGTCCCAGCGTCCCAGCTATGTCCACTGTTTTGGTCATGGCCAGGCTAAACTCTTCTTCTTTTTTCTTAATCTTATTCGCTGCCACTTCGGCGGGGGCGTAGTCAGCCACCGCCGCGGCAAATATCACAAGATCGCTGCCGACGAACTGGGCTTCCGTAGCCGCAAGCATTTCATGGGCAGAAAGTACCTTGATTATTTTGATGTCCCTGTCTTTCACTTCTAAGCTCACCGGGCCGCTAACCAGCGTGACCTGTGCCCCGGCATCGGCAAAGGCCCGGGCGATGGCATAGCCCATTTTACCGGACGAATGATTGCTGATATATCGTACGGGGTCGATTGCTTCCTGGGTAGGGCCTGCGGTGATAAGTACTCGCTTCCCGATGGCCACCGCACGACGGGCGAAGTGTTTTTCTAAATGCCGGATGATTGCCTCTGGCTCAGCTAAGCGGCCTTCGCCTACCAGGCCGCTGGCCAATTCGCCATAACCTGTCTCAATTACCTGATTGCCGTAAGAAAGGAGACGCTCAATATTGGCCTGGGTAGAACCGTGTTGATACATATCTGCATCCATAGCCGGGGCAAAAAATACCGGACAGCGCGCTGACAGATAAACGGCCGTCAGCAAGTCGTCGCAGAGGCCGTGAGCACATTTGGCAAGCGTGTGCGCTGTGGCGGGAGCGATCAATAGTGCGTCCGCCCACAGTCCCAACTCGACATGGTTATTCCAGACTCCCTCTTCATTGCGAACGTAGGCAGACAAGGCAGGACGCTTTGATAAGGTAGCTAGAGTAAGTGGCGTAATAAAATCTACTGCCGCCTTGGTCATTATCACCTGTACTTCGGCTCCTGCTTTTACCAGCAGCCGTACCAGCGAAGCTGACTTATAAGCAGCAATGCTACCTGATACACCGAGGATGATTTTTTTACCTTCTAATTGCGGCTTCAAAATGGCTTCACAGAGATTGTCAGATACAAAATCAGCCATACCAGCGGCAGGCGTTGGTATGGCTGATGAAAAAATCTTGCAAAAGGTCGATTACTTCCCCTCTTCCAGCTCACGGTAAGCATGGTAGGTTTTACCTTCCATGAATTCATCGATGGAAATGCTGCCTGGCTTGGGCATTCTTTCGTAGAACTTGGAGATTTCGATCTGCTCACGGTTTTCGAAAACCTCTTCCAGGTTATCTACCCCGGAGGCGAATTCCGCTAACTTGTTATTCAGTTCTTCTTTCATCTTGCTGGAAATCTGACGAGCACGCTTAGAAATAATCGAAACCGATTCGTATAGATTTCCCGTCACTCCGGCAATGTCATCAGTGTTGCGGGTAATGATGGATGGATTCGTGTTGGCTGACATAGTATAATAATCTGGTTGAATTTGGGGGTACTTAATTATTGATCGACGACGTGGTTACCTTCGCAGGCTGGGCGGGATCAGGCAATTTATCCAGCCTGTCCTTCTGCGCTTTTTCCAAAGCGGCAATCCGTTCGAGCTCTTCCTCGCTGTTCGCATAAAGCTTTTCAGCGTCTTTGAGATAGGCACTAGTAGGGTACTTATCGATGAATGCCTTATAAAATTTCACTGCATCTTCATAGCGCTCTTTCTGCTTGCTGAAGATACTACTTTTTGCCAGCGTATATTGCGCATCTACCTTCAAGTAGGCCAGCTCTTCGTTGAATTCCGAATCAGGGAAATCCCGACGGAAGTTTTCAACCGAAATGACCGCTGATTTGAGTGAAGCCAGATTAAAGTCGCTGATCTTGTAATAAAGCTTGGCTTTTTCGTAAGCTTTCAGTTCCAGTTTACGACGTAGTTCTAGGATATAACCTGTACACTCGTTCCTGAAAGGGCTCGCGGGGTAAGAGTTAATGAAATCCTGTAGGGCCGAAATAGCAGTCAGGGTACTGGTTTGATCCAGCGTATGTGGCGCTGAATCCTTATACAGGGAGTAGGCGTGCATATACAATGCTTCCTGCGCATAATCACTGCGGGCGTATGTATCGTAAAATTTCTTGAACAGAAACTGCGCCATGTTATACTGTTCTTGATGGTACTGCGTATAGGCATAGTAAAACTGCGCCATTTCCGACTCGGTGCTGCCCTTTAATAAAGGAATAAGTTCCTCAAAAAGAAGCCCGGCGCGGTACCAATCACCTTCCTGGTAATAGTCCAGGGCGGCAGCGTACTTTTCCTTATCTGTCCCGGTCTTTTGCAGCTTAGCAAATTTACTGCAGGAAGTGGTGAGGAAAAGGGCGATTATTAGAAGGAAGAAATAATTCGCAAAGGATGTTTTTCGCATAAGGGGGCAAAGGTAATAAAAAAAGCTACTCGATTCATAACGAACCAGTAGCCTTGAAAGTATCGGATGGCAGACTATTGCTGATGGCGAACAAGTAGTTTTTTGGTCGCTACGGAATTGCCGTCGATAGCCAGGCGATAAAAGTATACGCTCGTGGGCATGTCACGTGTATTGATGCGAAGCTTGCGATCATTTTTATCCAGACTGTATTCTGAAATCGGATTGCCCAGAATATTGCAAATTATAATCTTGGCCTCTCTGTCTGAAGTCTTTAAAGAATAATCAAATTCCGCGTAATCACTGGCTGGATTGGGATAAATGTTCGATACCGTCAGCCATTCGTTCGAGAACAGATGATCGTCCGATAAGGAAGCACGTTCCACAGTACTTGCGCGGCGATCTGCTTTGGCTACCTGAGGGGTAGGGTTAACCGCAAGGCTTTCTGCTGCGGCTGCCGTATTGTTGGTGCTGCTATTAGCGGATTTAGCAAACAGCAGAGCACGGTAGTAGTCGTTTAGCGCCTGAGGTTTTTCCAGAGCCAGCGGCTTATACGAGAGAACGGTGGGTTTCTGTACTAGCGGGCGGTCAAAAGCCATTGCCTGCATTTTATTAGGCAAGTTCAGGCGGCTGCTATTGGCAGGTACCTGAGCCTGAGTAGTCAGGCAGCTAAATGTTAGGAAAATATAAACAAAAAGTATAGTTTTTTTCATGGCAAGGGGCAAATTTGATCGCCGGGGAGTGGATTATCCCATTGATCTACAAAAATATACATTTATAATCAGACAATCAAAGTTTATTGTGTAACACTTAATAAAAATTTATTAAGCGGATGTTTTCTTATTTAAGCTATGCACAAAAACTGTGCTAGAACATATCTAATTATTTCAAATTCTTTGGTAAACGTACCACATCTACCTGTTTTGTCTGCTCAACGGGCTGTTCAGCAGGAGTTTCTTCGGCCCAAGTTGTTTGTTTAAGAGTAGGTTTCTCACTTATACGCCAATTAAAGCCCTCAAGTTGCCGCTGCGGTGCTTTTATATTTTGCGGAGGAATGAGACTGCCTACGGGTTGCCCCAAAAATGCGATTCGATTCACACGATTGGCCACAAATTGTAGATTCATTTTCCCACACTCTACCCGGTTCAAACCTATCAATTTTTCGTCCTCATCCATGGCATAATAGGCACTCTGACCATTGCCATCGACAAACACCCGCTTTAAGTTGCTTTCTTCGTTAAAATAGGCGTTGATGGTGCGGCCCTTGACCTGATTGAATTGAGCGACCAGCGTGTCTTCCGAGATGACAAATGAATTGCTGCGCAGGAGCATCCGGTCAATTTTATTATTAACCAAAAAAGCACTAATTGAATCTGCCTCCATCTGGTAGTTTTGCCCCCAAAGGATAGGATCGCGGAAGAAAAATACAGTGGAGTCAGCCGTATTGTAAAGTACCGAATCGCAGCGTCCCTGAAAATCGGATTTGAACATATATACGTTTTTGTCGCCGATCAGTTTCCTAGTACTATCTAGTTTGTTCTCAATGGAATAAAGTGTGTCAGCCCGGATGTACAGAGTATCTTCCGAAACTAAACTCTTCACCAAAGCGTGGCCAAAAACTTTGGAAAACCCCTCCGTTCCCCGGTAAATACCTTCATCGCCTATTAGAATGGTTTTATCTTCCTTAGCCAAAATCTCGACGTTACCTTTAGCGAATCCGAGTTGTTTCTGGCTATCATAAAAAAGCGAATCCCCCGTAAGCGTATAACTTTCGTTCTCTACCATCGTGCGGGTACTGAAGCTGGACTCTTCGGTTTCCGTATTGTATTGTCCGCGCTTGGCGACCAGCGTCCCGTCTTTATTTACTATTTTGGTCGGGCCGTTAAAGTACGACCATTTAGTAATCGAGTTATAAATCAGCGTATCGGTTGTCAAAACGTACTTCTTATTTACCAGCTTTACGTCGCCGTAATAGTCAAACACCTTGGAGCGCGTATTATAAATTCCTTGCTTACTGGTCAATACGTTAGCCGAGTCAACCGTCCGGCCCGGTAAGCGGTAGTATGCGAGGCCATTGGCCATATCGTACTCCAGTTTTTTTGACGTTAGCGTTCGGTTTTTGTCTGTCAGTACGGCTTTCTTCCCACTCACAATAGCGAACCGTGTATCTCCGTAATACAGTAGCGTGTCGCCCGTAACCGTAATCGTATCGCCCTGCACGACCTTCACATGGCCAAATGCCTGGATTAAGTTGCTGGAGACGTTTTGGATGGCCAAATCACAATAAAGAATTGAGCCTTTATGCTTAAAACGGACATTATTGACAACCCGCCTGATTTCTACGCCGTTTTCTGTGGTATAGGTAAGGCTATCGGAACCAGGCAACAATTCAACTATATCCTGTTGCCCGTTGGGCGCTGCGGTAGGGGAGCCCGGCGGGCGCACCTGCCCAACTACCCAGGTAGAGACTAGCAACAAACACATTGACAGAATATTTTTCATGGCTTCTTCGATAGGATAGACCTCGTTTCGTTTAAAAAGGTTGCCTCGGGTAGGCAATATTTCTTAAACAAATTCAGGCCACTATCCTTTGTCGCTATCTTTGGGACTAAAAATCAGCGTCAAAATTACGTTTAAAGCGCCGTTTCGTCCCATGTTAGATTCTCTTTTAACGTTTATTAACGACTACGCTCCCGGTATCACGAAAGAAAAAACACTGCTGGCAGTGAGCGGCGGCGTAGATTCGATGGTAATGGCGGAGCTTTTCCGGCGAGCTGGTTTTGCATTTGCCATTGCCCACTGCAATTTCGGACTCCGCGGCGCAGAGTCGGATGGCGATGAAGCTATTGTGCGCCACTGGGCAGAAAAAAACAAAATCGATTTCCATACCCGGCAATTTGAAACGGCTCGCGTTGCCGAAGCGGAGGGCATTTCGATCCAGATGGCGGCACGGGATCTGCGCTATGCGTGGTTTGAAGTACTGATTCAGGAGTTTAGGTATGAGTACCTTGCCACCGCGCATCATGCCGACGATAACATCGAGACTGTTCTGCTGAATCTCGTCCGGGGGACGGGGTTGCCGGGACTAATGGGCATTGCGCCCGTCAAAGAGCGTATTATCCGGCCGTTGCTTTTTGTTTCTAAAAACGAGATACTGGCTTTTGCACGAAAGGAGAAAATTGCCTGGCGGGAAGACAGTTCCAATATCAGCGATGCCTACCGCCGAAACCTACTGCGTCATAAAGTGCTTCCCGTGTTGCAGGAGATGAATCCCTCATTGCATAAGACTTTTGAACAAAACCTGGAACGATTACGGGTGGTCAGTTCAATTATCAATCAGCCGCTTGCCGCATGGCGTCAAAAGGCTGTGCGCTCAGAAGCGGGTACGGTGTATATTTCTATTCCAATGATCCTGAAGGCCGATGAGCCAATCTTTTTTCTGCACGAAGTTCTGGGAAACTACCACTTTAACTACGCTCAAACAAAGCAAATTGTGGCTTCTCTTAGCGGAAACAGCGGGAAAGAGTTTCATTCGGCCACGCATTCATTAATAAAAGATCGGGCAGATTTGATCATCGAACTACGACGAGGTACAGAGGATTTCAGGCCTGTAATAATTCAGGGAGATACGGATAAAATTGCTTTGCCTAGCAATTCGTTTTTGGTAATAAGCCGGGTACTACGCTCACCTGATCTGGAGCTTTCAGCAAATGCCCAAACGGCTTATTTTGATGCCGCCCGTGTACGGTTTCCACTTATGGTGCGACCCTGGCAGGCGGGTGATCGGTTTCGGCCTTTTGGAATGGGCGGAAAAAGCAAGAAAGTCAGTGACCTGCTCGTTGATGCCAAGGTACCGGTTAACCGAAAAAAGGATTGTTTGATATTAACGGACAATGCACAGAACGTTCTTTGGGTACTTGGGCTACGAACCGATGAACGTTTTAGAGTGGGTTCTCATACCACCGAGGTTATGAAATGCGAAATTGTAATGAACTGATTATTATAATGTTAGTTTTTGGCGGTATCAATAACTCCGTTTTTCATGTACATTATTTTTTAATGAATATGAAAATTGGCATTTTCTTTGCTAATCACTAGTCATTACTACTGAATCAATACAAATAGAAAAGAAAAATCCCTATGAAAATCTGCCGTAAAACATTGCTACTGGCGATTTCCCTAACCCTTCTTTCGGTAGGTGCTATGGCCCAAAGTGCCCGGCTTCGGTCGGCCAATAAGCAATTTGAAGACATGAGTTACCTCAATGCGGTGCGTTCTTACGAGGACTTTCTCCGGCTCGATAAACGCGGCGATCCACTGGAACGCCGCGAAGCCCTGATAAAACTGGGTTACAGTTATCGTCGTTTGCAGGACTCGCGGAATGCTGAGCGGGTGTATGGCGAGCTGGTCGACAAGTACACTGACCTACCCAGCGAAACCTACCTGTACTACGCTCAGGAACTGGCAAAAAACAAGAAGTACCGCGACTCGCAGAAAATGTACGCCAAGTACGGCGAAAAGCAAACTGAGGATCTGCGGGGTAAGAAGTTTACGGTTTCATATATGGATATGAACCGATTCTACGAGGATTCTTCTTCTTATAGAGTCGAGTACCTGCCATTCAATTCCCGCCAGGCTGATTTTAGCCCGATGTACTACCAGGGCGGCCTGACGTTTGTGTCGGCCCGTAATGAGTCGGGGGTTGTTAAGCGAGTTTTTAATTTCAATCAGACTCCGTTTCTCGACATTTATTTCCAGCCCGATACCAACCAGTTCCGACAGGCAGAAATACCGACGAATACCTCGACCCTGGGAGGCGGAGACATTAACGCCGGTGAGGATGACCGTAATGCGACACCTCCCAACGAGGGGAATTTGACTAAGGCTGAGATTTTCAGCCGTACTCTCAATACAAAGTACCACGAAGGACCGATGACCTTCTTCAAGGATCAAAAACGGATTATTTTTACCCGCAACAACGACGATAAAGGCAAGTCGGGAAAAAGTAGCGGCGAAGGTATTCGCAAACTGAAACTCTACTACGCTGAGCAGGATTCCAAAGGTAAATGGGGTAACATCAAGGAACTACCCTTCAATAGTAAAGATTATTCCTGTGGCCATCCGGCTCTTTCTCCCGACGATTCCAAACTGTATTTCGTTTCGGATATGCCCGGTGGCTATGGTTCTACCGATCTCTATGTGGTGGAATTCAATAATGGTGAATGGGGTACGCCGGTAAATATGGGACGGGAGGTTAATACCGAGGGGAATGAGATGTTTCCTTACATGGATACCAACGGCATCCTTTACTTTTCGTCCGACGGTCACGAAGGCCTGGGCGGACTCGACGTATTTTCGGCGGAGCTCCGGGGCGACATTGCGCTGAAAGGTGTGGAAAATCTGGGGGCGCCGATCAACTCGTCCAGTGACGATTTCGGCTTTATTGCCGATGCCAACCGGATGTCGGGCTATTTTAGCTCAAATCGCAAGCGCGGAGCTTCCGATGATAATATTTATAGCTTCCGTCGGGTATGTAAGCAACTTAATATCTTGGTGTACGATGCCAAAACCAAGGAGCCGATTGAGGCTGCTGACGTGCGGGTTGTAAAGAATGGCGTCAATCAGCAGCTTCAGCAAACCGGTATGGACGGAAGCGTCAGAATGTGCCTCGAAACCTCCAAAGAATACGAATTTAAGGCAATTAAAGAAGGATATGCCGCCAATAGTGTACGTTTCTCGACCCTCACTCAGTCGTCAAACCCCAGCATGGGGCTGTCGATTTACCTTGATCGGAGTGAAAATACATCCATTGTCAAAGGTACTATCCGTAAGGAGGTGGATCTGAAACCCGCCGATGGTGTCCGCGTGACGCTGCGTAATGATAAGAACAACTCCGAAGAGACTGTAACGACGGGGCCCGATGGAGGTTATGAATTCGACATGGATCCTAATTCAAACTACACGATCACCACCGAAAAAGACAAGTACACCCGCGATCAGAACCAGATCAAGACCCGACGCAAGGGCGAAGTGGTTGAGAATAACGTCGGAATATACGGTGAGGGCGATGTCTTCCGGCTGGATAATATCTACTATGACCTCGATAAGTTTTTCATCCGGCCCGACGCCGCGAAAGAACTTGATCGTGTGGTGGCACTCCTGAAAAAATATCCCGAAATGACCGTAGAATTGCGCTCGCACACCGATAGCCGGGCCAGCGACCAATACAACGAAAAACTGTCAGAACGCCGGGCTCGCGCAGCCTACGATTACCTGGTGCGCCGGGGCGTTAGCCCGATGCGGCTGGTGGCAAGAGGGTACGGTGAAAGCCAGCCTGTAAACGATTGCGTGGACGGCGAAAACTGTACAGAAAGCGAGTATCAAATGAATCGCCGGACGGAGTTTAAGGTACTGGCGGTACAGTAGCGACCATAGCAATAGCGGGATATGTTTGGTAGCTTTGCCTGGTCAACATCAATCTAACGATGAACAAACAGCAAATCACCGACTACCTCGATCAGCATAATATTCAAAAAATAAAGTTTGCTTTTGCCGACATTGATGGCATTCTGCGCGGCAAGGTCATTCACCGTCAGAAATTCCTCGACGGTCTGGATAACGGCTACGGCTTTTGTGATGTCACCTTTGGGTGGGACAGTTCTGACGAATTGTATGATAATGTAAAAATCACGGGCTGGCACTCGGGCTATCCCGATGCCACCGCCCGCATCGATCTTGGTACTTTTCGGCAGATCCCCTGGGAGGGTGATCTGCCGTTTTTTTTGGCTGATTTCAGCAATCCGGATGGCGATGACCTGGCCGCTTGTCCGCGTAGTCTGCTGAAACGCGTAGTTCAGCAATGTACCGAACTGGGTTTTCATGCCGAATATGCTCAGGAATTCGAGTGGTTTAATTTTCTGGAAACGCCCCAGAGTTTGCAGGAAAAGGAATTTCGCAATATGCAACCGCTCACACCGGGCATGTTCGGATATTCTATTTTACGCCCTTCCCAGGAGAGCGACTTTAACAATGCTCTCTTCGACCTGCTGGCCGAATTCGATGTGACGCTGGAAGGCCTGCATACCGAAACCGGTCCCGGTGTGTACGAGGCGGCTATTATCCACGATGAAATTGTGAAAGCTGCTGACAAAGCAGTACTTTTTAAAACTGCGGTCAAGGAAATTGCCTACCGGCACGGTATCATTGCCACCTTTATGGCCAAATGGAACGCCGAACTACCTGGATGCAGTGGCCATATTCACCAGAGTCTCTGGTCACCCGACCAAAGTCAAAATCTTTTTTTTGACCCGCAGGATGCCCACAAGATGAGTACTTTGATGAAACAATTCATCGCCGGGCAACTGCATTGTTTGCCGCACATTTTACCGATGTTCGCGCCCACGGTGAATAGCTACAAGCGGCTGGTGGAAGGCGCCTGGGCCCCTACTACCGTGACTTGGGCCGTTGAAAACCGAACTACCGCACTACGCGTTATCAACGACACCGAGCGACACGCGCGCGTCGAGCATCGCGTGGCCGGGGCCGACTCAAATCCCTACCTGGCTATGGCCGCCGCTCTTGCCTCAGGACTTTATGGAATACGGAATGGGCTGTCGCTGAACATAGCCGCTACGGAGGGCAATGGCTACCAGAACAAGGAAAATGGTATATTACCCTCGAATCTTAAAGAAGCTACGCAGGCTATGAAGGAAAGTCCGATCGCGAATGAGCTATTTGGGGAGTCGTTTGTTAGTCATTTTACGGCTACCCGCGATTGGGAATGGCGGCAATATGCTCGCCAGGTGAGCGACTGGGAATTACGCCGGTATTTTGAAATAATTTAACCATGTAGGGGCGAACCCATGTGTTCGCCCCTACAT
>CAZCOG010000054.1:0-37618 GCA_964500445.1 uncultured Persicitalea sp. | reverse complement strand
GCGATATTGAAAATGAAAATCTCTCACAATATGGATATTTTGATACACACCCAAATATCGATTACATCTTATATATCACTTATTATTATCTTATTCATAGTTTCAATGAGAAAGCATATACATGACGTATATACAAGATTTAAACATAAACCTTACTATATTCTTATAATAATTATTCTTTTGCTCTTGTAGTTTTCAATATAAGATGAATAAGCTGTTCCTTTTTTTACCATTCTTAGTAATATTTTTCTATTTGAATAGATCAAAACAAGCATATGAACTGGGGTCTATTACTTTTTATAGAGGGAATACAAAAGTGGTATACAAATCACAAGAGGAAGTACTCAGTATTAACTTTGCATTGAATAGTAGCCGCCTTTCAAAAATAGGACGAGATATAGTTAAGCTCACAGCTTCAAAAATCTCCAGTCAAGGTGCTTCAAGAGTAATGATAGTAGGACATACCGATCAGTCAGGCAATCCAGAATACAATTTGAGACTATCTAGAAAACGAACTGAAATTGTCATACAAAGTCTTATACAAGAAGGTGTAAGTCCAACAATCTTAAAAGCTGATTGGAAAGGTGAATTTGATCCTGAAGTACCTGCTGGAGAAAATGACTTGGAACCACGAAACCGACGTGTAGTAATTTACATAGAATAGTGTTTAGTATAGATAATCCTAAAAGTAAATTGGGGTTATTTATTGAGCAATATGTCACTACCTTATTTTAAGATAGTGAGCTATTTACAGAATTTGTCTGATTTATTTACATAATAATAATGAATTCATTTCGTGTAATTTTATCCTATCCTTGTCTCCTTTCGCTCATTCTCTTCACTGAGATAAGCTTTGCTCAAGCGCCAGCTGTAGGAACGATTCCAGGAGTGTTTGATGTCTCCTCTTCTGGTGCGGCAGAATATACAATACCAATTCAAATAGCCCCAGGTACAGCCGGAACTGCACCGAGCTTATCAATATCCTACAAAAGCAATACTTCTACAGGTATTTTGGGTGCTGGATGGGGATTGAATGGTACTTCTGCTATCACGCGTGGACCTAAGTCTATTTATACTGATGGTATCGTTGAAGGTGTTCGACTTATAGATTCAGATGCTCTCTATCTTGATGGTATAAGGTTAATTGAGGTATCAGTAACAGGAACAGGCGAAAATAAACAAATTGAATATAGAAAAGAGGCAGACGATGTGTCACGTATTATAAAATACGGCGCCACACTAGCGAGTTCCCGATTCGTCGTTCAAACCAAAGGTGGAGTTACACTCCATTTCAATGGCTCGAACGGTAGCACAATAAATGCAAACGGGACTGCACTTTTGTGGGTAGTGAGTCGTATTGTTGATACACCAGGCAATTTTATTGAGTTTCACTATCAACATAATCAACAAGGAGATTACGCTGTATCATCTATTCGCTACACTGGTCACGAGTTGAAAGATGAAGTTGGGAACCTTATTTCTTTTCTAAATCCCTATGCTTCTGTTGACTTCGAATATGACAATATCGCCAGACCTATTGATACATACATAGCAGGACGACTTATCCGTCGTACTTATCGTCTTAAAAGCATTTCGTCGAAAGTTTCAAAAGTCCGTAGTGCTGGGCCCTCCACAGGTTGGCCTCTAGTAACTCGATATCAGTTTGAATATGAAGATCGAAATACACATAACCGCTTTGTATTAAAGAGTGTTAGGCAGTTCGGAGATGATGGAAGTGAACTTCAGCCTACACAATTTAATTACTCACAGCCCCAGACTGGCTGGACTGAGGCTAACTTTCAACTTCCTGTTGCTGTCTTAGCTGGAGAAGAAAAGCTGAGCAGAGGCTATCAATTTGCGCATTTGACGGATGGAGGAACACGCTTGGTCGACCTTTTATTTTCGGCATTGATTGAAGGTAAACTTGAATCTTTTGCTTTTCAAAACGAAGGTGGAAGATGGGTTTCAAAGGATGTTTATAAACCTCCATTTGCTTTTGTATCTGGGGATGGTACCGACTTGGGAGCTCTTGTGATTGACTTAAATGGGGATGGAAGATCGGATTTACTTCAAAGCTATCAAACCTCTGGTCAGGTACCAATAAATAATGCTTATATAGCTAGCGATGAAGGCTGGAAGTCGGCAGCAGGATATATTCTTCCTTTTGTCGTCAGCGTTGATGGTAAACGTAGTGGTAAGTACATATTTGGACCATTCTCTGGTACAGGGCGTTTAGACCTTCTATATGATGTTGGTGGCGTACGCGGCTTCTTAGTTAATACGGGCACTCAATGGCAAAGCGATCCAAATCATATTCCCCCTATATCCTTAACAAATGCGGCTCGTGCTTTAGATGTAAATGGCGATGGAAGCATTGAGCTGCTCGCTCCCGCAGACAACCAATGGAAGACTTACCAGTTCACTGCCGCAGGTTGGGATCAGATGCCCACACAGTTTGAACTTCCCTTACCAGGAGATCTGCCAGACGCTGCGATAGCACAAATTGATTTGAATACAGATGGCAATCCAGATATTGTTGCAGCATCTGCTAAAGCCAATATCAGGAAGGCTTTAGTCGCAAGTTCTGATGGATGGAAAGAAGATGCTTTAATGTCTCCGACTTTTGATCTCGTTGACCAACGCGGAACTGATATTGGTGCTGTTCTGGTGGATGTTAATTTAGATGGTAGGCTTGATATTATAGCAAACCGCACTGACTCGGATGGTCAAGTGGTGCGATATGCTTTCTCACAGTCTTCTACGGGGTGGTCTAATCTAGGGGACTCTTTTTTTCTGCCAACCCTACTTGAGCGGAGGCAGAATACTCCTGATATATACGCAATGGTAGGCGACATAGATGGAGATGGTTTCAAAGATATTGCAAACCCATCAGGTACCCGTGTTCGTTTCGGTCAAGTCTTTGCAGGTACGTCCAGCGGTTTCGAAGAGAAACCTGAATTTGTACCCCCAGTAGCTTTCACACGTAAGGATCAGCAAGATCGGGGCGTGCGTTTTGTTGATTTAAATGCAGACGGGTTGCCAGATGTTATTTTCAGACACGATATCACGAAGGATGGAGCAACAACTCAAGTTGCTGGTGCCTATGTTAATTCAGGTAATGGTTGGAAACTGGCCTCAGGCCTCACGCCTCCTCAACCAATTGCGGCAGATTGGATTTCAGGAAATCCTATGCAACTGGTTGATGTAGACGGTGATGGTTTTATTGATATGCTCTACAGCTATCGAAAAACAGATGGAACCCTATTACGAGGATATTACAAAAATAGTTTAGCGCAGGATGGTTCTCGTAAATGGGTTGAGCAGCCTAATTCCACCTTAATACCACCTGCTATGTACCCCTTTGCAATTGAGAAAGAGGGCGATCAGGGAGTACAAATGGTTGACTTGAACAGCGATGGCCGAGTTGACATGCTTATTAGCAAAATCAATGCAAAGACCCCCCAGAACCCGGAACCCGTTGAGAACTGTACAATTGTTAATGGGCAGCAGCAGTGTAGTTTGAACCGTACGCTGTTTTCAGGGACAGCATTCCTCAATGATGGCACGGGTTGGAAAGAAACACCAACCTACACTTCTCCCTTGCCATTTGTTGCCAAACCTGAACGTGCAATAGATGCTGTCAAGCATTTGTTTGTCCAAATTATTGACATAGATGGTGATCGGCTACCAGATCTGGTAGCTCGATTTAAACACCCACATAAAGATACTTACGAAGTAAATGAAGTTTGGTTAAATACAGGAACTGGATGGCGCTTATCACCTGTACAAGTACCAGTATTTCTGGATGAGTCTTACAGAAACGACCGTGCCTCTAATTACTGGTTGGATGTAAATGGGGATGGTTTGGGAGACCTTTTATATTCAGAAAAGAGAGGCAACATTAATCATTCCAAAACCTGGCTTTCTACAGGTAACGGGTTCAAACCTGCTGATGAATGGAAAATTCCTCTTGAGGTGCTCGCTGATCAAGCATACAATCAGGGTTTCGTGTTCACCGATCTCAATGGCGATGGATTATCAGACATCATCTATTCCCGCCTTTTACCAAATGGACAGCATGAACGCGGAGCATCTTTAAATAATGGTAGTACATGGGTCACTGCGACTGCTTCTGCGGTAGAAAAAGTACCTGCATTTAACGATTCAGAAGGTCATGACTTAGGAGTAAGACTGATTGATGTAGATGGAAACGGGTTGCCAGATATTATTAAAGCTTATAATCAGTCTGATGGTGGCGTAGCAGAAAGATTGTCACTACTCAATACTGGACGGCGTTCCGAAGTACTCCTCGAGGTGCTCCCAGGTTACAATGCCAAAACAATAATCGTTTATCAGACGCTATTAGAGGTATTACCATCAAATAGTACAGGTAGCAACGCTGGAAAAACCCCTTGGGCTCGGGTATACACGCCTGCCGCATTAGAAAGCCAGTATCCTTACCTCTCCCCTGTTCCCACCACCTATGTAGTCCGGCAAACCTCATCTGAGATACCTGGGCACATGTCTCGGCAGTTCTACCGGTACGGTGACTTCCGCCTACATGCTACAGCTTTACAGCCATTGGGGTATGGTTGGCGGGAAGTCTATGATGAAGCGTCAGCTATTGTTACCCGAAGTGAATACGCACGGAATATTGAAATAGTGGGAAAGCCGGTGCGAGAATCCAGCTGCTGGGTACGGTTCTCAGAAAATCCTGATGCACCCAATGTGCTAGAGAATCTTTGCCCTTCTGGCCCAGTAGCTATCCCATGGATAACCAAATTAAGCGAGGCAACAAATACCTGGGAAAGAACTGAATTTATTCCGGGGGTGAGTTCCGCAACTGCAAAAATAGGGCAGGTATATTTAGAGTCAACTACAACTGAAACATGGGAACTTGATCGACAGTTGGTAGCTCGTGAGACTACAAGACTTACTTATGATACTCCTCAAGCCTATCTCAGTCGTAAGCTTAATGTAATGGCTACTCAGGTGACCCGGCTTGATGGAACACGCAATGAGACTAAAAATGAATACGAGCAGGAAGATCAAGAGCACTGGCTATTAGGACGTTTGACAAAGGCAACTATCACTAAAACTGGAGACCCTACCAAAGGTAATCCCGCAGTTCGAAAGACGGAGCTTAAAGTTACTGCTTTTACTTATGATCCTACTACCGGATTACTTATTTCCTCCACCATTGAGCCTGGTGATCCTAAGGCAGTAACAACAACCTACAAGCGAGATAAATATGGTAATATAGAGAAAACGATACTGTCTGCGATAGGAGTGCAGGCTCGTACCTCAAGTAGCATATTTGATATTTTGGGACGCTTCGTTATCGAAGAAACTAATGCCTTAGAGCACAAAACGAGCTATAAACGAAATGAGAAAACAGGGGAGGCCCTTACAGTTATAGACCCTAATGAGTTCCAGGTAACGTTCACCTATGATGGATTTGGCCGTATGCGTACTGAAACGGGGCGTACCGGAGTTACTAAAACTATCAAAAAAATAAATAGCACTGATATCACAAATGAAGATAAAGTAGGATTGAATGTTGCTTATGCCGAGCAAGTAACAGTCGGTACATTGCCTCCTGTATTACAGCTGTATGATCCACTAGGCAGAATTGTGCGGACTATTACCCAAGGTTTCACACTTGATGAAAAAGCACTAAGGTGGATACAAGTGGATCGATCGTATGATCGTTTGGGCCGGGTAGAAAAGGAATCTTTGCCTTATGAGCGGGGCAAACAGCCTCTCTGGCATAGGATGACATATGATGCACTTGGCAGAACGATTTTGGTTGTACAGCCTGACGGTAACAAAAAACGAACTGAATATAGAGGACGGGCAGGAGGAGGGCAATTGGTCACTTCTTTCAATCCTAAAAATCATCGAACACTAACTGAACTCAACACCCGGTTATTACCGGTGGCAGTTACTGATGAGCTGGGAGGTAAAGTTACCTATGAGTACGATGCTGGAGATCGTTTGGAAGTATTGAAAGGTCCAACCGGTGCCGTTACAGTTACAAAATATGATAAATTCGGGCAGCGAAACCAGGTCTCTGATCCAGACCTGGGGGTTTGGACCTATAAATATGATGCATTTGGGCAGTTGGCAGAGCAGAAGGACGCAATGGGGCAGGTTACGACCTTGGACTACGATCGGCTGGGGCGCATCAAAAGCAAATCTCTGAGTGACGGGACAACTCTTGTGTGGGAGTATGACGGATCAGCCAGGGGAGTCGGAAGTCTTCAAAGGATAAGTGATGTTAATCGGTTTGAACAGACTTTTTTCTACGATGCGCTTGGCAGGTCAAATGGATCTGCAGTCTCAATAGGTTTAGAAACGTTCAAAACCACCACAGAATGGGATGAATATGATCGACCTCGTAAAACCCAGTATCCCGTACGATTGGGTACACAACCCTTTGTGGTAGAAAATGTCTATGACGCGAAAGGTTTTCTTAAACGTGTTCAGAGTGATGGTGGACTTCAACGTTTTTGGGAAGTTTTTGATATTGATGAGTTTGGTAGGGTTGTCAAAGAGGAATACGGAAACGGTGTCGAGACAGTCACAACCTACAATAAAAATACAGGCGAATTAGAAGGAACCCGTGCAAAAAGAGTAGGAGGAAGTACAATTCTTGATCTAAATCTTGAGTATGATGCCGTCGGAAGCCTACTCAAACGTCATGAATTGGTGCAGAATATCAAAGAGACCTTCACCTATGACCCACTTGATAGACTTAAAAGTGCCACTAGATCGGGGATGGCAGCAATGGTATTTGACTATGATGCTGCAGGCCGCTTTAAAAAGAAGCCAGGCATTGAGAAATATGGATATGCGTCTGATGCTCAGGGAGGATCTTGGCAACCTTATCATGCCGTCTTGGAAACCCGGAACGGAGGTGAAGTAAAGAAATACAGCTACGATCTGAACGGGAACCGTAAATCAGGAAACGGACGTGAAATTAAATATACACCTGATAACTTGGTCCGGGAGGTAAGCATAGATGACACTCACTGGGTTCAATTTGATTATGGTCCATCGGGAAACAGGTATCGCCAAAAGGCAAGAAATGGGGAGCAAGTTATTGAAACACTGTATTTAGGTGGATTTGAGGAAGTAAAAGAATTTAAGGCCGACAATCAGACTCAGCCGAAGAGAACGCGCCTCAACTATAAATTATCCATTGGAGGTGAAGTTTTCGCTATTGTCGAAAGAACAATTGATCATGAAAATTTAGTAGCCACAACCGCCGCAGGGGGGGCAACCTTAGACTTGCAGAGTACCAGTAGCACTTCGAATATATGGTATCTGCACAAAGATCAATTAGGCTCTGTGGTAAGAGTAACCAGCGAGTCAGGTTCACTAGCCGTAAGATACTGGTATGATCCCTGGGGCCGACAAACAGAGATGACAATTTTGTCGGCAGGGGAAAAGTTTGGTGAGAATTCCAGGCAAGGCTTCACGGGGCATGAACAGCTCGCGATGGTAGGGCTGATTCATATGAACGGTCGTGTTTATGATTTTGAAACGGGGATGTTCTTATCGGCAGACCCGGTTGACCTGGTAACTGGATATACGCAGACAATTGGAAGATACGCGTACGTACAAAATAATCCACTCAAGTATACGGATCCAACAGGGTACTGGAGCATAGGAGGGAGCTTTATTGGAGGTGTTGTAGGATTTGTTACAGGAGGTGTAGGGGGAGCAATCGTCGGAGCCGTGATCGGCGGAAATGATAAGACTCGTGAATTTGTTAAGGAAAACTGGCGTGAAATAGCCGTAGTTACCGTAGCAGTTGGCGTAACCATAGCTACAGGAGGCTCTGGTGCAATACTCGCGGGTATGGCTGCTGGTGCTGCTTCAGGGGCTACAAGGGCAGCATTATATGGTGGAGACTTTGGCGATATTTTAGGAGAGGCGATTAAAGGCGGGGTTATAGGGGGCATATCTGGAGCAGCATTCTATGGAGTTGGAGAGGCTGCTCCTTATTTAGGAGGAGCCGACTCATTCGGTTCAATTGGTGCTCATGGTATAATTGGTGGGGGAATGAGCGAACTAGAGCAAAGTGGCAGTTTCTGGAAGGGTTTCGCTTCTGGGGCGCTTACTAAAGCAAGTAGTGTGTATGGCCCTCAAATGAGCGGTTTTGGAGCAAATGTAGTGCGTGCAGCAGTGGTAGGCGGAACAGTAGCAGAAATATGTGGTGGTAAATTTGCTAATGGAGCGATTATTGGTGCGTATTCTTATGCTCTAAACGATGCTTTACATTCTGTTGCTGAGAATGGTAGATCTATTGCTTCTGAAAGCGACAAGGTAGTGTCTCAAGATGAAGCAGAATATGCTGCTTATATAGAATCAATTGATCCTCCTATTGAAAGCTTAGGTTGGCTCCAGGATGCAGTTTTGACTGCAGGTATGTCTCTAGGTGCTAGTGGTACAGCTGCAGCTTTACGTGCAACAGGCGGCATGAAGCAATGGATAAGATTTAAACCATCCTATTCTCATACTCTTAATAAGCCAACATGGGGTGTTCAATGGGGAGCTGGTCGGAATAACTGGCGAAAGATTGGAAATCCTACACTTCAACAATGGAATAGAGAACTTAGAGCTACAAGAGCACCTTTTGGAGGTTGGAGAAGTGCTGAGCCTGGGCACTTTCACATTAAAACGATAAAGAAATGACGTGTTTTATGATATACTATGGTGCTCCCCGGAAGTGTAAAGTAAACTGTGTTATTTTCTTTTGGCAGCCTATAAAAGGCTCTCGTTCCGGCTGTATCCTGCTAACCCTGATCTGTGATCGGGGTTGCGTCTTCCCGCGTTTGTAACGCAAATACCTGCAAAGAAAGGCGCCAAATTCCTATACAGAAGACTTCTCCCACTACCCCAAAAAATCTAAATTTTCCGTCACCCGCTTCCCCTCCTCAACAAATCGCTCCTGATACAACGCAATCCTACGCTTTGCCTCCCTTAGGTCATTCGTATTCAGGTTAATGTTCAGGAAATCAATGAACCAGGGGAATTTCTGTTCGCTTAGAACGTAGGTGAGGACAATCTCTTTGGAAATGGGCAGGGTAGTGATTTTGGAGTAGGAAATATTTCCTAATTACTCTTCCTTAAAAGTTCTACCTCAGCCCAACCCGCCACTCCTAATATGCAAATCTGGTTTCTCAAAAAATCTCCCTACTCCGTGCAACTTTTGACATCGGGCATTAGTCTTTAATTCAGACCATTAAAAATTAATAATCTGATGAAACACCTACCCCTATACGCTTTGCTGCTATTTGTTTCCTGCACTATCGGTAAAGGACAAAATGAAACGGATCTGCCAAAAACTACTACCCAGTCCGGAACCATAGTTGCAGGCACTCCCTACCAACAAACCAATGCGACGGCCAATCGCGCCGACTTTTCTGGGGTATGGAAATTCAATGAGTTGAAAAGTGACCAAATTGGAAACTTTCCTATTTGTATTTTCGGCGAGCAAGATCATGTGAGTTCTGAAACCATGAAAATAGCCGAACAGGTCGGTTTTTTAACTTTGGACGTAACAAGCCCGTCTATTGACGGCGAGCTGGTTCCGAGACAAGAGAAACTGATCTTCGACGAAAAAGAAAGGGAAGCCATCAGGGTCGGATACCCCAGGGAAAAGTCTACCGCAAAGTGGTCCGATGATGGACAAACGATGACGGTTATCTCGGCAAGAACCTTTGATTCCTATGGTGAACAAGCGGCTGTTGAAGTAACAGAAGCTTGGAAGTTGATCAATGATGGACAGTCTATTGCTGTCCAGGTCAATGTGAGCTCAACTTCCGGCGAAAATACCAGGAGGCTCGTGTTCGATAAGCAGTGATCGGTGGATGGTATCACGTATTCCCTGCCATTTTTTCATCCCGCTCTTTGCTCATGACAGTCGCCCGCTGGTAGAGTAACGACTATCCCAACGCTGGCCGAGTGATCTAGCTACTACCGATCGTTGCTGACGCTAAAAAAGTTTAGAGTACCGCTATTCAAGTTTGTCTCAAACAGCTTTTACAAATCGTTAACAATCATTTACGAGCCATTAACAAAAACCCAGCCTATATACTTGTAGGTTTGTCAGGATTCTTTGTTGTCAAAAAAAGGAGGATAATGAAACACCTACCTGCGTACGCTTTATTGATGTTCGTTTTTTGCACTTTCTGCAAAGGACAAAATAATACTGACTGGTTAAAAGTTACTGCCAAGCCCGAAACCAAAGCCGTACTTACTTCTTTCGGGCCAAACACTATTACCCGCAACATATTACAAGATAAGAAGGGCAACATTTGGTTTACCTCCTGGGAGGGTGTTTTTCGGTACGATGGAAGAAACGTAACCAAGATGACCACTGACGTAAGTACGGCCCGCTTCTTTTCTATTTTAGAAGATAGCAAAGGCAACTTCTGGTTCGGGTCGATTGGCTCAGGTGTGTTTCGTTATGATGGAAAATCATTTCAAAACTTCACAACTACGCAGGGACTTGTCAATAATGAAATTCTCTGTATTTATGAAGATAATAGCGGTATAATTTGGTTCGGAGCCAATGGAGGATTGAGTCGTTACGATGGAACATCTTTTAGAAACTATAAGATGATCGGGGACTCGATGAATGAAGATAGAACAGGGATACCTTTCCCCAACTTTACCCGCCCTCCTCATGAAGTCAATTCCATTATTGAAGATAAATCAGGCCAGTTTTGGTTTGGGACCAGAGATAAAACCTTTGTTTATGATGGAAAAACATTTACCCCGGTAACCCATAACGGCGAACCTTTTACGAATGTCCGCACAATCATAGAGGATCAAAGAGGAAATATCTGGCTCGGTGGAAACGATGGCCTTTGGCGCTACGACGGCAGTACATTTGTCAATATCACGGAAAATTTTGTTGGGTATATCTACGAAAATAAAAAAGGCAATATCTGGACGAGTTCAGAAGCGGCCCAGGGTTGGGTACTTTCCCGATACGATGAAAAATCTTTATCCAACAAAAAACCTACGGCCACCGAAATAAATCCCAAAGAAGGCAGGATGCTTTTTGGGATCCTGGAAGACAAGGACGGAAATATTTGGTTCGGTGCTGATGGCGCGTACCGTTACGACGGAACTACCCTCACTGAGTTTATGAAATAAAGCAATTAAAAAGTACTACGTATATCCAACCGCGTGATTACTCCAACTGCTACTTTAAGCATCTTCGTTCCTATTGGATAAAGGGACTATTCCAACCCGTACTTGTCAATGAAGTAAATCATCGCCGCCATGGCGGCTCCACCCATTTCGAGTTCCCGCTTGCTCACGGCATCAAAGGTGTCAGATCCTTGGTAAACCCAATTTGCAATTGGAACCTTAAGCTGCAATTGTTGCCTACCACACGCAATAGCAGCCTTTCTTAATCTTTTGTAAGGCGGGCAATACTCACTAAAAACTAAGCCATCTTATGGGGTAATACTTGATGGGTAAATCTTATTTAACGGTAGGGACGAGAAGGTCCACAATGGATAACTTTGAATTGAAAAACTTATTGATTTACAAATTTTTATGGCACCTATAATTCAAAGTCTTTTGTCCTAATTATAAAGTACCCGTGAGAGCCTTCCTTCTGCCAAACCTTTGGGACGATTTATGGTCTCAGCTGAACGAAATTTCGCGGAAAATCAAGAGCATTCGTCTAATTATTTGATAACCCTTTAAACTTCTTGTCATGGCTTGTACACCTGAAATGATTGAAAACGCGGTTTTGTGCGCCTCGGAGTTTAGGCTCGTTTCATTTACCGCTTCCCCTGCCACCGTTACCCCAGGGCAGGCCGTTACGTTGCGTTGGAACGTTGACCGTTCAGGTCAATGCGCTGGTACTTTTAAGATAAATGGGATCACGGTACCAATGGATGGCAGCAAAGTAGTAAACCCGCTGTCAGACACCACCTATACTATTACTCTGGCAACCCGATGTAATGTGACACGCAACTTAGGCCGGGTAACAGTTGATGTAAACGAGAGTTCTTGCCGCTTAACTTCCATTCCTGAGAGCTTGGTGTGTAGCCAAATCATCAGTGTAGTCGATGAGAATATCCAGGAATTTAACCAGACAAGCAGCAACGATTTAACGAAGCGTACCCAAACACAGGTTGAAATTGACAACCAGGGTGTCGCGGTGAAGCTGCGATTAAAAGCTGCCATAAATAATTTTCCTGATCCTGATTTGAATGTGGACATGAAAATCGGTTTAGGGGTTGGCCCGGGAAATACGGTATCGGTTTTTTACCGTTCTTTTTCAGTGGATGTGGACTGGCCTTGGTGGCTTCATGGCATTTCCCTGGGTATTACTAAAATAGTAGAAGAAATAGTTGAAAGCAGGATTGAAGGAAAGATAAAGAGTCAGATTCTGGATTCCCTACGCACTCAAATCAATGAGACTGCAAGACTATTGCCCGGTGTTTTGACAAGTATACAAACTTTGCAGGATGAGCTGCGCTTAAAAATTTGTTGAGGTATCTCGCTAGTTTTGACTTGCCACAATTCATCTCTTCTGCTTAGGGCAAAGTCCCTATTCCAGTCCGTACTTGTCAATAAGATAAATCATCGCGGCCATTGCGGCTCCGCCCATTTCGAGTTCCCGCTTGCTTACGGCATCGAAGACATCAGAAGCCGCGTGATGGTAGTCGAAGTACCGCTGAGAGTCGGGGATCAGGCCCAGAAGCGTTGCTCCCTGCTGTCCCAGCGGACCAATATCGGCACCGCCGCCGCCGGGGCCAATTTCGTGAATACCGTAGCGGGCAAATAAGGGTTGCCACGACTGAATTTTCGCCTTCTGGGCAGGAGTACCCACGATCCCAAAACCCAGGGGCGTAAATCCGCCCCGGTCTGACTCGATCGCGGCCAGGTGTACTTCCTGTTTCTTTTTGGCGGAGTCGGCGTAGGTAACCCCGCCGCGAAGTCCGTTTTCCTCGTTCATAAACATCACTGACCGCAACGTTCGTTTGGGCGAGTACCCGAGGGTTTTAAGAATTCGCAACGCCTCGATGGCCTGCACACAGCCGCTGCCATCATCGTGGGCGCCCTGCGCCAGATCCCAGGAGTCGAGGTGCCCGCCCACCACAATGATTTCGTTTGCCCTGGTACTTCCTTTCAGCTCGCCTACGACGTTATGCGACGGAGCATCGGGTAGCGTTTCACAGTTTTGCTTGAAATAAAACTGGGTTTTAGGGTCTGCTTTAATTGCCTTGCTGAGTAACTCCGCCCCGTTGGTACTGATGGCGGCCGTCGGGATCAACGGAACGCCCGTCCCGTAGCGCATGCCGCCAGTGTGCGGAAAATCATCCATTCGCGTGGTCATGGAGCGTACGATGGCCCCCACGGCTCCTAGTTTGGCCGCTTCCGTGGCCCCGTTGCCGCGCTGATCCACCGCACCCCGGTAGGCATCGAAAGTACTTAGCTCCGTCGGGTCCATGCGGCGATTGTAAAAGACGATCTTCCCGGCTACCTTATCTTTTCCCAACGCCCGTAGTTCCTGAAAGTTCTGTACTTCAATGACTTCTGCTTTCACGCCTGCCTTGTCCGTGGCCACTGAACCACCCAAAGCCGCGATGGGTACTTTTACCTTCTTGCTTCCTGATTGAAAATAAGCTTCTTCGGCAGCTCCCCGCACCCAATGCGGTACTTGGGTACTCTGCAGAAAAACTTTATCGAAGCCTTCGTCCTGCATTACTTTTTGGGTATAACGGACGGCTTTCGCGGCGCCCTCAGACCCACTGAGTCTGCCGCCGATTTGGGTCGTAAGTACCCGCAGCCATTCGTAGGATTTTCCGTTCGCCAGGGCTTCGTCAAAAATCTTTTTGATGAAAACAGAGTCTGCCTGAAAGGGCGTCTGAGCTTGGGCGGCGGGCAGAATGCCCATCACCGTCAGGAAAATATGGAGGTAAGGCTTCTTCATCATTGAATGTAGTTTGGGTTCATGCGTAAAAATAAAAATCCCGCGCTGGTATACACGGGATTAGGAAGCTATTCTCCGAAAATCACAAAAGAATCCTGTTCAAATTTAGTATCAGCCTATTTTGATGAAGCGGACGGTGCTTTGCTGGTAGAAACTTTGCGGTTTAAAGCATACGTCAGGTAGACCTTGGCCAGCAGTACTACGCCCAGAAAACCCGGCAAGGACGAGTAACCTACGTAGGAGGCCAGTTTTCCGAAAAGCAGGGGCATCAGGGTAATGCCCACGTAAGCACTGGCCATTTGTAAGCCCATAATGGCCTGCGAGTGCTTCTCGCCAAAATTGCGCGGAGTTTCGTGTAGCAGGCTGGGGAAAATGGGGGCACAGCCCAGTCCGACCAGAAAAAAGCACGGCCAGACGGTCGCGTTCACCGGCAGGAAGAGAAGAAGTACTCCCAGCAAGATAAGCCCCTGCCCCAGGTAAACCAGTTGCTGATTCGTAAGTCGGGCGGTCATGAAGCCGGCCACAAACCGGCCCAACGTGATGCCGATAAAATAAAGAGAAACCAACGTGGCGGCTTTTTCCGGCTCGTACTCTCTGACGAGCACCAGATAACTCGCCCCCCACAGGCCAAAGGTCGCCTCGATGGTGCAATACAGAAAGAAGACCATGAGTACTTGCCTGAGCCCGGGAATCGCCAGTAATTTTTTAAACGAAAGTTTGGCCTCGTCTTCGGTCGGCTGCTCTTCCGGCTTTTTGATCCAGAAAGGAATGGAGAAGAACAAAACTACCACCAGGCCAATCTGAATCCAGCCGACGGTATGGTAGCCCATGGTCCAGGATTCGCCACGGGCCAGGTACTTCGACATGATTACCGGACCGATGGCTGCCCCTACGCCCCAGAAGCAGTGCAGCCAGTTCATGTGCCGCGCTTGGTAGTGTAAGGCCACGTAATTATTAAGCGCAGCATCCACGCAGCCTGCTCCCAGCCCAAGGGGTATGGCCAAAAGACACAGAAAAAAGAAACTACTTGAATACGAAAACCCCAACAGCGCTAGCGCGGTGAGGAACACACTAAGGGTAGTGATAGTAGCTACCCCAAATCGCTCAATAAGCCGGGCGCTGAAGAGGCTGGATATAACAGTTCCCCCGGCTACGACCATTGAAATAATTCCCGCGAAATGAACAGGTACTCCGAGGTCCCGATACATGGTGGGCCAGGCTGGCCCCAGCAACGAATCGGGCAGCCCCAGGCTGATGAAAGCCAAGTAGATGATAATCAGAAGAAGCCCCTTATGCAATGGCAGACCGATTTAGTGAGCGCACAAGATACGCAGGGATGGGTTTGATCACAATGCCTGGATCCTTTCAACTTACAGTTTCATCCACTTGTTGACAGCTGTCGCTCCGTCCGTTTTAAATTCTGTAATTTCTTACCCGAATATCTTCGAAAAAGAATTACCAGATTAAGTCCATGCTACAATTCACAGGGTAAGCCTCCCCGCTTATCGTCTTTAATGTGAAAGACAATCACAATAAACAAATCATGAACAGAAGAGATTTTGTAAAAGCGGGTGCCCTCGGAGCCGCCGCGGGCATTTCCGTCGTCCCTTCGCGGGTCATAGGCAAATCACTGGGCCATGTCGCTCCGAGCGACAAAGTTAATCTGGCTTGCTGCGGCATCGGCAATCGGGGCGGTGAAATCACCAAAGCCCTGTACGCCACCGGGCTGGCCAACATCGTGGCCTTTTGCGATGTCGATATGGGCGCGCCGCATACCCTGGAAGTACTAAAAATGCATCCCGATGTACCCCGTTTCCAGGATTTCCGGGAAATGTTTGACAAAATGGGTAACAAGATCGAGGCTGTGAGTGTCGGGGTTCCCGATTTCGCACACTTCCCCATCACTATGCTGGCTATGTCGCTGGGCAAGCACGTGTACGTCGAGAAACCCATGGCCCGCACTTTCCAGGAAGTCGACCTGATGATGAAAGGGGCCAAAAAGTACAAGGTTGCTACCCAAATGGGTAATCAGGGGCATTCCGAGGCTAACTACTTCCAGTTCAAAGCCTGGAAGGATGCGGGAATCATCAAGGATGTGACATCCATGACGGCCCACATGAACAGTCGCCGCCGCTGGCACGGCTGGGATTCTAACATGGCCCATTACCCCGCGGCGGAGCCCATCCCCAAGACGCTGGATTGGGATACCTGGCTGATGACCGCCCAGGAGCACGACTACCAAAAGGACTTCGTGAACGGACAGTGGCGTTGCTGGTACGATTTCGGGATGGGTGCCCTGGGCGACTGGGGGGCGCATATCATGGATACGGCGCACCAATTTCTGGATCTGGGACTACCCTACGAAGTCGATGCGGTGATGCTGAAAGAACATAATCCGTTCTTCTTCCCAATGTCAACTACCCTGTCGTTCAAATTTCCGAAGCGGGGCGACATGCCGCCGATGGAAATCAACTGGTACGACGGTCTGGACAATATTCCGAGCGTACCGGATGGATATGGCGTTTCGGAATTAGACCCCAATATCCCGCCCGCCAGCAACGGCAAAATACAACCAGCAAAATTAAATCCCGGCAAAATTATTTATACTAAAGAACTGACTTTCAAAGGGGGATCGCACGGAAGTACCCTGTCGATCATCCCGGAGGACAAAGCGAAGGACATGGCCTCTAAACTACCCGAGGTACCAGCAAGTCCTTCCAACCATTTCGCCAACTTCCTGAAAGGCTGCAAAGGCGAAGAAAAATGCCGCTCGTCGTTCGACATCGCCGGTCCACTGAGTCAGGTGTTTGCCCTTGGCGTGATGGCCCAGCGGCTGAATACCAAATTGCTGTTTGACCGCGAAACGCAGCGGATTACCAACAACCCGCTTGCCAACTTCCTGCTCGCCGGCGCCGCGCCGCGCAAGGGATGGGAAGAATACTATTTGTTGTAAAAAATGAAGCGGTGGCAAGAAAGGGATTCTGCGAAACAGAATCCCTTTTTTTTGTGGTCGGGTTAAATCTTAACTCTCCGTCAAAATCAATTTGGGTTAAAGTACCCCGCCACTTTAAAGCACAGCGTTTCCCACTGCACAAATGATTGACAGAGAGAAACAGCCATTCAAAGTCATCCTACTCCCCTAACTTCTTCTCGATCAATCCTACAATTTCCTTGTGATTTTTTGATTTGGCAAAATCCAGTGGCGTCTTACCATCGTGGGATTTGAGGCTCATATCCGCATTTGCATCCAGAAGTACTTTAACTACCTCCACGTTGTTTTGCCAGATGGCATCATGCAGGGCGGTATAGCCGTTGTAAGGTCCTTGTTTGTTGATGTCGATATGGTACTCAATCAGTAATCTGGCCGCTTCGGCCCGGCCAGCGTAGGCGGCAGCGTGCAAAGCCGTAGCCTTCATTCCCGGATCGACCGCCCGCACATCGGCACCCGCTTCCAATAACAGTTTCACAATTTGATTATACCCCTTGTATGCAGCCATGACCAAAGGCGCATCCCGGCTGGAATCCAGCTCATTGACATCGACACCCTCCCGGATAAGTTGCTCCACAAGGCTAGTGTTATTTTTATTTACAGCGTTCATCAAAGCAGTCATAACGAATTTTAGTAGTTGAGTAAAAAGGTTTGAAAAAGAAAACTATGCATGCCGGATGTCCTAAATTACGACAAGTTTATAACTTGAAAAAGTACCCAACTCTTCCCCGCAGACAATCGCACGTAATTGATTCAGCGGTCTTGTGCTGCCAGGATAAAGTAGATAAATTTACCAGTTCATTTTTCCTGACGGAATGATGGATTTATACTCAACGTAAAATTTCTCATGTCCCCTATTCTACTGCATCCGCATGCGGTTATGTCACTTATTTTGTGCTTAACCGTGGCCATGATTATCCTCTCTTTTTCAAGGCTCAAAACGAAAACCCTCTGGACTCGCTGGTTGGTGGCCGCTTCCGTCGGAATTCTGGGCTGGCAACTGGACAATGTCATTACGTTTGGCCTTGCTCCCTCCTACCTTGAAACGGCCCTCTGGCGACCTTGGGAATTAACCTTTTTATATGGCCTGTCAAGTTTATTTATTGTGATGGCCCAGGTACAACTGGCATACCTTTTTCCCGAAAACCCGTACGAAAGAGAACGAAAAATGGTACTTCGGTACTGTGCTGCTGCGTTGGGTTTTGTCTGGCTGTACTACATCTACCAGATTTTCTTTCACGGCCAGTTTGACCAATTTAATGTCGCTGCCGTCATTGTTTACACCGCCTTATTTGGAATCGCCTGGACGATCAGCGTATATCTACGAAAGGTTATGTACTTCCGTAGCCGCAACCGGCAAGCCATGAAAATATGTCTCCTGTTGATGGGCATGGAATTACTTTTCATTGGGTCGGAAATCGATGCGGCAACCATTGGCATTTATAGCGCAACAGGATACTGGATCTATTTTTTGTTGACATGGCTCGGGATTTTGGGCGGAGCAACCCTGTACATTGTCTATTCCGACGTCCCGATTACCTTTCAGATCCGGTTGGTAGGATTTACTTTTATACTCCTTATGGCGGTGATGTCCTTAGTCACTCTCACTTTTTTTCCGCCTTTTCCTCCCGAAGATATTGTCCGCCGACTCCTGATTCAGGATAACCTTCTCCAGATTGGTGGTCTGATCATCCTGGCCACTCTGCTGGTCGTGGTTGGCTATCCCATCCTGCTGCGGGCCAGTATCATCAGGCCGCTCGAACGTCTGCTTGCCGGGGTGAATACGGTTCGTGAAGGAAATACCGGTACGACTGTTCAGGTGACTTCGCACGATGAAATCGGTTTTTTGACCGAAAATTTCAACCTGATGACCTGTACGCTCAAAAAAGCGCAGGACGATCTGGCCAACTATGCCGCTGACCTGGAGAAAAAAGTAGCGCAAAGAACCTCTGAGTTACAGGAAGCGCTGGAGTACCTCAAAGCTACGCAGGCGCAGCTGATCAGAAGAGAAAAAATGGCCTCAATGGGCGAACTGATGGCCGGAATCGCCCACGAAATCCAGAATCCCCTCAATTTCGTCAACAATTTTTCCGAGTTTGGGGTAGAGCTTATCAAAGAGTGGAAAAGTGAAGAAGCCAAGGCAGTAGTTGATAAAGAAACCCAATCCGATACCATCCGTGATTTGGAAGTAAATCTTAAAAAGATAAACGAGTACGGAAAGCGGGCCGATTCCATTGTAAAAAGCATGCTTTTGCAATCGCGGGTAAGGTCAGGTCAGAAGGATACTACGGACATAAACCAGTTGGCTAATGAATACCTACACCTCTCCTATCAGGGATATCTTTCCCAGAATGAAGGATTCAAAGCGACGCTGCTTACACAGTTTGAGCCCTCGCTCTGCCAGGTACCTGTGATAGTGCAGGATATGAGCCGGGCTTTTGTAAACATATTCAACAACGCCTACTATGCCGTCGGGATGAAAGCCAAAGCGGGATCAGCGACTTACGAGCCGACTATCCTGGTTACGTCAAAACAACTACCTGATGGGATCGAACTCCGGATTCGGGATAATGGAGTGGGTATCGCCCCGGACATTCAGGAAAAAGTATTCCAGCCATTCTTCACAACAAAGCCACCGGGCCAGGGCGTCGGGCTCGGGCTTTCGCTTGCCTATGACATTTTGGTCAATGACCACGGTGGCACCCTCGATTTGATCAGTGAGGAAGGAAAATTTGCCGAATTCTTTTTTACAATTCACATAACATAGACCTACCACAATGATTCGTAGTGCACAACAACTACCTGAACAATGCTATTTTACCAAATCTGGTCAAAACCTTTCAGTCTGACCCGGATTTCCTGCCCCAAGAGTCTAGTCAGCTGATTTCTAAGTATTATCATGTAGTATACCAGACTATTATCAGTCTTTTTTATTAGTGAGTTTCAGGTAGTACTTTGCCAAATACCTGATAAAATACCATCAACTAAACGTACTCGTCCGATATGACTACTCAGGCCGAAACCCCCGATCAGTACATCGCCCAACTCCCGGAAGATCGTCAGCTGGTGATTCAAAGACTGCGTGATGTGCTACGCCATAACCTTCCCGAAGGTTTCATGGAAACCATGAATTATGGCATGATAGGCTACGTGGTGCCACACTTGCTTTACCCGCCCGGCTATCATGGCGATCCTGAACTACCGCTGCCCTTTATCAATATCGCATCGCAAAAAAACTGGGTGGCGGTTTACCACATGGGCCTTTATGCCAATGATCAACTACTCGAATGGTTCAAGGCAGAATATCCCAAACACAGCAAAGGCAAGCTTGACCTAGGTAAAAGCTGCATTCGTTTTAAGAAAACAAATGATATTCCCTACGAGTTGATGGGTGATTTGGCAGGCAGAATGAGCGCTCAGGAATGGATTTCTTTATACGAGAAGAATTTAAAACGCTAAGTACCTTTGATGGAGGAATTTTTAACGATCAAGAATTATGGCCACGAAGAACCCTTCCTGGCGTTGCTGCATTTACTGAAAGACCATACCATTCCCTACCAAACCGAAGTGTACCGCGAGCGAATCGACCCGATCAGTATGATCTCGCTGGCTCCCGAATTCATTGTCAGAGTTCAGCCATCCCGCTTCTCGGAAGTAAACGAACTCCTGCACGACCTGGCCGCCGACGAGGTGAGGTTCGTGGCCGAAAACCATTACCTTTTTGAATTCAAAGACGAGGAGCTTTTCGATATTCTGGCCAGTCCCGATGAGTGGTCGGCCTTCGACTACCAGTTAGCCCGGCGGGTACTGAGCGAGCGCGGCATTGACGTAGATGCCCGGCTGCTGGAACTACTGAAAAAGACAAGATTAGAGGAACTGGCGCAGCCCGAAGCGAAACAAACGGCGAATGTTTGGATTGGTTATCTCTTCGCGCTTCTGGGCGGAATAGTGGGGATTTTTATCGGCTGGAATATGGCTACGGCGCAGAAAACGCTGCCCAACGGCGAGCGGGTGTATATTTTTGGAGCGCGCGACCGCAGACACGGAAAGATAATCATTGCGCTGGGCATAGCCATGATAGTTGTTTGGGCTATTTGGGAAAGAGGTGCGATTTTCAAGTTATTTTCATGAGTTGAAAATTTCCTTTTAAATTACTTCGGAAAAATTAAACATCCAGTCTCATCTCTATGAATTCCCCGCTTTCTGCCGATTTTAAATCTCAATCTCTCCATTACTTCCACATGAATACTCCGCGCATCGTCAAATGCCTGGAAATATTGAGCGAAACAGAAGTTTGGCAGCGGCCCAATGCTTCTTCTAACAGTGTGGGTAATCTGATTCTTCACCTGTGCGGCAACATCCGACAGTACATTATCTCGGGCCTGGGCCGGCAGCCAGATATGCGCGAACGCGACGCAGAGTTTTCAGCCGTAGATGGTTTTTCTAAAAAAGAGTTGCAACAAAAACTGGAAGAAACTGTGCGGGAAGCCGCCGCCGTAATCGAGTCGGCAGACGAGCCAAACCTGCTGACCGAGCGCGTAGTACAGGGGTATACCCTGTCCGGTGTCGGTATTGTCATCCACGTAGTGGAACATTATTCCTACCACGCGGGACAAATCGCCTTTTGGACTAAATTATTAAAAGACAAAGACTTAGGATTCTATGGTGATACCGATCTGAATGCTAAAAATGAAATTTGATGGAAAGACGCGAAGACGGCATACCCACTTTTTACGCAAAATCAGCCGCGGCCTGGCGCGAATGGCTGGAAGCGAACCACATCACCGAAAAAGGTGTATGGCTGATTATTTATAAAAAACGCAGTGATACGCCCAGCGTTTATTACCCCGAAGCCGTCGACGAAGCCCTCTGCTTCGGCTGGGTAGACAGCAAGCCTAACAAACGCGACGCGGATAGTTATTTTCAGTATTTTTCGAAACGTAATCCGAAGAGTTACTGGAGTGGAATTAATAAGCGCAAAATCGAGGTACTTCTCCGCGAAAAACGCATGGCTCCTGCTGGGTTGAAAATGGTAGAAATTGCCCGGGCAACGGGTACCTGGGACGCACTGAACGACGTGGAAAATGGAATCATTCCCGAAGATTTGCAAGCAGCATTTGATCAATATCCCCATGCTGCCGCAAACTTCGGTTCATTCCCGGAGTCCGCAAGACGTGGTACTTTGAACTGGATATTAAATGCCAAAAGCCCTGCCACCCGAAAAAAACGCATTGAAGAAGCCGCCGCCCTGGCCGCCGAAAACAAGCGGGCCGCGCAGTGGAAAAAGGGTTAGGGTGAATTTAGATCCAGCAGAAAATATTTTTCCCAGCAAGGTGTAGTTTTAAAAAAAATTTGTCATTAAAATACGTAAACCTTCCCAACCAATTCCGTTGAAATCGCTCCTCTATTACCTATCGAAACACCAATGGCCTGCCCTGCTGTGGACCGCGCTCATCGTATTGGCCTGTACCTGGCCAGGCAAAGACCTGCCGGAAGCTCCCGTTGTCGGATTCGATAAAATCGTCCATATCGGTATGCTCCTGGGCTGGACCGTCCTGTGGCTGCTGCAGTACCCCAAAAAGAAATTTCTGATCGTTTTACTCGGCATTGCCTTTGGGATCTTTTTGGAGTTTTATCAGCAATGGCTCCCGTTTGATCGCACCTTCGACTGGTGGGATGCGGCAGCTGACGGACTGGGGACGCTGTTAGGGCTGGTTAGTTTTGTACTTTATCCTAAAAAGCCTTGAAAAAGCGTTAGGGTTATGTATGATGAAATCTTTCCGATCCTATATAGTCCTTCTTTCCTTACTCTTCGCCGCATACTGCGCGAAAGCCCAACAGGCTTATGTTTCACTCGATAACGGCGATCTTGTAGTAATAGATGTAGAGCAATGCACCAGTCGGCGAATTGGCAAAACGAGCGTACCGATGTACGACATCGCGATTGGGCCGGGTGGCGTAATGTACGGGATAGGTCAGGACAATAAACTGTACAAAATCGACCTGGAAAATGCTAACACTATACTCATAGGCGCTCTGCGCCCAGAGCCAGGCGATGACTTTAATTCACTAGTTTTCAGCGAATCAGGTATTTTATACGCCGCCACCAATAGATCCACTATCCTTTACAAAATAGATACGACAAATGCCCAACAAACTGCCCTCGGAAATATAGGGTTCAGGGCCGCAGGTGACCTTACTTTTTTGAATGGCGCATTGTATATGGCAGCTCAGAATAATTTTCTGATTCGGGTCAATGTGGGGAATCCAGCGCGATCAACTCCGGTAGGAAAGATGAATGCCGAGAGTGCCATTTTCGGAGTAGTTACCATTGGCACAGTCGATTGCAAGGGCGGGCAACCCAAAATGTACGCTTTGGGTGGAAATTTTTTGTATGAGGTTTCTCCGGCCGATGCCACTACCAAGCGTATATGCGCCAACCTTAGCCTGAACTCCACGATTTACGGGGCCGCGTCATCTTTGGAAGCTACCCCTCAACTCCGGGCGAACGCGGGACGGGATACCTCGGTATATTTATGCGAAAACACCCAACTAATCAGGCTGGATCCCCTGATCGGCCCGAAAGAACCCGCAGGCGCCTGGTATGGTCAGGACAAGTCGACCTTATCTTCCGATCCCAGCGTGAATATTTCCGGTTTGGCACCAGGTACCTATCAGTATTTCTATACGGTAGGTGAAGATAATTGTGCCGACACTGCTACGGTGAGCCTGATCTTAGGCAGACTTGAACCCGAATTTCCGAATGATACTACCCTATGCCAGGGAGATACATTGCTCATCAGCCTTAATGATTCTGCTGCGACCTATCGCTGGCAGGACGGTGCTACCACTCCCAGTTACTCAGTCTCTAAACCGGGGATTTATTCGGTGGATATCACCAAAAAATGTGGTCAGACGAGAGCTACCGTTGAAGTCAATTACGAAAATTGCCAGGGCTGTAATCTTTTCATGCCCGATGCTTTTTCTCCCAATAACGACGGCCAGAACGACCTGTACGGAGCCATTTCAGACTGCCAGTTTTCGTCATTTACGTTGAATATCTACAACCGCTGGGGAGAAGTAGTTTTCCAGTCCCTGAATTCAAAGCAGTTTTGGAATGGGCGAGTTGGTGGTCAGCCTGTTGAGCCGGGGACTTACGCTTATCGACTGGATTACCGGCTTCTTTCCGACCCTGCCCATCCAGTCATCCGGATGGGTAAAATCGTTTTGATCCGTTAAATGTAATATCCCTAATATTTTCCGGGTCAGTGATTCAGCTGCAAAGTACCATTATTTCGCATTTCTATTTCTCCGCCTGCCAAATCCACGCCGTAAGCCAGAGCAGTAATTCCATCCACCACTACGTTGTGCCCCGTCAGAATCTTTACCTGATTATTCATCGTCGGCACGCAGCTGCATGACCAGGTAGCGGCATCGTTCCAACTACCCGAGGCGACGCTCTCGATAAGCGGCGGCGTGTACACAATGCGGTTCAAAGTTTGATCGCGATTGAGGTAGTATAGGTTGCCATCCGGTCCGGTGGTTAGGTTGACAAGCCCGAAACCAAAGCTGTCACCAAAAAGAGAAGAAGAGGTAGTTGGCGTATCGGCCGGATCGATATATCTGATCCAGCCGTTGCAATAATCCATAAAAAAGTACTTTCCCACGTACTGCGAAGGGTAGTTGGTAAAGGCGGGCACAAAAAACTCCCCTCCCAACACGGAGCATCCGGTACTATTGGTACTTCCGCCAATGTTATTGTTTTGGTAGTAATAGGCCGGTCCGTCGAATCCGACCTGTGGAGGACCTTCCTGCGTTGGCCAGCCGAAGTTCTGCCCGGGTGCCGTGGCATCGTTTATTTCCTCGTACTGACTGCCACCCACATCGTTGACAAATATTTTGCCCGTGCTGAAATTGATATCAAAACTGTAAGGATTTCTTAGTCCAATGGCCCAGGTGCGCTGACTGGCCGGGGTAGGCGGGCTGCCGTCGGGTGTGGTACTATAAAAAGGGTTGTCCGTTGGGGCAGAGCCATCTTTGTTGATTCGGAGGAAGTTGCCCAAATAAGTATCGTATTCCTGGGAATTGGCGGTATTGGCGTTGTCTCCGATAGAAACGTACAATTTGCCATCGATGCCAAACTGAATAAAACCACCATTATGATTGGTAGCTCCGCTCAAATTATTGAATTCCAGTACCAGCGTTTCGCTCCCCGCCAGCATGACATCTGGATTAGCCGGATCGCTCGTCAGGCGGGCCACCCGGTTGCGGCGGGGCGTGGAGTTTCGGGTATAATATATATACACAAACCCATTACTGGTAAAATCCGGATCGAAGTCAATCCCCAGTAACCCACGCTCGCCGCTCCCATCCACCGTCAATTGGGCAAAAGGAGTAGATTGGAGAGCGCCATTCTTGAATACACGAATTTTACCATCCTGCTCACAGATAAATAGCCGGCCATCGGGCGCAAATGCCATCACGGTGGGCCGGGATATGCCGCTGGCGAGCGTTTCTTTTGTAAATCCGGGAGGCAGATTCTGAGCCAAAAGGCTTGGCAGAACCCCTAAAATCAAGAGAGATAAGAAGAAAACCGGGCGCATAATCATTCCGTTTATTCATTAAACCAAAGGATAAGAAGTAAACTAAAGAATGAGAGGAAGGCAGTAATTGTATCCGCAAAATAGTTTTTTGCCGGCTGGGATCAAAGTGATCTTACCAAAAAAATAATTACGGTTACTACTGAGCCAGCATAAGACTACCTCCGGTAAGAAAACGAAGGTACCCATTTTGATAAAAAACGTTCCGGGCGTGAACGGTTGTGTCTAAAATGATCGTATGGCCGGCGTTGATCCTGACATCGGTTGAAGCGGTGGGCAGACAACCGCACGACCAAGTACCGGAGTCGGCCCAGTTACCTGAGTTGATACTCTCGACAACAGATAGTACCTGAACATTGAGGGAACTTTGCGCCTGGCAACCGTAAGCATTGGTGGCTGTCACCGTGTAAGTACCCGCCTGAGCTGGTGTTACATTGTTCAGCACAAAATTTGGTTGGGTCGAAGTAAAGCCATTGGACCCATTCCAGTTAAATTTACAAGCATTGGACGACGAAGAAAGAGCGTTGACATCTCCCCCCTGCCCTACTGATGTGGTACCGGAAGCCGAGACATCAGCGGCTGTTGAAATCGGGACATTGAGCCGGGGAGAAAGCACCGTGTTCTGGAAGTTGTCAATGACTTTCAGTCGGTACTTGCCCGTAGAAGCCGTCCAGGTCTGTTTATCGTCGAGTATCTGATTGCAATCGTTTTCGGGAAGCCAGCGATAAGCGCCCCAACCCGCTGGTCCCTGAAAAGTAAGCTGATTTGCGCCAGGCCCGCAAAGGACAGAGATACCGGGGGGAGGCGTAGGCGGATATGGATTGGAGTTGGCAAAGAACGCACTGGTCAGGCTGTTGTCCCAGGCCTGAGCGAGTACATTCAGGCCGTTGCCGGTAAAATGGATATTATCGGAAGTGCGTAATGCCGGTCCTTCCAGCGGATCGGTCTCCGGGCCGGCAAATACGTTGGGCAGAACCAGATTTTGGTCACTTCCATTGAGACCGATGACATCGTTCTGGGCGTCGATGACTGGCTGCCACGTACGTGACACGCCATCTTTGGTCATGCGTGAGACACGGGCCACAACCCAGGCCAGATTATCTTTACCAGAGAGGGAACGACTGGCATTTATTATTGACCGAAGCCCGTTACGGTAATTTTCGCGGCTGTTTTCGGTAAAATTATCGTTCTCGCCCTGATGCCAAAGTACCGCACGGTACCCCTGCTGGGCTATGTAATTGTTAAGGGCGAGGCGCAGGTGCCCAAACGGAAGCCCGGTCGGGTATGGATTTCCGTATATTCCGATAGTGGTAAAGTTGGGGTCAATGGTTTCTACCCAGTTGTACATGGAAGTACCTGACCAGCCCGCGTTAAATATAAGTACGGGTACATTCAGACGCTGCGCGATTAAATCCCCGAATATCCCCCAGCACCAGGCGTAGTTTCCGAAGGGGGCAGTTTTAACAAAATCATCAAGATGCACAAACTCCGGGCAGGGTAACTGCACATTGGAATAGGGAGGTACTGTGTTGTTATTGGGGTTTAGGTTCTGAAAATTGACACTGCTTACCCGGTCGTCGGAAGCACTTGGGCCATTGGGGAGGCCATCGCCACCCGTGGCGTTGGATTGTCCTGCTACCAGAAAGACCTCACCGATGCCCACACGGTCGACGCTGCTCAGTGCCGCCTGGCTGCCATTGCGCATTCCTCGCACATCCAACTGATACCAGCCTCCCGCGACTGTGATGGAGCCATAAAACTGGCCGCCGGAAGGGTTTGTTTGAATGACAGTCCAATCGGTAGCCGTTCCCTGCCCCACGACGCGGGGCACTACCCGTGCTTCGATCTGATCGAGGCAATCTTCGTAGTATCCCCCAATATAAAGCGTGGCCTGGTTAGAGTTATCCCGCTGAAACACCGCGCGAGATGTAGGAAACGTCACCGCAAACTGCGCAACTGCCGCAGAGCCTAAACTCCACAAAAAAAGTACTCCTGGTAAAATTCTGATTCTTAGCATGTGTAGTGTGTATCTGGTACCCATTGCCGGTGAGTACCACTATTCTAATTGATATTAATAATGCCTCCGTTGATCATTTGAATGAATCCTGCCTGCATGATTAGCTTTTTAACTTGGGCAGTGATGCCATCGATAGTGACGGTATGCCCATTCTGGATCACAACATCCGTATGGGAAGTAGGTATGCACCCGCAATCCCAGGTACCTGGATCGCTCCAATTTCCCGATCCAGTACTTTCCAGTACCGTTTTTATTTCCACATTCACCGACAACTGCGCCTGGCAACTGTAATTATTGAGAGCCGTGACGGTGTAGTCCCCCTGACGGTCAAGTTCAATGTGGGATATTGTGAAATTTGGGGTAGTAGCCACAAATCCGCCGGGCCCAGTCCAGGTGAATGAACTGGCATTGGCCGAGGCCGAGAATAATGATAAATCGCTCCCTAAACTAACAATGGTATCATGTGAAACTACCAAGTCTACATTCGTATGGGATGGTACTTTCAATACCGGAGACAGTAGCGCATTTTGGTGACTATCCGTGACTTTGAGCCGGTACTTCCCCGTGGGAGCCAGCCAGGATTGAGTATTGGACAAAGTAGGACCGTTGCCTGTTTCTGGCAGCCAATCGTATTTCTGGAAGCCACTTGGGCCCTCAAAATTCAAACTCGCTCCATTGTTGCCACAGGTTACGGTCGTTTGGGGGGGAGGGATAGCCTGATAAGGCACGGAACTAGTGAAAAAGGAAGGCGTCAGACTGGCACTCCACGCCTCCGCGAGGCTAATCAGCCCATTGCCTGAGAAATGAATATTGTCGAAGGGACGATAATTGGTGCCGTACAACGGGTCGGTTTCGGGTCCCGCAAAAACATTAGGAAGGTAGTTATTGGGATCATTACCGTTCAAGCCAATTACATCGTTCTGAGCATCGATAACGGGTTGCCAGGTTTCCGACACGCCATTGTTTGTCATGCGCGATACTCGTGCAACTACCCAAGCCAAGCTGGATTTATTAGAAAGGCTACGGGTAACCGAAATGATTTCACGAAGCTTGTTACGATACTCGCTCCGACTGGTCCGGAGCGTGTTGTCCGACTCTCCCTGATGCCAAAGTACTGCCCGGCACCCCTGTTGAGCGATGTAGTTGTTAAGGCCAAGGCGCAGATGCCCAAAAGGCATTCCCGCCGGAAATACGTAGCCATCATTCGAGTCGGTTACTGCCAGGGGATTGATACTTTCCTGCCAGTTTCCCAGCTCAGACCCCGCCCAGCCGGCATTATAAATCAATACGGGCACGTTGAGCCGGTTGGCTATAATGTCGCCAAATTTCCCCCAACACCACGCATTGTTCCCGAATGGAGCAGATTTGGTATTGGCATCCAAATGGACAAATACCGGATAAGGTAGTTTGGAATTGGAGTAGGAAGGCACTGAACCATCGCTGGGATCAGTATTTTTAAAGTTTACGCTATTGACCCGGTCATCCGCCGCCGCCGGGCCACCGGGAAGAAAACTTCCCCCCGTAACGTTAGACTGCCCGGCCGCCAGAAATACCTCACCAATGCCTACGCGGTCGACGACAGCGGTACTTTGAACCGTCCCATTGCGCAAGCCCCGTACTTCCAATTGATACCAGCCCCCCGTCACGGGTAATGAACCATAAAAATGTCCGCCCTTGGGTTCGTTCTGGATCACTACCCAATTTGTAGCTGTTCCCTGGCCTGCGACGCGGGGCGTCATACGTGCCTCTATCTTATCCAATGGAGTATCGTAGTTTCCCCCAATGTATAAAATAGCCTGGTTATTATTGTCCCGCTGAAACACCGCGCGCGAAGTTGGAAACGTCACATTTAACTGTGCCTGCACTGTTGAATTCAGGCAAATTAAGATCAACAAAAAAGCAATACCTTTTCCAGCCAAACCGAGAGATCCCATTTCAATTCAATACCCCACTACCACTATCTCGTATTTCTAATCGAGACTACCTCCACTTCTTATACTGATTGATCAAAGCATCCGTGCTGCTATCATGCCCTTCGATGGGCCAGTCATTCTGCAGCTCGGGATAAATCTTGCTGGCCAATTGCTTGCCCAGTTCCACACCCCACTGGTCGAAGCTGAAAATATTCCAGATAATTCCCTGCACAAATATTTTGTGCTCATACATCGCAATCAGGCTTCCCAATACACGAGGGGTAAGCTTTTTGATTAAAATTGAATTCGTAGGACGGTTACCTTCGAAGACTTTAAACGGTGTTAGAAAATCTACCTCCTCTTTACTTTTGCCCGCTACTTCCAATTCGGCCCGGGCCTCATCAGCGGTTTTACCGTTCATAAGAGCCTCAGTTTGAGCGAAGAAATTAGAGAGCAACATTTTATGATGGTCGCCAATGGGATTGTGACTGATAGCCGGGGCAATGAAATCGCAGGGAACCAGTTTCGTACCCTGGTGAATGAGCTGGTAAAAGGCGTGCTGCCCGTTAGTGCCCGGTTCTCCCCAGATGATCGGTCCCGTTTCGTAGCTGACGGGCTGGCCGTCGCGCCCCGTGGATTTGCCGTTGCTTTCCATGTCGCCCTGCTGGAAATACGCAGCGAAGCGATGCAGATATTGGTCGTAAGGAAGGATAGCCTCGGTTTGGGCGCCGAAAAAATTATTGTACCAAATTCCCAACAGACCCAGCATCACGGGCATATTCCGCTCGAACTTGGTATGCCGAAAATGATTGTCCATATCGTGAGCCCCGGCCAGCAACTGCTCATAATTCTGAAAGCCGATGTAGCAGGCAATCGACAGGCCAATGGCCGACCACAACGAGTAGCGTCCGCCGACCCAATCCCAGAATACAAACATGTTGACCGGGTCGATGCCAAACTCTTTCACCTTTTCCTCGTTGGTCGATAAGGCCACGAAGTGTTTTTTAATATGTTCGGGGTCCTCAGCCGATTCCAGTAACCATTGCCGGGCCGTGTGGGCATTGGCCATCGTTTCCTGGGTCGTAAACGTTTTGGACGCAATCATGAAAAGCGTCGTTTCGGGATTCAGGCTGTTTAGTGTTTCAGCCATATGGGTGCCATCCACGTTCGATACGAAATGTACGTTCAATCCTTTCTTACCGTAGGATTTCAACGCTTCGGTCACCATCACCGGACCAAGATCACTACCCCCGATGCCGATGTTGACGATATCCGTAATCCGTTTGCCCGTGTAACCTTTCCATTCGCCGGAACGAATTTTGGAAGAAAACTCCTTCATTTTTTCCAAAACGGCATTAATCTCGGGCATCACGTCCTGTCCATCCACATAGACCGGCTCATTGGAACGATTCCGCAAGGCAGTATGCAGCACGGCGCGGTCCTCGGTTGCGTTGATTTTCTGACCCGTGAACATCTGCTCGATGGCGTCGCCAAGCTGGCATTCTTCGGCCAATTGCGTCAGGTACACCCGGGTACGGCCATTGATGCGATTCTTTGAATAATCGAGCAAAATATCACCCAGCCGAATCGAAAACTTGTTAAATCGTTTCGGGTCTTCGGCAAAAAGCTCGCGCAAATGTTTTTTGGAGATCGTCTTGAAGTGGGATTTGAGTTTTTTGTGGGCGGCAGTTTGGTCGAAGGGAATGGAAGGGAGCATGGGTAGTTTGGGGGTTTGTGATAAGGGCTTCCAGCCCGTAAGAAGAATTCCAGGCCAAAAATAGGGAAAAATTGCGCGCAAAGACGCGAATTCTCCAAGCTACTACGCTAATTCCCGGCAGTTTCAATGGCTCATCGGTTCACGTAGCCGTCCAGAACCTCGACAATTTTCGGATCACTGGGCCTAGGCGCGTTTCGGTTGAGGATGTTCCCCTGGTCATCCATGATGACGTATCGCGGGATGGCCGATATTTTCAGTTTGGTTGCCAAAGCCGATTTCCGCTTGGCGGGCATCAGGTAACTTTCGGAAGTGGAGAAGCCTAACCGCTTTACGGCTCGCTCCCAAGCCACGGGGTTGTCGTCACGGGAGAAATAGAGGAATTTGATAGGCTTCCCGGCGTACTTCTCTTTCAACTTCTGCGAGGCGGGCATTTCAGCCATGCAGGGTGCGCACCAGCTTGCCCAGAAATCAACATAGTGGGTTTTTCCCGTAGCAAAAACGCTGTTCAGGTCTGCCGCTTTCCCGTCGGCTGTCACCACTTGATCTTGACCGGTGGGCAGTTTTTCAAGGCTTTCTTTACGCAGGATGTAGTCTTTGTACTCTTTATATTTAGCGGTGGAAAGAAATGATGTTTGAAGGGAATCGTACTTGCTGGGCGTGACTCCAAAGTACTTTTCATTTTCCTTAGCGTAGCGTAGAAGGGTCAATGTCAGGTATTCCTTGGTTTGGCCTGAAAAGTGGTTGTCGATTTGCTCGGCGAAAACATTGAGATTGGTCTCATCCTTTTTGTCTGACAAAAAACTCAACAGCCTTACGCAATTCCAAGCTCCCCGGCGGTAGTAGGGGTTTGCCAAGCTGGCATCGTCGTTGTATTCTTTGGCGGTGTGGCTCAACTGGCGGAGATGGTTTTCATTTAAATCCTCATATTGCGTTATGGCCAACAAAGCGTCCGACTGCTCATACTTGATAAATTTCTGCCAGTTGTTCTGGAACGCTGCACTCAATCCATGCTTATTCTTATAATCAGCTAGGTAATTGAGCTTTCTTCGGTAAGTCGAATCAATTTTTTGCTCTCTGAGGGGCAAGTTGCCGAGATACTCTTCGTAACGAAGAAAACTCCATGTGACAAATGATTCCTTATCAATCGGGTTGATTTCTCTCCGGTAAAATACCTCGAAATTTAGTTCTTTGTTCTTTTTTGGATCATGCGTTTGCATCATCCAAAAATGATCTGATTCATCCAGCACCATGCGAATAGAATCATAAGGCTGATAAATCAAAAAATGAGTTTGATGCCGCCAGTGAATATCTTGCAAAACGGCCGGAACAGCGAGCTTGACATCTCCTTGGCGATAGTGATTGTAATTATCATACTCATCCACGAAGGCGATTTCGCTGTCTATCGGGTTAGAAACCACCTTAACCACCACCGAATCCGCTTCGGCTGTTTCTTCAACCTTGCTTTGCTGCATGTCGGCAGTTTTCTCGGGAGACGAATTGCAGCCAGCCATTAAGACGAAAAGGCATATGATTTTTTTCATAATGTGCTAAATAATTGGGTTCACTTTAAAGATAGCTGATGTTTAAGAAACTGACGCATAGATTTGTGAAACATCTCCCGGGTCGAATTAAGTGTTGCATTCAGGCAATTGTTCCGCTCTTTTGCGTCTTGGCATGGAAATGAAGCGTTTCAATACCCCAATGCCCCAGCCAACGCCGCATTCAGCCGCTCAAAACTATCTGAACCGGAATCACGATATATAATTTTTCCGGCTTTGTCGATCAGGATGGTAGTGGGGAAAGCACTTACGTCGAAGTGCCAAACCATTTTGTCGTAGTTGGGAGCCTCACCTTGTTGGGGCTGGTACTCAATAATATTTTGCCAGTCAATGCCGTGTTTGTCAATCAATGCATTGAGTTTGGTCAGGTCCCTGCTATTCTCATATGCTACGCTTACCAGTTGGAATTTCGGGTCGTTCTGGTACTTTGCATAAACCTTTTTCAAATCGGGCAATGCTTGAATACATGGGCCGCACCAACTACCCCAAAAATCGATCAATGTATACTCAGATGCCTTTGCAAGTTTACCATTTAAAGCATTCAGGCGGCAGGCCAGCAGTTTAGTGGATGGGACAGAATATCAATTTACCTTAAATTATCAATCTGTCTTACTGAGCGGATCAACTACCGATTATACCAACAGTGAGGTATCGGTCAGGAATTTGGATAAGGACTCTACTCTACAGTTCGATCCCAAGCTTAATACCGTAGATATTTTTTTTCTGGGAAAAAACCGCATAAAGATTGATCAGTTGTCTTTATTTGGTGATTCCGCCCTACTGACGATTTGGCCATCCGGCCCCCCCATAGTTGGCGTCCGGCAGGAAGAGACATTGCCGGACTGCCGCCTGTCACCCATAACAAAATAAACCATCAATCGTTTGTCCTGCGGATCTTTGAAACTACGCGACTTGTCAGTCGGTTGCAGTTTGAATTTCAAATGCCGTTTATGAAGCTGACCCTCGTAGTAGAAGTCGTAGTCGACTTCGAGCATTTTGGCCGAATCCAGCGGAAATTTCTGATCGAAATTAGTAATAGTGTATTCGAAGGCCTCGTCGTCGCTGAAATCTCCGTTGCTGTTCAAGTCTGGAATGATGATTTTTCGGTTGTTGGGCAGCATCGCCGAAAACACCGGGATTGCATTAATGATGTCCGCTTTCCTGTAAATGTCGGTCGTGTCAGTTTCGTAGTGAGCGACCAATTCGTTATAGAATTCTTTCGAGTAATAGCCTTTCAGCATACTGGTGTAGCCCGATTGACTCCTTTGCAGGTTCATCACGTACACCGCCGCTTCCAACGTGTCGGAAGGCAAGCCTTTGAACTGACTCATATTGTCGACCCTCAGCATGGTAGAGCTGACAAGTCCCCCAAATTGTTCCGGTTCCTGAAGTTCATGAAAATGCAGAACCGATTTTTCCTGGGCATAAAGTCCAGATATTGTAAAAATTAGCCAAAGTGAGGCTATGAGCCGCATTTTTTTCATAATCAGGATTATTGGAGAATAGCGAAAAAATCTTGATGTACTTCGGTTAATTATTTAAAGGTAAAGTACCTATTTTTACGCCATAAAACCTATGAATCCTTACTCCTCCAAAGCCGCCATCAGTCACGGCGACGGCCACTTCACCATCGAAACCATCAATGTATTTTCACCCCAGGGTGATGAAGTACTTGTGGAAGTAAAAGCCGCCGGAATCTGCCACACTGACTACGATTCGCTCTCTTGGGGAAAACCCATCGTCATGGGGCACGAAGGCGCAGGGATTATCAAAGAAGTCGGGCCGAAAGTCACAAAAGTGAGGCCAGGTGACGCGGTAATCCTCAACTGGGCCATTCCCTGCGGCTCGTGCTTTCAATGCCGGGAGGGCAACGAGCATATCTGTGAGGTAAACTCTCCTGTTACGGCGGGCAACAAAGCCAGTGGTGGCCACGCCGCATTGGAAAGAACGCTTTGGCAAGGAAAACCCATTGAGCGCTCATTTAGCCTGGGGACAATGGCTGAGCTGACAGTCGTTCGCGAGGCTGCTGTTGTGAAAATCGACGGAGGAATTCCGTTTTCTTCGGCGGCTATCGTGGGCTGCGGAGTCATGACGGGCTATGGTTCGGTAGTCAACGCGGCCAAAGTAAAAATGGGTAGTTCGGTGGTGGTACTTGGGGCAGGTGGCGTGGGCCTCAATGTAGTTCAGGGGGCCAGAATTGCGGGCGCCTCAGTTATTATTGCTGTAGACCTCAGCCCCACGCGGCTGGAAATGGCAAAATCATACGGTGCGACGCATATTATTCAGGCCGAAAAAGCGGACAAGGGGCTGTTGGAAGCAGCTAGACAGGTTAAAAACTTCACCAATGGGCGTGGGGCCGACTACGCCTTCGAATGTACCGCCATTCCCGAGCTGGGCGCCGCCCCCCTGGCGATGGTGCGCAATGCCGGGGTGGCCTGCCAGGTCAGCGGCATCGAACAGGAAATCAGCATTGATATGAACTTATTTGAGTGGGACAAACTCTATATTAACCCGCTTTATGGCCAATGCAATCCCGAGCGCGATTTTCCAAAAATTCTTGCCCTTTACAAAGCCGGACAGCTAAAACTCGACGAGCTTGTTACCCGCACCTACCCACTGGAAGACCTCGCCCAGGCCTTTGACGATATGCATCACGGGCGGAATGCAAAAGGGGTTATTGTGTTCTAATCGGCTAGTGTCAACTTTGTTCTCCTTTTTCTCATTCTCCATTCTTCTCTAAAAAATGACTCGCTTACTCCTGCTCGAAGATGACCTCGTTTTATCCCGCGAAGTCAGTACCTTCCTGACTTCCAAAGGCTTCGATTGTGATTGCGTATTCGACGGAGATCTGTTTTTCCGCCAGTTGAACGCCGGTCCATACGACATATATCTGCTTGATATCAATGTACCAAAATTGAACGGACTCGACGTTTGTAAGAAAATCAGAACGACCGATTCTACAACACCTGTACTGATGCTGACAGCCTATGGCGAGATTCAGGACAAATTCGACGCCTTCGAGCGCGGAGCGGACGATTATCTGGTCAAGCCCTTTCACCTCGAAGAACTTTACATCCGTATCCTGGCGCTACTTCGCCGAAGTACCCAGCCCCAGGAAAAGCAGGATATCCTAACTATAGCTGACCTGGAAATCGACCTGACCGAGATGAAAGTAAAGCGGGCTGGGCAGGCGATCGAACTCACCCCCAAGGAATACCAGCTGCTGCTTTTTCTTGTAAGAGCCAAGGGTCGTACCGTCTCCAAACAAACTATCGCCGAGGAAGTCTGGGATATTCACTTTGAAACCAGCCTCAATACTATTGAGGTGTATATCAATTTTCTGCGCAAGAAAATCGACAAGGATCACGATCAAAAGCTCATCCACACCCGGCCCGGATATGGGTACTTTATTAATGTAGATTGAGGGAATAAGCTCTCTCTTTCCTTACTAATTTATGACACTCAAACGACGCCTTTCCATTTACGTCAGTATGGCCTTTTCGATTTTATTCGGAGTGGCGATTGTGTTGGTATACGTGTCTTTTTCTTCTTTTCGTAGAGAAGAATTCAGTGATCGGTTGGAGGAAAAAGCGCTTACAACGGTCGAGCTTTTGCTCAAAGTCCAGGAAATCGACAAGCAGATGCTGAAAATTATCGACCAAAACAGTATCAACAAGCTTTACAACGAAAAAACGCTAGTTTTCGACGAAAACTACCGGCTCGTTTACAGCAGCATCGACGATGCCTCAATTCAATGGAACCATCAGGATTTGGTCGATCTTAAAAAAAACAAACGCTTTTTCAGGATTGTCGGAGATAAGGACGTTTTGGGAAAATTCTACGATTTTGAAGACGCCGATTATTACGTATTGATTGCGGCGGAAGATCGCTACGGTAACAATAAGTTGCAGTTTCTTTTCTATTCGCTGCTTACGACCTTTCTGGTGGGAATCACTATTGTGTGGCTAGCTACCTATTACATTATCACACGACTGACTAAACCGCTTGATGATTTCCAGGATCGTATCACGCAAATTTCGGCCAACGAGCTGAACTCCCAAATTCCCGTCGACGCCTCTCGTATCGACGAAATATCGCTGCTCGCCCGTGCCTTCAACCAGATGCTGGTCCGCATAGAAAAAGCCTTCTCTGCCCAGCGTGCTTTTACCGCCAATGCCTCGCACGAACTCCGGACTCCCATTAGCCGCATCACGTTTCAGCTCGATAATCTGCTGGAGTCCGAAGGATTATCTCTGGCTACCCGTCAGTACCTCCGCAGCATTTCCGGCAACGTCAGCCAGCTATCAGAGTTGATCGATTCACTCTTACTTTTGGCTAAAAACAGCCCGGCGGAATCTCAGTCGACGTTTAAAACCGAGCGAATCGACGAACTTATTTTTGTCGCTTACGAACAGGTACGACGGAGTTTTCCTGACTTTAAAATGAATTTTGAAATCAGGGAAAATGATGCGCTTACCAATGAACTAGAAATTCTGGCGGCCAAGCCAGTACTTGAAATCGCTATTGCAAATCTTCTGCGAAACGCCTACCAATATTCTTCCGACCATTGCGCGACCGTACTTTTGGAGCACGTCACGGATGATCACCTCACACTGACAATTTCAAATTTGGGCGAACAATTGAGTGAAACGGAAACCGGTATTCTTTTTCAACCTTTTACCCGAGGCACCAACGCCCGAAAAACCAATGGCTCCGGTCTGGGGCTAAGTATCGTAAAGCGTATTCTGGATTATCACGGAGCGAAAATCCAGTACGTTGCGGTGGGCGCAGAACATCGCTTTGTGGTTCATTTCAATACTTTTAGCAATATTTAAGCTTCCTTTAAAG
>CAZCOG010000053.1:0-44159 GCA_964500445.1 uncultured Persicitalea sp. | reverse complement strand
GGGAAGGGTACTATAAAAACATGGATCAGATTCTGAGCTATAAGGAGGGGGCATCGTTTCTGAGTTTGTCGGGCGACAATGCCAACGAGCTGAGCTGGGAGGATAACGTGACCGCCGGGCGTGGCTGGTCGTACGGGACGGAATTTCTGGTGCAGAAGAAAACCGGACGCCTTTCGGGCTGGGTCGGCTACACGCTTTCCTGGACCAAGTGGAAATTCCCCGAGCTTAACTTTGGCGAAACCTTTTACCCGCGTTACGACCGCCGTCATGATGTTTCGGTGGTGGGTATTTTTGAGCTGAGCAAGCGCGTGACGCTGTCGGCTACCTGGGTGTACGGCACGGGTAACGCGCTCACGGTACCGCTTGGGCATTACACGGCTTACTCCGACAATGCCACCAATCTGATGCCGGCAGCCGGTAGTTTGAACTGGTACGGGCAGGGAGTCAACGAGTACGGTCCGAAGAATTCGTTCCGGGCCGAACCTTACCATCGCCTCGACGTCGCCGTGCAGTTTCACAAGAAGTTGAAGCGGCACGAACGTACCTGGGAGTTTGGGATTTATAATGCCTACAACCGCCGCAATCCATTTTTTTATAATGTAGGCAGGCAGGAAGTGTCAAGTACTACTACCCCACCCAGTAATTCCTACACGAGCAAGACGGTGTTGCAGCGCGTTTCGCTGTTTCCGTTTCTGCCTTCGTTTAGTTATAATTTTAAATTTTGAGATGGCTGCCAGCAGTCGGCTTTTGGCAGACGGCTCAATGCAGTTGAAAGTACCCCAGTTGCGACCTTTATGAAAAGCTGATTTGAAAATGAGATATACCTTCTGCTTACTTCTGCTTGTTCTAATTTCCTGTGAGTCGTTGGTGAATACCATTCCCGAGGACAAACTACCACAGGGCGACCCGCAGATAACGATGTTTTGCTACATTTCCCCGCAGGATACCGTCATCCGGGCCAAAGTGAGCCGGTCCAGCCCGGCTTTTGGAGAGTACATTACCAACGGACAATCCTATTTCCTGGATAACGGAGACACGATTCGCACCAACCAGCCGCTCGCCACTGCCACAGTGTCGATCAGCGACGGGCAGACTACCGTTAATTTACCTTATCAAGAATTTAATCAGACCTTCGAAATCCCCGTGAGTCAGTTCTCGATCCGGGCGGGACAAACCTATACGATGACGGTGACCGAAGGAGGGCAGAAGGCACAAGCTACCTGCACCGTGCCGAAAAATCAGGTGCCTGTCCAGAGCTATACGTTGGATTCAATGATCGCGAACCGGGCTGGAAGTACCCGAATGGTGTACGTCACCAATTTTACCTGGGACGATCCGGCGGGCGCCGCGAACTACTACCGGGTCAACGCATACGAAGTGATCGATGCGCCTGACTTTAGATTGAACGAGGCGGACAAAAAGTACTACGAGTACCGTCAGACATACATCAATAACTATCGGGTCGATCGGAATAATTTCCGCAGTATATTCCAAAATGATAAGAATCTGGACGGAACTACTTTTTCTTCACCCCAATTTGAGAGCTACACTAGTCTCTCAAACTACAATAGAATCATTACGGTGGATGGCAAGCCCGTATTTCCAAGCCGACCCGCCGAAAGGGTAGGGATACTCCTGGAAGTTATGAACGTCGATGTTCCCTACTACGAGTTTCACCGTTCTTTGGAGAATTATAACGGCGATAACCCCTTCACGGAACCTTCTCTTATCTATACTAACGTCCGGGGAGGACTGGGCGTTTTTGCCAGCTACAACCGAAGCGTTAAGGTCATCAAACCATAGGATTCGGAAAATTAGATCGTATTTTTACGACCGACATATCACGATACCCAATTCCGAGATTCATGAAAAGATTATTCGCTATTTGCCTATTCACTGGTACGCTGTTCGCCTGCGGTGACAAAGATTCGACCCAAAACGTACGGGACAACGAAACACCTGTTACTGCCAAGGACGAAGTAGACAATCGCCAAATTCGGCCCGATACCCTGGCTGTCGATACGACGGCCATCAATTAGGAATAATGGAATGTAGGAAGAAGCGAATAAAATATTCCTACATTCCATTATTCATGCCTTCCTAATTAATTCATAGCATCCTGAATCGCCTGAATCCTCTGAAGGTGCATTTCCAAAGTAGGCAAAGTTTTGGAGGCGAAAGCTTTAAGATCGGCATTGTTGCCGTCGTTAGCTTCTTCCTTGAAAGCATCAACATCCTTTTTGTGATCTTTCACCATCATGTCCACATAGGCTTCGTCGAACTCTTTGCCCGTCTTCTTAGACATTTCATCGTACTTTTCCTGCATATCGTTACCCAGGGTAGTTGGCAGCATGATATTCTTCTGAGCGGCGAGCGATTTTAGCTCTTCATTAGCTTTGCTGTGGTCGTCTACCATCATCTTACCAAATTCCTTGACATCAGCCGATGATCCGTTCATCTGAGCCAGTTCGCCCATTTTTACTTCCATCATACCACCATTGGCGGCTTCTACGGCAAATTCCGCGTCGTCTTCCATTGATTCGCTGAGGTTGTCCTCGTTCATTTCTTCGGCTTGCTCGGTACTATCGTCGCTTTTGTTATTGTCACAGGCAGCAGTTGCGAAGACCGAAGCGGCCAGCATTACATTAAATAAGATCCTTTTCATAGTGTCGTTAAAAGTTTAGATTGTGGGGAAAATAGACTTTTCCTTCCCCTAAAATTCCTATGCCAGAAGCCCGGTCGTACGCAAATGCTTATATTTGGCCCCGCTGTTCGTTTTGAACGGGATGAACATTTTTCCCAAAGACTTCATTTATTAGTTAGTGCTAACGTAAACCTCCCTTTATCACTCTTCATGGAAATACTAGGTATCGACATTGGCGGCTCTGGCATCAAAGGTGCTCCCGTTAACATCACAACGGGCGAACTCACTGCCGAACGCTTTCGCATTCCCACACCTTCACCCTCCAAACCTGCTTTGGTAGCTGGGGTAATCAAGGAGATTGTCGATCATTTTGAGTGGACCGGCCCCGTCGGGTGTGGTTTTCCGACCGTCATTGACAAGGGAATAGCCCGTGGACACAGCAATATGGACCCCGAATGGGTAGGCGTGCACATCGAGGAATTGTTTCGTAAGAAAACCGGCATACCCTTCAAAGTAATCAACGATGCTGATGCTGCCGGACTGGCCGAAATGAACTTCGGGGCAGGAATCGATAAAATGGGGCTGGTGTTTGTACTGACCCTGGGCACGGGTATCGGTTCGGGCGTTTTTCTGGATGGCCGGCTGATTCCTAATTTTGAGTTGGGACGACTCTTATACACCAATGGTAAGCCTATCGAGTACTTTGCCTCTGATGCGGCCCGTCAGCGGAAGGAGCTCAGCTACAAAAAATGGGGAAAGCGGCTGGATGTATTTTTGCACCATATTGTACGCCTTTTTTCGCCCGATTTGATCATTCTGGGTGGCGGCGCCAGCAAAAAGTACCACAAATTCGAGGATATTCTGACAATCGACGTTCCCATTCTCGTGGCCGAAACCCGCAACGAAGCGGGAATTATCGGGGCCGCCATGGCGGGGAAAGAACTTTTAACGGTGAATGAGAAGTAATAACGGGAGTATCTGGCAATAATGAATGCGCCAGCCCGTTTTCGACGGCACACTCCTCAGAAAATAATCATATACAAAAACAACAGTACCAGCAGCACGGCAACGATCTGTATCCAGCGACTTTGTTTGGGAAATTCGTAGCCACAAATGGGGCAATTTTCGCTTTTGGAGTCAATTTCCATCGCGCAGGAGGGGCATTCCATCGTTTTTACAGGCATAGTCGCTGAGTTTATTGTCGTATTATAGTCAGGATTTTTGGTGGTTTTTTTTAGCATAACAAACATTTTTTCCGGGAAAGAATTCAGCCCATTGTCTTTCATTTGAAAAAACTGGGTACATGAGCCAACCTTCCCGCAAGCTATATATTCGTCTGCTTGATGGTATCTCAAAGATATCGTGGAAGAATATTTACCGCCTTGCAACGATTCTCGATTTCCTGCTTTACCATGTCGTCGGCTATCGCCGGAAAGTAGTTCTGGAAAACCTGCGCAGGAGCTTTCCTGAAAAGAGCGAAAACGAAATCCGCGCCATCGCCCGCCAGTACTACCGTCATCTGGCCAATCTTATCTTCGAAACCATTAAGTGCCGCAGTTGCCCGCCCGAGGAAATTCTGAATAGGGTATGGGGGGATCTTAGTATCGTGGATCGCCTTTACGCCGAAAACCGGAACGTGGTGTTCCTGATGGGACATCTGGGCAATTGGGAGATTGGCAACCTGTTCGCCTCGCTGCGTTTTTCACACGAATGCCTGGTCGTGTACCGCCCGCTCGCCAACCGGGCCTTCGACCAGTGGTACTTAGACCTGCGCACTCGCTTTGGCGCCAGGCTTATTCCGATGGACGACGTTGCTGCCGAACTGCGCAAGCCGCGTGACAAACCCTACGTGGTAGTACTGGCCAACGACCAGTCGCCACCGCCACAGTCGGCTTTCTGGACTACTTTCCTTAATCAGGATACCGGCTTTTTTCGGGGAGCCGAAATATTGGCCCGGCGCAACGACCTGGCAGTACTTTACGCAGATTTCAGTCGGATCAAGAATATGCAGGGATTTTTTCACGTCGAGATTTCGCTCATCTGCGAGCATTGCCGCGAAGTACCCAAAAACGGAATTCTGGAAAGGCAAATACGGTTGCTGGAACGGGATATTCGCGAACAACCCTACAACTGGCTTTGGAGTCATCGCCGCTGGAAACATAAACGTCCCTAGGTCAAGTACTTTGTTGATACAGATTTTCATAAATTTATTTTCAAATAAAAATTAAACATCTGTTTGATTTTAAAAAGAATTCTTTACTTTTGCAAAAGACAAATTGAATATGGCTGAGGAAAAGCAGGACGCGGAAATGAAAATAAAGGAAGCCGCTCGTCGGGTATTCCTGGCGCAAGGGTACGAAGGGACAAAGATGCGGCAAATCGCCGAAGCGGCGGGTGTCAACCTGGCGATGATCAATTACTATTTCCGCAGCAAAGAGCAGTTGTTCAAAAGTATCTACGCCGAAACGTTTGCACAATTCGTCGGACAGATGGCCCAGATGATCAATGAACCTACGCCACTGGAAGTCAAAATCTGGAAAATAGTGGATCGTTATACAGATTTTATTATGGATAACCCACTCATACCAAGTTTTATATTGTCAGAGCAGCAAGCCAACAATGGGGCTTTTTTCAAAGAAATTAACGCACGCGGACTTATCGAGAATTCAGTGCTTAAAAAGCAATTATTGGAAGAAGCTGAGAAAGGCAATATCCGGGCAATCGAGCCGCTGCAGGTAATCATGACGATACTCGGTAACATCGTTTTCCCTGTTGTGGCGCGCCCGGTGGTATCCTATGTGGGCGGACTGGACGATGATGGCTTTCAGGAATTCATGAAAACTCGCAAGCAAATCGTCCCCGAAATGATTATAGCGTATCTAAAATTGAAATAAAAAAATTTGCCTTGGAAGTAAACAATTGTTTAAATCAAATGTTTGATAAGCTATGAAGCCTTACTTCTTTTTTCTGCTATTTGTGGTGAGCTGGTCGGTCCAGAGCCAGCCGGTCATAACGTTAAAAGAGTGCTATGATGCGGCTCGGGTCAACTACCCACTTCTGAAACAAAAGGAAATCCTGGCGAAAAACGGCGAACTGGCGATCGGGAATCTGAACCTGAACCGACGATTGCCCCAACTGGCGCTGAACGGCCAGGCGACCTGGCAATCGCAGGTAACAAAACTACCGATCGAACTACCCAATCTTCCGGTCCCCACCCTAAGCAAAGACCAGTATCGGCTCACACTCGACGCCAGCTACGCGCTGTACGATGGCAACCTGACCCAGCTCCAGACCGCCGTGCAGCGCGCCAGTACCAATACCGCCCAACAACAGGTAGAAATTGAACTGAATCGGCTAAAAGACCAGGTCAACGGCTTGTTTCTCAACTCGCTACTGACCGATGAAAACAGAATCCTCACGCTGGCTTTGCTCGGTGATCTCGAGAACCGGCTGGAAAAACTGCGGGCTAATGTTCGCTACGGGACTGTAGCTCAAATGGATGCTGACGCTTTGCAGGCCGAAGTACTTACTGCGGGGCAAAGGCTTGCCCAACTTGACGCCGCCCGCGCGGGACTACGCGAATCACTGGCCCTGCTCACCAACTTACCCATAACGGATAGCACGAAGTTAGTCGTCGAGTCACTTGAGCCGGATTTAAGTCTGGAAATAGATCGCCCGGAAATACAGCTTTACCAGACGCAACGGTCACTCTACGACGCTCAGTTTCAATTATTGGCTAATAAAACGAAGCCGCGACTCAGCCTTTTTGCGCAGGGGGGAGGCGGCCGGCCGGGGCTGAATTTGCTGAGTAATGACTTCAAAGGTTTTTTCATCGGTGGGCTGCGGCTGAACTGGAATTTTTCTGCGGCCTATACGCTGAACAACGAGCGTCAGATAAATTCGCTCAATCGGGAAGTGGTGGATATACAACAAGCTACGTTCGAGAAAAACCTGAGCATACAACTAAGGCAACAGCAAACCGAGATTGATAAATTAGCCGCACAACTTGCCGCCGACGCCGAAATTGTGGCCCTGCGCCGCCGTGTCCGTGAGGCTGCCGCGGTCCAACTGGACAATGGTACCATCGCCGCCCGTGACTATACTACCGAACTCAACGCCGAAAACCAGGCCAAGCTGAACCAAAAATTGCACGAGTTGCAGCTGCTGCAGGCCAGGATTCAGTACAAAACTTTACTTGGGAATTGATTTTCAAAAAAATAGATATCTACCAGGTACCAGGCTCCAAAAGAGCAAGGTACCTTAAATAAAGTACTCATGAAACACCACTCTATTTTGTTGATTATCGGCTTGGTTACGGTGTCATTAAGCTGTAACCCAGATGAAGATACTGCCGATGCCTATGGCAACTTCGAGGCCATCGAGACTACCGTGTCTGCGCAGGCAACGGGTGAATTGCAAAGCTTTACCGTTCAGGAAGGTGAATCGCTGGATTCCGGGCAGGTGGTTGGAAGCATCGATACCGAGCAACTGGAATTGCGGAAAGCGCAACTACTTGCCAGCAAACAGGCCGTGCAAAGCCGGACGCCCAACGTGTCGGCGCAGCTTTCGGCTTACGAGCAGCAGATAGCCGTGCAGCAACAGCAACGGAAAAATCTTCTGCGCGAAAAGGAAAGAGCCACGAATTTAGTCGCCGCCGGAGCCGCGCCAACCAAGCAACTCGACGATATTAATGCGCAACTCGAAACTCTGGATCGGCAGATTGCTCTCACGCGACAGCAACGTACCGCTCAGGCCTCGGCCCTGAACACCCAGCGCAGCGGCACTGTAGCCGAGACCGCCCCGATATCAGAGCAAGTAAAGCAACTCGAAGACCAGATTGCCAAAGCATCGGTCATAAATCCGACCAGCGGTACCGTAACGGTCAAATACGCCGAGCCGGGCGAGGTAGTTAGCTACGGCAAGCCGCTGTATAAAATTGCAGCGCTCGACAATATGACCCTCCGCGCCTACGTCAGTGGCGATCAGCTCGTCAACATAAAACCCGGTCAGCGCGTGCAGGTAGCCGTGGATGCGCCGGAAGGCGCGATGAAGACCTACGACGGTGTGGTAACCTGGATTTCGAGTAAAGCCGAGTTTACGCCTAAGATCATTCAGACTAAAGAGGAGCGAGTGAATTTGGTATACGCCACGAAAATCATCGTCAAGAACGACGGTGGCCTGAAAATCGGAATGCCCGGTGAAGTGCGGTTCACGGACGGGGACCGGGCTGAGAATAAGTAGGCTGATTGATGATCCAAAATCCAGTATCCAGAGTCCAGCATCCAACGCCCAATGATTACCATCGAAAACATATCGAAAGTCTACGGTGAAACCAAAGCGGTGCGGGATGTATCGATAAACGTGGAAGCGGGTGAGCTTTTCGGATTGATCGGGCCGGACGGCGCAGGGAAAACTACGCTGTTTAAAATCCTGGTAACCCTGCTGCTACCCGACATGGGCACGGCCACCGTGGCCGGGCGCGATGTTGTGCAAGATTTTCGGGTACTTCGATCGATGGTGGGCTACATGCCGGGTCGGTTTTCGCTCTATCCTGATTTGAGCGTGGAGGAAAATCTGCAATTCTTTGCGACTGTTTTCGGTACCTCAATCGCCGCGAACTACGAACTCATACGGGAGATTTATGTCCAGCTGGAGCCATTCAAGAAGCGTCGGGCGGGGGCACTGTCGGGCGGCATGAAACAGAAACTCGCCCTGTGCTGCGCCCTGATACATAAGCCGGAAGTACTTTTTCTGGACGAGCCGACAACCGGGGTGGATGCGGTATCACGTAAGGAATTCTGGGAAATGCTCGGCAGTCTGAAAAAGCGCGGTCTGACAATCATGGTTTCGACGCCCTATATGGATGAGGCCAGCCTTTGCGACCGTATTGCGCTCATGCAAACCGGAAAAGTACTGGCGATCGATACACCTTCGGGCGTGGAGCAGCTTTTCAATAAGCCGCTTTTTGCCGTGAAGGCGAGCGATACCTATCGTCTGATTCAGGATCTGCGGCAGGCCCCGTTTACGATTACCTGCTACGCCTTCGGCGAATTCCTGCACTTGACTACCCAAAATGGTATTTCGGAGCAGCAAATTGATCGCTATCTGGCCGAGCGGCAACATCAGGAAGTAATAATCCGGCCCATCCAGGCTGGTATCGAGGATAGTTTTATGGATTTGATGCAGCATGGATAAGGCCGTCACAACCAATAAACTGACCAAGAAATTTGGTGATTTCGTAGCGACGAACGAGATTACGTTCGACGTGGCGCAGGGCGAAATCTTCGGGTTCCTGGGTGCAAACGGTGCAGGCAAAACTACCGCAATGCGGATGCTCTGCGGACTGCTGACCCCCACTTCGGGGGAGGCGACGGTAGCTGGTTACGATGTGTACACCCAATCCGAGCAAATCAAACAGCGAATCGGCTATATGAGTCAGCGGTTTTCACTGTACGAAGACCTGACGGTGCGGGAGAATATTCGCTTCTACGGTGGCATCTACGGTTTGAGCCGCGCCGACCTGAAAACCAAATCGGCGAATATCATTCAGGAACTTGGTCTTGCTAATGTGGCCGATACTCTGGTAGAATCGCTGCCGCTGGGCTGGAAACAGCGATTAGCATTTTCGGTGGCTATGATCCACAGCCCCAGAGTAGTGTTTCTTGACGAACCAACGGGCGGCGTAGATCCCATTACAAGACGACAATTTTGGGATAAAATTTACGAAGCTGCCCATAACGGTACTACCATTTTCGTCACGACGCACTATATGGACGAGGCTGAGTACTGCCACCGCGTTTCGATTATGGTCGATGGCCGCATCAAAGCCCTCGACACCCCCGCCGAACTCAAGCGCACTTATGGCGTCAATTCAATGGACAACGTATTTCAGATTCTGGCCAGAGGGACATCAGGAAAGTAGGGGCGAACCTATGTGTTCGCCCCATGGATGACGCACTTTGGGCGAACACTCAGGTTCGCCCCTACAAATCAATAACCAAATGAATCGTTTCTTCGCCTTTATCAAAAAAGAGTTCTTCCACATCCTGCGGGATCAGCGGACATTGCTGATTCTGTTCGGTATGCCGCTGGCAATGGTACTGCTGTTTGGTTTTGCCCTGACTAACGAGATAAAAAATGCAAAAATCGCTTTGCTTGACCTCGACCATGGACCACACAGCCGCCAGATTACGGACCGTTTGCTGTCGTCGGGTTATTTTCAGCTGACCAAAAATCTGAATGCTTATCGTGACGTAGAAGCTACGTTTCGGCAGGGGCACGTGAAGTTGGTCGTGGTGTTTCCACCTAACTTTTCTGATGATTTTGCCCGGAACACCAGGTCAGCGCAAGTACAACTCCTGGCCGATGCTTCGGAGCAGAATACGGCCATCAGCCTGACCAGCTATGCGACCAGTATTATCCAGAATTACGCGAACGAACAGAACCCGCCGGACGCCGCTACACCTATGCAGATCGTCGTGCAGCCGCGCATGGTGTTCAATCCCGAATTGCGGGGAGCGTTCGTTTTCGTGCCGGGTGTGATGGCGATGGTACTTCTGCTAGTGTCGGCACTGATGACTTCGGTCACGATTGCCCGCGAGAAGGAGACCGGAACAATGGAAGTACTGATGGTTTCACCTTTGTCCCAATTGCAGATTTTGTTTGGCAAAGTACTGCCTTATCTGCTGCTGTCTTTCATCAACGGCTGTATCATTATCGCACTGGGCGTCTTATTGCTGGGAATTCCGCTCAACGGTAGTTTACCGCTTCTTCTGGCCGAGACGTTGCTGTTTACCTTCTTATCGCTCTCGCTCGGCCTGCTCATCTCGACGATCGCCGATACACAATTAGTAGCTATGTTCGCCTCGCTTTTGGTACTTCTGATGCCGACGATTTTCCTCTCGGGATTCATATTTCCGATCGAAAGCATGCCACGTTTTTTGCAATACGTCTCGAACGTTATTCCGGCTACCTATTTCATAGAAATCGTGAAAGGCATCATGATCAAAGGTGTCGGGCTGAAATTCCTTTGGAAGCCGACATTAGTACTTATCGGAATGTCAGCCTTCCTCATGGCGGTGAGTTTACGAAACTTAAAACCACGGCTAAATCAATGATGACTGATTTGCCTCATCACTGAAAGGGCTGCTAACTCATTCATCGTCCTTCTTATTATGCAACGCATATTCTACATGATTGAAAAGGAGTTCAAGCAGCTTCGGCGCAACAAGGTACTTTTGCGCATGATGCTGGCGGCTCCCGTAATGCAATTGATCTTATTGGCCTATGCCGCCAATTTCGAGGTAAAGAATCTAAAAATTGCCATTGTAGATCAGGATCATACAACTTATGCGCAGCGGCTGGCGGGCAAATTCAGGTATGCGGAGCACCGCCCGACCGCCAATTTTCGTTTTCAGGGCTATCTGCCCAATGCAAAGTCTGCGTACGAGGTACTTCTGGCAGGAGGTGCTGATCTTGTCATGGTGATCCCACCACATTTCGAGCGGGATTTGGGTAAAGAAAATCGTGCTTCGGTTCAGCTGTTGGTCAATGCCATCGACGGCACCAAAGGCGGCATTGCCTCCGGTTATGCTCAAACAATTATCCGGGATTTTAACACCGCCATTCGCGCTGAAAGCATTGGATTAAATCCGAGCGGTACACCCTCAGAGGGGAGGACAGGGCTGGATGTGGAAAATCAGTACCGGTACAACCCCCGTCTGGAATACAAGACCTTTATGATACCGGGGATTCTGTTTGAGTTGATGCTGCTGATTGGCGGGATGATCGCGGCGCTCAACATTGTGCGCGAAAAAGAAATCGGCACCCAGGAACAACTCAACGTCACGCCGATCAAAAAGCATGAGTTCATTCTGGGCAAACTTACGCCTTTCGTCATCATTGGGCTGATCCAGTTCACGCTGGGGCTGCTGGTGGGGAAGTTCCTATTCCAAATCCCCATTGAAGGTAGTTTGCTGCTTATTTATGGTTTTGCCTTTTTATTTCTACTATTATGTGTCGGCCTGGGATTGCTCATTTCGGCGGTATCTGCCACGCAGCAGCAGGCAATGTTTGCCATATTTTTCTGTCTGGTAATCTTTATTTTGTTGAGCGGATTATTCTCTTCGACCGAGGATATGCCTCAATGGGCGCAATATCTGAATCTCTTCAATCCGCTTAAGTACATTATCGAAGTAGGGCGCAATGTGCTACTCAAAGGAAGTGCCCTGCGGGATATGCAGGCGCAGTTTTTTACCCTGCTGGGTATGGCCATTACGTTGATTGCGCTGGCTTCCTGGCGGTACCGCAAGACGGTTTGAGTGATGAATGGTGAGTGTTTTCGTTTTCCGTCAACTTACTTTGTCGCTTTGTGCCTTTGCTACTTTGCCACCCCTTTAAATCAAGTGATTCTTGTAAGCGAACGCCACGGCGGCGGCGGTGTTTTTGGTGCCGGTTTTTTCCAGGATGCGCAAGCGATGGCCTTCGACGGTGCGGGTACTTATGAAAAGTTTTTCACTAATTTCGATAGTCGAAAGCCCGTCGCAAAGTAGTTGCAGTACTTCCTGCTCGCGGTTGGAAAGGCCGACATTGTTGGCATTGGGAAAGAAAGGCTGTTTATGGGGACTGCGGGCTACCATTTTCCGGTGCATGGCTTTCGATACAAAGTCGCTGTAATAAAAGCCTTCCTCGGCGACCCGGCGGATTGCTTTCTCTACTTCGTCGGGTGAGGTATCTTTCAGCAGATAACCATGTACCCCTTTTTCCAGCATATGCATTACGAAACGGTCTTCGTCGTACATCGAAACGACAATCACTTTGACCTCAGGGTGCTTTTCGAGTAAGATCTCCGTGGCCTGCATTCCATCCATCACGGGCATCTGCAAATCCATCAGCACAATGTCGGGCGCCCGAACCTCCACCATATCCAGCAATTCCTGCCCGTTGGCCGCCTCATGGACAAACGAAAAATCATCCACCCCACTCAGCATGGAAATGAATCCCTTACGAAACAGTTCATGGTCGTCGGCAATGGCAAGGTGTAGCATTTTCTGTAGATTGGTAGATTGGGTTTAGTGGGTAAAATAGCTAAATCTTGATGGTCGGTGACGGTTAGCCTCTGGCCGCCGCTGCTCGCCTGAACGGATGCAATGGTTCAGGTTTGACGCTGGATTGGGGCTCGACGGGTATCTGAACCTGTGCCCTGGAACCCCGAACTCCGGGTTTCTGGTACTTCACGACACCATTAATGACACTCAATCGACTTTCAATATTGCGAAGTCCCAGCCCGGCCTGGTCGCTGGTCTTCATAGTGGCGGCATCAAACCCCTGGCCATTGTCGGTTACCTGCATTTCTATCTTTCCCTGTTCGAGGTGCAGATCAATTATGATTTCGTCGCAATTGGCGTGTTTGATCGCATTGTTGACGAGTTCCTGCATGATACGATACAAGGCCAGCTCGACGCGGGGTGATTGGCGCGGGATTTCCTGACCATCACAGTGAAAATGTACCGAAAGGGCATAATTCTCACTCATTCGATTGATAAATTCCTCAATGGCGGCCACCAATCCGAACTGATCCAGTGTAGTGGGCACCAGGTCACGGGTGATGCGGCGTACGTGTACGATAGTCTCTTCCACCAGAGAGTGCGCTTTATTTAACGTCAATTCAGCGCGGGGCGAATTCAGAGAAGCGGCATCAGGAGACGTGTTAGACTTCCGGGTCGGGTCCCGGTAAATGAGTTTGGCGAGTTGATTGAGGCTCAGCTTGGTTAGCGACAGCATGGTACCAATATCGTCATGCAGATCCTGCGCGATTCGCCGCCGCTCGCTTTCTTCGGAATGCAGGGCAGTTTCAAGCAGCATGAGCTGGTAGTTTTTTTCGACATCGCGTAGCTTTTTTTCCTGCTCCAGTTGCTTTTTTTGATAGTAAATGACAAAAACAATGGCAAAGCCCGCCATCATGAGCATGGCGGAAGTGGCAATCAGCAGAGCCAGTCTGATCTGTTCAGGAGTGAAGGTCGTCATGATTCGAGTGGATATGCCAAAGACCAATTGAAAAAAGAAACAAAGAAATCAATTCGACGATGAAAGGAATATCATCAATAAGTCCTACCTGCAACTTATTTTCCCAGGTATTGGTATAATACCAAAATGGGAAATAGAAAATATTGCCGGAATAAAATATCAGCAAACCTGCGCAAATCCAAAAAAATGGATAACCCAGAATATTGCTGACTTGCAGGGTCTTGATTATCTCATAAAAATATAGTAATACCCAAAATATAATCAGAACACTTTCAACTACTTGCGAGTACTTTCCTACCAAATGATTGTGGAGGTCGGTCAGGTCACGGTTACTAGCGTAGATGTCCAGTAAAGCGAATGGGCCAAACGCAATAATTGAATAAAAAATAATCCGCTTCACCAGGGCAGACCGGAAATAATAATAGAACATGCCACTGAAAAAAGCATACCGCAGGGGCACGAATAGGTTCAGCAGCAGAATATTATTAGCGCGGTGGGCGGCAAGGTACATCATCCACAATCCAACGATCAGATCCAGAAGCAAATAAACGAACAGGAACCGGAAAGCCGTATTGAGATGAGAATACCTGAACCCTGCCACAAATAGAGGTACCAGGATAAAAAAAACGGCGGAACTCGCCAATGGATAGCGCTCTATATACGTAAAAAAGGCCATTGGTTGATGGACAAGTTTCCCACGATAGAATGATTATTGCCTGGGTTCAGGGAGCGCAATGATGGGGGCAGCAGGGACCATCCGTGAGAGCGTCGTCGTCGCTGGCGGGCATATCCTTTAAACCGACGCGGGCGCTGGTCAGGTCTCTGCCATCGGCATCGACAGCCACCACCACGAGCTGCTCACAAACCTCCTTGTCTTCAGTCTTGCCAAAGTAGAAGCGCAGGCCTACGCAGCCGTCCTTCTTCATGAGTTTTTGTAGCTGTTTATTGCCAAAAAACTGAGCTTCGGTGAAAGTGCCGGGCTTTTTCTTTTCTTCTTTCTGGGTAGTTTGGTATCGCTCAGTTAGTTTGGATGCCGCGGAGGCAGAGACGAATTTTCCTTCTTCTCCGGTAAATTTGTAGGAATTCATAGAGTTTTAATAATGGTATTTGAGTAAGGTTTAAACTTCGCTTTTCAAGTTACAAGCCTTTCCCGCTAAACCAAAACCGTTCGGTAACTGAAAAATTCCTCCAAAAAGTAAATTGCTGAAAATGAGATTTTTGGCGTTCGATGCCGTTGGATAAATCAGGTAAAAATACCTATGACTCGGGGCGCCTGAATACGAAAATAGCCGGGAGACTAAAAAAATAAGTTCAGTCTCCCGGCTTTGTAAGTACTATTAAATCACTGACTTTCCCGCTGCCGGACGGCTTCGTAAAGTACCACCGCCGCCGCCGCCGATACATTCAGAGACTCCACTTTTCCGGCCAATGGTATTCTGACTTTTCGATCGGAAAGTTTGAGCAACGACTCTGCAATGCCGTCTTCTTCCGAGCCCATAATAATGACTGTGGGTAGTTTGAAGTCAACTTCGTACAGGCTGTCGTCGCCCTTCTCAGTGCAGGCAATAACCTGTAATCCGCTATCTTTCAAGTAATGCAGCGTGTCGAGAATGCTGCCTTCCCGGCTGACGGGCAGGTAGTTTAGTGCCCCGGACGAAGTCTTCATGGCATCAGAATTGATCTGGCTGCCTCCTTTGAAGGGCACCAGCAAGGCCTGCGACCCGGCGCACTCCGCAGTGCGGGCGATGGCCCCGAAGTTGCGCACATCGGTGACGCGGTCCAGCATCAGGAAGAGCGGGGTCTGACCGTCCTCAAAAACCTGCGTAAGTACATTGTGTACAGGAACATACCGCACAGGCGAAATAAAGCAGACTACGCCTTGGTGGTTTTTGCGGGTGAGCCGGTCGAGTTTTTCCGGCGGCACACGGCTGAGCGGTGCGCCCAACTCACGGGCAAGTTGTTGAATTTCGGGAAAACTCTGATCTTTCTGAATCAGCAGACGCTCGATTTCTTTCCCCGAACGAAGGGTTTCCAAAACAGATTGAATCCCAAAAACCATGTCGGATTTTGGGATCGAGGGGGATTTTCTTACCGGATAGCGCCGTTTCTCCATGCTTCTACGATGGGGTACCAAATGGGCTGGTACTCGACATAGCGTACCAGTTCATAATGATCGTCCACAAATTGGTTTGTTCTTCTGTTAAAAGTAAAATTGACATTGGTGGCATTGGCTTTCTGATCGTACACCCATACCTCTTTATCCTTGCTGCGCTGCACCCGATCGGGCGGACCGAGAATGATGAAAATCATACCTTTATCCGTTTTCCAGCCTTCTTTGTAGCTCGTAAACAATCGGTTGGCTTCCTCCACGCGGCTATAATAGCTGCGAATCACCTGCCGTGCCAGTTCGGGGTTGCCCTGCATGAGCGAAAGCCAGTACTTGTCCAGCGCTTTCTTATCGTCGCGGGCCGCGTCCATTTCCTTGATTTCCTGATTGGTACTCATGTACAGCAGCGGCTCAGTGAGCTTTTCGGGCCGGGTAACCTTTGGGTAGCGATCGTCCGTGACCAGCAGGCCAAGACCCTCGGTTTGGGACGTGTCAGTTAAAAAATAATACAGTCCTTCCTGCGAAAAAACAATCTCCTGGCCGCTTTGAATCGTGAAAGTACTGTCTACGTTGAGTGTCTTGGACACAGCGGTTCGTGGTGTCGTGTTCATCGGAGAGGGAGCTGCCTCGAAGCCATGCCGGTAATAATAACCATGCAATGGCTTGCTGCTTCCGTCGAGCGTCTGAATTTTGACGCTTTCGTTTTTGGGAATAAAGTGGCGACGTAGCGGCGCTGTTTTCTGTCCCTCGAATACGGCCAGTTTATCACTATCGCGTTGATCCTTGAAGCGGATAGGTAAGTCGTTCAGTACTTTTTTCAGCGTTCCCGTCTGGCTTAGTTCCATGAGTAGTACGCCATAGTCTTTACCGGGGTTTTTGATCTCGAACTGCGCCACGATTTGATCTTCAAGCCTGGAAAGGTTTTCGGGACCTAAGGCCACGTTACCATAAGCCAGGCGGTCACGGGTGCCGTAGTCGGAATACATGACGTAATTGAGATTGTACAGATCGCCAAACTCCGCTACGCTCAATGGCGACTGGTTTCTGACTGCGTCGATATAGACGTATACTCGTACTCGTGTGGAGTCAATGCTCAGAAATTTACTGGACACCCCCACCAAGGTAGGCTCGTTGGCAGGGGAGGGATTTGAGGTACCTTCCCGGGTGGTACGCTGTGATTCCACGGTGCGCATGGCCTTTTTGGTGGAAGTACAGGCGGCGCAAAAGACAGCTAAAGCTAGATAAGGGATTAAGTATTGGGTCTTCATATTAGTTTTTCCTGGTTATTGTCAAATAACGAAGGAAAGCAGGGTTTTACCCAAAAAAATTATAAAAAGATAATTTTGGCGCAAGTTGCGGATAAAAACGCCAGCTTTCTGCCTTTGCCTATCGACAAATATTCAAAAACTTTTTTTACCCTATGAAAACCCGCTTTCTGCCGCTCAATTTTCTTGCGCTACTCCTGGTCGTCAACATTGCCTTAGCGCAACCCGCTGAGCGCTTCGTCAAGGTCATCGTCGCCCCTGATCGTACCGACTGGACTTACAAACCCGGCGAAAAAGTAAAATTTACGATCAGTGTATTAAAAAGCGGTAATCCTGTAAAAGATGCCGTGGTGCGCTACGAAATCGGCCCCGAGAAAATGCCTGCGACTACTAATGAAACCAAAACGCTCGCCAATGGCACCCTCACGCTGGACGGCGGTACAATGAAGAACCCCGGTTTTTTACGTTGCATCGCCATCGCCGAGGTCGATGGCGTGGAATATCGGGGATTGGGAACGGCTGGTTTTGGACCCGAGCAAATCAAACCTACCGCTACGGACCCCGCCGATTTTGACCAGTTCTGGACTAAGGCTAAGGATGATCTGGCCAAAATTCCCCTGGATGCCGAAATGACCTTACTGCCTGATCGCTGTACCGAGACGGTAAATGTCTACCATGTCAACCTGCGCAACTACGGGAATTCACGGTTCTACGGTATTCTGGCTACTCCCAAAAAAGAGGGAAAGTACCCTGCCATATTGCACGTACCGGGCGCGGGTGTCCGGCCTTACTACGGTGATATTGAGAATGCTGAAAAAGGGATTATTACCTTACAAATCGGCATCCATGGCATACCCGTAACCATGGACCCTGAGGTGTACGACAACCTCCGCTATGGGGCTCTGAACGGCTACCAGAATTTCAATCTTGATGATAAAGATCACTTTTACTACAAGCGTGTGTATCTGGGATGCGTACGGGCCAATGATTTTCTGACCAGTCTGCCACAATTCGACGGTCGTAATCTAGCCGTGACGGGCGGGAGTCAGGGTGGGGCGTTATCCATCGTAACCGCCGCTCTGGATTCTCGCGTGAAATGGCTGGGAGCATTTTATCCGGCTCTGAGCGACGTGACCGGCTACCTGCACGGACGGGCCGGAGGCTGGCCTCACTATTTCGCCGCCAATTCTCTGGATTTCAATAATAAAAAAGACAAGATCGAAACGACAGGTTATTATGATGTCGTCAATTTTGCCCGTCGGGTCAAAATTCCCGGCCAATATTCCTGGGGTTTCAACGATGAAACCTGTCCACCGACTTCGATGTACGCGGCCTACAATGTAATTGATGCCCCAAAATCGTTGTACCTGGCGCTGGATACGGGCCACTGGACCTACCCCGAGCAGCGTGATATGATGAATGAATGGCTGTTGGAGAGGTTAAAATCCAATAAGTAAATTTTCTTGAATTGCCTTACGAATGACTCGCTTAGAGCATTTCCTGGCAATGTGGAAGTTATTTAGGCGGCGGATTGAAAGTACTTTACTTTCGGTCCGCCGCCTTCTGTGTAAAAACCTTAATCCGGAATATTACAGCCTTCGTGCATACTTGTGTAAAAGAGCCGGACTCTTAGCGCATAATTTTGGTACATACAGTCTTCAAGCAGACCGTTTCGATGTTCTTTTACTCTCATCGGATTGGTTTTGTATTTGTTAATGGCAAGGTATTTTAAACAAATCGGGCGGTAGCTTTTTGAGCTACACTGCCAGGCTGCCACTACTCATTTCTCACCAAAATTTTGAAACGCTATGAATACCAACCCCCTGAAAGACTTTGGAACGGCTCTGGGTGTGGGCCTGATCGCAGGCTTGGCCGGAACCGTCGCCATCACAGTTTCGCAGATGATCGAAATGAAAATCACTAAACGGGATAGCAGCGATGCTCCGGTCAAGGCCGTGGAAAAGGTACTCGATGTGGAACCCGTCGCCGAAAAAGATAAACCTAAGGTATCGCAGGAAATCCATTGGACCTATGGTACGGCTCTGGGCGCGGTGCGCGGATTGCTATCACTCTTTGGCCTGACCGGTCCTGCCGCCACGGCAGCACACTTTGCCAGCGTATGGGGTACGAGCCTGGTAATGCTGCCCAGTCTGGATGTAGCGCCGCCCGTCACCGAAGAGCCGCCCAAGGCTATTGCCATTGATGCTTTGCACCATGCTGCTTATGCCGTTGCAGCCGGGCTGGTTTTTGATGCTATCATGGAAAATCAATGATGGCTTATTTGTTCATTATAAATAACTTATACAATAAATGGAAAATAATTTCAAGGGAAAAGTAGTCGTTGTTACGGGAGCCTCCGCTGGACTTGGACGCGCCATCGTGCGGGAATTTGCCAAACAAGGTGCTAACCTCGGCCTGTTAGCCCGAGGCAAAGACGGTCTGGAAGGAGCTAAGAGAGAAGTGGAAGATATGGGTGGAAAAGCCCTGGCCATTCCAACCGATGTGTCGCAACCTGACCAGGTTGAAGCTGCCGCCGACCAGATCGAGCGCGAATTGGGCCCGATCGATATTTGGATCAACAATGCCATGATTAGCGTTTTCGGTCCGTTTAAGAAGCTGGAAATGAAGGATTTTAAACAGGTGACAGAAGTAACCTACCTTGGGCAGGTGTATGGTACCCAGGCGGCTTTGAAGCGAATGATGCCGCGCGATCGGGGAAGTATCATCCTGGTTGGTTCAGCGCTGGCTTACCGGGGCATTCCCTTACAGTCGGCCTACTGCGGGGCAAAACACGGTATTCAGGGATTCTTCGATTCGTTGCGGGCGGAGTTGTTTCATGACAAAAGCAATATCAACCTTAGCATGGTGCAATTACCCGCCATGAATACGACGCAGTTTGGCTTCGTCAAGAGCTATTTGCCTAACAAACCGCAACCGATGGGTACCATTTATCAGCCGGAGGTTGCCGCGCAGGCTATCGCCTATGTTGCTAAAAATCCCCGCCGTGAGCTATACGTGGGTTACCCGACCGTTGAGTCTATCTTAGGGAACAAGATTGCTCCCGGATTGTTGGATAGGTACTTAGGTGCCACAGGTTATAAAGGCCAGCAAACCGATGAACCGAAAGAACCTAACCGTCCGAATAACCTTTACGAGCCGCTTCCAGGCGACCACGGATCGCACGGAACTTTCGATGCCGACTCATGGAGTTTTAGCCCCGAAACCTGGGCGGCTACCCACAAACTTGCCACCTGGGGTACTTTGATTTCGCTGGCGGCCGTGACTATTGGGTTGATTGTGAGCAGAAAATGACCCAGTACCAACGCTGAAAACCTGAATAAAACTGTATGGAAGACATGGGCAAACGCGGCGTGACCCGCCCAATGATGGACATGGATAGTGAGAAAGGGCAGGACTCTGGCCACCAATCCATGAAAATGAGCCACGACGACCGGATGGATGTGCTTATGATGCACCACAAGCAGACGCTGTGGGTGTATTGGCTGGTCGTGATACTGGGCTTTTGGGTGCTGCTCTCGCCTTTAACTTTCGATTACGGTAAAAACCCCTTCCTGCCCAGCGGTGGGCGCAGCGTCTGGCTCGACCTCAGCAGCCGGGTGCAGGTGATGAAATGGAGTGATATCATCAGCGGCATATTACTCATTATCTTCGGTTACCGTTCACTCACGCCCAACCGCCCCATCAGTATCTGGATTTGCTGCTTCGTAGGGATATGGCTCAGTATGGCTCCGCTTATTTTCTGGTCGCCCTCCGCGCTGGCCTACATGAACGATACACTGGTTGGGGCGCTTATCATGGGCCTCACGGTGTTGATTCCAGGAATGCCCAACATGATTATGTACATGGAGATGGGCTCGGAAGTACCTCCGGGTTGGAGCTATAACCCTTCCAGCTGGCCGCAACGGTGGATCATGATTGTGACTGGCTTTGTGGGTTGGATGGTATCACGCTATCTGGCGGCTTTCCAGTTGGGTTATCTCGATGCCGTCTGGGATCCGTTTTTCGGTTCCAGCAGTATTGAAGTACTCAACTCTTCCATGTCCCACTCCCTGCCCGTGTCCGATGCCGGGCTGGGTTCGTTTGCCTACACTTTTGAGTTTCTTATGGGTTTCATGGGTAGTCCGGCCCGCTGGCGCACCATGCCGTGGATGGTGACTTTTTTTGGAATCTTGGTTATTCCGCTGGGCCTGGTGCATATTTTCCTTGTTATCTCGCAGCCTGTACTTGTAGGAGCCTGGTGCTTTATGTGTATCGTTCCCGCCGCCATCATGCTTCCCATGCTACCGCTAGAAGGCGACGAGGTTATCGCCATGTTTCAGTTTATGAAAAAGGCGCGGCAAAAGGGAGAGAATCTCTGGCACGTGTTCTGGTTCGGCGGAAGCCTGGATAGTATGGATAAAGACGAGCGTTCTCCCGCGCTGGTGAAGTTTCCCGAACAGAAGAATTCCATCTTTCAAGCCTCCATCTGGGGTATGAGTTTTCCCTGGACGCTGACCATTTCAATGCTTATCGGGATGGGGCTGATGTTTGCCCCGGATATTTTCGGGGACACTATCCAATCCTCTTCGGCTACCATCAACCATCTTGGAGGCGCTCTGATCGTAGTTGTGTCCGTAATTTCGATGGGTGAAGTATTCCGTATAGGACGGTACCTGAACGTATTGCTCGGACTGGGCATCGCGGTCAGTATTTGGTTTGCCGACTATCCCTCGGTTGGCTTGCCGATCACTTCGTCCGTTGCTGGCGTAGCGGCGGCGGCTTTGGCGTTACCAAAAGGAATTCAGAAGGAGCACTACGGCGGCTGGGACGAGTACGTGCGGTAATATTGAATTTTTTTCTGGTGGTTTTGAATTAAGTTTTTGAACAAAAGTTAATAATTGGACCTTCTTTCGAAGAATAGGCGAGTTTAGCTGAGTATTTTCACAAGAAAAGCCCCGCTGTCGTTGACAACGGAGCTTTTTTTTCTGAAATGCGGAAGTTATTTCTTCCCTTTGTTCTTGCCTTTCATTTTATCCACCATCCCGGCAGCGGCGTCAGCCCCGGCAGGTAGCATGGCCTGCATATTTTTCAGGCCGCTTTCAATCTGTGGCCCCATAAAACTGAATGCGCTGTCGCCGGAGGTTTTGCCCATGGCCAGTGCTTTCTGCGCCAGAGGTACTGCTTCGGCTACTTTACCCATTTTGGCCAGAATCTGAGCTTTTAGCCACACATTGCGGAATGTTTCTTGCAAGCCGATAGCTTTATCGACCATGGCAAGTGCCTGACTCAGATTTTTACCCTTGGAGAGCATATAGCCCGCTGCGTTTTGCAGAGTATTGGGGTCTTCGGGCTTTTCCATGACAGCTTTATCCATGGCGGCCATTGTGATGTCCGTCGTCATGACCTCGAGGGGGACGGGTACATTCACAGGCCCCCAGCCTATATTCAGATGAGCCGTGCTATCCGTTACATCGGAAAATCCGATGGTGAACGATTCCATAAACTCGGAAGCTGAAGCAGGCATAACCATCACGCGTACTGCGTCGCCGGATTCTTTGTAGCTGGCTTCGGTGGCCTTAGTATCTTTGTTCAGAATTACCGTCCATTGGCCGCCCTGCGGTATAGAAAACAGCGAATAAGTACCTGCCGGTACCTTTTTGCCACCAAACATGAAATCGGTAGAAGCCTGGAGAGTGGTGGCGGCGTTTGCTCCGGTGCGCCAGGTACGGCCGTAGGAAACTATTGAAGTGCTGTCGCCATACACAGTACGTCCTTTGGCCGAAGGACGCGAGTAAGTGACGGTGAAGTCCGTTACACCTACTGTCTGCATCACGCTGGCCGCCGGGCTGGGCTGCGGAGTACGTTGCGCCAGGGAAGTCGCAACGATAGCCACGACCAGTGCAAAGGAGAGATAATACTTTTTCATGAAAGTGATTTTTATTTGATGATATTTTGTTGAATTATAGCGCAAAATTAGCCATTTGTTACCACAAACCCTATTTCGATGTCACGCGGAATATTGCTCGCTATGTTAAATAATCATGTCCCCCGTGATGAATCCGAGTGGGATATGTGGCTGCGTACCATTGAGTTTGTAGAAACGTATCCCGATTGCTTTGAGCGTTCGTTGCGCGTTGGCCACGTAACGGCCTCGGGTTGGGTGGTGTCACCGGATCGCTCACAGGTATTACTAATGCATCACCGCAAACTCGACCGCTGGTTTCAGCCCGGTGGCCACTGCGACGGCGATTCGGACGTGCTGCGTGTAGCCATGAAGGAGGCGGAAGAGGAAACGGGGGCCATCGTGCGGCCCGTAGCCAGAAGCATTTTCGACGTGGATGTACACTCCATTCCAGCGCGGCCGGGTGAGCCGACCCATTTTCACTACGATATTCGATTTTTACTGGAAGCCGATCCATTGGCAGAGATTGCCCGCAATGCCGAAGCGAAGGAAGTGCGGTGGGTACCGATGGAGGAAGTACCCTTGTACAATCCGTCCGAGAGCATTCTTCGGATGCAGCGGAAGACGCTTCCTGTTTCAGGCATTGGATATTAGGGGTGAGACGCTGGAATTCTGCGAAAAGCCAGCGTCCAATGGCTAGCCTCCCCTCAATGTTTGAGAAATTTCAGCACCCGAACCCCTTGCGGTGTCGTGATTTTTACGAAATACAAACCAGCTGGCAGCATCCCGACCGGCAAGTTAAAATTGGCTTGAGTAACAGGCGTAGGTGGCGTAAGGCTGACGCCCGCCGTACTCAGAATTTGAATGTCGGCGGCGGGAGGTACTTGGTTTTTGCCAAAACGCAGGTATACCTGTTCCTTCGCAGGATTGGGATAAAGCTCTACACTGCTTAACTCGCCGGGCTCTGTTGCCAGAGGCGCGTAATCCCGCCGGACGATTTCTTCAACCCGCTGAATCGTAGGGATGCCATAACCCAGCAAATTGTTGGGATTTGCAGCCTGATCCCCGGCTTGCTGAAGTACCTTGATAAGTTGCTGCGCAGTCAGAAAAGGAAATTCCTGCCAAAGTACTGCGGCCATTCCTGCAATCAGGGGCGCAGAATAGGAAGTACCGCTGCCGGAAGATGCTGCTCCGCTTGTGTTGCCGATGGTAGTTCCCACGCCCTGCGCCGACACGTCGGGCTTGATGCGCCCATCCGTCGTGGGTCCGATCGAACTGAACGGAGCATAGCTACGGTTGGAGAAAGTCGCGCCGATGGCCAATACAGAATCTGCGTCGGCGGGTGGCGTAATGAATTTCCAGGGATCATTGCCGGAGTTGCCGGCAGAGCTAACAACCAATATACCCCGACGAGCGGCGTGGAGGGCCGCTTTCGAGATCAGGGCCGTACGGCCATCGAGTTGCTGAATGGTGTAGTTGTACACCGGATTGTCGAACAAATTGTATCCCAGCGAACTGGAAATGATGTCCACGCCGAGGCTGTCGGCGCGTTCGGCGGCCATGATCCAGGTGGCTTCTTCGTAGGGTGTTTCGCTGAAATCGTTTTCAGTGCGGTATAGCGCAAAACTAGCCTTGTAGGCTGCGCCTACGATCAGGCCCGGCTGCTCGGCTCCTATAATAGAAAGGCAGTTGAGTCCGTGCGTGTGATTGTCGTACACCCCGGTTTTCCGGGATACAAAATCGTAAGTATCCAGCATCCTCTTGCTATCGAAGATAGGCTTCAGATACCCTACCTCGTTGGCTTTGGGAAAGCCGGCGTCCAGCACCGCTACGAGCATTCCTTCGCCGTGAAAGCCTTTTTCGTGTATGGCAGGAATACCCAGCATGGCGAGTTGGCCCTGCGATTGCCCATAGTCGATCGTTTCCTGCGTTCCGAATTTATCATAAGCAGCACCCAGGCGGGCCACACCGGGCGTACTGGCGGGAGCGATGGGCAGGTTTCGCTCGGTACTTTTATAAAATGGCAATGCCTTGATCGCGGCCCATTGAGCATCGGTGGCTTCCAGCAGGGCGGCGTTGAACCATCGAGAGGTAAAAAACACTTTTGCTCCCGTTTGCTGCACAGCCTGAATGTAAGTACTACTCACCGGAAGGTCGGAAGTTGTGACGGCGATGCCTTGCCGCTGCCTGCGTGCAATAGCCCTTGGAGAAAGGAAAGCTTCGGGTTTCTGGACGGAGAAAGTACTATTGGCCTTGTCTTTGAAATAAATAAAATAACGCGGCAGCACCTGTGCTTCCGCCCGAAGACCGAGCAGCGCAATGATAAGAAAGCAGGCGAGCAGATAGTACTTCTTCATGGTCCGTAATTTTTCAGTAGTGTGGTTTTTACAAAACCATAATCGATAATTCCTTTCCCGAGGCAATCGGGGGTGCCGCAGTACTGCACGCTGGTTTGTTCACGTTTGATCAAACCAATATTTCTGGCGTATGTTTCCCGGCTTCTGCGCAAAGAAAGTAAGGTCGAATCATTTTGCTGTACCACGGAAAGCGTTTTATCGAAGGGAAGCGTACCGAGAATCAGTGGTTTGTCTACCGTTTCTACTTCAAAAAATTGATCGCCAAGCGTATTGAATAAATTCCCGTTCCAGCGCGAACGCTCCCTGACCGGAAACTGCATTTTGACAAAAGTCTGGCCATTTTCTATCGTAAAAGCCCGGTCGACGGTGCGCCACGCCGCCCCAATGGAGTCTGTCTGCCAGGTATTTCCCTCCCACACCGAGCGCTCAAGGGTGTAAACGTCCTGCCCGCTGGCATCGGTATATTTCGGGCCGACGGTTTCGCGAATTTGGTAGGTACGGGTCTGGGCGGGCTGAGCCAGAGCGTAGCGGGTTTCGGTCACTTCGTATTCCCGGAAAGTACCCGTTTCCAGGGGAAAATAGGCGTAACCGGGATCGGGACGAGGCGAGTCACTTCGCTCACAACCGACGAGAAGCAAGAGAAATGAGCAAACGATCGATAGCCGGGTCATCAGTGAAAAAAATCAAGTACTTACTACGGCTGTCACCTGCTGCAGATGCTCCCAGAAATTTGGGTAAGATTTAACTACCACGCCCGGATCTTCAATAACTACGGAACGAACCATTCCCACCGGCGCAAAGGCAAGCGCCATGCGATGGTCGTCGTAGGTATGAATGGAGGTAGTGACTTCCGCCGGAACTTCTTCTTTGTGCGCAACCTGGTAGCGATGGTTGGTTTCCACTTCCGTCAATTCTGCGCCCAGCTTTTTCAATTCCTCCTGTAAGGCGTAAATACGGTCGGTTTCTTTGATTTTCAAACTTTCTACACCCGTGAGTGTGAGTTTGATATTTTTCATCGCGCAGCAGACGGCAACGGTTTGGGCCAGGTCGGGGCAGTTGGTGAAATCCCATTCCAGCGAGGATTCCGCCTCGATTTTTTGTAAAAGTACACCCCGGTCGGTAAAGGTACTTTTCACGCCCAAATGGGCCATAATTGCTACAATGGCACTGTCGCCTTGCAGAGAGTTTTCCTTCAAACCCAGCAATTCCACTTCGGCAGCTTCGGCCAGAGCCACGATGCTGTACCAGTAGCTCGCTCCCGACCAGTCGGACTCGATGGCGTAGGGCTTAGGCTGGTAAGTTTGGGGCGATACAGTGATGGTTTGCGCAGACCAATCGGCCTGGCATTCGATACCGAAATACGCCATCTGTTGGAGTGTCATTTCGATGTAGGGCCGCGAACCAACTTCGCCTTCCAGGGTCAGTACCAGGCCATCGGGTAATAACGGGGCAATCATGAGCAGGGCTGAAATATACTGGCTACTCACATCTCCACGGATGCTCAGGCGGTTTCTGCCCGAATAATCAAAGCCGCCTAACCGCATGGGCGGGAAGCCTTCCTGCTTCTCGTAGTCGATTTTGGCACCCAAATGCCGGAGCGCATCTACCAGTAAGCCGATGGGACGCTCGCACATTCGCGGTGTTCCGGTCATGGTTTTGTGTTGGCCCGTGACAGCGAAGTAGGCAGTAAGGAAACGCATCGTCGTGCCGGCGTCGATGACATCGGCCACGGATTCGTCGGAGGCCAACAGCCTTTGCATGGTCTGGCAGTCGCGAGCCTCAGAAATATTGGAAAGTTGGCACTTAAAACCTGTCAGCGCGTCGATGATCAGAGCCCGGTTGCACTCGCTTTTGGAAGCGGTAAGTTTTATTTCGGCGAGGATTTGTCTTTGCGGAGGGTGAACGGTTACCTGGGACACTTAATTTTGGTGGAGAGTTGATAGTTGAGAATGGATAGAATTTCGGTGAGGTGTACTGCTCAACAAGTTGGGCTGGAAGTCGGTGCATCGAACTGTGCAAACTACCTCAATATGTTTTCAGGATTTTAATACGGTTATGACCATTGATTTTTACCGAGGAAAAACTGAATTTATAACAAATAAAGCCCGTAGCGGCCAGTGCACCACCAATGGCCAATGATTTGGCGTCGGTGGTGAAACGCTGTCCGTCTAGTCCTTTATTGAAAAAATCGGCACCAATGAAAATCAGGCCGGCTAAGGGTAGAATTACAGAGCCTTCGGTCACCCAGGGGATGCGGCGAAAGGTCTTTATTTTTTGAATATCATCCAGAAGAACTTCCTCGATTTCCATTCTTCTTTCCAGTTGATTGGCATAACTATACGTGAAGCTGCTATCAGTCACCGTATATATTTCCTTCCTGAAACGCTGCGGTGCGCCCTTTACTTTAAAACGAATTTGGTCGCCAGGGAAATAGCGGTAACGGTGGAATACGCCGAAGATAGGGGCAGCGTCGAGAACGAGATATGGCTCTCCGGCTTTGGTGAAAATCCGCTTGTCGTTATATTGCTTTAAAAATAACTCTTCGCTCGACAGCGCTTTGTCGGGATCGTAATGATCCTGAGCCCGGCTTGGCGCGGCAACAGCCAGAAATAACAGCAGCCCCCCAAAAATAGCTTTCATCCTCAAATCTGTCTTTTAACCCTCTTCTTCCTTGTATTCCGGCGAGTAGTCCTTGGCCGACACGCCGCCGGAAACGATCATTTTCATGATGTCGGCACTATTGGCATTCAGCAGGGTGACGTTCGCAATGGGTACGATGAATAACTCCCCGGAAAATGCATAAGAATGCGGCATATAGACCGCAATATAATCCTTTATGTACAAATGACTGAGGTCAGTTTGGGTAATAAAGCCCAGTTTTCTTACATCCGACTCCCGGTTGATCGTTACCAGCACGGGTTGATTGAATTTTTTTTTATCACCTACAAAGGCAGAAATCAAATCTTTGATCGAATAAAAAATCAGATTGACCAGTGGAATTTTTCGCAGGATACGTTCGGTGAATCTGAAAAAAGATTGAGGAACGACCGTCGAAAAGAAAAAGCCGAGCAGAAGGATACCCAGCAAAATAATGAGCATCCCCAGACCGGGCAGGTAAATGGATTTCTTGGGCGAGATAGGAATGGAAACCGGCAGGATGCCATCCAGTGCTTCCACACCCGTCCAGATGATCAGAATAGTGAAATATAAGGGCGCCACCAGCACCAACCCACGCACAAAATAGCCAAAAATGCGATTGAGGAAAGAGCTGTTCATATACAGACAATTAGGGATTGGTGAATGAGTAAATTAGTGAATAGGAGTTTAGCCTGCGAAAGCAACATTCTCTCATTCCCTGATTCACTCACTCAAAATTAGAATACGACCGCTTGTCCCTTGGGATATTTGACCTCGAATCGGATGTCAAAAGTACGGTTTTCGTTGGGTTTTAAGTTTACCTCCCAGGTCAATTTTCCAGTTTCGGAATTGTACTTTGCCCCGGTAGTTTCTTCTACACTCACCTCAATATCGCTGTTTTGCGACACAGGTACCTGATCTTCCAGCGTTAGCTTAACGGCGTCGGATTTGGTATTGCGCACTGTGATGCGGTAAGTGACCGTTTCCCGAATATTACTCCCGATGAAACGTTTGCTGCTGTATTCATTCAGGCGTTCGCGTTTTATAACTACCTTTTTATCACGGCCCAGCGACACGTTCAGTGTATCATTGGTGTTCTGCGTAATCAACTGCGTTTCACCAACGTAGGTTCCCTGAAAATAGACGTTTGCCTTACCGTTCAGTAAATTGTATTTTTCCCAGTCCACCAATTGTGCTACCAGAAAAGCATCGGTGTCAAGTTTTGGAATGGCGAAATGGCGGTAGTTGGCTGGTACTTCATGCCGGGCAATATCTACTAATTGCGGCTGTCCGCCCGAGGGTACGTCGTAAGCTAGGGCAATGTCGAAAGATACCGAGAGGTCGTTGCTGATAATTTGGGTAAAGTCGGCCGTGGATTGTACGTCGGCCATGGGCGCTTCAAGAGCCATCGGGGCCGATTCTACCGGAATTGCCTCATTTTTGACTACTTCTGACGAATAACGGGCTCTTCCCTTGGATAGCATGGCCACAGGCTGCGGGAAATCCACGTACTGCACCCCGAGTGTAGGCATTATACCGCCCTGAGAAGGATTTGAAGTCGAAAGTGTCAGCTTAATATTATCCCAATTCTGTCCGGTATTCTGGAAAACTTCCGCCTTGTAGGCTAGGGCCACCGGAGCGCTGGTTTCCTTTACCCGTAAGTCATAAATGGGCCGCCAGCCCGCGCCTCTTACTACATAAGATAATTCCAGATTTAAGGCCGTACGGGTGGTAGCTTTCAAACTTACCTCTATACCACCTGTAGGTCGGTTTCGGCTGTTTTGCCAATTAGATAGCTGATTTTTAAGGTTGCTTTCCTGCTTTTTCAGCTCCTTCAGGCGTTCCTGAACTTTAAGCAACTTTGCACCAATGTCGGTCAGCCGCTCGCGGTAGAAGTTAGCCATTTCTTTCAGATCCGTCACCTTTACGCCTGTGGATGTGCCACTCACCTGTTTATTGGCCAGGATGAGTAGTTTTTCTTCCTCGAGTACTGATTTCGATAATTCGGCGGCGGCAATGTCATCCTGCACAGTGCGCAATGTGTCGTCGAGTTGTCGAATATTTTTGGGACGGGGCGCATTTTGCAGGTAATTTTGCACAAATCGTACGCCCATAATCACAGCATCGCCCGAACCTTTAACCTGAATACTATTTTGGTCGATGCTGAGCGGGATGTTGTCGATAATCAATCGCTGCTCGCCGGCGGGAATAGTAGTTTTGGCGGTGGCGGTGAGCTCGGCTCGGTTAAGAAACACCGTGGCATGAGTAAGGGTAGGGGATACGGTTTGCGGGTCGGTAGTTTGAGAAAAAGCCGTAAGCGCGAAGAACGTGAAGACGATAGCAAAAGTGTTTTTTTTCATGGCGAGCCTTGGTGAAAATGAGAAGACGGGTTTTGTAAGGTGTGTTGATAATAGTAGGTTTGTTTTCAGAGAGGGAATTCCCTCAAACGTTTAATGAGTAATTGAGATTGATATGTACAAAGCCGAATATCTGCAAAATTTTGTTCAAACTGTTTTCGAGAAAATCGGCTGCCCGACTCAGGAGGCAGAATCAGCCTCCGAAGTACTTATCAGTGCCGACCTGCGCGGTATAGATTCGCATGGGATCGCGCGGCTGGCGGGGTATGTGCGGCTCTACGATAATGGCCGCCTGAATCCTACTCCACAAGTCAGGATCGTCCACGAAACGCCCAGTACCGCTACGGTGGATGGCGACCGTGGACTCGGACTGGTGGTTGCGCCCAAAGCTATGGAAATTGCTATGGACAAGGCCGATAAAGTTGGCTCGGGTTGGGTGTCGGTGCGTAACTCCAACCACTTCGGCATTGCGGGTTACCACGCGATGCTGGCGCTCGAGCGTGATATGATCGGCTGGACGATGACCAACGCCGCCCCGCTGGTGACGCCCACCTTTTCGCTGGATAAATTGCTGGGTACTAACCCGCTGGCCGTTGCTGTTCCTGCCCGTAACGAGCCCCCTTTTGTGGCCGACTTCGCTTCTACCGCCGTGGCCTACGGCAAATTCGAGATTCTGCAGCGGCAGGGATTGCCCGCGCCACTGGGCTGGGCACAGGATGCTCAGGGTAACCCCACCGACGATTCTAATGCCGTGAAAAGCGGCGGCGGTCTGCTGCCCCTTGGTTCCGACCGTGAACACGGCAGCCACAAAGGCTACGGCCTGGGAGCCATCGTGGACATATTTTCCGGGGTACTTTCCGGCGCTAACTACGGGCCATGGGTACCACCCTTCGCCACCGCGGGATTTATGGCCGCGCAGGCGGGCGTCGGCCTTGGTACCGGACACTTTTTGGGCGCCATGCGCGTTGATGGTTTCCGACCCGCCGATGAATTTAAAGATAATATGGACCGCTGGATCGGAGCTTTTCGGAAGGCCCGCGCTATCGATGATCACCAAGTACTTATCCCCGGTGACCCCGAGCGTGAGTCCGAAGCCAAACGCCGCCGGGAAGGCATTCCCCTGCTGCCCCCCGTGGTGGAATCTTTGGTCGAGCTGGGAAAGCGGTTTTCTATTAATTTTGAATGAGTGACGGGAGCGCCCGGCGATTAGTGAATGTCGGAATAAGCATTTCTCTATAGAGTAGTGAATGTGATAATTGGTTGTAATCACCAATTAATTCACGTTTGAAGCAGTAAATAGCCCGCTAAGTCTTTTTTTCTCACTCATCACTCATCACTCATCACTCATCACTCATCACTCATCACTCATCACTCAATCTCAACTGTCAACTAAATAAATGTCCCGTAATCTCAAAGTAGGTATCTTCATTACCCTGGCGGTACTTACCACAACTTTTACTTTCTATTTCTGGCAAATATTCAAGACGCCGAACCTGCAATTGGAAGCAGACCGTAGTTTCGCGCTGCTTATTCCAGAAAATGCTACCTATGAATCGGTGGTGGATACGCTCAAAAAAAATGAGGTCATCAACGACGAGATTTCTTTTCGGTTTGTAGCCAAGTTGCTCAAGTACCCCGAGCGAGTGAAAGCAGGGCGTTATCTGATTAAGCCAAATGCGACCAACTTTGCCGTAATTCAAAAATTGCGCGAGGGCAATCAGGACGCAGTGCGGCTAACTTTTAATAATATTCGCCTGAAAAGCGAATTGATCGAGCGTATCGGGCCGCGTTTTGAATTCGGGGAGCAGAAGTTCCGCGAAGCACTGAGCGATCCTGCCCTGGTGCAAAAGTACGGTTTCGACACGGCGACCGTCGTGAGTATGTTCCTGCCCAATACCTACGACATTTACTGGAATGTCAGCCCCGAACGATTCCTCGACCGGATGCACAGCGAATATGAGAAGTTCTGGACTGACGAGCGGAAAGCCAAAGCCAAAGCGATTAATCTGACACCCGAAGAAGTATCTATTCTGGCTTCTATCGTGGAAGAAGAACAAGCCCGGAAACCCGATGAGCGCCCCCGCGTGGCCGGGATGTACATCAACCGCCTGCAAGCCGGAATGCCGCTGCAGGCCGATCCGACGGTGAAGTTTGCGTTGGGCGATTTCGGCATCAAACGCATCCTTACCGCTCAGCTGATGACGCCCTCGCCCTACAATACCTACCTCAACACCGGACTGCCACCCGGCCCCATCCGGCTGGCCGACCAGGTATCGCTGGATGCCGTGCTGAATTACGAAAAGCATGACTATACCTACATGTGCGCCAAGGCTGACCTCTCTGGCTACCATGCATTCGCCGAAAACTACGCCGACCACCTGGCCAACGCCCGGCTTTACCAGGCGGAACTGAACAGGTTGCAGATTATGCGATAGGGTAGTTTAGTTTGGAATGTCAGAATGCCGGAATAGGCGACTGTCAGCATTCCGGCATTCACTCATTCCATAATTCCAAATTAAAAACATCATGAATCCCACCGCCGACCGCATTCGGAACGCCTTCACCGAAAAATATCAACAAACTCCCCGCCTGTTCCGCTCGCCGGGCCGCATCAACCTTATTGGTGAGCATACCGATTACAACAATGGCTTTGTACTTCCCGCCAGCGTGGACAAGGCGGTGTACTTTGCTATCTCAGCCCGCGAAGATGATTTGGTGCAGCTGGAGGCCGTTGATTTGGGCGAATCCTACGAGTTCCGGCTTGATGATTTGTCGAAACCCGCGCAACAGTGGGCCGTCTATCAGCTTTCGGTTCTGGATCAATTGCAAAAAAGAGATCTGAAAATCAAAGGCTTTCAGGCGTCGTTCGGTGGCGATCTGCCCGTGGGCGCGGGCATGTCGTCCTCGGCGGCTCTGGAATGTTGTCTGCTTTTTGCTCTGAACGAGCTATTTGAACTAGGCCTTGACCGGCTGGAAATTGTGAAAATGGCGCAGCGGGCCGAAAATGAGTACGTTGGTATGAAATGCGGCATCATGGATCAGTTTGCGTCGGTATTCGGGAAGGAACAGTCGGTGATCCAGCTCGACTGCCGCTCGCTGGAATACGAGTACTTTCCGTTCCCGATGGATGAGTACCTGCTGATTCTCTGTGATACCCAGGTGAAGCACTCGCTGGCCGATACGGAATATAATCTGCGGCGGCAGGAATGCGAGCGGGGCGTGGAAATCCTGCAAAAATATTACCCAGAGATAAAGAGTCTGCGTGACGCCACCCCCGAAAGGGTAGTTGAGCATGAGGACGAGATGGGGCCGGTTGTATTCAAGCGCTGTAAGTTCATGACGGAAGAAATTCAGCGCGTGCAAGAGGCCTGTGAACTACTTCTTAAAGGAAATCTGGAAGGGTTTGGTGAAAAAATGTACGACACCCACGAAGGACTGCAGCATGCTTACGAAGTAAGTTGTCCCGAATTGGACTTTCTGGTAGATCAAACCCGCTCCATTGACGATGTAGCCGGGGCCCGGATGATGGGCGGTGGATTTGGCGGCTGCACCATCAATCTGGTGAAGCGCGATGGAGTAGAGAATTTTGAGAAAGTGATGAAAGAGGCTTACCAGACCGAATTTGGCATAGAGTTGCCCTGCTACCGGGTAAGCATCACCGATGGAACCTCCGACATGATAGGTTGAAGCAGATAAGAGTATTTTCTTTGCTCCCGACCCTTTTCCTGCCGAACTTAAAGTCACCCAAACCATAACTACCCTTTTCCCCATGAAAGCAAAACTTGCCGAATCGAAATCTATGCGAAAGCTCATACCAATGGTGGCCATGGCGCTGCTGGGCGTCGTACTAATGAATTGTGAAACTAAAAAAGAGGAAAATCAAGACATGGAATCCACGATCACCAAAGAAGCTTTCGGTATCACAGGCAATGGCGAGGCCGCCGACCTCTATACCCTCACCAACGCCAATGGTATGGTAGTACAGATCACTAACTATGGCGGTATCATCACCAAATGGATGGCTCCCGACAAGGACGGGCAAATGGCCGACGTGGTACTTGGCTTCGATTCGCTGAGCAGTTATGTGTCAGGGCATCCATTCTTCGGGGCGCTGGTAGGCCGCTACGGTAACCGCATCGCCAAGGGTAAGTTCACGCTCGATGGGGAAACTTATTCGTTGGCTGTAAACAACGGACCTAACCACCTGCACGGTGGCAAGATAGGTTTTGACAAAAAAGTCTGGCAGGCCGAGGAAATAAAGGATGGTTCGACTGTGGGCCTGAAACTCACCACCACCAGTGCCGACATGGAGGAAGGCTATCCCGGCAAGCTTGACGTGACCGTCACCTACACTCTGACTAACGACGGAGAACTGAAGATTGACTATAATGCCACGACTGACAAACCCACCGTTGTCAATCTGACTAACCACTGCTATTTCAACCTCACGGGCATGAAGCGCGACGTGCTGGATCACGTCGTGAAAATCAATTCTGATAGCCTGGTGGCGGTAGACGAAACATTGATTCCGACGGGTAAATTGATTTCTGTTAGCGGCACACCTTTTGATTTTCGCACTCCCACGCCCATCGGCGCGCGCATCGATGACATGAGCGATGAGCAAATCAAGAATGGCGGTGGCTACGACCACTGCTGGGTTCTCGACCGCATCGGTAAAAATATGGCGCTGGCTGCTACCGTGTACGAGCCCACCAGTGGCCGGGTACTTGAAGTGTCCACTACCGAGCCGGGCGTGCAGTTCTATACCGGCAATTTCCTGGATGGTAAGCTGAGCGGGAAAGGTGCTACCTATTCCAAGCGCATGGGCTTCTGCCTGGAAACCGAGCATTTTCCCGATTCACCCAATCAGCCGCAGTTCCCATCCGTGACGCTGCGTCCCGGGGAGACTTATAGTACTTCTACGGTTTTTAAGATGTCGGTGCGGCAGTGAGCGCTTTGACTGGTACTGGTACGCCAGCCCGGTCCGCTCAGAGTGAAATAAATGCCAATAAAATGCTCCCCCGAAAATGCGTTTTCAGGGGAGCATTTTTGATTAAAAGTACCCTTGTTATTCGTATTGGTACGTTATTACCCGCTTTTGGTTGATGCCAAACAGTAGTTTATCGCTCACAGGCAGGATACTCCGCACATCCCCCGTCAGTCGAAAGCCCGACTGTATTTGCGGAATTGTCATAAAACTACCTTTTCCGTCGCCCTTGAGCAGAAGCCCATAGTTGGCATCGTACTTTCCCAGCCGCAGCCGCCCCTGACTGGTATTGCCGCCGAGGATCAGATCTTTCTTGCCATCTTTATCGTAATCCAGCGATGCTACGGCGAAAACGGGCGAAAACTGTGCTTCCAGCGGTAGTTCTTTTAGCTGAAACTTACTGCCGGAATTAATGAAGCAGGCGGTTTTCAGGTAGTTTGCTTCCAGCTTTCCGGCGGCTTCCAGTTCCTGGTCGGAGAAAAGGTCGTTCAGTGTCACGTCGGCGTAACTCTTGTAATCAGGATAGCGCGCACCCATGCTGCTCATTTGCATCACGAGCTCGTCACGGGTGATATAGGGGTAGTTTTTTCCTTGTACATAGAAACTCAGAATAGGGTCGATGGTGCCGTTGTTGTCGAAATCCTTATAGTGCAGCGCGGCCATTTCTTTGTCGCTGGCCCGTACCTGTGAATTCAGACCCTGGTTTCCTACAATTAAGTCGGGTTTGCCATCGCCGTTCAGGTCTTCCACGAGCAGGGTATTCCACCAGCCTTTGTATTCCTTATCAAAGTACTCTTTCGTTTTTTCGGTCAGCTTACCGTTCTCCTGGATAAAAACCGTGATAGGCATCCACTCGCCCACAACTACCAGGTCCGCTTTGCCGTCGCCGTTGAGGTCGGTACTGGCGGCGTCCGTTACTAAGCCGAGTTTGGAAATCGCAGTCGCTACTGCCGCGGTACGGTTCATGAATTTTCCTTTACCGTCGTTAACCAGGAGGTAGCTTTCCGGTATTTCGGGATAGCGGCCCGGTACCACCCGACTGCCGATAAAGAGGTCGGGCTTGCCGTCGCCCGTAAAGTCACCTGCACAGACTGCGCCGGTGCTGGTCAGCATTCCGGGGAGGGAATTAGGGCTTAAAGAAAAACTTCCCTTTCCGTCATTCAAATAAAGCCTATCCTGAAAGCTGGCATCATTTGGCGCAAAGTCGGCGTAGCCCCCATTGGCGACATAAAGGTCGAGGGACCCGTTGCCGTCGGCATCAAAAAAGACCGCGTCGGTCGCCTGACTCGCTGCGTCGGCGGCGAAGGCGGGCGTAGCTTTCTTGGTGAAATTTCCGCCTTTTTGCTGGATAAACATTTCACTGGCCTGTCCTTTACCACCCCCCACAAAGACATCTTCCAGTCCGTCGCCGTTCACATCTGCCTTCGCTAGACAAGGGCCGGAAAATGACAGCGGATTGACCAGCAGCGGCTGGCGGTAGAAATCATTGATTTCCATTTTGGCGTCCTGGTGCACGATGGGAGAGGGTACTTCCTGAAATATAGCGTTTACTTTTTGGCCCCACTTGAAGTTTTCCGTAGCATCGCTTTCCGATACGGTCAGAAGTTGATCTACCTTCGGAGCCAGCAGCATCTGCATTTTGCCCGAAGGCCACACCACGCGCAACGAATCTACAGTCGTTTTTTCGCCCAGACCAAAGTGCAGAATCGGTGATACACTCGACTGGTAGCCACGCGTGGGCATTTGTTCAAGGTACTGTTCCTGATTTCTACTGAAAAGGGTTAGTTGTGTCCCGATGCCTTGCGTATTTGCGCCCTTGCCCTGGGTCTTTATTTTCAGAAAATGATTTTTTGATAAAACGTTGGCCTGATTCTGATAAATGAAAGCAGGCAGATTGACATTATTGACGATCAAATCCAGATCCCCGTCATTATCTAAATCTGAATAAGCCGCGCCGTTGCTATTGGAGGGCCGATCCAGTCCCCAGGCGCGGGTCATATTCCTGAATTGCAAATCCTGCCCGTTGGCAAAGACATAGTTCGTCAGGTTCGAGGAAGGAATTTCGTACACCAGTTTCAGAACATCGGCACGTTTAAGACCATGCTGCTGGTTTTGAGCGTAATCGCTCATGTGCTTCAGGAAGTCCATGTTGGTGTAGTCGCGCAGGTAGCCGTTGGTGATGTGCAGGTCTTTCCAGCCATCATTGTCGAAGTCGGCAAAAAGCGCCGACCAACTCCAGTCGGTATTGGACAGCCCGGCCAGTTGCCCGATTTCCTGGAACTGTCCGTTCCCATCGTTGATTTGCAGCATGTTGCGCATATACTGGTGATTGAAACCCAGGCGCACGTTCAGGTCAAACTTCTGGTAGTTGTCTGGGGCCATCAGGAGCTTCTGGCGGCGATTGTCCTCGGGCAACATGTCCAGAGTCAGGATGTCGGGCCGGGCGTCATTGTTGATATCGGCCACATCGCTGCCCATCGAGAAGTGTGAGGTATGGCCGATGCGGCTACCGAGCTGGTCTTTGAACCCGCCTTTCTTATCGTTGATGTATAGGTAATCGGGTACCTGATAATCGTTGGACACGTAGATGTCCGTCCAGCCGTCGCCATCGACGTCCGCTACGCCCGCGCCGAGGCCATACGAAAGAGCCGAACTTTGGATACCTGCCGCCCGGGTCACATCTTTGAATTTATTGGCATCATTGCGGTACAGTCGAACGCCATAGGCCGGATTGTCTTCTTTGAGTACCGCCGCTGTACCGAGTTCATTCAGGATAGGCAGCGACTTAGGATTGTGGTTAAGCAAAAACATATCCAGGTCGCCATCCTTATCGTAGTCAAAAAAAGTAGCCTGCGTACTTGTAGAGCCACCCGCCAGACCGTATTCCTGAGCTTGCTCGGAAAATCTCGGTACCCCGTTTTCGTCCGGCCCCTGATTGATGAAAAGTTGATTAGCCAGGTACTCCGGTGGGTAGTTTCCCGAATAGCAGACGTAGATGTCCTGCTTGCCATCGCCGTTGACATCGGCCATCGTCACGCCCGTCTTCCAGTTTCCGTCGCGGCCTGCCACGCCCGCCAGGGTCGTTACATCCTCGAACTTCATCGCGCCTTTGTTGAGGTACAGGCGGTTGCTGACCTGATTGCCTGAAAAGTAGAGGTCGTCCAGCCCGTCGCCGTTGAGATCGCCCACGGCCACGCCACCGCCGTTGTAGAAGTACTCGTACATGAGCACGTTGCCATTCAGGCTCTCGGTGAGGGTGTTTTCAAAAGTAACACCGGTTTGTTCGGGAGCCAGAAGCGTGAATAAGGGGTTTTCGGGCGCAGTTTCTTCCTGTTTTTCATCGGTTTGTTTTTGGCAACTTGCGAGCACTCCAACGCTAAAAATAATAGCCAAACTCTGGCCAAGGTATTTTCTTTTCAGCATAGATTCGAATATACTTTTCATAAAACATTACCTTAAAAACGTAAAAAGAATCCGGGCCGACAAGTTGCCGACCCGGATTCTTAAAAAAACGTTTGATTCAAATCAGCTTAATAGCCCGGATTCTGCACCAGTTTGTCATTCCGGTTCATTTCATTCTGAGAAATAGGCAGGTAGTACATCTTGTCCAACCAAGCCCGGTTCTCTTTTCCGGGGTCGATCAGGAAGGGAGTGTACGTGTAGTTATAGTTTTCCTTACTGTACTTATACACATTCACTACCTTACCTGGTTTCAACGTGCCCACGATATTAATTCCGTTGGCTTTGCGCCCCAGGGTGGTAGGAGCAATCATCCAGCGGCGGGCATCGTGATAGCGCTGCTCTTCATACAGCATCTCGATACGTTTTTCATTGCGGAATTTATCCACCAGTGCTTGCCCGGTTGCTGTAATAGCGGGCATACCTGCACGGAATCGGATTTTGTTCAGCCAGGTACGGGCTTCTTCTTCCTGCCCCAGATTGATGCATGCTTCGGCGTAGTTGAATACTGCTTCGGTGTAGCGAAGAATTGGCCAGGGAATTTCCTGCCAGGTATTCTGATCCACAATGGCAGGGTTAGGATCGGTGAACTTACGGATATAGTACCCTGTGTAGCTACCGTTCCAGTCTTCGATAGAACTGTTCCGGGTATCCAGCCCAAAGTGCGTCACTTTTTCGCCATTGGCATTGATCACCTCGTAGCGTCCGGTCTGGATTTGGCTAGCAGGATCTTTGGGTAGGTTAGCGTTGGAGCGTACCTTCCAGGGAGATCCTTCGTGCAGAATGGAAGCTTCGAAGCGGGGGTCGCGATTGACGTAAGGATCAGCAGCATGGACTGGGTTGTTCCAATCAAATTTAGTGCCGTCCATCATTTCATAATCGTCTACCAGCAGTTGGATGGGAGTGTTACCGGCCCAGTTATTGTAGCCATTGGGACCATTGTACAGTCCGAGGCGTCCCCCATTTTCCTGTTTCATATTAACAAAATAGCGCGCCATGAGTAATTCTGTTTCGCCACCGTTACGGGCCAGGGACAGGTTCATGTAGTTGGTAGTTCCCTGAGCGGGTGCCACTGGCGCAGTAAGGTTAAGCATGTAGCCGCGATTCAAATCCAGTACCGCTTTAGAGGCAGCCTTGGCCTTCTCCCAGCGATCAGTCCGACTACCGCTTAAGTACCCCAATAACTCTGGTTTAGTAGCAGAAGCAATAACGCTCGACTTAGCCTTGGCAGTGGGAATATCGTGCAGATCGCTCGCAGCATAAGTCAGAATACGTGACTTGAGAGCCAGGGCTGCTGCTTTGCTGGCACGGCCGGCAGCCATGGTTCTGCCGTCCAATAGGGCAGCAGCGTCTTCACAATCTTTTACGATAAAATTAACGGTTTCTTCCCAGGTGTTACGGGGAGCCAGGTAATCGGCTTCACCCAGTTCATAGGGCCGGTCGATAATGGGCACTCCTCCGTAGTAGCGAGCCAACTGGTGGTAGTAATACGCACGCATAAATTTGGCTTCTCCCTGTAGACGCTCCACTATATTATTGGTGTTCGGGAACTGCGGATCTTCCAGATTCTGAAGAGCCAAGTTGGCCGCCCGAATGCGGGAGTACATCGCCGCCCACTGGAGGTTTCCACTTACCCAGCCGATGTCGGCTGGGTTGGAGCGCGATTCCGTAATGGTGGTAATGCCGCGACCGGGGTGCGTAAAGATGGTCTCGTCGGTCAGCGAAGAAAGCGACTGCTCTTCAAATCCACCGTTATTAAGACCTGCATAAATTTCTGTGACAAAGGCCTCAGCCAATGCCGCATCGGACCAAACAGTGGACTGTGAGAGTTCGCTGAGTGGTGTAGTGTTCACGAAGTCGTCGTTACAACTGGTGACTGACACCAGACCGACAACGAACGCCAGTGCTATAAACTTAATTTTTTTCATATTTTTCTAGATTTTAGAATTAAAATGTAGCGCTTAAACCGAAGTTGACCACTTTTTGTTGGGGATAATAATATCCAGTAGAGTTCGCTGATTCGGGGTCGAACACTTTAAGCTGATCAATTGTAAACAGGTTTAGGCCATTGAAGTACACCCGGAATTCGCTCATACCTACCTTGCTCACGATCTTGGAGGGGACAGTATACCCGAGTTCCAGGTTTTTCAAGCGGATGTAGTTCGTGTTGCGCAGCCAGTAATCGTTGCCACCAGAGTAGTACTGGTCGCTGCGGTTAGCGATGCGGGGATGCACGCTGCTGGGATTGTCGATCGTCCAGCGGTTCTCGTATACATCCAACAGGAAGTTTCCAATGTTACCCGATTCGCCGGTGCTCACATAAGTTTTGGCGCCCGTGGCTCCCTGGAACAGAATAGTCAAATCGAAGTTCTTGTACTGAGCACCCATGTTGATACCCCCCTGAAATAAAGGCAGGTTGGTATTATCAAGACGTACCCGGTCGTCAGGCGTAATTTTGCCATCGGGTCCGTAGACAAAGTTGCCGTTTTCGTCGCGGCCACCAATGTCTTTGTACTTCATATCGCCGGGGCGCAATTGATTGATGATCGCAGAGTAATCCACCGTATTGGCATCGATTTCAGCCTGATCTTTGAATACACCGTCGTATCTATAAACGACGTAAGTGTTCATGGGTTTACCCGTAGAACGTTGCCAGTCCGGAGCGCCCGGGGCTTCGTCCCAGAACAGAATCTTATTCTGTGCATAACCGCCGTTCACGCTGAAATTATATTTGAAATCCTTGATCTGATCCCGGTACCCTACGTTGAATTCCCAGCCTCGGTTCTTGACCTCGCCGATATTCTCCGATGGCAACGACAGACCAGTACTTTCGGGAACGGAAGCGTTACGGAAGTAAAGGATATTGGTCCGGTGGTTCGAAAATACATCGAATTCAAAAGTCATTCTGCCGTTGAAAAGCTGGCCTTCCAGACCCAGATTGGAGTTGGTAGCTACCTCCCAGGTGATGTTTTTGTTGGGAACACGGGCTTCGTATAAGGTTTTCACCTCCGTCTTACCAATGATATAGCTACGGAAGCCGTAGGTAGACAGGTACTGATAGGTCGCCAGTGTAGTGGTGTTTGGAATATACACCTGGTCGTTACCCAGCTGCCCGACCGAACCTCGGATTTTCAGGAAGTTGACAGCAGGTACGTTGTTTTTCCAGAAGCCTTCTTCCGACACAACCCAGCCCAGCATAATACCGGGAAAGAAACCATAGCGGGTTTCTTCTGGGAAAATATCCGAACCATCGTACCGCCACAGGAATTCAGCCAGGTACTTCTCTTTGTAGTTGTAGCCTACACGACCAAAGTAGTTGATCCGGGCCGTGTTGTAAGCCCCACCACCATTATTTTTCTGTAAATCACCACCGGCAAAAAGTTGATCCAGAGCGGGAGAGATAAAGAAGCGGCGGTAGGCGTTGAAGTTGTCCCCCTTGATGGTTTCACGGTTGGTACCCGCAAGAACGTTGAAGGTATGATTACCGAACGTTTTATCGTACGAAGCAACGGCCCCCAGCAGAATGTTTAATTGGTTTTCGTTGCCGAGGTTCAGATTAGGTTCAGCCGGGCCGCGTACACTTGCTACCAGCTTGGGCGTTACACCGTCGGCTTCGAAGCCACTGCCCCGCTGGTACAGCGTCCAGGGAATTTGCCAAGACTTCGTGTTGCGGCTCAGGTTGTCGATAGCGGCCGTTCCAGTCACTTTCAAACCATCTACGCCCGGAATCTTGATTTCCAGTGAGCCGTTGGTCTGTACATAATTACGGATGTCCTTGCTGTAACCACTCAGGTCGGTGGTGATCACTACGGGGTTTTCACCATTTTCTATATCGGGGCCTGGTAGGCCATTTGGCCAGTAAGCCGGTTCTTGAGGCTTTCCGCGCATAAGCATACGGAAGATTGTTTCGGCACTTTTGGTGGGGAAATTACGATCTTCCTGACGGCCCAGAATCCCTAGGGTTGCCTTTACGTATTTATTGATGTTAGCATCCAGGTTGACCCGAATATCGTACTGCTTGTAGCCAGTGGCCGAATTGATATAATAACCATCCTGATTTTGATAGCCGAGCGATGCCAGGTATCTAAAGTTTTCGGTACCTCCATTCAATTGAACATTATGGCGTACCTGCGGCGAGTTCTTTTTCAGGGTAGCTCCGAACCAGTCCGTATTGGGGTGTCCCCAGGGATCGGAACCGTCGTTGTACTTAGCGAGGTCTTCGGGGGAAAAGGGGGCCTTGCGGACCGTGCCGTCAGGGCGGGTATAAGTACCCGTAGTTTTATAGGCCTCATTGGCAGCGGCCCATTCTGCCACTGGCAATTCATAAATGTTGAGGTCATTCAACATGCTCGTGTATTGCGCCGCATTTGCCACATCAGGAAGTACCGTAGGGTTGGCAAAGCCCTGATTAAAGGTGTAGGACAGTGAAGGCTTACCGGTTTTTCCCCGCTTAGTGGTGATCAGAATAACGCCGTTGGCTGCCCGCGCTCCGTAGATGGCCGCTGCCGCATCTTTCAAGATAGAAATGCTTTCAATGTCATTGGGGTTGATGCGATCCAAGCCGCCTGAACGGTTGGGAATACCATCAATTACGACTAGGGCACTGTTATTACCCAGCGTATTAGAGCCCCGAATACGGATGGTAGCCCCATCGTAACCGGGCTCACCGGAACGGTTGACGACCGTCACACCCGGTAGACGACCCGCCAGAGAGTTGGCCAGGTTGACGGCAGGCGATTTCACGAGTTCGTCTCCTTTTACAGATACGACTGAACCGGTTACGGTTTCTTTTTTCTGAGTACCATACCCTACCACAACCACTTCATTAAGCGATTTGGTATCGGAGGCGAGTTGTGCCGTCAGATTAGTCCGACCATTTAGTTCAATTTCCTGGGTTGTGAAACCAATTGAAGAAAGAATAAGAGTGGAGTTGGCACCAGGTGCGTTGATGGTGAAATTTCCGTCAGCGTCAGTGGTCGTTCCGCGTGTGGAATTCTTTACCACAACGTTTACACCGGGGATTCCGGTCCCGGTCTCGTCATTTACTTTCCCCGTGACAGTCACGTCCTGCGCAACTGCGCCGAAAGCCGCCGTTAAAAGAAAGATAAGTGATAATAGCCATATCCTACCAGGCGAGATGGCTTTTTGGGTAGTAATTTTCATAGGTTAATGTTTAAAAAAATGTAGTAAAATTGAGTTTGCATGGTTAGCCATCGGCTAATTGTTCATAGGTTGAGCAGAATGTAAAAACTTCCGCCCTTGGCTGGGTAGTCTTCCGTTCGAAACATTTTACCGGGTTTCACATAGGCAATCATAGTTTATCGTTCAATTAACAAAAGTAAATATGACACTTATTTTACTGTCATATTTAGAATTTTTTTTATAAATACTATTTAAGTATAAATATTTTAATGTCCAT
>CAZCOG010000052.1:0-48883 GCA_964500445.1 uncultured Persicitalea sp. | reverse complement strand
GCCAGGGTGGGAGCCGCTGGATTTGTTTTGGCGGGGGGGGGGGGGGCGGGGGGTTGGGGGGGGGGGGGGGGGCGCGCCGGATTGGTAGCATATGATCGCGATCTGGTCGTAGTGCTGGTAGTTCCCTGTCCACGAATTGTGGTGGTACCCCAACCACTACGAGACGTTGAGGAGGTAAGCTTTTCTATCTGCCGGGCTTCCTCTTCCATCTTTCTGCTGATGACTTCCATTTTTCTACTGATTTCCTCCATTTTTCGGTCATAGACTTCCGCCTCGCGTTCGATCTTTTCCATTTCCGAATTCAGATTGTCCAATGGCTTCTCAGCTTCCTTCGATTGTACACGATTCTGTTTGATTTGCTCGTTCAGCGTGTTGATCTCCTGCTCTTTGGCTTTGATTTGACTTTCAATATCAGCCAGTTGCTTTTCTATGTCGGCAGCTTTGGCCTGATCCTTTTTGGGGTACATCACCGCCGAGCGTTTTTCCATGAGTTGATGGCGAGCTTCCATTAATTGGTCTTTTTTCCAATCTAGCTTTTCTTCTTCACGCTGAAAACGCTCGACCCCAAAATGTTCCTTTTGCATTTGCAGGCTCAGGTCGTCAATTCGCTGGTGCAGGGGTTCCATTTGTTTGTGCAGCGCTTGCATTTCTTCCTGATACGGCTGCATTTCTTTTTGAAGAGCCTCCATTTTGGCGTGGTATTCGGCTAGTTTCTTTTGCAGGGTGTCGTTTTTAAAAAGTTTCCCGTTCACTGTCCTGACCGTTCCTTGCCCACTTATATGGATTGGTCCTTCGCCATTTGGCCCATACACTTTGACAGACTCTCCTTCAATAATAAAAAATGGCTCCTCCTGTTGCATGGCTAGTTCAACGTTTGTCTCGACGTCTACTTTTTCATCAAACACAACCTCTACTTCCCGTTCTATGAGCGTATCGGCATTCGCGAATTCTTCTCGGCTTTTTTCAACTTTTGCTCCAGACTTTTGGTGCTTCTCTTCCGCCTTCTCATTTTGAAAAGCATACACCGACGCCCCTACACTCAGCGAAAGAAGTATTACTACCATCGGTAAGTACCCGGTGAATCGCCGCTTCGCGGGTTCAGCTACGCCCATTACCCGCCGGATGCGCGATAATAGTTGGCGCTTATTGGCCGCAAAAGCCACTACCAGCGCGGGTTCCGAACGGAACTCAGCTACCCGCACAAGAGCATGAGCCAGTGAAAGGCGATCGTCGCAGACAGCCATCGCCAGGTCGTCGCAGCAGTGTTCGCGCTCGGCCCGGATGCGGTTCGATAGCCACCAAAGTACGGGATGGAAGAAGTACACTACCTCTACGAACGACTGCACCAGATTGACCAAATAGTCGTGGCGGCGGATGTGCGCCAATTCGTGCGCCAGAATCGCCTCGACCTGCGCCACGGAAAGTCCGGCCAGTAGCCCGATGGGTACCAACACTACGGGCTGTATTACGCCCACCACCATTGGCGTGACAATGCGGGCGGTTTCACGCAATTCTACCGCCCGGCCAATGTCCAGTCGCGCTACCAGCACTCCGAAGCGGGTTTGCCAGACGCAATCTTTGACTGGCCGGGAGACGAAACGTAGTCTTTCCAGATAAAACCAGCCGCCCGCAAAGCGCAATAGCAATATTCCCACGCCCATCAGCCAGCAAACTACCAGTTCATTCAGATGGGTAGCGAGCCAGAGCTGGACTTGGAATAAAACAGGCAAGGGCGCAACGGGGCCGCTGAAATCAGACGAAGTACTTACGAACTGATAGTTGGTAAGTACTGCAGTAGTAGTCTTTTCAAGAGAGGAGGGCAGGTAGTACAGGTAGGTCGCCACGGACGCCAGAATCTGCGCACCCAGCACCCCCACGCCCAGCGAATAGCGCGATTGCGCCGAGCGGCGGCGTAGCATGTAAAAGCCCAGCGAAGCCACCAAGCCCAGCAAAGCAGCTTGCCAAAGCGAATGCAACAGGGTCCAGCCCAGGGTCGATACGTAATCAGAAGTGAAAAGGTCAAATAGGTTTTTCATGGCTAACGGTTGTTTTCAAGGTTATCTAATAGTTGCCGTATTTCGTCCAGCTCTTCGGCGGAGGTCTGGTAGTTGCCCAGGGCCTGCATTACCAGCTGCGCCGCCGAGCCGCGAAAGGCAGTTTCTACAAAGCGTCCTAATAAAGATTGCTGCGTTTCTTCCTCGCTCACCTGCGCGGTGTAGATATGCGACCGCGCTTCCTCGGTCCGGCTCAGCAGTCCCTTTTCCTGCATAATTTGCATGAGTTTCAGAGTAGTCGTGTAGCCCACGTCTTTGGTTTTTGCCAGGAAATCATGGACTTGTCGCACAGTACTTGGGCCATGCTGCCAGAGGAAAGAGAGAATTTCCAGTTCGGAGTCGGTGGGTTTTATCATAATTGACAGTACTTATATTTGGGTGATTCAGCCGTTTCCAGCTACTTGGCATTCGTCTACGATAACCTTCGTAGCAAAGGTGTACGAAAAATTTCGTAGATGCAAATTTTTTCTACGAAATTTTTCGTAGAAAAAGATAAAGCGGTTCATCCTGAACCGCAAACCACTCCTTTACAATGCAATAAAATAATGCTATAGGCAACCTTGGTAAATGCCTCGCAATTCTCTATCCGCCAATAGCAAAGAATCTCACATCGGCCCTAATACTTTCCAGGATGCGCCGGGAGCGCTCGGGACGTGCGTCGGTGATGAAGACCTGGCCGAGTGAGCCGTCGTCGATGAGTTCGATGAGTTTGTGGATACGCTTATCGTCGAGCTTATCAAATATATCGTCGAGCAGTAAGATAGGCTTCGTTTCTTTTTCGGCAGCCAGCAATTCGTATTGCGCCAGTTTGAGCGCGATGACGAAAGACTTTTGCTGCCCCTGCGAGCCGAATTTCTTTAAAACTACCCCGTCGATTTCAAAAACGTAGTCATCTTTATGAACCCCCCTGACGGTCCGTTGCGCGTGGAGATCGCGGGAACGGTGCTTGCGAAACTCAGCCGGGAAGTCGTCGGTAGCTACTTCGCTTTCGTAAATCACCGCGACGCTTTCTTTTTCACTACTCAGAAAGGCGTAATACTTTTTAAATAAGGGGAGAAACTGCTCCATAAACGCCTGACGCCGCGCGTGCAAACGAAGATTGAGCGCGATCAACGGATCATTGTACGTTTCGAGCAGGTCCACATCCAGGTAATTGCGCTCGGCAAAAAGCTTAAGCAGGCCGTTCCGCTGATTGAGAATTTTGTTGTATTGCAAAAAATCTTCGAGGTAATGCGGATCGAGCTGGGAGAGTACGCCATCAAAAAACCGGCGGCGCAGTTCGCTGCCCTCGCGCACAAGGTCGGTATCGTCCGGCGCGATCAGTACTACCGGGAATCGGCCAATGTGGTCGCTGAGTCGTTCGTAGGCTTTTTTGTCAGACATCATCACCTTACGCTGCCCCCGTGGCAGACTACAGGTAATTTGAATACGGCTTTCATCTTGATGAAAAATCCCGTCCAGAACGAAAAAATCGGCATCGTGACGAATACTGAGGGCATCCTGATTCTGAAAGGCGCTTTTGGTGAGGGCCAAAAAGTAGATCGCATCCAGCAGGTTGGTTTTGCCACTGCCATTCTCGCCCACGAGGCAATTTACCCGCTCGCCGAACGTAAAACTTCCCTCTTCGTAGCTTTTGAAATACGTAAGGTGAAGTTTTTCGAGCCACATGCCTTTCTTTGTTAGTGAGTTTATTGCTACTTTCGCAGTTCGAGTGGCGCAAAAAAGGCCACGATCAGGGTTCTAACCCAACAATCACAAAGATGTAAAGTTCCTGGATCATAAGCAGAGCGTCCCAACGCATAATTCATCACTCATAATTCATCATTGAAAATAAATGGCCACCGCAAAAGAAAAGAAAGCCCCCGCTAAAAAGGAAGCCTCTAAAAAAGAAGCTGCCCCGAAATTGCAGCATCCCAAGGAGCGCTATATGTTCTGGTACGAGAATATGCTGCTCCAGCGCCGCTTCGAGGAAAAGGCAGGGCAACTCTACGGCCAGCAGAAAATCCGGGGGTTCTGTCATTTATATATCGGACAGGAAGCCTGTTCGTCGGGTACAGCCACGGCCCTCACGCCCGACGATAAGTACATCACTGCGTATCGCGACCACGGCATGCCGCTGGCCCTGGGTACCAGCCCGAACGCCATCATGGCCGAGCTTTTCGGTAAAGAAACCGGCACGACCAAAGGCAAGGGCGGCTCGATGCATATATTTGATAAAGAGCGTAACTTCATGGGCGGCCACGGTATTGTGGGAGCACAAATTCCACTGGGGGCAGGAATTGCCTTTGCTGAGAAATATAATGAAACCGGCAATGTCTGTATCTGCTTTTTCGGCGATGGAGCGGTGCGGCAGGGCGCATTCCATGAGGCCTTTAACATGGCCATGACCTGGAAGTTGCCCGTTATTTTTGTGGTCGAGAATAACGGCTATGCCATGGGTACTTCCGTCGGGCGCACCTCTAACGTAACCGAGCTCTACACCCTGGGCGAAGCCTACGACATTCCTTCCGAACCCGTGGACGGCATGAACGTGGAGGCCATTCACGAAGCCGTGAGCCGCGCCGCCGAACGCGCCCGCAAGGGAGAAGGGCCAACCTACCTCGAATTCCGTACCTACCGCTACCGGGGCCACTCGATGTCGGACCCGCAGAAATACCGCACCAAGGAAGAAGTGGAAGAATATAAGCTACGTGACCCCATCGAAAACGTGAAGCAGGTGATCCTGAAACATGAATTCGCCACGGAAGAAGAGCTGGACGCCATCGACAAGCAAATCAAGGAAACCGTCGCGGAGGCTGTCAAGTTTGCCGACGAGTCTGACTTCCCCGACGCCAAAGAAGCTTATACCGACGTGTATGCACAGGAAGATTATCCGTTCATTATGGAGTGACTGTTGTTATAGTGTAATCGTTGAACTGCATACTATATTAATATAGTCTTTATTGGAGGGGTCTGACGGAGAGTTGTTTATTTTTAAGATATTTACTACCCGCACTGAATATACTATTCAATAAAAAATAGCAATTCTACAAGGACACAGTTCAATATTTACACAAGTTTTCTCTACCTTTGCGTTCCAAAATTGAATCAATACGCATGAGCAAGAAAAATACGGCCGATTCTGGGATTGAGATTATCGAAAGTCCAGAAGCGCTGGCAAGTCAGATCAGTCGGGCCGAAATCTTTTTTATCAAGTACAAAAAGGCTATTATCGGTGTAGCTATCGCTATCGTCGTAATTGTGCTGGCCTTTGCGGCTTATCGTTTTTACATTGACAGTCAGGAAAATACAGCGCAGAGTGCTCTATCGACCGCTGTTTATGCCATGGAAAATGATTCGCTGAGCCAAGCCCTAAACGGTAGCGGTGGCAACGAAGGCTTCCTGGCAATTGCGGAGAATTATCCCGGAACTGACGCGTCTAATCTTGCTCATCTTTACGCAGGAATCGTTTTGTTGAAACAAGGGAAATTCGACGAGTCCATCGAGCATTTGAAATCATTCAGTTCGTCGGATCTAGTGGTGCAGGGCCGCGCTTACGCTTTGACGGGCGATGCCTACATGGAAAAGAACCAGCCCGAGGAAGCCATTAGCTTCTACAAAAAGGCGGCGGATTATAAATCGAACGAATTCTTCACGCCTGTTTATCTGATGAAGCTGGGCATCGCGCAGGAAAAGGCCAAACAGCCTAAGGATGCCATTGCTTCCTACGGAAAAATCATCGAAGAGTATCCCCTGTCGGCTGAGGTGACCAACGCAAAGAAATACAAAGGACTCCTTGAAGGAGAAGTCGGCGAGTAATGGGCCACCATTGCCTTCCTGAAAAAGGATAAAGCCGATACCGGTTTTATCCTTTTTTTTTGGAGATGAAACGCAGCAGGCAATAGTACCACTATTCAGAATCTCGAATCCAGAATCTATCAAATGTCAACTGCCCATAAGAATTTAAGTGTCTTTGCTACCGACGATCTGCCTGATATCAGCGCGAAAACTTTTGCCATCATCGTAGCGGAATGGAATCAGGAGATTACGGAAAAATTGTTCGAAGGCGCGTACCAGACACTTCTGCAGTACGGAGCGATTCCCGAAAACATCATCCGGGCCAATGTACCGGGTAGCTACGAACTGAGCTACGGCTCCCAGGTTTTCGCCCAAAAAGAAAACGTGGACGCAGTCATTGCCCTGGGCTGCGTGATTCAGGGCGAAACCAAACATAACGACTATATCAACAACGCCGTGGCTAATGGGCTGACGCAGGTTAGCCTGAAATATGACAAGCCTGTCATCTTCGGTGTGCTGACGCCCAACAACCAGCAGCAGGCGCTTGATCGCGCGGGTGGAATCCACGGCAACAAAGGCGACGAAGCCGCCATGACGGCAATCAAAATGTTAAAATTGGTTAGAATGTCTTAGTACTATGAATGAGAAGTTCTGGTTCGATGTGGCCGGCTGGCTCGGTTCGGTCCTGGTTGTGGCAGCCTATGCACTTAATATCAGTGGCAGGATGCGCGCCACAGCACCCTTTTACCTTTGGGCCAATATTCTGGGTAGCATCGGGCTAATCCTGAACACTGCCTACGTAGGAGCATATCCTTCGGCGGCCGTCAACGTAATTTGGGTATTAATCGCACTTTGGGGGGTGGTCAGGAGCAGGAGAAAGGTACTTTCCTGATAAAGTACTTTCCGTGGTCAGCGTGCTTTTTGCGTACTGACCGTATTATTTTTTTCATTTTCAACTATCAATTGTCAAAATGCAGGTTTGGAAATTTGGGGGAACCTCAGTCGGGAAGCCCGAGCGGATGCACTCAATCCGCGATTTGATTACTTCGGACGACTCACGCAAAATCGTGGTGCTATCGGCTCTATCTGGCACGACCAACGCGCTGATTTCAATTGGCGAGTCGGCTAAGGCAAACCAGGATGACGAAGCCGTTGAGAAAATCAAGGCTTTGCGGGATCACTATGAGGTATTTGTCAAAGAACTTTACAGTACCGAGGCCGGGCTGGCGAAGGGGCAGGAGATCGTAAAGAATGAGTTTTCATTTATTCGTTCTTTGGTCAATATCAAGCCATTCACCGCCAAGCGCGAAAAAGAACTGGTAGCCGAGGGCGAGTTGCTAAGTACCCAGATGTTCGAGGCGTACCTGGAAGAGCAGGGCGAAAACTCCATCCTGCTCCCCGCCCTGGAATTTATGCGCATCGACGCCGAAGGCGAACCCGAACTGGCTCTGATCGAGGAGCGGTTGACAACCATTCTTGACCAGCATCCTGGCAAGCAGTTGATTATCACACAAGGATTCATTTGCCGCAATCCACGCGGCGAGGTAGATAACCTGAAACGCGGCGGCTCGGACTACACGGCTTCATTGATCGGCGGGGCGATTCGAGCGGAAGAAATCCAGATTTGGACCGACATCGATGGAATGCATAACAATGATCCACGCATCGTGAAGCGCACTTTCCCGATTCGGGAACTGACCTTTGAGGAAGCAGCGGAGCTGGCGTACTTTGGAGCCAAGATTCTGCACCCAAGTACCATTACGCCCGCCAAAATGCGTGGCGTGCCCGTGCGGCTGAAAAACACCATGCAGCCCGAGGCCCCCGGCACGCTCATCGCCACCAGCAGCAGCGACCGCGAGATCAAAGCTATCGCTGCCAAGGATAATATCACGGCCATCTACGTCCACTCGACCCGGATGCTGAATGCCTATGGCTTCCTGCGTCGCGTATTCGAGATTTTTGAAAAATACAAAACTCCGGTGGATATGGTGACCACGTCGGAAGTGTCAGTATCGGTCACGATCGACAACAACGAACACTTGGACGCCATCACCGCTGAATTACGCGAAATTGCCGACCTGGAAGAACACGACCGCGACCAGACGATCGTGTGCATTGTGGGTAATTTCAGCGCCGACAAGGAGGGCATTGCGATTAAGGTACTTGACGCACTGAAAGACATTCCGTTGCGAATGATTTCCTACGGTGCTTCGGAGCATAACCTTTCGATTCTGATTCATTCCAGCCTGAAAGAACGCGCACTGAACGCGCTGAACGAGCGGCTTTTCTATTATGAGGATGCCATGAAAGATATTTTCACGGCCCCTTGATAAAAGCCAGAATTAAAAACTACCCCCAATGCTACAAACTACCTTCATCCGCGAGAACAAGGAAGCGGCCATCGCCGGATTGCAGAAAAGAAATTTTCCCGACGCCGAAGACGCCGTGGAACTCATTATAAAACTCGACCGTCTGCGCCGCGAAACGCAAGGCGAACTTGATCAGGCACTTACCGAGTCCAATGTCAAAGCAAAGGAAATCGGCGGACTGATGAAGCAGGGCAAGAAAGCTGAGGCCGAAGCCGCCAAAGTCGAGACCTCCACGCTGAAAGAGCGCTCTAAGGAACTGGATGAGCAACTCAAAAAAGCCGAAGCTGAACTGCACAATGAGTTGGTCAAACTACCCAACCTGCCCCACGAAAGCGTGCCGCCGGGCCGTAATGCCGACGACAACGTAACGGTGCTGGAACAGGGCGAAAAGCCCACGTTACCGCCCGACGCGCTGCCGCATTGGGACTTGATCAAAAAGCTGGACATCGTCGATTTTGATTTGGGAAACAAAATCACGGGCGCGGGCTTTCCGGTGTACAAAGGTCAGGGCGCACGGTTGCAACGGGCTATGATTTCGTTTTTCCTGAACGAAGCCGCCGCTGCGGGCTACCTCGAAATTCAGCCGCCGTTGCTGGTCAACGCCGATTCGGGCTTCGGCACGGGACAATTACCCGACAAGGAAGGACAGATGTACCACGTCACCAACGAAGACCTGTACCTGATTCCCACCGCCGAAGTACCGATCACCAACCTGTACCGCGACGTCATTCTGCCAGAAAGCGAACTACCTGTCAAAAACGTCGGCCACACCCAGTGCTTCCGCCGCGAGGCCGGGAGTTGGGGCGCGCACGTACGCGGGCTTAACCGTCTGCACCAGTTTGATAAAGTGGAAATCGTGCAAATCACCAAGCCGGAAGAATCCTACGCTGCGCTGGACGAAATGGTAGCGCATGTACAAATGCTGCTGGAAAAACTGGAACTCCCCTACCGCATTCTGCGGCTGTGCGGCGGCGACATGGGTTTTACCTCTGCCCTGACCTACGACTTCGAAGTATGGTCGGCCGCACAGGAGCGTTGGCTGGAATGCAGCTCGGTGTCCAATTTTGAAACCTACCAGGCCAATCGCCTAAAACTACGCTATAAAACCGAAGGAAAAACGCAGTTGCTCCACACGCTGAACGGGTCGGCCCTGGCCCTGCCGCGCATTCTGGCGGCTCTGCTGGAAAACAATCAGCAAGCAGACGGCAGCATTCGGGTACCGAAGGTGCTGACAGGATACTGTGGATTTGAAGTAGTTAAATAACACTTCAAGTTAAAGCCCCGCCTATCGAAGAAAACTCTTTCGGTAGGCGGGCTTTTATATTTTCTGCTCTTCATCCGTTACCCAAGCACCTTCACCGCCCAATCACCCCCATCTCAAACTTACAAACCTCTTTCAGCGTCTCTTCGTCGTTGATGCTGGACGTTTGCTGCTTGATGTGACCCGTTTTAAGGTCATAGACCCAGCCGTGCAAAGTTGGGCGACCCCCTTCTTTCCAGGCATTTTGGATAGTATTCGTTTTGCCCAAATTATATACTTGTTCGATCACGCTCAACTCCACCAGTCGGTCGAAACGGGCGGCTTCGTCCAGATCGGCGAGTTGCTGCCAGTAGTAGTTTTGGGTGTCTTTAATCTGTCGTATCCAGTTGTCGATCAGCCCGTACTGATGCGTCCCCATCGCGGCATTGACACCGCCGCAGCCGTAGTGGCCACACACGATTACATGCTCTACTTTCAGTACATCCACAGCGTATTGCAGTACGCTGAGCATATTCATATCCGTCTGTACGACGAGGTTGGCGATATTGCGGTGGACGAAAATTTCGCCAGGTGAGGTTTTGGTGATTTCGTCGGGCGGCACACGGCTGTCGGAGCAGCCGATCCAGAGGTACTTTGGGTGCTGACTTGCGGCCCCTTTCTCAAAAAATTCGGGGTCGACTTGCAGCCTTTCTGCCACCCATTCCTGGTTGTTGTCGAGAAGCTTTTTTATTCCGTTTTTCATCGTTGAGTAATTTGGAGTTTGGTAAAAAATTAAAATTAGAAATTATTCCCTTATTCAAAAAGCAACGTAATCAACTCGGCCACGCATACGGGCTTTTCCTGGCCTTCCAGCTCAAAAGTACACTTGGTAACGACGCGAAAGCCATCGGGCGCCTGCTCCGTCATTTCCTGAAGTACCATCCGCATCCGCACCCGGCTGCCCGAGGGAACCGGGGCCATGAAGCGGACTTTATCGGCGCCGTAGTTGATAGCTACTTTCACCGAACTGACACGGTACAAATCGGCCATGAGCTTGGGGGCCAGAGCCAGCGTCAGCCAGCCGTGGGCGATGGTCGTTTTGTAGGGCGACTGCGCGGCGGCTTTCTTCCGGTCGATGTGAATCCACTGGTGGTCGCCAGTTGCATCGGCAAAATCGTTGATATGCCCCTGCGTGATGGTTTCCCACGGACTGACGCCGATTTCCTCGCCCACGCACTCCCGAAATTTGGCCAGATTTTGAAATGATTTCATAAGTATTTGAATTTAGTTTTTTGCAAAAGCATTATTCACATTTTATCATTCGCCACCGCCTGCCTGGCTTTTTGAGAAAGCGATTTTATCCCCGTAAGTAGTTCTGCAAAACGCTCATCCTGCGTCAGTCCCTTTCTCCAGCGCGCATAAATCTGCTGAATGACTACGGTATTTTTAAAGAGTCCGAATACATAATAGTAAAGAATATTGGACAAATCGCAGCCACTTTTTTCGGCGTAACGGTCAACAAACTCCCGACGCGTGAGGTTACCGGGTAACCACGTCAGGTTAAAACTACGCTCGAAAAAGCCATCGCCCGCCTCGGCCCAATATGAAAGGGCCGTGCCGACGTCCATCAGCGGATCGCCGACGGTACACATTTCCCAATCCAGCACGGCCAGGATCTGGGATAAATCGTCAGGATTCAACACCAGGTTATCGTATTTGTAATCGTTGTGGATGAGCGAAGGTGCATTTTCAGCGGGCATATTTTCAGTAAGCCAATGGTAAAGCTGCTCCATCGCGGGTAGGTCGTCAGTTTGGGCGACGAGGTAGCGTCGGTACCAGCCTTCGACCTGCCGTTTGATATAGCCTTCGGGCTTCCCTAATTGGGTGAGGCCCGTCGCTTCGAGATCAAGCGAATGCAAATCAACCAGATTGTCCACCAATGCTTCCGAAGTACCTCGCAATTGAGCAGGGGTTAGATTCAACTTTGCCGCCGTTTGCGCGCGCAGGATGACTCCCGGCACGCGCTCCATGATGTAAAACGGACAACCCATGACTTCCAAATCTTCGCAGAGAAGAGTCGGTCTGGGGATCTTTTCATAGCCTGCGCCCTGGATCATTTTAAGTACCCGGTACTCACGTGCCACATCATGACCGCCTTTAATATGTTCAGCCCCGAAGGGTGGTCGGCGCAAGACGTACTCCTTCTCATCCTGATTTTTAAGCAAATACGTAAGATTGGAATAGCCACCGGGAAATTGCCGCACCTCCGTGACGGGCGATTGAAAGGATTCGGTGTCCAGCAAATAGCTGTTCAGCAAATCGAGATTGATTTCCTCGCCCGGACGTACCTGTACTGGCTGATCGATACTGTGGTTCATATTTATTCAAATTTCAGAATCAAGAGTTCTTTTCATCGAAGCCAGCGCACTATTTCCGCCGCGTATCCAGCCCGTAGTTTTTCAGGATGTTTCGCGCCAGCGCAGCTTTGTGTACCTCATCGGCCCCATCGTAAATCCGGGCGGCGCGTTCGTGGGTATACCAGTATGACAGCAGGATATCGCTCGTCATACCCAGGGCGCCGTGAACCTGAATGGCGCGGTCCACCACGCGCAGCATCATGTTGGCGGTAAAGAATTTTATCATCGAAATCTCGTCGCGCACGGCGGCAGTGCCCCGCTCATCGATATGGCGGGCGGTGCGTAGCACCAGCAGCCGGGCGGCGTCAATCTCGGCGCGGCTGTCGGCGATGAACCCCTGAATAAATTGCTTATCACCCAGCAAATTACCCGCTTCCAGTTCACGAGTTGCGGCATAACGACACATGAGATCAAAACTACGCTCGGCAATGCCGATGAATCGCATGCAATGGTGAATGCGCCCCGGTCCGAGCCGCTCTTGGGCCAAGAGAAATCCCGCACCTTCCGGCCCGATAAGGTTCGTCTGCGGCACCCGAACATTTTCGTAACGCATTTCGGCGTGGCTGGCCCAGCTATCGCCCGTGTGGCCCATAATCGGGATGTTGCGTACCAGCGTAACGCCAGGTGCAGCCATCGGTACCAAAATCTGGCTGGCCTGTTTGTATTTAGACGCCTCGGGATTGGTAACCGCCATCACGATAATGAAAGCCGCGCCATCCGCCGAACTCGTGAACCACTTGTGACCGTCGATGATATAATCATCACCATCCTTGACCGCCAAAGTACCCATTCTCGTAGGGTTGGAACCGGCAAATTCCGGCTCAGTCATGCTGAAACAACTACGGATTTCACCAGTAATCAAAGGTTTGAGGTACTTTTCTTTCAGATGCGCCGGGGCATATTTGTGCAGGAGTTCGGTATTGCCAATGTCGGGTGCCTGAGTATTAAACACGAAATGCCCGAAGGGCGACCGCGCCAGCACCTCACTGATTTGGCCGAATTCGCAGAGTGTTAAATTAAGTCCGCCTTCCACCTCCGGCAGATGCAGCCCCCAAAGTCCGGCTTGCTTCACCTGTTCTCTTTTTTCCAGAAGAATAGGTTCAATCTTGGAAAAATTCTGCGTGAGATTTTCGGCCGTTTCGAGCGAGTAAAGTTCCGTCTCGACAAATTCCTGAATTTGCGGCAGCAAAGAACGCAGACGCTCGGTGGCAAATAGACTCTCCATGAATAGGTTTTAGGAATGGGCTGAATCAAAAATAGCATTTTACCCCGACCTTCTCCCAAAAATTAAGAACTTTGCCGCTCTTAACGGGCAGTGGCCAATGAATAGCGGGTAATTCTTTTACCGCTATTTACTATCCTCTATCGCCGCGAGGTCGGTACGCCGTAGCGGCTCAGGACTATCAATTAAATGAAGTGAAAATAGATCAAATCTTTGAAGGCTTTGCCAAACTACGTGTTTTGGTCATAGGCGATGTAATGCTTGACTCTTATGTCTGGGGCAAGGTGGAGCGCATTTCGCCCGAAGCACCTGTACCGGTTGTCAACGTCGGGCACCGCGAGTACCGCTTGGGCGGGGCGGGCAACGTGCTGCTGAATGTGCAGGCGCTAGGGGCCGAAGCTATCGCCTGCACGGTGATCGGTGACGACGGTCCCGGCGATATTCTGCAGCACCAACTGATCGAGCGTAACCTGAGCTGCGAAGGATTGATCCGCAGCGATCGCCGCATCACAACCATCAAGGAACGCATCATTGCCGGTTCGCAACAAGTCGTCAGGATCGACACCGAAACCGATGAAGCTATATCTGATCATGAACGCAAGCAATTGGTTTTCAAAGCCAAAGAACTCATTCTTGGCTGTCAGGTAGTTATCTTTGAAGACTACGACAAAGGGGTACTTAGTCCAGAAGCTATCGCCGAAATCACCGACTTTGCCAATGAGTGCCAAGTACCGACGGTCGTCGATCCGAAGAAACGTAACTTCCTGGCTTACCGGAATACGACGCTTTTCAAGCCCAATCTCAAAGAACTACGCGAAGGATTGAAGGTAGATTTTGACGTAAAGGATGACGCTGCTTTGCGATCGATTGTGCAGCAGCTCACCGAAACCCTCGACGCGGCGGGTGCTTTGATTACTCTGTCGGAACACGGTGTTTATATCGATTACCAGGACGAGACCCACCACCTCCCCGCCCACATTCGGCAGATCGCCGACGTGTCCGGCGCGGGCGATACGGTTATTAGCATTGCGGCCTGTTGCGTGGCCATTGGTCTGCCGCCCCGTACCATCGCCGGGTTGTCTAACCTCGGCGGAGGTCTGGTCTGCGAGCAGGTTGGTGTAGTACCAATCGACAAAGAACTGTTGAAAGCGGAGGCGGTGCGGGAGAGATTGCTGGGGTAAGGTTTTTATGCCGTAAGTACGTTGATAATAAGTAAAATAAGGGTAGTTGAGAGCTTTTCGCATGAGAAAAAGTAGTTCATGCCACGTCTTGAAACGATCATGCCCAAAAATACCCTGTTACTCTTTATTTTCCTTGCTCCTAACTTCCTCACCGCCCAGATCAAAATACAAACCGACTTTGAAGGCGGAAGATTAGGTACTTTAAAGCAAGTCAGCCCTACGCACTACCGCTGCGCCGTGGCCGGAGAATCTGATTCCCAAAACCGCAACCGCCAGGCTAGTTGGTACTACTTCAAAGTAGAAAATGCCAAAGGTAAAATCCTGACCATCGACCTCACCGATCTGGTCGGCGAGTATAACTATAAGCCGGGTAGCCACGCCATCACTGCCCAGACCCGCCCCGTCACAAGCTACGACAACGTCACCTGGCGGCATCTGACCGACGAGGAAGTAAGCTGGAACGAGGACAAAATAGAATTGACCTTACGAATCAAACCCGAAAAGGATGTGCTCTGGGTAGCCCACCAACCACCTTATACAATTACCCATTTGAGTAAACTACTCCAATCGTATCATTCTAACCCCAATCTAGCCACTCGCAGCATCGGCCAAACGCCCAAAGGCCGTCCCATTCCGCTACTTACGATCACAAATGCCCAGATTCCGACCGCAAAGAAAAAAGTGGTGTGGCTCATGGCCCGGCAACATGCGTGGGAGGCGGGTACCTCGTGGGTCATGGAAGGTGTGATCAAACATTTGCTGGAAAGCGATGAAGGCAAGAAAATGCTTGATAAGGTAGTTTTCCAACTCATTCCGATGGCCGATCCCGACGGGGTGGCCCGTGGCGGTGTCCGGTTCAACCAGTTTGGCCACGACCTCAACCGCAATTGGGACCTAGTGCAGCCCGCCGAGATGCCAGAAATCCAGACTGAGAAACAGGCGATCGTGGATTGGCTGAAGCGGGGCAATCGCATCGACTTTTTCCTGACCTTGCATAATACCGAAGCCGCCGATTACGTACAGGGGCCGGACGTAGCAGCCGGACGAAAGTTCTGGCAAAGCATGGTCGAAAGTACCTCCTTCGAATCTGGCGAAGGTTTACGAGCCATGCCCGAATCCACCACGCTGGGCCAGCCTGGCCGCATGACCGTCAATCAGGCTCTGTGGGCCGAGCACCAAATCCCAGCCTACCTGATGGAGCTGAAAGTTGAGAAAGTAAACAAACTGGACGGTCGGCGACTGGTGCCGGATTGGCTGCTGCTTGGGCCAGGACTAGTGCGGGCGGCAGTAGCAGCGGTGGAATAAAAACTACCTCGTCAGAACTACCCCTCCTCTATTCTCCGATACGTTTTTCCAGATGCGAGGCGGCGGGTGATGCTTTCTCACGGTGCCGGGCGACCATCGCCTCGATGTCGCGGATGACCTCGGGGTGCTCGTCGGCGATGTCATATTTTTCCGATGGATCGTGCAGGAGATTGAACAGCTGGTACTTTTCCAACTTCTCGAGTTTTTCGGGGTAGCCCAACGGATTATTCTTGTAGTACAAAAGTTTATAAGCCCCTTTTCGGACAGCGAACAGGCGGCTGCCGTGGTAATAGTACATCTCGTCGCGCGGGCTGGCCGCGCCTTTATGCAACACCTCCGACAGGTCATAGCCATCATAGGTACGGTCGGTAGGCAGCGGCACGCCAGCCAGTTTTCCAAAAGTCGGTAATAAGTCAAGGGTACTTCCCATCCCCGGAACTAACCCCGGCTTCACGCGACCGGGCCCCCAAAAAATGGTCGGCACCCGCACACCGCCTTCGTAACTGGTACCTTTGCTGCCGAACAGTAATCCCGCCGAGCCGCCATGCTCATTGAACACGACCCAGGGACCATTATCCGACGTGAAGACGACGTAGGTATTTTTATCCAGACCCTCTTTTTTCAAAGTAGCCAGAATCTGCCCTACGCTCCAATCGATTTCTTCGATTACATCGCCGTACAAACCCCGCTCACTGGTACCTCGAAAATCCTTGGAAGCAAACAGCGGCACGTGCGGTAGCGAGTGAGCCATGTAGAGGAAGAAAGGGGACTTTTTATTTTGCTTGATGACTTTGATCGCTTCTTCAGTGTAGCGCTTCACAATGGTATTCTGGTCAGCGGGGCGCTGAATTTCGGTAGTATCGCGCAAGAGGGGCACCCGAAAGTACTCCGTTTTTGATTCCCAGAAAGCAGTCTTGCGATCTACATCATTGACCTTGTCCATATCGTTGCTGTACGGGATGCCAAGGTAGCTGTCGAAACCGTGGCTGGTGGGCAGGTAGGCGGGCAAATGCCCCAGATGCCACTTGCCGATGGCCGCTGTGCGGTAGCCCTTTTGCTTCAAATGCCGGGCAATCGTGATTTCGCTTTGGGGCAGCCCCCCGTCCGAATCAGGGAAAAGTACCCGACGTTTATCGCTGTACATACCGCTGCGGATGGGTAGCCGACCCGTCATCAGGGCGGCACGGGAGGGCGTGCAGACATTGGCTGCCACGTAAAAACTGGTCCATTTCTGCCCCTCAGCGGCCATCCGGTCCAGATTGGGGGTCTTGATCGTCGGATGCCCAAAGCACCCCAAGTCACCATAACCCTGATCATCGGTGAAGATAATAATGAAATTAGGCGGCTGCGCGTTCTGGGCAGAAGCGTCACCAATAGGAGCCGCAACGGCTGCTACCCAAAGTAAAAAAGTCAGCCGGGCTACCGTAGCGGAAAACGCTTTGGGACGAGTGATGGGATTTAATTTTTCAAGTAGAATCACCTGCATATTTCGGGACATTGACGTTACAAATTGATAGTTTTTGAGTTTCGCGTAAAAACTGATGTATCCAGCTTTTTTACCGTTCGATAACTTTGGATAATAAAGGCAAAAACCTGAAAAATCTTTCATATTTTGCCAGAAATTATAAATTTAAGTTTGTCCATTGTTAACTTTTATTTTCCACTACCTGAATGGGACTCTTATCCAAATTGAAAAATAAAGCACTGACGGTCAAGGAGCAGATGTTACCAACTACTGACTTCGACGCCGCGACTCTGCCATGGATTGACCACAGCGATGCCGACATTACGGCTTTCGTCAAAAATTTCAAGCCCCGCTTCCCCCTAACTTTCGATCTGGAAGAAAAACTAAGGTTTTGGCAGAAAAATGGCTACGTGATTCTGGAAAAAGTGATTCCGCAGGAATTGATCGATACCTACTGGGAAGACGTAGAAGAACTAATCGAGCATCCCGAAAAGTACAAGCTTATGACGCGCATCGATCTTCCGAAATTCGAGCCAATTCAGGAGCGGCTGATTAAAGATTTTCCCAAAGAAGACCTAAAAGGCAAATACGTCAAGCTCAACGACTTTCATCACCTTTCGGAAACCGGAAAAGACCTGATGACTCATCCGGCTATCGTCAATTTTCTGGAAGCGATTTTCCAGCAACAGGTAGTCGTGATGCAGAGTCTGACCTTCATGTTTGGCAGTCAGCAGCCCACACACCAGGATTTCCCCTGGGTAACGGCCAAAATCCCCAGCCACCTGGCGGCCGCCTGGATTCCGCTGGAAGATATCACGGCCGATTCAGGACCACTGTACTATTACGTCGGCTCGCACAAACTACCTAAGTTCAATTTTGGCAATGGTATCCTGGCTAATCAGCGCTCTTCACGTACCCCGCTGGAATTTGCCGACTACCTTGACAAAAACTGTCCGGCTCACGGCTTTGAAAAGGAAACTTTACTCATCAACCGCGGCGATGTGCTGATTTGGCATTCGGCTTTAGCCCACGGGGGTGGTATTATCACGAACCCTGACAGCACCCGTAAATCGTACGTCTGCCATTATTCTACAAAGAAAGCCCTGCCCTTCCACCGCTACAACCCTCACGCTGTACCCAGAGAACAGGAATACCACGGCGTGGTCATCTATGAGCATCCCGAATTTGGGGATCAGGAGAATATTTTGAAGGCCAAAAGTTAATCGCCGGGAATTTCGCCTTAGCCAACAAGCCGAAGAGAATATCGAAAAACCTTCCGGCTACCTGGGGTGCCAGTCTGCTACTTATCTATAAGCTGGCTGGCACCCATTACTTCTTCCCAACCTTTTCCTTTATATTGCTCTTTCAAACCAAATTACCAGAGCAATTTACATGACGAAATATTTCCTTCTCTTTCTCCTACTGAGTGTAGTCGAAGTACTTTCTTCCTCGTCTCAGGCCCAGACTACCATTCACCGCGACCCCGTCATTACGCAGCTTGTAGAGCAAGTTTCTGCCGACAGCCTGAAGTCCCACGTCGAGAAACTCGTCAGCTTTGGCACCCGGCAAACGCTGAGTGGCACGCAGGGTAGGCGCGGTATTGTCCCCGCCCGGGAATGGATTCTGAGTAAGTTTCAGGAATTCGGCAAACAATCCGGCGGGGGACTGACCGCCACCATCGATACCTGGACATTACAGCCCGACGGTCGTCGCGTGGATAAAGTTGTGGAAATGGGTAACGTAATGGCCACGCTGAAAGGGACCGATCCGGCGGATGATAGGATTTTTCTGGTTAGCGGCCACATGGATAGTCGCGTAAGCAACGTGATGAACAGTACTTCGGATGCGCCCGGCGCCAACGACGACGGCTCCGGCACAGCGGCGGTGATCGAGCTGGCGAGAATTATGAGCAAGCAAAGCTTTCCGGCTACCATTATTTTCGTGACTGTAGCGGGTGAGGAACAGGGCTTGCTCGGTGCTGACCACCTGGCGCAACGGGCCGTGGATGAGAAATGGAACCTGGAAGCACTGCTGAACAACGATATTATGGGCTCCAACAACAGCCACGATACCAAGCTCATCAACAATACCATCGTGCGGGTATTCAGCGAGGGATTGCCTGGCTTTGAAACCGATAAAAGCGCGGCTTCGCTGCGGCAATACGGCCTGGAAAACGACGGCAAGGCCCGCACTTTGGCCCGCTATGTGAAGGAAGTCGGCGAACGCTACGTGGATCACCTGGAAGTCAGGATGATTTATCGCAACGACCGATACCTGCGTGGGGGCGACCACACGCCTTTCGTCAACCGGGGCTTTGGTGCCGTCCGCATCACCGAAATGAACGAAAACTTTCAGCACCAGCATCAGGATCTGCGCGTTGAAGATGGCGTAGATTACGGCGATAAGGTAGAGTACATGGATTTCGAGTATCTGCGTAAAAACACGGCGATGAATCTGGCCAACCTCGCCAATCTGGCCAAGTCGCCCACCCAACCCCAGAATGTGACAATGGACGTTCGTAGTCTGACCAATACCACCAAACTGTACTGGCAAGCTCCCAAAACGGGCAAGGTGAAGGGGTACTACATTCTGATGCGGGAAACGCACTGGCCGTTTTGGCAGAAAAAGTTCTTTACCGATAAACTGGGCGCGGAACTACCCTACTCCAAGGACAACTACTTCTTTGCCGTGCAGGCCGTCAGCGAGGATGGGAACGAAGGGCTTCCGGTACTGCCGAAGCCGGGAATGCGGTAAGGTTACTGCAAACTTCCCGAAAGTTCAAAAAACTTTCGGGAAGTTATCGCGGCAAGCAACAGACTCATGATCAACTACCACGACAAAAAATTTCGTCCCATCCGGAATACCGACAATGGCGAGACCTCATCGGAAACTATTTTCCACTACCAACAGCAAGGCAATATTCTGACTTCACGCTACTCCGGTGGAAAAATAAAAAGCGGTCACCTGATCGGTTTGGTAGATGAGAACGGAAGTATCGATATGCGGTATCACCAGGTCAACGAAGCGGGCGAGCTGATGACGGGTATTTGCCGATCAATGCCCGAAATTCTGCCCGACGGCCGCATCCGTCTGCACGAAACTTGGCGCTGGACTTCGGGAGACGGATCAGCCGGAGAGTCGATCATCGAAGAAATTTAGCAACGACTACTAGTTGTAAGTAGTATTGATTGGCTAGCACGACTACGGCGAGTTGTTGGCGGTAGCATGAAAATCTTATAATTAATACCTCATAACTCATAGCTAACCCTTACCTTTGCGGGCAATTTGTAGCTACCTATTCCATTTACCAAACTTCCTTTTACCATGTCCGCAGTAGCCGAGCAAACGCAGTTGTTGGCCGACCGCATCACCGCCCTCGAAGAATCCTCGACGCTGGCAATGACCAAAAAAGCCCGTGAATTAGCCGCCCAGGGCCATAAAGTTATTAGTCTGAGTGTAGGTGAACCCGACTTTAAAACTCCCGTTCACATTTGCGAAGCCGCCAAACAGGCCATTGACGATGGCTTCCACGGCTACTCGCCCGTAGCGGGCTACCCTGACCTGCGCCAGGCCATTGCCGACAAACTGCGGCGCGATAACAACATCGACTGGAAACCTGAAAATATCGTGGTATCTACGGGAGCCAAGCATTCGCTGGCCAATGCCATTCAGGTATTGGTAAACCCCGGCGATGAGGTCATTATTTTTGCGCCCTACTGGGTGAGCTATTCCGAAATGGTGAAGCTGGCCGAAGGCAAAGCCGTGATCGTGGATGGTGCTTTCGAGAATGATTTCAAAGTAACGCCTGAACAACTGGAAGCGGCCATCACGCCTCGTACGAAGGTGGTTATGTACGCTTCGCCCAATAATCCAACGGGTGCCGTGTATTCCGAAGCCGAACTACGGGCTTTGGGTGATGTACTGGAAAAACATGAGAACGTATTCGTAGTAGCCGACGAAATTTACGAATACATCAACTTCACGGGCAATGGTAATTTCAGCATGGGTTCCCTTCCGGCTTTGAAGGACCGCGTGATTACCGTTAATGGTGTGGCCAAAGGCTTTGCCATGACGGGCTGGCGAATCGGCTTCATTGGTGCGGCCAAGTGGATTGCCCAGGGCGTCGAAAAATTGCAGGGACAGGTCACGTCCGGTACTTGTTCCATTGCGCAAAAAGCCGCCGTGGCTGCTTTCAACGGTACACTCGAACCGACCATGGAAATGGCCCAGGCTTACGAACGTCGCCGCGACCTGGTAGTGAAGTTATTGAAAGATATTCCCGGCTTTAAGGTCAATGTACCACAAGGCGCTTTCTATGCTTTCCCCGATGTGAGCTATTATTTTGGCAAATCCGACGGAGAGAATACGATCAATGACTCAGACGATTTCTCGCAGTGGTTGCTCAACAATTCCTACGTTTCGACGGTGGCTGGGTCGGGCTTTGGTGCGCCAGATTGCATCAGAATCTCAACTGCCGCTGCCGACGAAGCTCTGGAAGAGGCCGTGGGGCGTATCAAGAAAGCCGTAGCGACTTTGAAATAAGTAAAACCTTTTCAAGAGTTTCTTCTAAATGGCCCCTGGTCGGGATTAGTCCCATTCAAGGGCCATTCTTGTAGTCAGGAATCCGTTCATAAAAAGCTGATTTGAGTACTTGGCATAACCTAGTACCTTTGTTTTATTCAAATTTAAAACAAGCACTAGCCATGAACTCAAATAACAGATTATTTCGCAACATGAACCAGCGGGTCATTGGCGGCGTTGCCGCCGGATTGGCCGATTACTTTGGTATCGATATTGTCCTGATGCGTGTCCTTTTTGTACTGGCTATTTTTATTCCGGTACCCACGCACATCATTCTCATCTATATTATCCTGTGGATCGTCATGCCAAAGACCCCTTTGCGGATTCATCAGAACGCGACCGGGCCTAATCCGCAAGGACAGTACTAATAGTACTACAAGCTTAATACCAATCCAAAACCGCCGCTCCGAACCATCGGACGGCGGTTTTTTGTTTTGTGTAAAATTCTTACTTTTACAAATGGTATGCCTGCATACTATTTGGCTGCCGGTCGCCAGCAATTAGCTTTCGGCAAAAATTAAACTCATAAACATTAAACTCACTATGAACGCATATATCGTGGCCGGGTACCGTAGTGCCGTCGGCAAAGCCCCCAAGGGAGTATTCCGTTTTACCCGTCCAGACAACCTTGGCGCCGATGTTATCAAACATACTATGGCCCAAATCCCGCAGCTCGACCCCGCACGGGTGGACGACGTAATTGTGGGCAACGCCGTACCGGAAGCCGAGCAGGGCATGCAGATGGGCCGCTTTGTATCGCTGCTTTCGCTGCCCGAGAGCGTGTCGGGTATGGTCATCAACCGCTACTGTGGCTCGGGCGTGGAGGCTATCGCGCTGGCTGCCGGAAAAATAAATGCCGGGATGGCGCAGTGCATTATTGCGGGTGGCACCGAGTCGATGTCGATGGTACCCACGATGGGCTGGAAAACGGCTTTGAACTACGAAATTGCCCATACCAACCCCAACTACTACCTCAGCATGGGCCTCACCGCTGAGCAGGTAGCGCAGGATTACAAGATCAGCCGTGAGGACCAGGATATGTTTGCCTACCAATCGCACCAGAAAGCGCTGGCGGCGCAGGCGGCGAATCGCTTTGCCGATGAAATTGTACCTATCAGCGTGAAGGAAACCTACTTCGACGCGGAGGCCGGTAAGAAGAAAACGCGGGAATATACTGTGGATAAGGACGAAGGCCCTCGCCCTGACACTTCGCCCGAAGCTCTAGCGCGGTTACGCCCGGTTTTTGCGGCGGGTGGCAGCGTCACGGCGGGCAACTCATCCCAGACGTCCGATGGTGCGGCCTTCGTGATCGTGATGTCGGAGAAAATGGTGAATACATTGGGCTTAAAACCCATCGCCCGCATGATGGCTTATTCCACGGCGGGCGTCGATCCGCGCATCATGGGAATCGGTCCGGTGGCAGCAGTACCCAAAGCGTTGAAGCAAGCGGGACTGCAACTGTCCGATATTGAGCAAATCGAACTCAACGAAGCCTTCGCTGCGCAGTCGCTGGCGGTGATGCGTACGCTGGACATGAATCCTGAAATTGTCAATCCCAATGGCGGGGCTATTGCGCTCGGTCATGCCCTTGGCTCAACGGGCGCCCGCCTATCGGTGCAGCTTTTCAACGAAATGCGCCGTCGCGAACAAAAGTACGGCATGGTAACCGCCTGCGTTGGCGGCGGACAGGGCGTGGCGGGGATTTATGAGTTGCTGTGATAGAGGTACAAGTGTGTAAAGTTCAAAGTTTATGAGTAGAAAGTTTGAGAATTGCGGAAACACATCAGCATCGCAAAACTCATAGACTTTTAACTCATAAACTTTAAACTCTTACTTCCCTTTCTCCAACTTATACCATTCCACGTCTTTCAGTGGCTGTCGGCGTTCGTATTGATCGGCAGGAGCATAATGTTTGGCGAGGTAGTCCAGAATTTTGGGTTCAGCTTCGCCCAAGTCCCAGAGATTTTGGGTACGCTGCATCCAGCGGATCTTCTCGAGCCAGCCTTCGCGGCTGGCGCGGTACTGCGTCACGAGCTTGCTGGAATGACAACCCGTACAATGCGCCCGCATAAGTTCGATTCCATCGGCTATGACAAAGCCCGTAGCCGGATCGATGCCTTTTCTCACCGTGTCCAGCTTGGTTTCCAGTTTTGCACTTTGGGTTTGAACGAGCGGCGACTCATACCGAAAAGCCGCGGTGAGCAGGAAGGCGGCGATTGCGATCGTAGGCGTGATTAATTTGGCTAGTTTCATTTGGTTTCTTTTTTGGAAAAGTTTTTTACCAAAGCTGATGCACCGAAGGCTTGATATATTTGGCGTACACGTCATTCACCGCTTTTAACTGCTCGGAGGTAAGCGCGGGTAGCTCGGCGGCTTGCAGGTTCGACTGCACCTGCGCGGGCCGCGACGCGCCGGGGATGACAGTACTTACCTCGTCAAACATCAGCACCCAGCGCAGGGCCACGGGAGCCAGGTTTTCATAACCGGGAAAGGCAGCTTTCAGTTCTTCGACCGCAGTCAGGCCCGTTTCGTAATCTACGCCGGAAAACGTTTCGCCTTTGTCAAATTTCTCACCTTGGCGATTGAAGTTCCGGTGATCGCCTTTGGTAAAGGTAGATTCCTTGGAAAATTTCCCGGTCAGCAAGCCACTCGCCAGCGGTACACGCACAATCACGCCGACATCTTTTTTCCGGGTTTGTTCGAAGAATAATTCCGAAGGGCGCTGCCGGAACATATTGAAAATGATCTGCACCGTAGTTACATTTTCGAACTCGATGCCTTTCAGTGCTTCCTCTATTTTCTCCACGCTGATACCCAGGTTCTGTACTTTACCTTCCTCCTTCAGACGGTCGAAAAGCCCGAATATTTCGGGACGGTAGTACACCTCCGTGGGCGGGCAATGCAATTGCACGAGATCCAGCGTTTCCAGGCCCATGTTGGTCAGGCTATCCTCCACGAACTGCCGAAGTACCTTGGGCTGGTATGCTTCGTTGTTGTGCGGGTTGAGTTGCCGCCCGCACTTGGTGGCCACGTAGATACGCTCCGAGCGACTCTTCACAAATTTACCCACCGCTTTTTCGCTCTCACCGCCGCCATACACATCGGCAGTGTCGATGAAGTTGACGCCGCCGTCCACGGCTTCATGCAGGATGCTTTCGGCTAGTTTGTGGTCGAAGTCAGCTCCCCACTTCCCCCCGACCTGCCAGGTGCCGAGGGCTATTTCTGATACATTGAAGTTTGTTTTTCCTAGTTTTCGGTAGTTCATAGTTTGGAGTGGGGAAAGCGGCTCACCGCCATAGTTTAAAGCCACAAAGTACCTCTCCCCGGCGGCTCACTTTGCTGTTTCTATTAATCTTTCACTAAAATAAAGCCCTCTCAGACATCCGTATCGACGGTATCCGATACGTATTCCAGAAGATCGCCCGGCTGGCAATCCAGCGCCTGACAGACAGCCTCGAGGGTAGAAAATCGAATGGCCTTAGCCTTTCCGGTTTTCAAAACAGATAGGTTGGCCATGGTAATATCCACTTTCTCGGCGAGTTCGGTCAGCGACATTTTGCGCCGCGCCATCATGACATCTACATTTACAACGATGGGCATGACTAAATGGTTAATTCGTTTTCCTGTTGCAACTCGACTCCGCGCCTGAATATCTGCGCGATGATGTAGATAATACCCGCATTGAGAAGATACACGATGTCTATGTCGAAACTTGCCATGTCAAAGCTTTGGACAAACTCAGTAGCACCGGACATTCGCTTATTCAGATAATGCATGTAGTTTTTGCCTATGAAGCTAACGATCCATACGGAAAATAGCAGGTATCCCACACTGGTTAATTGTTGGGCTGTTTTCATGCTGAAAGGATTTCTCAGATTAATCTCGGTCAGGATATCCTTGACTTTTTCCCAAATCTGTACGTAGAGAATTGTGATCGTCAAAAGCAAAGAGAATATAGCCAGGGCTGGCCAAAGGTGATTGGAATAAAATTCGCTCCCGCCGGAAAGATTGCTCAGCACAAAGAAGGCTGCCAGCGCAACGGACCGGCTGATGGCCCCAATGTACACGATCCACGCACCGACGCGCATGATGTGTAAGATTTGTTCTGTTTTCATTTTAGCTAATTGGTTTGTTCGAGGCCAAAAGTAAAAAGTATTTATCGAAAAACAATAAATATCTCCTGACAAAGAACTATTTATTACCAATTAGCAATAGAACTCACCATTAAAAAACAGCAGCCATCGGTTGGTTTCGTTTCGAGGGGCTTAGGACCGGCACGTCAGTGGTCCCGCAGTTGGAAGCGGCGGGATGTCACGAATCGCAGAAAAATAACTCTACGATATATTCTGACCGACTCAGGCGTTAGAAGTAATTGCAAAAAGCACCCGGCTTTTTCAACCCAAAATATCTTTCAACTCCAGCAAAGAATCCACGACATAGTCCGGCTGCGCCGATTCAAGTTGATCTCTCGTATGCGCGCCGGTAGTTACGCCGACGGTCAAGCCGCAAAAAGCATTTTTGCCTTCCTCAATATCTATAGTGGAATCTCCCGCTTTAAGTACTTTGTCTGCGTCAGTAACCCCGACGTCGCTCATAGCTTTCAGAATCATATCGGGAGCAGGCCTTCCGTCCGACACATCGGATGCCGTGACCAGGGTGTCATACTGAGCGCCTTTCTCCCATCCCATTTTTTCCAATAGGCCGGTGGCAACCATTGCGTTGTATCCCGTGTTCAAGGCTATTTTTATGCCCTTTTCTTTCAAAAAAGCCAGTAGTTCCTCCACGCCCTCGCAAGGCACCACATGGAGGTTGTCGTATGCCTCAGACAAATAGGATTTGAATCGTTCGAAAATTTCGTCCGACGTAGTTTTAATTTCCTCAGCGGGCTGCATTTCGGCGATGATATCTTTGATCGCCTGATGCTTTTCTTTTCCCGCGCCATGCGCCAGCACAAAGTCTAGGGTAGTTTCGTAGCCCGCTTCGTTGATTGCTCTTTGGAGCGTTTTATATACCACGTTGTCCTCATTGACCGTAGTACCTGCCATGTCAAAAACTACCAATTCTATCTTTTTCACGAATTTGTATTTGGTTAACTATTCTCTGATACTCCAAAATATTAATGTCTTCTCACTTCGTTAAATCCAGCACGCGGATATTCCGAAATCGCAGCACGTCGCCGTGCCCAAGAAAGCCGATGTGGCCCGAAGTCCGTTTGAGACCGGGATGGTCTCTATGGTCGGCAGTACCGTTCTTGCTGGCTTCGGCCAAATCACCGTCCAGAATTACGGTACCATTGAGCGTAACCTTTATTTTGGAACCTTTCACGTAAACCTCCTCGGTATTCCACTCACCTACTAGTTTCAGGTACCCTCGTTTGGCCGGAATAATTCCGTATGCCGAGCCGTGATACTGGTACTCTTTCAGGTCCTTGTATTTTTCTGCGTCGTTGTCCAGAATCTGAATCTCGGTACCGACGTAGGCCGCGTCGCCTTCGAGCGGGGTGCGGATACCCAGACCGTTATTGGCTCCCGGCGTGAGTTGAAACTCAAAACGATAGATAAAGTCGCTGTATTCGTCTTTGGTGTAAAGGTTTCCCTTGCCGCCGCGCTTCGGGTCGATGACCAGGTCGCGGCCCTCGATGTAGTAGTCCGTCTTGTTACCAACCCATTGATCGAGATCGGTACCGTCGAAAAGTACCTGATAACCCGCGCGTTTTTCGGCGGCGGTGGTACCTGTAGAGTTGGTACGCGAACAAGCCGATAAGACAACCAGGCCAAGAAAGAGCGTGTAGCAAATTGCTTTTTTCATTTTTTCTGAAAATAAAAAGATGGTTTGGGGGCGTTTTATGAAAGTTGCAAGGTAGCTTTTTGCGCTCGTTCCATAAAGCTTGATGGCCAAAAGATGCTTGCCCCATCAATTCCCGTTACCTTTGAGTATGAAAGAAGAACGCATATCGGTTTTCGACATTTTCAAGATCGGCATCGGTCCGTCGAGTTCGCATACGCTCGGGCCGTGGCGGGCAGCGCAGCTATTTCTGGCTACCCTTGAAAAAGCACTGGGCTGGCAAAATGTGCGTACTCTGGAAGTGCATCTGTATGGTTCGCTGGCCAAAACGGGGAAAGGCCACGGCACCGACCTGGCCGTGATTCTGGGGCTTGCCGGCTTTGACCCCATCACGATCGTAACGGCCAATATCGACCTCATTCTGGCGGATATAGCCGCCAACCAAACCATTACTTTGCCCGACGGCCGGAATATTGCATTCAATCCAAAAAACAATATCATCTTTCACCGCGACGAAGCGCTGCCATTCCATCCCAATGGTTTGACTTTCGTGGCCAACGGAGGCGCGCCGGACGAGGTGCGAGAAACGTACTTTTCCATCGGCGGTGGCTTTGTGACTCAGGAAGATATTGCGGAGAATACCAACCAGAAAGTAGCCCAACTACCCTACCCCATCGACACCGCCGCCGACTTACTGCGCTGGTGCCACACGACCGACCGTTCTATTTGGGAAGTAGTGCTGGAAAACGAAAAAGTCTGGCGCGACGAAGCCGCCGTTCGTGCCGAACTGATGACTATCTGGTCGGTCATGCAGGAAAGTATCTTTGCGGGCTGCCGCACGAGCGGTCACCTGCCCGGCGGCCTGAACGTGAAGCGCCGGGCGGCAGCGCTGCACCACAAACTACTTCCGGAAAATGAATACACCGACTACGCCGAATGGCTGGAACTCGTCCGGGCGGGTGGTAACAGTTTCAACTACACACTGGACTGGGTGAGTTGCTTCGCGCTGGCGGTCAATGAGCAAAACGCCTCGTTCAGCCGGGTAGTTACCGCGCCCACCAACGGCTCGGCGGGCGTTATTCCGGCGGTAATTCAGTACTTTCTGGCTTTCTGCAACGGCACCGACGAGGATGTCTTTCGCTTTTTGCTCACGGCGGGCGAGATTGGCAGTATCTTCAAGAAAGGCGCGACGCTTTCGGCGGCGATGGGTGGCTGCCAGGCCGAAATCGGCGTATCGGCCGCCATGGCGGCAGCGGGCCTGACGGAAGTCTCGGGGGGTACGGCGGCGCAGTGTCTGATGGCCGCCGAAATTGCGATGGAACATCACCTCGGCATGACCTGCGACCCCGTGGGTGGGCTGGTGCAGATTCCCTGCATCGAGCGAAACACGATGGGGGCTATCAAGGCCATCACCGCCTCGCAACTCGCTCTGCGCAGCGACCCCGATCATGCCAAAGTCTCACTCGACGACGTAGTTTCCACGATGTGGGAAACCGCCCTGAACATGAATAACCGCTTCAAGGAAACCTCCGAAGGTGGCCTGGCGCTGCGGATTCCGATTAGTTTGAGCGAGTGTTAGCACCCACTGAAGCTTCCACCGCTCCCAGTAAATACACCAGCGGCGCGTTCCAGTTAATGCAGATTTCGTTGGAAGCATAAGAGCAGTCGTCATCCGTAAAAGCTTCGTCGGGCAAATCCGAGATATAAGTAGAGCATTTGTCCTGCTTGCCGGGATTGGGTCCGCCCGAGAGCAGCCCTGGTATGGGTTCTACTATGCCGTCGGCGACGGAAGGGCGATGATGCGGATGCATGACCTGCTTGCTACCGAAGCCCGTCAGAAAACAATAACCCGTCCCATTGCGACCCAGCAAATAGTCAAGATTGGTGAGGGCGGCATTCAGGTACTTTTTGTCCTGAGTCAAAAGATAAGCCTGCATGATGGCCATGCCCTGATTGGCGGCGACGGCACTACTTCCCCAGATATAATCGGATTTGGTGTGGCCCATCACGGTATTGAGATAATGCTTTTCCGTGCCCTCGATCAGGCCGTCGGCCATCGCGATCATCCTCCCACGCAGAGCAGTTACGTCTTTTTGAGCAATATCCGTAAGCCGGTCAGCGTGGCGAAGCAAGGAGTAGTAGCCCATCAGCCGCACCTGCGGCCAGGAAGGCAACGGCATTCGTTCGTCGGGAAAAAGATCGACCGCCGTATAGTACGCTTCACTTTTGGTGGTGATGTATAGCTCACAAGCCGCCCAGATGAACTCATCCTGCACGTTTTTATCGCCGTAAGTACCCGTCTTGATGTCGGGATCAAAGGCAGCGTTGAGCGCTTCCTGGTCATAAATCACGCCCGGATGTACCTTGGCCCAGCCCCAGGCACGCTGCGCGGCAATGAGACAGGAATCCGCCAGACCGGGCAACGGCTTTTTGTAGTTTTCAAAAATCCGGCAAGCCTGCGCCATCACCGCCGCGAAGTCAAGCGCGGCGGCAGTACTTTTCTGCACCACGTAACGCGGCTTAGTCGCTTCGTGCGGCATCACACTCATCCCATCAAAAGCAGGATTGGTGAGTTTGTGATAGACGCCGCCGTCGTTGGGGTCTTGCATGGTGAGCATCCAGCGCAGGTTGTACAGCACTTCGTCCAGCAAGTCGGGCAAGGCATTACCGCTTTCGGGTATGTTCAGGCTCAGCGTATCGTAGTAAGCCGGAAAATCCTCGTAGGCCGTCAGCATCGTCCCCACCGAAATTCCCGAGTTGACAATGTACTTATTATAATCCCCCGCATCGTACCAGCCACCCGGACTGGCCAGCAAAGTACCTGCCGCCCGGCGAGGGCTTGCGGCTGAGGCGTGGATCTGCACCGTCGTGTCGGGATGGCCAGCGGGACGCGCCCATTTCCCGGCGTACTTTTCCGGCAACGGCGTGGACATCCGCTGAAAGTAATAGCCTTTGACGGCCGCCCGCGAAGCCGCGTCGTGGACTTGTTTTTTTATTTCAAAGGGATAAGAAACTCCAACTTCAGGTACTTCCAGTACATAGCGCCCCGGCTTGGTAAACTCCGAAAAATCGGCGATGCGGGTACTTTTAGCCGAAAAAGGTGAAGTACGGCTTTCGCCGAGCTGCCCCTGATAAACGGTCTGGTTACCTTCCGACGTTTTCAACATAAAACTACCCTTGCCGGCACCGTAAACAGCGGCAGTTTTGGGAGCATTGGGGTAATAACCGATCTGATTAAGGCGAATGGACTCGGTGGCTAGCTGGGCCAGGGTGGTCTCAGTCAGAAAGAAGGCTAGGCAAATAAATATTAGGCCAGGGTACTTCATTAATTACGATTTTTGAAAAGAAGCGTATCGATTTGCGAAAATAGGCAAACTTGAATTTAGTAGGATTGTCCGGCTCACCAATGAAATAACCGATGCTGCAATGGAGAAAGACTTCCTTTTTAAGGACAAATTTTCATGAGGTTAGTCAATCTTTCGCTTAACTTTTTTATAAAATCTTCCTGAACGCCTTTACTACCTTTCGAGGGATAATACGACCAGTACACTTCATGTGATTGCGTGCCCAAGGTTACTTTTACTCCTGCACCTCCAATGTCACAGCACACGGGTTCATTACTGGATTTTACTTTTTTGAATGCTTTCCAATTGAAACCTTCTACCAGCTTGCTCCATTCAGCGATCGTAATAGCCCGCTCACATTTGTCAAGTCGATTGGCATACACGAATATCTCCTTTTTTGGGTCAATTATCAGCTTGTAGGTAGCACCCGTAAATCCAAAAGTGTATCCATACTCAATTTGGGTAATGGACTCAGGGTCAACCGTGTGCTCGCAACTTAGCAGAGCAGCGATAACACAAACAATGAACAGACTTTTCATAGTATGGATCAATATCTTGTGTATAATTTAATTCTACCAAAAGTTCCTTTGTAAGTAGCGCGACTCCCACGTTCAGCAGTGGGCCTCAAGCTTACCGGAAAGCCAAGTTAAGAATTTTTCTCAGAGGTGCTGGGACGTGGTGAATGACTTGCCTCAGATTTAGAATTTCGTATCATCCCCTTTCAGAAAGCCTACCATGTATAGATCAAAACCACCCATGCCGCCGGGGCGGTTGGAGGAGAAAATCCCCAGATGATAGCTGAAATTATTCGTAAACTGCCGTGGAACAATGGGTCGATACTCATCGTACCTGGTGTTGATATGATCGCCTATATTTATAGGCTTGCTCCATTTTGTTCCATCGAACAATGCGTAATGAATGTCAAAACCGCCTTGCCCGCCGGGACGGTTGGAGGTAAAATACATGGCCTGACTCCACCAGCCTCCAATCACATAGGGGCATTTGTCATCGTAGGAAGTAGACAATTGTGTGTTCTTTACTACGGTGCGAGGCTCGTCAGAAAGAAGCGTTTCGAGCAACTGCTCCGGTTGGATGGGTAGTTTTACTTCAAAAATATCGAAGTTTCCGTCCCGGTTAGAACAGAAATAAAGCTGTGAAAAGTCATGGCTAAACGTAGGATAAGCATCATCTTGCGGACTATTGAGCCATTTCACCTCGAAAGGGCCTTCAAATATGTTCTCGTCATTGAAGTTATGTACGAACTTAATTTGCAGATCTCCCGCGCTATCATCAGCAAATAACAACAAGGCCCGGTTGTCCGGCGAGTTGCCACGATTAATGATATCCCTGCCCAGCGAATAGGTAATAGGTCCAAGGACATTACAATGCTGATTGGCTTTATCCATCAATTTCTGGTAGTGAAACTCCGTAACGTCGCTACCCCAGCTAACGATACTGCGATCCTTGATGCCAAGCTGGTCTTTCTTGTCGTCATATTCCAGTTCGAGCGGCTTAATGACCAAATTAAATACGTCCTTCCTTTCACGTTTTGAGGAGAAGATGAGGTAATCTTGCCCGTATTTGTTTTGGGCCAGATCTGAGTTATAATCGTCGAATTCTGAGTTCACAGCTTCCAGATTGATGGGCGTAGCCTGGAACTTTCCGTTGCGGTCGGCCCAGGGGCCGGGGCAGGAGGTCAGAGTAATTGTCAGGCTGGCGATCAGGACGATAACAAGAGAGCGGTTCATAGTGCTGAGTTTATGTGAACGATACCCTTTAAGAGCAAATTGAACAGCCAATGGTTGGAAAATCACTTGTTTTATGCAAAAAAAACGCTGACAATGTTGCCTAAAATCGATACCCGAAATTAACGCCAAACATCAAAGTAGTCTTTCCACTTTGGTAGCCCTGGAAAGCCGCCCGGGCACCGAAGAAACAGTGGTCGGAAATGTTCAGTTCACCTTCGACGAGTACTGAGTAGCCCAGAGTTACGTACTTTTGAGAACGGTCGTACCGAAGAGATGTGATGATGTAGTCTGTATTGGCCGGGAAGTTGGGTCCCCCCTCCCTTGAATAAGACGCCGTAGCTGCTGGGCTGGGAATCAGAAATGTAACTAACTGACGGCCCGACGCCCACTCTTATTTTGCTTCGGTCAAAACGCCAGGGTGAGGCGTAAAGATTAAGGTCCAATGCGGCTGATCCTTTGGTGAATCTGATCTCATGGGCGAAGTCAGAACTAGGCCCGTCGGTGAAGTACGAGGTCCTCGACCCAAACCCAAACTGCACCGACGGAGCCAGCGTAAAGTACTTGTTCAGCCTGCGGTTGTATTCGTTGTAATAATTAAGTCCCGTCAGGTCGCCCGAACCGAACAGGATAGCCGTCACACCCGCCTTGATGTTGTTATGGTAAGTATGCGGGAAAACGTCGCGTTGGGCGTAAAGCACATTCCCGGCGAGCAGAAAAAAACCGATGAGCATTGACTTTTGCATCGTTGAGGCTATTTGCTTGAAAATGAGTTGCTTTTAGCCCCAAATGTAGGAAGGATTTCGGTTACTGAAAAAATACTTTTTGGTACCCTAACTCAGTATCTCTTGTAGTTTGAAAGTTTCCTGCTTTAGCTGCCTTTATGGGTCAATGTAAAGGGCTAATTACTAGACCATCTGCTTAATGTGACTCTGGCTGAGAACATTTTCCCAATTGCCCCTCTCTGCGGAAACTTCCGAAAAACCATCACTATCCCACGAAGATTTTCAATCTTTGCAAGACTATTCCCGATTGGGACAATTTACACTTCAAATCCATAAATAACTATGTCAGACCATTTGGAACAGGGAAAAAAATTCCTGGATACAGTACTTCATTATTACGACAAAGCTGCCGAACACACGGGCCTGTCAAAAGGCTTGCTCGAGCGAATCCGCCACTGCAACAGTATTTACAAAGTCACTTTTCCCGTAGAGGTAGACGGCGAAATTCACAACATCGAGGGCATCCGCGCTCAACACAGCATGCACAAACTACCCACCAAAGGGGGTATTCGGTACAGCATGGAGGTGTCGGAGGATGAGGTGAAAGCCCTGGCCACGCTGATGACCTTCAAGTGCGCCGTGGTGAATGTACCATTCGGTGGAGCCAAAGGCGGCGTGAAGATCAATCCGCACAATTCGTCGGACGAAATGCTGGAAAAGGTGACGCGCCGCTTCGCGTCGGAACTTATCAAGAAGAACCTGATCGGCCCGGCGTCTGATGTCCCGGCCCCTGACTACGGAACGGGCGGACGCGAGATGGGCTGGATCGCCGACACCTACCTGACATTCAAGCACGGCGACACCAACGCACAGGGCTGCGTGACGGGGAAGCCCGTGGGCATCGGAGGCATCCGGGGGCGTACCGAAGCAACTGGCCTGGGCGTTTTTTTTGGTTTGCGCGAATTCTTTAAGTTTGAGGAAGACACGAAGAAATTAGGGCTAAGTACCGGGCTTCGCGGTAAGACGGTCATTATTCAGGGCTTCGGTAACGTGGGCTACCATTCGGCTAAGTTCCTGGCCGAGGAAGGCGCCAAGATTATCGGGATCGCGGAATATGACGGCGGCATCTACGACGAGAATGGACTGAATATCGATGCCGTGGACAAGCATCGGAAACTAACCAAATCCATCACACAGTTTCCGGGCGCCACTAACATCACGGATTCAAAGTCCATGCTTACGATGGCCTGCGATATTCTGGTACCTGCTGCTCTCGAGAATCAGATCACCGCCGAAAACGCCAGTGATATAAAAGCCAAAGTAGTAGCCGAGGCCGCCAATGGCCCCGTAACGATGCGGGCCGAGGAAATTCTGCTCGAAAAGGGTATTGTAATTATTCCCGATCTCTACCTCAATGCCGGAGGCGTGACGGTCTCGTACTTTGAGTGGCTCAAAAACCTGCAGAATGTACGTTTTGGTCGCATGGGCAAGCGGGCCGACGAAAAGAGTTTCGATCGCATCATCGGCTCGGTGGAGGAACTCACAGGCAAGACACTCGACCCGGCCGCCCGGGCCAATATCACCCACGGTTCCGACGAGGAAGACATCGTGCGCTCGGGTCTGGAAGATACCATGATTCTGGCCTATCACGAAATGCGGGATGCTCTTATTGCCAAGCCGGAACTGGGCGATCTGCGCACCGCAGCTTTTTACATTTCCATCAAGAAAATAGCCCTCAGTTACGAATTAATGGGGATTTTTCCCTGAGTTTGTTATTTTCTATGCAGTAAAATGGTCGCCTTTTATAGAAGGCGACCATTTTATTTTTCAGTACTTCAAAAACTTTTCCGACAGAATATTATCGTCCGAATTTACCTTTATTAAATAGGTACCAGCGGGCAGATAATGCAGGTTAAATTGAGTTTTGAAATAATCCCCTTCGACCAGCATTGGTTGCGAGCGAATCGCCTCTCCATTCATCGTGAAGAGCAAAGCGCGAGGATGCAAAAATAATCCCTGCCTTGGCACTGTAACCGTCACCATTTCCTGAGAAGGATTCGGAAACAGGGTTATCAAATGATCAGGATCCGAAGGAGTCGTGATGCTGGTAATCAGATAGGGAGAGTCGCCTCCGGAATCGCCGCCCCAAAGCGTAACGACTGCCGACTCGGCCAAGCAGCCACTGTTGCTCACGGTAACCTTATACCTTCCGCCTTCGGTCGCTTTCAGCAGGGGAGCATCTTCGCCAGCCAACAGACTGCCTTCACGGTACCAGACGTAATGATTACCGATCTCGTAGTTAGCCTGTAGGGCAATGCTGCCGCCCTTTTCTATGACCGTCGAGGCAGGAGGTGTAATGACTGCTTTTACGTTTACCTTCTGAACTATTACATCCGTGGAACGTACCCGACATGCACCATTCCGCACCTCTACAGCGTAACGTCCCGGCTTGTCGGCCTGGTACCAGGGGCGGGTTGCGGCAGGAATTGATGAGTTATTGTAGAGCCATACGTAGGTATAATCCTTTTCCTGTGGTGCGGCAAGACGGACAGGTAAATCGTTACAAATCACGGCGCTAACCGCCGGAGTGAGTGTCGCTTTGACGGGCGCGACATCTACCCGCGTGGCGGTAGATTGTTCGACGCAATTATTTTGGCTGACGCGTACCTGATACTCACCCGTCGCAACGGCCTGGTATCGGGCTTCCGTAGCGCCGCTGATCGCCTTGCCATCCACCAGCCATTGGTACTTGTAATTGATCCCGGTATTGGCCGAGAGTTCCGTACCCTTATTATCGCATACCAGAATGTTTCCCTTCTGGGCGATGTCGGCAAAGAGGTTCGAACTACTTACCGCTACCGACCTGCTGAGCATACTGCAGCCAGCGGAGGTTACCCGCACGGCATACTGACCGGGCCTGCTCACTTCCAGCGTCCGCTCGGAGCCTTTTTTGATTGTACTTCCGTTTTGCAGCCATTCGTACGTAAAGCCAATTCCTGCGTTGGCCGACAGGGTGATCGACTGTCCGGCGCAGAGCGTAGTATCGGAGCCAGGAGTGAGCGTAGAAGCCAGCGCACAATCCGGCTGTGCCAGCCCGCTCACGATGAGCGCGTAGGGCTGGCGGCCATTTTTCAGGCTATTTTTATGCGAAACGGTCAAAATATAGGTACGACCTCTCAGGGGTTTGGCGACATATATTTGCTCCACATTATCCCGAAAATTAGTACCCATTTTAGCTTTCTCTGCGGGAGCGGCGGGGTCAAGTACCCACGGCTGGTATCGGTTGAATCCTTCGGTAAGTACCGCATCAAGATCATTTACCAGCTTGGGACTGGGGTTATTCAGGTTGCGGCTGCTAATGGCTGTGGGAACAGCTTCGGGATCCGTCCAGCAGATCGTCACCACGAGTGGTTCGGTGCCGGAGGCTACGAAGCTGCGGGTATATGTATCACCTTGCGAGAGTACATTTTCGGCTAAAATATGTTGCCCCTGCTCGTTCAATATGACCTTTGCCGCCGCTTCAGTATCGAGTATGCCCCAGCCGTATTCATAACTGGGAGCGGTGTTGCCCCCTGGCTTCACGGCCGTATGTAATACCAGCCCTTTCAAGGTAGAAGCCAGCATAAAAACTCCCTTGCGTTGTTGATAGAGTTCCTGCAAAAGCAACAAAGATCCCGAAACGTTGGCGCTTGCCATCGAAGTACCCGTCAGTACTCCATAGGCTTCGTTTCCTGTGCTGACGCTGGAAAGTACTCCTGTACCGAGGCCTAGCAAATCGGGCTTAATGCGACCGTCATCCGTAGGTCCCCAGCCACTGAAAGGACTTATGAGATAGGTAGTATCGTGAAGCTCGGCAGCCCCGACGGTCAGAACGTTTTTGGCATTAGACTCACCAGGCAGAATGTCGTACCCGTCGTTACGGCTGCGTGGCAGGGTACTTTGGCTATCCGTATTTTTTAGATAGTACTTCGTCCCCGGCGGTGGACCATTCTCTACCCGCTTGTTGTCCGCCGAGCGCACCATCAGAAAATACGGAAAATTGTAGGTGATGCGATCCACTTCACTCACCGCGTCGTCGTAAAAGCCGAAGCGATAGTCCTGTTGCTCGTCTACCGCGGGCGTGCCCCACCACTCCCACTTTTGATCGTTAGATTCACCGGGGCGACTGAGGTCCAGCACCCAGCCCGCTACGGGACCGTAAGCATGGTTTGAAATGAGCAGGTTGGGGGCCTCTTTTGCAATTTCGCTGAGGTCGTTATCAAAGTCCCACGCCTTCAATTCTCCGCCAAATGCCATTCCCTGAGCTGGTTTATAAATTCCCCGTCCCACCAGGATACCCGCCATATGAGTGGCGTGATCATTAAGAATCGAGACTTCGGCATTGGTCTGACTGACTTTTCCGCTCAGTTCCCGGTGATCGGCTCGTACCTTGCCCCCATCCCAGAGGCCAAGCTTGCCTTTCAGCGATGAACTACTCCCGCTCAATTTCAATCCCAAACTTCCGCCCTCGTACAAAGAGGCCGTACGCGTACCGAGTGAAAGCGGTGTACTGTGGGTAGTATAATATACGGGCTGACCGAGGCCATCGGCATGGTGCAGGGAAATAGATTTATCCGGCCCCAGAATCAGGCGGAGCGGCCAGCCTTGCTGCCGGGCCTGCAACAGCAAATGGTCATGTTGATTTTGATATTGTGCTGCACTGTGATCGGAAAGTTTTTGGGATAAAGCGGCGTCTTGCTGCCCCCAGGCCGGTACAATGAACAGACCGGCTCCAACTAGTATCAGAAAAAAATGATTGAATTTGTGTATCCTTTGCTCTATCGTAAATCTACCTCTCATACCCACACTGTATTTGGATCCCATCGATCCCTGGCCAGAAAAAAATCAGTCATCCCGGCGGGAAAAGACGTAATTCATACAGCAATAACTGTACCGATTTACGCACTTTTCAATAAGAGGAAGGAGCTTTACAGAAAAGCAATGTCTAAAGCAGTTCCAAGAAGAAATCGCCAGGAAGATATGTGGAACCAGGGGTCTTACCCCAGCGCAGCATGGGATGTAGGAGCCTCGACCGAATCGTTATCCTCCGCCTTATTTTCGCGAATATAGCGCTTAAAGAAACTACCGATTTTCAGGCCTAATACGCCCAAAATGGCCTCCTTGAAGATTCCCGCCGACATTTTGGATTCTCCCAAAGTGCGGTCAGTGAAAATGATAGGTACTTCTGTAATTTTGAAACCATACTTCCAGGCGTCGAATTTCATTTCGATCTGGAAGGCATAGCCAACAAATTTGATATGATCGAGGGGAAGAGTTTTGAGTACATCGCGGCTGTAACAGACAAACCCGGCCGTGGGATCCATGACCGTCATGCCCGTAATGAAGCGCACATAATGCCCCGCGAAGTAAGACATAAGTACCCTTCGCATGGGCCAATTGACCACATTGACTCCCCGAATATACCGCGAGCCGACAGCGATATCGCTACCATCTACGGCGCAGGCTTCGTGCAGCCGCACCAGATCCTCAGGATTGTGGGAAAAATCGGCATCCATCTCAAAAAAATAGCGATAGTGCCTCTGCAACCCCCACTTAAAACCGTGGATATAAGCAGTACCTAACCCTAGTTTCCCCTTTCGCTCAGCCAAATGAAGCCGTCCGGGAAATTCAGCCTGCAACTTCTTCACAATAAGCGCCGTACCATCGGGCGAGCCGTCGTCGACGATGAGTAGGTCGAAGGCTTTCGGGAGACTGAACACCTTGCGGATGATCGCTTCAACGTTCTCGATCTCATTGTAAGTAGGTATGATGACGACGGAATCAGTCAATTTTTTGGATGGTTCGGGGCGCCTCGTGGCGACAGGTGATAGTACAGGTGGAAAATTTCGCGGTGCTGAATTCCTTACTTTATGAAAAAGATTACCAAAGCCTCGTTCGGGCAAAGACAAAAGTAACAAAAATCAGGATTTAAGGCTCAAAACAATCGCGTTCAAAAACAAGGCCAAAGTTCATATTACAAACATAAATCACAATTTGATGTTTTTCTTTTTTTCCCGGACTTCCAGGTTTTTCTCTACCTGATCGTAAATTTCGGACAGCAAAGCAGGATGAGTTGTATAGAATGAATAGCTTTTCTTATAAATAGATGTATCCACTTTATTTTTCTCCCATATCCTTTTTTGCAGCTTATCGTAAAGCATGATCGAAGAGTCCTGAGATCGCAGCTGCATGTTGGTTACCCGCGCTTCGGCGATATGAATTTCCGTCAGTATTTCGGCCATTTTTTCCTGAGAGATTAAATCGTCCGGCGGACTGTCCTCACCATCGCAGGCCCAAAGCCCCAGCAGTAGCGACGACATTATCAGAAATAGCCGTGGGTTAAATGCGAAACGCGGCATAGTCGGAGCAAAGTTTCTATATTTGTCTGGCAACTAAAAACGCCCCAAAGGTCGCAATTCTTTCAAAAAGAGATGCCTTTTTAGCTTTTTTAACGAAAATCTAATGAACCTCGAATGAATGGAGACGAGGCCGTGTAAAGTATCCTCTGCATTCATCCGCAGCGGAGTTTATCTGATTACTTATTAAGGAATAAAAGGTGTTCCAGGATTTCTTAACCAAACTTCGGCAGTACGAAATACGCATCCGCAAGGCTGTCAACAGCGAGCGGCATGGCAATTTTCATTCTGTGTTTAAAGGTTCGGGGCTGGAATTTGACGACCTGAGGCTTTATCAGTACGGCGACGATGTGCGAGCCATCGACTGGAACACCTCGGCCAAAGGACATGGTACTTACATTAAAATATTTAAAGAGGAAAAAGAGCAGACCGTGTTCTTTGTGGTGGATGTAAGCGCCTCTCAGCAAGTAGGTGATCAAAGCCGTTTGAAGATTGATGCCGCCAAGGAAATTTGCGGCGTGTTGGCCCTCTCGGCCATTGAAGAAGCCAGCCGCGTCGGCCTGCTTTGTTTCTCAGATCAGAAAGAGCGTTATATCCGCCCATCAGACGGCATGAAGCACGCGTATGGTTTTATATCAGAGTTGTATAAATTATCGCCCGGTTCGCCGCGCACTAATCTTTCAGAGGCCATTTTATTGACTCTCAACGTACTAAGAAGACGTAGCCTGGTTTTTATGATTTCAGATTTTATCGACGAAGGCTACGAACACAACCTGAAAGCCCTGGCCCGCAAACACGACCTTATTGTGATCCACGTTCACGATATGCGCGAAACCAACCTACCCAAGCTGGGCATAATTCCCATATATGACGCCGAAAAGCAGGTCAGAAAGTGGGTCAATGCTTCTTCGACTCTCTATCGTGAAGCAATGCAGCAACGGTTTCAGGCACGGCGGGAGATGTTGGAAAAACTTTGCCGACAGAACCGGGCCGACTATCTTTCGCTGGATGCCGGGGAAGATTATGTCCCTGCGCTGATTAAATTATTCCGGGTAAGGAGATTTAATTAGGGATAATGAACAGCGGACAATGGAGAATCGGTATTGCCAGGCATTCCAGGAAGCAAGGGGGCGGCCTTCGTCTGCTTCGGCTTTTCATGGGAATATTTTCTTTGTCAATCGTACTCACTGGCTATGGGCAGCAGGGACCATCGAAGCAGCGGAAGCGACCACAGGGTGAATTTTTGGTGGATACAATTGAGATTGGGAAGCCCTTCTCCTATTCTTTCAGCTTTTTGCACGATCCGGCAACAGAAGTTTTCTTTCCTGACTCTGCCTTTGATTTTTCGCCATTCGAAATGGTCGGACAGGAATATTTCACCACCAGGACCGACTCACTGGGTAGTCTGGACAGCACCGTTTACCGGCTGGTGTCGTTCGACGTAGCGAGTCTGCAAGTATTGCGCCTACCCATATTTGTATACGCAGGCAAAGACTGCACGGCCGTGTACGCCGCCCCCGATACCCTGCAGCTGCGGTCGCCCTTACCTATTACAACGCGGCCTGATACGCTGAGACTGCGGGACGAAACCGAAGTGAGTATGTTGCAGCGTACTTTTAATTATCCTATATTCCTATTGTTTATCGGCTCGTTTGGGTTGCTTTTTCTGCTGATTTACTGGTTCTTCGGCCGCGAAATCGATAGGCAGTGGCGGGTACTTCTGCTTAAGCGACGACACAACGAATTTGTCCGGTCCTTCAATCGATTCAACCGCAACGCCCGCGAGCGGAACAACACCAGTGAGGCCGAGAAAGCGGTCGTGGTATGGAAGCAATATCTGGAAGACGTAGAAAAAAAACCCTTTGCTACCTACACTACCCGCGAAATCGTAGACAATATCCCGGACGAAACTCTGGAGGGTGCCTTGAAGGATATCGATCGTATTATCTATGGACAGGGAAAGTTTCAGCAAATGGATACTTCCCTGCAAACTTTAAAAAACGTAGCCCAACGGGTATACCACCGCCAAAGGCTCGAAATTATGCGGGTCACCCGCTAACGATTCAATAAAAAAATTACAATGGAAAACTGGTTGTCGCTGCGGTGGTTTGGCTGGGAGGCACTGAGTTCCTTTCATTGGGCGCATCCCTATTTCCTTTATGCGATTCCCGCCATTCCGCTGGCCTTTTTGCTGCGTAATGCCTTTCACCGCAGGTCACGGCAATTCCTGATCATTCCTTATGATGCCATGGAAACGCCAAACGACTGGCTCACTCGCCTGCGCTACGTACAGCCCGTCAGCGTCGCCCTGGCCCTGACGTTTATCCTGCTGGCCCTGGCTCGTCCACAAATCATCAGCGAGCGCACCGATCGCTTCTCCGAGGGGATCGACATTATGCTACTTGTGGATGTGTCAGACTCAATGCTTGAAAAAGACCTGAGCCCCGATCGGCTTACCGCGGCCAAGCAGGTGGCCAGGAACTTCGTCCGGGGACGATTGCAAGACCGGATCGGAATCATTGTTTTTGCCGGCGAAGCCTATTCTCTTTGTCCGCTCACAACTGATTATGATCTGTTGTACGGATTTCTGGAAGATTTAAAACCTGATATGATCCGCACCGCCGGAACGGCCATCGGCAGCGCCCTGGCGGTGGGTGTCAACCGGATGCGCGATTCCCGAAGCCAAAGCAAAGTAGCGATCCTGATCAGCGACGGCGAAAATACTTCCGGCAACCTCGACCCTATCACTGCGGCCCGGTTGGCCAAGGCTTTTGGCGTGCGGATTTACACGATCGCAGTGGGTAGTACCCGCCGGACGAGCCCAGGCGATTCTCTGAAAATGACCGTCGCGCAGGTAGATGAGAGCGAGTTACAGGAGATAGCTGCCGCTGGCGACGGAAAATATTTCCGGGCGACCGACAACAATGCCCTGGTCAAAGTATTTACCCAAATCAATAAATTGGAAAAGGTGAAATTTAAGAACGTAGTTTCCCGGGAAGTAAAGGATTATTATCGCGTCTATCTTTACTGGGCCATCCTCCTTATCCTGTTGGCACTGGTTACGAAAAGTACCTTCATGAGTAATATTCTGGAAGACTGATGCTGCACTCCTGCCATACCCAAGGATTGATCGAAGCCGGAATCGACGAAGTGGGAAGGGGCTGTCTGGCTGGTCCTGTGGTGGCGGCGGCAGTGATCTTACCACCCGACTATTGCCATTCACTACTAACGGACTCCAAGCAACTCAGCAAAGAACAGCGCAACGTACTTAAGAAGGAAATAGAGTGCGAAGCCCTCGCCTGGGCCGTGGCCGAGGCTTCGCACCAGGAAATTGATGAAATCAATATTTTGCAAGCCAGTTTCCTGGCCATGCATCGGGCAGTTGCCCGGCTTCGGATAGAGCCCGAACACCTGCTGGTGGACGGCAATCGGTTTATACCGTATCCGCTCATTCCGCACACTTGTATTACCAAAGGTGATTCACTCTTTCTGTCGATAGCGGCGGCTTCGGTGCTGGCCAAGACCTACCGGGACGAGGTAATGGAGCGCCTTGCGGCGGATTTTCCCCACTATGGCTGGGCGACCAACGTAGGCTATCCGACCATCCAGCACCGGCGCGCCCTCAATGAACACGGACCGACGATTCACCACCGACGTAGTTTCCGGCTCAAATACTGATCAATATTTTACAGCCACTTCCGAACATAACGTCGCGTGAATTCTACTACTACGCCATACACAATATGACTGGCAAACTCGCTCCCGGCAAATTTCAGAGGTTGTTTCAGGGGCCAGGGTTCGGTATTCATCATCGGTAGTATCGATCCGTGGGTGACGCCATACAGGGCTGTGCCCAACATTCCGCCCATGCCTTTTTGGGTTTCGGGTACAGCCTCAACTACCCCGCCATACAAAGCGCCGATGCCCGTACCAAAGGCCCAGTGAACCGACTGCTCCACAACGGTTTTCTCGTTTTTTGTCAGATCTTCATTAGCAGCTTCTTCTTTCACGCGGTCGCCCAGTACCACGGGGGGCGAGTCACGGTTAGCGGGACGGGCGGGAATATATGCTTCCCAGGCAGTCTTGACGGCCGTACCTACTATTCCGGCGATAGCTCCAGCCAGTACGCCTTTCCAAATGTTCTGAGTCATGGGGGTGTTTTTAAAGGGGTTTGAAGAATGATTTCAAGACCACTTTAAAAAAGTATGCCCGTTCTTTTGAGGAGCAAAGTTGCAAAGGCACAAAGCGACAAAGTAAGAGTGAGCAACCGTTCGCGCCTTGAGACTGCAAAGGATGTAGTCGGTTATGGGTACCTGATTGATACGTTGGAATGAAACCAACCTAAACTATAAACGACTAAACCCTGAACCTCTAACTGAATAGATTTATCGTGGTCGTTTATACAACGGCACGGTACTGCACGGCTCGCCGAACATCAGGCTTTGGACGACGGGCGTAAGCCGCCGCGTGATTTCTACGTAGGCCGAAGTTGGAACCGGATGTTTGCTGCATCCTTTGATCACTACCCGAGCGTCGCGGTAATCCTCGGGGTCGATTTGTTCGAGAGCTTCGTAGAAAAGTTTATTTTCCAGCGCAGTCAAATCGCCAAATACGAAGGTGTGAGCGTAAGGTTCCAGCTTGACAGCCAGCAGCATATAAGCCCAGGTGGGCACGATGGCATCCTCGCTGCACACAATCGCGACGTTTTTATCTTGGTACGTGCTCCAGTCATGGTTTTTCAGAAATTCCCGGAAATCTTTTTCCCGCAGGATCAGTCCCTGGAAAAGATTATCTTTCAAGTCGTAGACTACTCTTTCGCCGGAGTGGTAGTACTCTTCCAAATCCAGCGACACCAGGCCACTATTGGCTACACGGTTAATGATTGTTTCGGTAGACATAATACTTATGTTATTTCGGTGTAGAAAGTTTTCGACCGACAAACTAACTACACCGAAATCGTCCGAAACATTCCCTACACGTTTCTTGGCATCGTGAACGGCGCGCGGTATTCGCGGCTGAGCATAGCATCGGCTTCTTTGTCGTTGACAAACTTCTCCTTTTTGGGGTCGAAGGTCAGGTTACGGCCCGTGCGGTAGGCGATATTGCCCAGGTGCGCCAGCCCCGACGACAGATGCAGGGTTTCGGGCGGCCCGTTGAGCATGCCCGGGTCGCGAGCCACCACGGCGTCGATAAAGTTCTTGAAGTGGTCGCCGCCCGCTTTGCGCGTGGGTCCGGGCTTGCGGTCGCGGCCCAGAAAGGTTTCGTAGAAATCATAGCCCTTCACCACCATGTAGCCTTCGCTACCATAGAAGATATTACCAATACCCGTGCCGCCTTCCTCGTTGGTCATCCAGGGCCGCACCTCGAACTCGATGATTTTCCGTTGGTCGGGATAAATGTAGGTCGAAGAAAGTACCTCGGGTGTTTCCTGGGCATCCTTCCAAAGGAACTTACCACCTCCGGAGGTGATTTTTTCCGGGAAAGAATCCACGCCCAGCCCCCACATACAGAGGTCGGTTTCGTGGATACCCTGATTGCCGATGTCGCCGTTGCCATAGTTCCAGTACCAGTGCCAGTTGTAGTGCACATAGTTTTTGGAAAAGGGCCGCATCTGCGCCGGACCCGTCCAGAGATCATAATCCAGACCCTCGGGAATGGGACTCGTGCCCTTGTCGCCCAGGTCAGGCCGCCACTTGAACACCAGCCCGCGGGCCATATAAACGTCGCCGATCAGCCCGTCGCGCAGGTGCTTTACTGCCTCTTTCATGGCCTCCGAGCTACGGAGCTGTACGCCATGCTGCACCACGCGCTTGTACTTCTTGGCAGCTTCTATGATTTTTGGTCCTTCGGCAAAATCGTGCGAGCCGGGTTTTTCTACGTACACATCCTTTCCCGCCTGGCAGGCCCAAATCGTGGCCAGCGCGTGCCAGTGGTTGGGCATGGCGATGCTCACGGCGTCAATGGTTTTGTCGTCGAATACCTTACGAAGGTCCATTTCCGTCTTGACCTTTTTGCCATATTTCTTCTCAAATTCCCCGGCGCGTTCCTGCAAGACTACATTGTCGGGATCGCAGAGCGTGGCCACTTCCACATTTTTCAGATTGGAAAAGCCCGCAATATGGTTTTTACCACGGCCGTTAACGCCCAGCACGGCCACACTTACGCGGTCGTTGGCCCCAAAGGCCCGGGCAGGAATGATGGTCGGCAGCGACAGGGCCACCGCGACTCCCGCCGAGTTTTTGATGAAGCTACGGCGGTTCAGTTGGTTTTTGTTTTGCATATAAATCAGGGTTTGGAATGACGCGACAAGAGAAACAGAATCAGGTATTTAACCAATAAGACGACAGGTTAAGGGTATTTACCCTAAGCCAAGCAAAAAAGGTGCTTTTTGCTCGGCCTGATCATAAAATATCGAAGATGTGCCCCCTCCGTTTCCAGCCTGAGCCGCTTTGGCGCCTCCCCTATACACCCTACCCAATCAATTGCGCCATGCGCTGCATCAGTTCGGTGGCCGTTTCGGGGGTGCGGCGCCCCAAGCCGCAGGAGCAGGCCACGTCCACGGCCTGTCCGCGGGCAGTCTCGATACTGTCGAGGATGTGCCGGTTCTCATCCAGCGTCCGCTTCTCGTGAACAAATCCCGCCACAAACCGGGTTTCGGACGGCAAATGGATATTTTTCAGCGGTGCGTAGTAGCCCGCCTCCACCGAAGGCGGCACCAGCCCCTCCGCGAACGGGTAGTGTACGTAGGCCATCGTGTGCTGTGCGGGCCAGGCGGCTACCAGCTTGTTGGAGAAGGCCACCATCTTCCCCAGCGTCCTGGGGTGGACGAGCGCCTCGTTGTGAAAATCGCCGAGGCACAGGTGCATTCCGATGCGGGTACCAAGCGTGATTTTGCCCAGCAGGTCCAGGATGGGGCGCAAGGCAAGGCCCATCAGCGGAGCCGGTAGCTTGTAAGCCGCGTACAACTCAGGGGGTACTTCGATTTGCACGAGCAGGTCGTCGCCCGCCTCGGCCCGCGCGGCATTGACCTCTCGGGCGATCACCGTATTGAAGGCATAGGTATACCGAAGCCAGGTAACCGGGCTAGCAAAGGCAAAGCCCATGGCAAATCCCGTCGGTACTCCCATCTGGAACCTGAGTGCCGGAAGATTGTGCTGCTGGCGCAGGTGTTTGAATACGGGGTAGCTGCGCCGGAAGTAATCGTCATAACCCAGCCGTACATGCTGGGGCATGTCGGCAGGTGAGCGCCGAGGCCTGAGCTTCTGGAAATCGTCGTAGGTGGCGGCCATACCGTCGTCTCCACGGATGGGTTGCTTCACAACCTCCCAATTATCCGAATCTTCGGTCAATTTCTCGATAGCATACACTACCCAGGCAATGCGGTTTCCCTTAGGGAAAGAAGGCGTTTTGTCGCCGATTTCTCCGTCGGGCAGACAGTACAAATGCGTCCCCAGCAGGTCGAGGGCACGGGCCATGCAGGTAGCTTCGTCGTTGAAGGGCAGGCTGCCCACCAGCAGGGCCCGGCGCGTGGTGAGTCGGGGCGGATTTTGGGAGATAGAAGAGGGTTGGTTTTGCATTGTAGAGAGGGAAGGTTTGGTGTAAAAGTGCCAGCGGGAAATCCTCCCGCTGGCTGAGGTGTGTATAGTAGTGGATTGGACCTACTGCCTGCTGACGCGCACGACACCCTGCCTCTCCAGCGCATCGGTGGCCCGGATCAGGTACAGGCCCGCCGGCAGACTACCCAGCCGCAACTCGACCTGGTTCATCCCTGCGGCCAGCTGCTCAACCCGCGACTGCCGCACCCGGCCCGTCAGGTCAACTACCTCGAAAGTACCCCGCCCGGCGGCGGGCGAAACTACCTCCACCGTCACGGCATCCTGGACGGGGTTAGGGTGGGCTGTCAGTGAGAGTTGTAAGGGTAGTTCCTCAGATTCCGCCACGCCAAGCCGGGCGTTGCCCGTACCGCAGCCGCCCAACGTGGCGCCCAGCTTGAGGTAGCGCTGGGCGATCTTCTCCGAGACGCACTGCGTCACGCCGTAGTAGCAGATCGTCACGCTCTTGTCACCCGGCCCGCAGCGCACGTCCTGCACGCTGACTTTCACTTCGTCGCTGCCTGTGCAGCCTTGGCCGTCGGTGACCGTCACGGTGTAGGTCGTCGTCTGCTGGGGGCAGACGGCCACCGTCGCCCCGCTCTGCTCGCCGGGGTTCCACACGTAGCTGTAGCCGCCGCCGCTGCCGCCGGAAGCCGTGGCCGTCAGGGTGGTGCAGTTGCCGGTGGCCCCGCCGAAGCCCAGGATCACCGATCGGTCGCTTCCGGCATCTACCGTGGGGAGGGCCTTGACCGTCACGATGGCGCTTCCGCTCATCTCAATCGTGCAGTTGGCACTGGCTTGGGTGGCCGTGACGGTATAGGTGCCCTCGGTGGTCTGGTCACCGAAGCTGAGAGCTGCTCCGGTCCCCGCCACGGGGGTGCCCACATTGTTGCCGTCGCGTTTGAGCTGATAGCTCACCCCGCTTTGCGAGCCGGCCAGGCCCACAGCTATCCCCGTGCCGTCCTCGCAGTAGGCTCCACCTCCAGTGACGGTGTAGACCGTAGGCAGCGGGTTTACCGTCAGGTTAAATTCTTTAGATATCATGCTGTTGCAAAAGCCAATAACTTCCACTTTGTAAGCCCCCGCATCGTCTGGTTGCACATTGGTTAATGAGAGCGTGGCTGTTTGCTGGGCGGGGCCGAGCGAGGTGCCATCTTTGTACCACTGGTAGCCAACAATGTTGCCCATGGTACTCACTCTTGTGCTGACACTGGACCCGACACATATTCCGGAGTTGGTATCGGGTTGCTGGGTAATGGTCGCGGCTCTTTTTCCCAACAGCACTGATATGTCATCACTGTCGGCATTGGCGGTGACGATGTCGGGGACCTGGTCGCCGTTCACGTCGGCGACCGCCAACGAGCGGGGGTCGGTCCCCACGCCGTACCTGGTGGCCGGCACGACCAGGCGCGGGCCGAAGCCTCCCCCGGCCTGACCCAGCCGCACTGTGACAGCATTGTCAGAGCGGTCCACAGTGGTCAGGTCGGGGATGCGGTCGCCGTTCAGGTCGGCCACCGCCACCGAGGAAGTCTGACTGCCCATGACGTAGGTGTCGAGGGAGTTGGCGTTGAAGTTCCCCCCACCCAGGCCCTGAAGAATCAGCACGTCGCCGATGCTCCTGCCGGCGACCAAGTCGGGGATCTGGTCGCCGTTCACGTCGGCGACGGCCACCGACGTGGCCCTGCTG
>CAZCOG010000051.1:0-48946 GCA_964500445.1 uncultured Persicitalea sp. | reverse complement strand
TAATTAACCCCTCCCACACCATGAATCAACTTACTTCTCCCCAAGACGCCTTCATGGCCGAAATTTCCGGCTATCAGCCGCTGAACCCAGCCGCCGAATCGTTCGTACGCGAGCGGCTGCGGGTCACTGACTATGAAAGAAAGGGTTTACAACTCCTTTATATGACTTTTCCAACTTCCATTTTTTAGTATGAGCCATCTTCCAAAATTTACTGTTTACGCTGTTGTACTTTGTCTGGTTTGTGGTTGTGGCAAGCCACTTGCTGATCTGGGTGTGGCCGGTAAAGTAGTTGGCAAGGATAATTGCAAGCTCTTCAACGGGAAACAAGCCTGGATTGTTGACGTAGACGCATCTACAATCATAAATCCAAAGAATCAGAAGCTTACATTCTCGTCTGGAACTGTACATGGAAAAGTTTACAACAACTTGATCCGAGTGTACTCTCCCTTCAACGAAAAGGATACTATCAAAAAAATAGCCTTTTTCGACTTAAACTTGATTGAAGCAAGCTGTGATAGTTCTTCTATAGAAATGCTTAGTTACGAGACAGATGGTTATGGAGAGTATAATTAATTTTTATCCAAATCTTATGATGAAATCGACATTTAAAATATTTTTCTGGGCATCAACCTTTGTTTTTGTACCCGCAATAGTTATTGATAAGCCTATTGGTCCTTTCGTGGGAACCATGTACAACGTCAAAAAGTACCCTGCTGAATTTTGTACTTTTATTATAAGACTAGTTCAGGTACAGCACCAATGCAATAGTCACCCATATGAGTATGAGAGATCTTCCTAAATACTTATATGGGTGAAACTACATTTAGTACGATATGAACGTTCTTTCAAACAGACATTAGCGCAACAATGAAATATCTTGTTATTCTGCTTATAGCCATATTCTTTTTTAGTTGCCGATCTCAGGAGGTGGTACCGACCGAGGTCGCCCAGTTTTTTATTGATGGTCAGGCTAAATCAGCCATCAATACTCCTGTTGGCGCATCTGAAAGTTGTGGCTATTTTATTGTCAATAGTATTGATTTCAAAAATACGCTACCTGTTCATGATTTAAGCATTCAATTAATAAAAAGCGGTAAAATTGCATCCATGCGCATGCAGTTGAAAAATGGAAGACGCTATGAAACACAGCCTTTTAATCCAGATAAATACATTACGATTAGCAACTTCAAGTATGATGGACAGGCCGAAACGATTTCATTTGATTTAAGTGGCAAACTTTTTATACCTACCACTGACAGCTCAATCACTGTGTCGGGTCATTTTGAACAATTGAGTGTAAAATCGTTCGATTGCAATGCGCTCAATAGTAACTTAGCAGCTACTATTGAAACTATCAACAGAAGCATTGACTTAGAAACACTCAGTGGCGGTGCTTCTGTTTCAAGTATGAACGGTGAAGTAGCTAAGAGAACGTACTATCAATATTTTATCCTTAACAATGGCTTCCGAGTCGTATTTGAATCAGGAACTGACTTTAAAAGCTTTGAAGCAGGTACGTATAAAATTGGAGTAGACTCATCATTACCGGTCAAAGTAACTTTTCAAGAATATAAAGGTTTATCAAACCCACATTATTTTTATGTATACTCCCCTACCGATTGGCAAGAATATCGGCTAGATGGTACGATTACTATCACCGATCAAATCCAGTTGAATGGCAGGTCCTACACGCAAGGCATAATCAATTTTACGGCGATTGATAGCGATGGCAAGTCTGTTTACAACGTTAGACAGGGAAGTTTTAGCTTGCTTAATATATAACCCCCCCGGTGGAGGAGCAAAAGACTATACAAGTCAATTAACCTATCAATAATATCGCTTCTTTAACCCTAAAACTATCCCATCGTATGGTACACCCGTTGCACGTCGTCGTCCTCCTCGATGCGCTCGATGAGTTTTTCGACCTCGGCGGTTTCTTCCTCGCTTAATTTTTTGGTATCCTTGGGAATACGCTCGAAGTCGGCCTCGGCAATCTCGATGTTGTTTTCCTCGAAGTAGCTTTGCAGACTGCCAAACGACGTGAATTCGCCGTACACGTTGATCTGATTGGTTTCCTCGTCCAAAAATACCTCCTCCGCGCCGTAGTCGATCAGTTCCAGTTCCAGTTCCTCCACGTCCTGCCCGGTGTTGGCAATCTTGAAAATGCACTTGCGGTCGAAGAGAAAGTCCAGCATTCCCATCGTACCCAAGCTGCCGCCGAGCTTATTGAAGTAGCTGCGGACGTTGGCCACCGTGCGGGTAGGGTTATCGGTGGTACTTTCGACCAGAATAGCGATACCGTGCGGTCCGTAGCCTTCGTAGACCATTTCTTTGTAGTCGTCCTGGTCTTTGGCGGTGGCCCGCTTGATGGCCCGCTCGATAGTGTCCTTAGGCATATTGGCGGCGCGGGCGTTTTGTAATAGTACCCGCAGCCGCGAGTTGGTGGCCGGATCGTCGGTACCATCCTTCACAGCGAGGGTAATGTCCTTGCCAATGCGCGTAAAAGTCTTGGCCATGTGGTCCCACCGCTTGAACATGCGGGCCTTTCGGTATTCAAATGCTCTTCCCATTATTAATTTTGGATAGTTGATTGAGTGATTGAGGGAATACTGGACACCGTTTCATTCGTTGGTAATCCATTTCTTCGCTCAAAACTCACCTTACTGATTAGTTTCTTGTTAATCTTGCAAAATTACAAAAGATGGCTTTATCGCCGCAACTACTGTCAGATTGCTTTTATCCTTTTCTTTATGCAAATCATCTGGACGCTCAAGACATTTCCGGAACTTACACTTGATGAACTTTACGGCCTTCTGCAGCTACGCAACGAAGTTTTTATTGTAGAGCAAAACTGTCCTTTTCCTGATCTCGACGGCAAAGACCAGCTTTGCTATCATTTGCTGGGGTTCTCTGAGGATTCCTCTTCGTTGGTCGCCTACACCCGTGTAGTGCCACCCGGCGTTATCTACGATCTTGCTTCCATCGGGCGGGTAGTAACGGCAGCTCACGCCCGCCGGTATGGCATCGGGCGCGAACTAATGCGGCGTACCATTAAGGTAATTGAGGATTTGTATGGTCAAGTACCCATACAAATCGGGGCGCAGCTTTACCTGCAAAAATTCTATGAGTCCTTTGGATTCAGGCAATTGGGAGAAATGTACCTGGAAGATGGTATTGAACACATAAAGATGGTTCGCAACGTATAGCCAGGCTGTGGCAGGTTTGGGTCATTTATGAAATATTTGAGGAGAATTTTACCAATATACGTTAGGGATCGACTTAGATCATTTTGAATGATTTATGCTTGATAATATTGTATTACTCTGAGAACAAGCACTTTAATTGGTGTATATCACAAATTTACATTTTTTGGCACAAAGCTTTTAGCCCAAATAATTGTCAAGCTATTGACACCTGTGTATAGCGTTAACGTGCGCTTTTCTAAGAAGCGCACCAGTCATATCACAGATAGAGGAGGGTTTACACGGAATGGCCTATCGTTTTACGGTAGGCTATTTTTATAATTTAGTAGTTTTGAGCAAACGACCGTACCGACTTACCAAAATCGAAAGAATTTATGGAAACGAACCCTAAGAAAGAGACTGTCAACGAAAAAGAACAGCCCGAAAAACTAAAACATGTGGCAGCGGGAACACCGGTGGCTACGGGTGTAAGGGATGAGAAAAAGCACGACGATGACTCTCAGAAATCAACCGAGCGGCTGGATCATGAAGCAAAAACGGAATTCGAAGAACACAATATGACTGATAATAAGGGCTATAACGAAACGCCCAACGATGTTCCAATTGAGAATAAGGACATTGCCGACGAGGAGGAGAATACTACCAATTAAAGTATTGACAATGAAAGACAAACAGAAAAAAGATTTTTTGATTTCGGTAGCTGCCGGCTCCCTGGCAGGAGTGGTAGCCTATATGCTTTCATCTTTTGAGGAAGACGAGCCATTGGAAACTGTCCGGCACGTAGATCTGAAAAAATATGTGGGCAAATGGTACGAGATTGCCCGCTTCCCAGCTCCATTTGAGAAGAATTGTACTTGCACTACGGCGGAGTACACCATTAATGACGACGGTACGGTGGCCGTGGATAACCGCTGCTACAACGTCAAAAAGAAAAAATGGCAACGGGCCACGGGCAAGGCCTTCGTGCGTAACGAAGATACCAACGCTGAACTGGGGGTGCAGTTTTTCTGGCCTTTCAAGGGCGACTACTACATCATTGCCCTTGCCGACGACTACTCCTACGCAATGGTTGGCGCGCCTTCGCGCGACTATCTTTGGATTCTGAGCCGTAAGCGCGAAATGCCGCAAAGTACCTTTGACAAACTAACGGCGATTGCCACTAGCAAGGGGTTCGATGTAGGGCGTCTGCAACGTACCAAGCAGCACAACTGCGAGCCTTCCAAATAACGGGCCTTTACTCCATAGATAAAATATCTTATTTTGTTCCGATTCTTCATCTGACAGACTATTCCATTGGTAGTTTTTATATCTATAAGAATTATGTTTTGTAGATAATTTGTGAAGAAAGACGAATTTTAGGAGAAAAGTGTAGTTAGATAAAATACTGAATTTGTGCTTCGAATAGCTTAATTATCCCTTATTTTGTGGGGTTAGTCGAGCTATTCTTTTTTTGATAAAATGACCAAAGTTACCGAACACATTCAGCGGGCCGAGAGCCGGACGCTGTTTTCCATCGAAATTATCCCGCCCCTCAAAGGCCAGAATATAAATCAACTTCTCGACTCCATTGAACCGCTGATGGAGTTTAAGCCGCCTTTTGTTGATGTTACCTACCACCGTGAAGAGGTTATAGACAAGCCACAGCCCAACGGGCTTGTGCAGCGCATCCCGGTACGGAAGCGGCCCGGTACGGTAGGGATTTGTGCCCGGCTGATGGAGCGTTTTAAGGTAGATGCCGTTCCGCACGTGATCTGTGGCGGCTTTACCAAGGAGGAAACCGAGGATATGCTCTTCGATCTGCATTATCTGGGCATCGATAATGTACTGGTACTACGCGGTGATCCCGAAAAGTCGGTGGGAGTGTTCCGGGCCAAAACAGGTGGTCATGCCTACGCCTCTGAGCTGATCGGGCAGGTAAAAGATATGAATTGCGGTCGGCTCCTGCATGAAGAGACCGAGGCTACCCCAACCAACTTCTGCATCGGTGTAGCGGGATATCCCGAAAAGCATTTCGAGGCCGCCAACCACGATACGGATTTATCCTACCTGAAAAAAAAGGTGGATGCCGGAGCCGAGTACATCGTGACGCAGATGTTTTTCGACAACCAGAAGTACTTCCAATTCGTGGAGCGCTGCCGCGCAGCCGGCATCACGGTACCGATTATTCCGGGACTAAAACCGCTTGCCACCAAGAATCAGCTCACCGTGTTGCCGCGTATTTTTCATCTCGATATGCCGCAGGAGCTGGTACAGGAAGCCGAAAAGTGCACCACCAACGATCAGGTCAGGCAGGTAGGAATCGAGTGGGGTATTAAGCAATGCAAAGAACTCGTCGAGTTTGGCGTGCCGGTATTGCACTTTTATACCATGGGTAAGTCAGATAACGTAATGCAGATCGCAAGGGGCGTTTTTTAGAATACTGAAAGCAAATCGTTATATTCCTTCCAATTCCTGCTTTCTTTCCTGTATTTCCGATTTTATGAAATGAAACAAACGAAAATTGCTCTTGTACTGCTGGCCGTTCTGGCGCTGGCTTGCCACAAACAACCTTCTTACCAGCCAATCGGCGCTCCTTATACGCCCAATTATTCAGTTGAGAATAATAAAAACGACATTGCAGATTTTGCGAAGCAGGATGCTGCGAAAATGCCCGCACCCGGCGGCATCGTCCTGACGGGTAGTTCGAGTTTTCGGTTGTGGAAGACCGCCAGTGAAGACCTGGCGCCGCTGCCGATTATCAACCGGGGTTTTGGCGGCTCCACGTTGCCGGAGGTAATTCATTACATTGACGAGACAGTGTTGAAATACAAACCCAATACCGTAGTCACATACTGCGAGAACGATATGTTTGTGGACAAGACTAAAACCCCCGAACAGACCCGCGACTCCTATGTGGAATTTACGCGGCTGGTGCGTGAGCAACTACCCGACGTACAGATGTACTTTGTATCGATCAAGCCATCTCCCTCACGCTGGGCACGGCGGGACGAAGTAATAAAGGCCAATCAGCTGATCAAAGACTTTATCAAGAAAGACAAGAACCACGGTTATATCGACGTCTGGCCGACCATGCTGAAAAACGGACGTCCCGATCCTGGCATATTTATCAAAGACAGTCTGCACATGAATGCCGAAGGGTATCGCCGCTGGACGGAGGTGATTAAGCCGGTTTTGAGTAAAAAAGGGTAGTTTGTTGATTTGAAGATGTGCGAAATTGGGAAATATTGTTTTTCTTTCCCGACAGATGCTTTAAGTACCTAAATCAACAACGCTGCTGCGGCGTGGCCTGTGCCAACCATTAAACAAATCAACAACGAATGAAAGTTACCGCTGTATTCGACATTGGTCGTACCAACAAAAAATATATTCTGTTCGATGAAGCGTACCGCGTAGTGCGTGAAATTAGGGAAGTACTGCCAGAAACCGTGGATGAGGACGGTTTTCCTTGTGATGACATTGAGTTGCTGACGCAATGGGTGCAGGGACATTGGGACGAACTTAAAAAAGAAAAAGAATTTCAACTTCAAGCGGTCAACGTTTCGGGCTACGGAGCCAGTTTTGTGCATCTGGATGCCTGGGACAAACCCGTCGCTCCCCTTTATTCTTATTTGAAACCCTTTCCCGATGACCTGGCCGCGCAATTTTATGGCGAATACGGCGATCCCATGAAAATTGCCCTGCAAACGGGATCACCGCCCATGGGCTTCCTGAATTCCGGCTTGCAAATGTACTGGCTCAAGCACATGCGCCCGGAGGTTTACGCCGAAATAAAGACATCGCTGCATCTGCCGCAATATATCCTCTTTCTGCTAACCGGCCGAAAGGTGAGCGATTTCACTTCCATAGGCTGCCATACGGCTCTGTGGAGTCTGGAAATGATGGACTACCACGATTGGGTGAAGAACGAGAAGATCGATAAGAAAATGGCTAACCTGCTGGCTGCCTCTTCTTTCATTTATCGTTTTGATAAAAGTGTCATTCAGTCGGGTTTTGGAATACATGATAGTTCGGCGGCCCTGATTCCTTATCGAATGGCTTTCAAAGATCCATTCATTCTGCTTTCCACCGGAACCTGGTGTGTCAACTTTAACCCCTTCGCTACCAACCCGCTTACTTCCGAACAACTCGAACGAGACTGTCTGCACTTCATGACGCCCGAGGGAAGTGGCGTGAAGGCATCACGGGTGTTTATGGGGCGCGAACACGACTATCAGGTAACGCGGATCAATGAGTACTTCAACCTCGAACCGGAATACTATCGCACGATTCCTTTCGACGCCAAGTACTTGACACAGGATGCCCCGCCGTTTTATCCGGCCTGCATGGAAGGAAACGGTCCGTTCCCTGACCCACAGCCCGGTCCGTGGCAGATCAGCGCCTTCGCTACCCCCGAAGCCGCTTACCATCACCTCATGATCGGCCTGACCAACATTGTTGCCGAGTCTCTGAGACTAATCGGGGTGGACACAATACCCACACTCTTCATAGACGGAGGATTTGCCAAAAACGAAATTTTTACACAACTACTCGCCCGAACTTTCCCCGATAAAGAGGTATTCACAACGCTGCTGCCCTACGCGGCAGCCCTTGGCGCTGCCCTGCACGTAACCCGCCCGAATACTTTTGAATTTCCGGGTGAAATCGTGAAAGTAGAAACGGATTTGGTCAAGAGTTAAATTGCCGTTTAATTGAGGGTCGCTGTTACTTCAATAGAGAAGCTTGGTAGGTTAGCTGATTCTGCTCCAGTTCGTATCCGATGCCCTCAAACTGTCCAAATGCCCGCGAATGGCAGCGTAGGCAGGCGTCACCAAGTCTGGATCAGCATCCAGGATAGCTTCGGCGGATTTGCGGGCTTCTTTCAGAATGGCGCCGTCTTTGGCCAGGTCGGCGATAATCAGGTCCATAATACCGCTTTGCTGGGTGCCGGTCAGGTCGCCGGGGCCGCGGAGTTCCAGGTCCACTTCGGATATCTCGAAACCATTATTAGTTCGGCACATCGTTTCCAGCCGTTTGCGGGTATCCTGGCTGAGTTTGAAATCAGTCATCAAAACGCAAAACGACTGCTCGGCACCCCGTCCCACGCGGCCCCGCAGCTGGTGCAATTGCGCCAAGCCGAATCGTTCGGCGTTTTCGATTACCATCACTGAGGCGTTGGGTACATTCACACCTACCTCGATGACCGTCGTAGCTACCATGATTTTGGTTTCGTTCTTCACAAAACGGGCCATTTCGTAATCCTTGTCCTGCGGCTTCATGCGCCCGTGCAGAATACTCAGAGGTACATCAGGAAAGGAACGGGAAATGCTCTCGTAGCCATCGGTCAGGTCTTTCAAATCCATTTTTTCGGATTCTTCGATCAGCGGATAGACAATGTAAATCTGCCGTCCTTTGGCTATTTCCTCTCTCAGAAAACCAAACAATGTGGCCCGGTGCGCATCGTAGCGGTGGACGGTCTTAATGGGTTTACGGCCGGCGGGTAGTTCGTCGATCACGGAAATATCCAGATCGCCGTAGAGCGTCATTGCCAGCGTGCGGGGAATGGGGGTGGCAGTCATGACCATGATGTGCGGGTGAATTTCCTCGTTCTTGGCCCACAATTTGGAGCGTTGCGCCACTCCGAAGCGGTGCTGCTCGTCGATGACGCAGAAACCCAGATTCTTGAATTGTACCTCGTCTTCAATCAAAGCATGGGTACCCACCAGGATTTGCATCTCGCCGCTTTGTAGTTGCTCGTGCAAAATGCGCCGCTCCTTCTTTTTAGTCGATCCGGTGAGTTTACCTATATTGATACCCAACCGATCGGCGTATTCTTTCAGACCCCGGTAATGCTGGTCGGCCAGGATCTCGGTGGGTGCCATCAGACAGGCCTGGGCGTCGTTGTCGAGGGTCATGAGCATGGCAATGAAGGCTACAATCGTCTTTCCCGAACCTACGTCGCCCTGCAAAAGGCGATTCATCTGGCGGCCTGTCTTGAAGTCGTCGTGAATTTCACGCAACACCCGCGCCTGGGCATTAGTGAGGGCGAAGGGCAGGTGATTATCGTAGAATTCTTTCAGCAGGTTAACCTTATCAAAAACCTGACCCGGAAACTCATTTTTCTGCAGAATTTTGCTCTTGATGAGTCGTAACTGATTGTAAAACAGTTCCTCGAATTTAAGTCTCCGCGTGGCCTGGTGCAGGTGGGCCTGGGTGGGGGGTAGATGAATGCTCCACAGCGCTTCGGCCTTGGAGGCGAGGCGATACTGCGCGATGAGTGATTCGGGCAGCGTTTCACGGATGTGCGGCGTGGCAATTTCCAGCAGCGATTTCATCATCCGGCTGATGGTGCGGCTATCTACCCGCCGTTTGCGGAGCATATCCGTCAGCGGATAAATCGGTTGCCAGGTACCGCCGTTGACGTTCTCGGGCGTGAGCAACTCAATGTCGGGATGGGTGATGCTGTACCGCCCGCCAAACTCAGTGGGCTTGCCATACACGATGTAATCGGCGTTTTTGCGCAGGCTTTTCTCAAACCACGAAATCCCGTGAAACCACACTAATTCAAGAATACCGGTACCATCGGTAAAAGTACCTACCAGCCGCTTTTTGTGCCCTTCACCCGTAATCAGCCAATCTTTCAGTCGGCCTTTTACCTGCGCGCCGGGTAGTAGCTCGGTAAGTTCGTTGATGTGATGAAACTGCGAGCGATCTTCGTGGCGGAAGGGGTAGTGCTGCAGCAGATCGCCGTAGGTGAATATGTTCAGCTCCTTATTGAGCAACGCGGCCCGCTGGGGTCCCACGCCTTTGAGAAATTCAATTTTGGTGTCGAAAAAATGGGTACGTTCGGTCATGAATGGCGGCTACTCCGTTTTTTTCAAATTTACGAAAATCCGGCCTAACTACTACCTGATCGATACTTCGGAGTTGATGCGGAGGGCCGCATCGATGGGCTTCACCAGGCGGGCGATGAAAATACTACCAAAAATGGCAGCCATGGCCAAAAAGCCCACCGTACCATAATTGGTTAGTTGCCCAGTGGACGTTTTGCCGATAATGACGCCCGCACCATAGGTTGCCAGCGCCTGAGATAGCAACTGCACCGAAGAATTGATGGCCATGAAGCCTCCCCGATTCTGTGGCAACACTACCGAAGTAGTCATAGCCTGAGTGGGGACGAGCCGCCCGTTGGAGAAGATAAAGAACATCCCGGATACGAACAGCACGTACACCAGTGGCGAGGGTGTCATGTGCGTAATGAGGTATATGGGTATGAGTGACAACAGCGCAAAAACTACGAAAATGGGAAACTTACCTTTCCGGTCGGCCAGTTTGCCGACCAGCGGCGCGGAGAAAATGGTCAATGCACCGCCGACCAGGTAAATCAGATAAATATCGGATTCGCTATACCCGACGTTGGACACCAGATACGGTGATATATAGGGGATTATGCTAAAATGCCCCAGCATAATAGTCGTTGTCAGCCACAAAGCCCGTAGTTGATTCGGGTTGCGGATAATCGTAGTCAGTACCGCAATGGGATTCGGACGCTGATGCTTGCTGACCAGATGCGAATCCAGGCGGGGAACAAATCGCCAAATGAGCAGCCAAACCCCTATGCCCAGAAAACCAACCGCCAGAAAAGGCGCATGCCAGCTGAATTCAGTAGCGATGTATAGCCCCAGCGGTACGCCCACGACGGAGGCCGCCGAGAAGGCCGTCATCACGATGGACATGGCTTGCGCCCGGCGCTCGTAAACAAACACATCACCCACGATTGACAATACCTGCGCCCCCAGTATACCACCGAAAGTACCCGCCAGCACCCGGGCGGCGATCAGCAGTTGATAGTTAGGGGCAATACCACAAGCCAAAGTACCGAGAACAAAGCCCGCGTAGGCTGTCATAACTACCTGATTGCGCGGGAAACGATCCACAACAAATGCTGCCAGAAAACCGGAAATACCCGCGCTCAAACTGTACGACGACACGATGAATCCAAACGCCTGCGGCCCGATACCAAAGTGCCGCATCAGCTGCGGCCCCAGTGGCATCATGATCATGAAATCAACGATATGCGTAAAGTTGATACACGCCAGGACGAAAAGGAGGATCTTTTCCTGTTTGGTCATTCTTCTACCAACTTATCCACCAGGCGGTTAAAATCGGCAACGAACTCATCATAGTACTTGCCCGTGCCAGGACCGGAAAAACCGGTGTGGATGTTGCGCACATTATGGTTTTTATCCAAAATGATCGTCGTGGGGAACGACATGATATGGTTGAGCATCGGCAGCGACGTAGCCGCAGAGTCCTTATCGCTGAGCCCGGCCAGGAGGATAGGATAATAGACATCGTATCGTTGCGCCATTTTGCGCAGTTTAGGGGCGGAGTCTGCCAGTTTACTTGACCGTTCAAAAGCAAGACCGACGATTTCGACGCCCCGATCGCGGTTTTTCTTGTACCAAGGGGCCAGGAAACGCGTTTCGTCCATGCAGTTGGGACACCATGAACCCATAATTTGTACCACTACCACTTTGTCTTTAAAAGCCGCGTCTTGGAGCGAAACCATATTGCCGTCGGCGTTGGGAAATTTAAAATCAAAGGAGTCGTAACCGGGTTTGAGGTAAGTCAGCGTGTTGGCGTCAGGTAGTTTGGCATTGGCATCGGGACGGGCAGTCCAGGTTTCGTAGCCCGTCAGACCGTAATAGGCTTCGCCGTTCAGGCTTCCGTCGGCTTGCAGCGCGGCGGTGAACAGAAAGACGTGCGAACCGTCAAAACAGGATAGATAAAGGCTGTCGCCCCTGACGTTGCCCGCCAGGTAACGGTAGTCGCCTGTAGGCGTGAGGAAAGTACCCGTGAGCTCCGGGCCTTTTTGGGAAAAGATGCCTACGGCTTCGTAGGTATCTGTCGAGTCCTCACCGCGGAACGTGACCGCCCATTTTCCTTCCATAGTAGCTCCACTTTCAATAGCCCCTGGTTCAAAAAAACGGTACTCCTGACCATGAACAGCTTCAAAGGGCAGCTCACCGGCCGCTCTTCCCGGCCGACTTTCCCGCCAGATACCCGTCAGGCGGTCTTCGCCGATCTTGCCAATCAGTTCAGAATCGTACAAATCCATCGGAATATGCAGCGAATCATTTTCTACGTAAGCGGTATCCATTTTGAAGCGCTCGGTACCGTTCAGGGCGTAGGCAGAGTAAGTCTTCCCGTCGGAGTTGATTTCAATGTCGAGCAGAAAAGGTAAGGTATGGCCGTCGCGAATCAGGGTAGCCCGCCAGGTACCGTTCTTAACGGTAGTTGTGGAGGAAGAGTCGCAGGCGGCGAAAAAAAGGCCGAGTAGGCCTAAAATCCAGAAGGATAGCTGCTTCATTATTAATTTTTTAATAAAAAGAAGAAGGATAGTTTGAAAAATTAAATCCGGGAAAAAGGACCAGCCTTCCCCCGGAAAATTATTAAGTTTGTAACGGACTCGCTGCAAAATAAAGTTCCGGGTCTACCCTGTGCCCAACTCATGAAATCTGAAACTACCATCCCCACCCCTTATCACGCTCCCGTAATGCTCACCGAATGCCTGGATGGACTCGACATCCGGCCCGAAGGCACGTACGTGGATGTGACCTTCGGCGGCGGTGGTCATGCCCGGGCTATTCTGGAAAGTCTGACAACGGGTCGTCTGCTGGCCTTTGACCAGGATGCCGACGCGGCGGCTAATGCTCAGGATCTGAAAAGCGATGCACGGTTTACCTTCATAGCCGCTAATTTCCGGCATCTGACGCGGTACTTGAAACTTTATAAAGCCGGAAAAGTAGACGGTATTTTGGCCGATCTGGGAGTATCGTCGCACCAGTTCGACACCGCCGAACGCGGCTTTTCGACGCGTTTCGAGGCGCAGCTCGATATGCGCATGAACCAGCAGAGCGAGCGCAACGCCCGTCAGATTCTGAACGAGTACAGCGCGGCGGAGATACAGTCGGTGCTGGGCCGTTACGGGGAAGTACATAACGCGCGCACCGTAGCCGAAGCCATCGTCGCGGTCCGACATAATTCTCCGATCCAGACCGTCAACGACCTGAAAGCCGTGGCTCAGCGCTACGCGCCCCGCCATCGCGAGAACAAGTACTTTGCCCAGATTTTTCAGGCCCTGCGCATAGAAGTGAATGAAGAAATGGCCGTACTGGAAGATTTCCTGCTTCAGGTACCTGAAGCCTTGACGCCCGGCGGGCGACTGGTGGTAATGTCCTACCATTCGCTGGAAGACCGTCTGGTTAAGAATTTTATTAATAAAGGAAAGCTGGAAGGAGAGGTAGAAAAGGACTTCTACGGCAACGAAATCAAGCCTCTCCGGGCGATTACCCGCAAACCGATAGAGGCTTCTGCCGAAGAGATCGAACGTAACCCGCGCGCGAGGAGCGCCAAGCTGCGGGTAGCTGTAAAGGAAGAAAAAGAATGAAAGAAGCACTGATATTAAAAGAACACACAAAAAAGGCCGACAGCCAATAGCTGACTGCCAATAGCCACCAGCATGAACAAACGTCGCACTCCCCCGCCGCCGCCCAAGCCGAAGCGTGAGTTTTCGCTCTTCAACTGGTTGAATCGGTTCCTGCCTCTGGAAAGAATCTTCGGAGAGAAAGATGAACGCCATCAGGATCGGGTTCCGATCCGATACTTTTATTACTTTCTGTGGATTGTATTTCTGTTGGTGGCCTACGAAAGACTAGGCTACCTCTCAGAGCAGTATGTCCGTAAAAGTTTAAAACTGAAAGCTGAGGTAGAAGATCTCCGCGCCGAGTACACCGCTACCAAGGCCGAATACATGAAAAGTGGCAAGCAATCCGAAATCGTCGAGCGCGTCAAAGCATTGGGGCTGGAAGAAAACCTGACTCCACCCAAGAAAATCGTCTCGACGTCGGAAGAGAGAGAATGAGTTTAGAAAGGCCTGGTATAATGGCGAGAAAGATTTTGCCGCCTTAGCTAAAAGAAAATACCCATGAAAAAAACTACGAACGAGAAAGAGGCATTGATGAAGCGGGCCTACGTGGTCGCTACAATGCTGGTACTGCTGGCGGTGGTGGTATTGGGGCGACTGGTCTGGATTCAGCGTATTGCGGTCTATAAGGGTAAAACATGGAAGGAACGCGCTGAAGCAAGTACCATGCAGATGGACACTACCCGGGCAATGCGGGGCAACATATACGCAAGCGACGGTAGCTTGCTGGCAACCTCGATTCCGTACTATTTTGTGGTGTTCGACGCCAAATACCCGGATAGTACGTATCTCGCTCACCACCTCGATGCCCTAGCCGACAGCCTGGCTCGGGTGTTTGGAAGGCATACAAAAAGTGGGTATAAATCGATGATCCTGAAAACCCGCGAAGGGGGAAGATCTACTTTGCGATTACATCCCAGGGCTGTTAACTATCGGACGAGAGAGCGAATCAAGCGTTGGCCATTCTTTCGCAGGGGAGACGATACCTTGCGGGCAGCCAACGGAAAAATTCTGTACAGGAGAACTATCGCCGGGAAGTTTACCACTGAGTATCGGCGCTATCGCCCTTTTTCACCCATGGCCGACCGTACCATCGGCACGGTTGATGCCGAGAATGGGCGGGGCCGGGTAGGGCTGGAGGCAAGTTTCGACCGGCAGCTGGCCGGCACCAATGGAGCCAGTTGGGTGCAGGTACTTCCACGCGGGGTACGCTTGCCCGTCTCAGATGAGTTCAATTTGCGCCCTGAACCAGGCTACGACATTCACACTACGCTCGATATCAATTTTCAGGATGTAGCCGAGTCTTCTCTCAAAAAAGCATTGGATAAGTATCAGGCCAACTTCGGATGCGTGATCGTAATGGAAGTCGCTACGGGCAAGATCAAGGCGCTGTCCAACCTTACCCGCAAAGGACCCAACCAATTTGTGGACGATCGGAATTATGTGCTCACGATGGGCGCCGACCCGGGCTCCACTTTTAAGCTGGCTACCATGATGGCTGTATTGGAGGACACGGGGATCGATCCTGACAAGGTATGGGTCGATACGGGAAAAGGGCGGCTGGTGTATCGCGGACTGGCTATTAACGACGCCCACCGGGGCGGCTTCGGTAAACTGACCGCCAGCCAGGTACTCGAAAAATCGTCGAACATCGGGACGCACCTGCTGATGCAAAGGTACTTTTATAGCAAGCCGGACAAATATATCAGCTATCTCGAAAAATTCCGTCTCAAAAACCGCACCGGGGTCCATATGCAGGGCGAGGCCGCGCCGTTTCTTCGCGATCGCAACTCGAAGCTCTGGAGCAAAACGTCGCTCACGCCGATGTCCTACGGCTACGACATGCGTCTTGCGCCTATCCAGATTTTGGCTCTCTACAACGCCGTAGCCAACCAGGGCTACTGGGTGCGGCCGATGATTGTAGAGCAAGTACGTAGTTCCAGCGAAATTGTGAATACATACGAACCTTACGTTACCTCGTCACCTATCTGCTCGGAACGTACCATCAGGCTGGTTCAGGGAATGTTGGAAGGTGTGGTTCAGCGTGGTACGGCTCCCGAGCTAAAAGCTAGCCCTTACCGCGTGGCGGGCAAAACCGGTACTGCTCAGAAAATTGTGGATGGTAAATATATGGCCAGGAAAGGACTACGCGTGTCTTTTGTGGGCTACTTTCCCGCCGACCGTCCCAAGTACAGCTGTCTGGTGATGGTGGACAACTCGATCGCGGGCGGTTCCGACCTGTACGCCGGCGAGGTAGCTGCACCCGTCTTCAAGCAGGTGGCTGATCGCATTTATGCTTACGACCTTAGCCTGCATGAACCCGCCCAACTAACTCCCGACGGAGCACCCTCCCCGGTAAAATGGACGGGCAAAGCGGATGAGGTTGAAGTAATAGCAAAAGTACTGAATCTGAATACTCCACCCGTGGATGAGTCTGATTCGGATGAAACGCCTGCAGACAACAACCGCTGGATTCAGGGTAGCACGGCCGCGGAAGGAAAAACCAAATGGGCAACTCGTTCGGTTGATAAAGCACAGGTACCTGATTTGCGCGGAATGTCATTGCGCGATGCTCTTTTCATCATGGAGAATAAGGGCTTTCGCGTAGGCTTCAAAGGGTCAGGCAAGGTTGTTACCCAGTCCTTGGCACCAGGTACGAGTATTGAGGGGGCAAAACGGATTATGCTGGGGCTTGAATAACCGGAGCTGAAAGGGTTTTACTTGCTGCCTTATGTCAAGCCGGAATCAATTACCTTGCTGACTCTTGCCTATAGATGACGAAGAGAAAGATCATTCTACCTAATTTATTGAAATGGAAGAGATTTCTAAATCATTAGATAGTTTACTAAAAGCAATTCCTGAAGCAAATGTAATCGGTGCTACTGACCTTTCGATAAAGAATATCGTGCTGGATTCGCGTAAAGCCGGGCCGGAGACGCTTTTCGTGGCGGTACGCGGTACGCAGGTGGATGGTCATGATTTTATCGAAAAAGCCCTCGATTTGGGAGCCAGTGCCATTTTGTGCGAAGAACTACCCGCCGAAACGCTTCCTGGCATTACTTACATTCAGGTGCTGGATTCTGCGCGGGCGATGGGATTTCTGTCGGCGGCTTTTTACGGATATCCTTCACGGGATTTTCATTTGATCGGCGTTACGGGAACCAACGGCAAAACTTCCGTGGCTACCTTGCTTTTCAGGATGTTTCGTACGCTGGGCTACCGCTGCGGGCTGATCTCGACAGTGCAGAATCAAATCGAAGATGAGGTCATCCCTTCTACCCATACTACGCCTGACGCCGTGACGCTCAACGCGCTGCTGGCCGAAATGCGGCGACAAAACTGTACCCATGTATTTATGGAAGTCAGTTCCCACGCCGTTACGCAGCAGCGGATCACCGGGTTGACATTTCGCGGCGGAATTTTTACCAATATCACCCACGATCACCTCGATTTCCACAAAACCTTCGATAATTATATCAGAGCCAAAAAAGGCTTTTTCGATCAACTTCCCCGAACAGCTTTTGCCCTTGTCAATATCGACGACCGCCGGGGAAGCGTGATGGTACAAAACACCAGCGCCAAGGTAGAAACTTACTCGCTGCAAACGATGGCGGCGTTCAAAGGTAAACTACTTTCCGAAACGCTTTTCGGGATGCACATGGATTTGAACGGCCACGAAGTGTGGTTCCGGCTGATTGGCCGCTTCAATGCTTACAACTTGCTGGCGGTGTACGGCGCGGCAATTCTGCTGGGAGAAGCCCCCGAAGAGGTATTGTCGGCACTTTCGGAATTACAAAGCCCGCCGGGCCGCTTTGAACAAGTTCATTCGGCCAACAAAGTCGTGGGAATTGTGGATTATGCCCACACCCCCGACGCTCTGCAGAACGTGCTGGAAACTATCAACGAGTTGCGCCAGGGTGAAGAGCAAATTATTACGGTGGTAGGCTGCGGCGGAAACCGTGACGCGGAGAAGAGGCCCAAAATGGCCGCTATTGCCAGTAAAATGAGTAATCGCGTGTACCTAACCTCTGATAATCCGCGCCACGAAAATCCGCAGGATATTTTGGATCAAATGCTCGCCGGCGTGCCGCCTTTACACGTCAAAAGAGTAGCCGTAATCCCCGAGCGACGCGAGGCTATCTACCGCGCCTGCGCCGAAGCCCAGCCCGGCGACATCGTATTGGTCGCGGGCAAAGGCCACGAAACCTACCAGGAAATCAAGGGCATCAAGCACGATTTCGACGACCGCAAAGTACTGCGAGAGGCCTTTCTGGCGACCGGGAAATAAAGTAAAGGATTTAGTTGAATCTGAAATTTAACCTTTAAATCCGCCAGAACTTTTTGATGAATGACTTATTTGATCGATATCAGACGCAATCACAGCTCCGCTTCCTGCTGCCATTCCGTGTGAAAAGTACCTTCTTTGCCCACGAGTTCGTAGGTATGTGCCCCAAAGTAGTCGCGCTGCGCCTGGATAAGATTGGTAGGCAGATTTTCGCTGCGAAAAGCATCGAAGTAACCCAGCGCGCTGGCAAAAGCTGGTAAGGCCAGGCCATGCCGGGCCGCGTCGGCAACTACCCGACGAAGACCCGGCACACTCACTTTGAGGGTAGGTGCCACCGACTCATCCAGAAAAAGATGCTCCAGATTGTTGTTCTTCAGGAATGCCTGATAAACATCTTCTAAAAAGGCTGCCCGGATGATACAGCCACCGCGCCATAGTTTGGCAATCTCAGCCATCGGTAAGTCAAAGTTGTATTCGCCGGAAGCCCGATGAAGCAGGTGCATACCCTGAGCGTAGGCGGTAACCATGCCAAAGTGGAAGGCACGTTCCAGATTTGGCAGGTAGTCCTCAGGCTGGTCGGAAAGCAGCTTGTCTGCATCATCTCCGTATAGTTTGGCAGCCTGACTACGCAGTGATTTGTATTTCGACAAATCACGCATGGACACCGCTATATCTATAATCGGACTAGGAAGATTCAGCTCCTTGGCAGTCTGAGAAGTCCATTTACCCGTTCCTTTTGACTTGGCCTGGTCCTTGATATCGTCCAGCAGCAGCCGGCCGGTATCAGGATTTATGTAAGCAAATACATCCCGGGTAACTTCCAGCAGGTATGATTGCAACCGGCCATTATTCCATTTTTCAAAAGTGGTATGAATGGCTTTATTATCCATCCCAAGGCCATTTTTCATAGTTTCGTAACACTCCGCGATCAGTTGCATAATGGCGTACTCGATGCCATTATGTACCATCTTTACGAAATGCCCGGCCGCTCCAGGCCCGAGGTAAGCCACCGTAGGATAACCATCGACCTGAGCGGCTACCTTTTCGAGAATTGGCTTTACCCTTTCGTAGGCCTCTTTGTCGCCACCCGGCATCAGGCTGGGACCACGCCGGGCGCCTTCTTCACCACCCGAAATACCCAAACCAACGTAACGAATACCTTTTGCTTCCAGCTCATTGTGGCGGCGAGCCGTATCGGTAAAATGTGAATTACCTCCGTCGATAATGAGATCATTTTTATCCAGGAAAGGCAACAGCTCCGCAATGACCTTGTCCACTGCATCACCCGCTGTCACCAGAATCATCAGGTTCCGTGGCCGGGCGAGGCTGTTCACAAAATCAGCCATGTCTTCAAACGCCTGAACGTTATCCATGTCCTGGCTTTCTTCCCGTAGCAATCGCACTTTCTCATCACTGCGATTTCCTCCGGCCACGGCAAATCCGTGATCGGCCATATTGAGCAATAGGTTGCGGCCCATTGTTCCCAGGCCGTAGATACCGAATTCGTTTCCCTCAGTCTTTTTCATATTTCGTTTTCTTTTGAAGTGGTGTGAGTTTTCATGCGTAACTCTCAAGCTATGGTGTTGCCGTAATCCTTCCCTGCAATGTACGCACAGATTTTTTTGCCGACTAGCAAAGAAACTAGCAAAGAAAAAGAATAGGCTATGTTCATTCCACCGCTTCCGCTCCAAACCCCGCGGATTGGTATACTTCGAAAGTGCCGTCCTTTCCCGCTGAGATTCCATAAATTTCCAGACCTTTTTCCTGCGCCAGCGGAATGGCTTTTTCCAGACCCATGACCAAGAAAGCCGTAGCGTAGGCATCGGCGGTCATGCAGTCATCGGCGAGGACGGAAATGCTTAGCAGATTGTGGGTAATGGGAAAGCCCGTGTGCGGATCGATGGCGTGACTGAAGCGCTGACCGTCGCGCTCCACGAACTTGCGGTAGCTTCCCGAGGTAGCGAGTGATTTGTTTTTCAGGGATACTACGGCTTGCAGCGGGCGACCCGCTTCCGCGTTGTTCATAGGTTTGTCGATACCGATGCGCCAGATGTCACCGCGCTCGTTACGGCCCATGGTGCGGACTTCGCCGCCCACTTCTATCAGGTAGTTTTGTATACTTCTTGAATGTAAAAACTCCGCCAATACATCCACTGTATAGCCCTGAGCAATGGCATTAAAGTCGATTTCTGTTTGGGAGGGCTTAGTTAGTTTGCCCTCTTGTAAGGCTACCTTTTGGTAACCGGTCAATTGAAGTAAGCTATCGACCTGTTGTGCATGGGGGGGCGGACCTTTTCCCTTGTAGCTAAATCCCCAGGCTTTTACCAGCGGGCCAACGGTACAGTCAAAGTACCCGTCGGTTTGTGCAGATACTTCCCAGGCGCGTCGAAATACCTTCGTGTAGTGCGCATCGGCCCGGATGCCGGGGCGATTGGAGTTAAGTAAAGTAATGATAGAAGTACTGTCCCACAGCGACATGGAGCGGTCGATGACACGGAAGATACTATCTACCGAAGCCGAAAAATCGCGGGAAAGTGAATCGGCGTACACGATGCGGAAGGTAGTTCCCTGCGCGTTGCCTTCTAGCTGGGTGTAGGTTTGGCGCGGCGACTGGCAGTTAGCCAGGAAAAGTACCAGAACTACGAACGACAACTGCCGCATCATCCCCCGAAATCGTCAAAGGCAACCTGCTCCGACGGAATGCCCCAGTCATCGGCCATTTTGATCACCGACTGGTTCATCATCGGCGGACCACAGAAATAAACTTCCAGGTCCTCGGGATTGGGGTGTTTTTTCAGAAATTCGTCAATTACTACATTGTGGACAAAGCCCTTGAAACCGTCGCCATTAGGATCGTCGAGATCTTTTTTTAGCGTCCAGTTGTCTTCGGGTAGCGGGTTATCCAGCGCCACGACAAAGGTGAAGTTAGGGAAATCTTTTTCGATTTGCCGGAATTCGTCGATGTAAAAAAGCTCCTTCTTGGTACGGCCGCCATAAAAGAATGTTACCTTACGCTTGGTCTTTTCGGTATAAAAAAGATGGAACAAGTGCGACCGCATAGGAGCCATGCCCGCACCACCACCGATGTACAGCATTTCACGCTCAGTATCTTTGATAAAAAATTCCCCGTAAGGGCCGGAAATCGTTACTTTATCACCGGGTTTCAGGCTAAAAATATACGAAGACGCAATTCCTGGATTCACATCGGCCCAGCCATTTTTGGCACGGTCGAAGGCCGGCGTGGCAATGCGGACGGTCAGTTTGACGATGTTGCCTTCGGCGGGGTGATTGGCCATCGAGTAGGCGCGGAAAACCTCTTCTTCGTTTACCATCGTGAGCGGCCAGAGGTTGAACTTATCCCAATCCTCCTGAAACTTGTCGGGGCGGTCGTGGTGATCAGGGTGAGCCGTGATGTCAAAATCTTGGTACTTGACTACCGTCTCTGGAATGTCGATTTGGATATAGCCTCCGGCTTTGAAATCCAGCGACTCGCCTTCGGGTAGTTTTACCTCGAATTCTTTGATGAACGTGGCAACGTTGTAGTTGGAAACTACCGTACATTCCAATTTTTTAATTCCGAAAACCTCTTCGGGAATGCGGATTTTCATATCCTCTTTCACCTTTACCTGGCACGCCAGTCGCATATTTTCGCGCACCTGGCGGCGGTTGAGGTGGTTGGTTTCGGTGGGAAGTACTTCGCCGCCGCCTTCGTAAACCATGCAGGTGCACATGGCACAAGTACCACCGCCGCCACAGGCTGAGGCCAGAAATAGCTTGTTGTCAGCCAAAGTCGAGAGTAAAGTACCACCGGGCTTCACGACCAGCGGTTCGTCTTCTTCTCCGTTGACCGTAATTTTCACGTCGCCCTGCGGTAGTAGTCGCTCTTTGGCGGTCAGGATCAGAAAAGCCAACAACAGGATAATCAGGATAAAGACGGCGACGCTGGCAGCAAGTACAGGAACCATGTTTGGAAGGATGAGTGATGAAGGATGAATTATTATCGGCAGGAATTCATCATCAATGTATTACGAATATTATCTTTTAAAATACCTCACAGCTTGATACCTGAAAAACTCAGGAACGCCAGACCCATCAGGGCTGTAATGAACATGGCCATACCCAATCCTTGCAAGGGGGCGGGGACATTGGAATAGCGCAGTCGCTCCCGGATTCCTGCCAGCAGTACTATGGCCAGGAAAAAGCCGACGCCTGCACCCAGCGAGAAAACGGCAGTTTCGGCAAGACCATATTCACGCTCCTGCATGAACAGCGATGTGCCCAGAATGGAACAGTTGACAGTAATGAGAGGCAGGAAAATTCCCAGCGAGGAATACAACGCGGGCAGGAATTTTTCAATAACCATTTCTACCAACTGCACGGCCCCGGCAATAGTCGAAATAAACAGAATAAATGCCAGAAACGTCAGGTCTACGTTGGCAAGCGAAGGGCTGATCCAGGTCAACGCGCCCTCCTTCAACATATAGGTGAGGATAAGGTAGTTGAGCGGCGTGGTAAGTACCATAACAAAAATCACCGCCAGACCCAGGCCGAAAGCGGTTTTGATTTTTTTAGAAACCGCCAAAAAAGAACACATTCCGAGAAAGTACGCGAACACGACGTTCTCTACGAAGATAGCTTTGACGAAGAGGTTTACTAAAGATTCCATTTTTTAAAGTGGCAAAGTGACAAAGTTCCTGAGTTCCAAAGTGAGGTAGTACGAGGCAAACAAACTGGTACTTTAATTCTTGTTGAGAAACAGTGGGCGAATAATTGAAAATCAGAGCAGTACGGAGACAAATCACTTTGGAACTTTGCTACTTTCATACTCTGCAACTTCTTTCAAGATACATTCACAAGCTTCTCATTGCGGCTTCGCTGCCACCAGATGTACAGACCGATGATAAACAGAGCGGCGGGCGGAAGTACCATCAATCCATTGTTGACATATCCATGATCGTAGGCCCATTGCGGGACAATCTGGTAGCCCATAAGGGAACCTGCTCCGAAAAACTCGCGAAACACAGCCACCATGATGAGTATCAGGCCATAGCCAAGGCCATTGCCCAACCCATCCAGAAAAGATGGCCAGGGCTTTTGTCCCAGCGCAAAAGCTTCAAGCCGGCCCATAATGATGCAGTTGGTAATAATGAGGCCGACGAAAACCGCCAGTTTCTTGCTGACATCGAACAGGAAGGCTTTCAGCGTCTGGTCGACGATTGTCACCAGCATCGCCACGACAATCAACTGCACGATGATCCTGATACGGGTCGGGATCGACTTGCGCAGCAGTGAGATGATGAGATTGGAAAAAGAGGTCACGAATATAACGCCCAGGGACATAATGAGCGCGGGCTTTACCTGCACCGTAACCGCTAAGGCCGAGCAGATACCCAACACCTGCACGGTGACGGGATTGGTGTCGTCCAGCGGATCGCGCAGGATTTTCAGGTTCTTTTTGGAAAGTAGTCCCTCCTTCTTTTGTTTGACGACAGGAGGTGCGGCGGGAGTTTCTTGTACTGCCATTTTCTAATTGTGAGTCGGTCCGCCGAAGCGGAATGAATTATGAATGAATGAATAGTTGCGCTGAATCGGGAATCTTCACTTTCCACCGTTAACTGTCAACTGTCCACCAATAGCTACTTGCTTCTGGTTTTTGTTATTAATTTTATCAAAGTACGATACATAAGGGGCGATGCAGTTTTCAAGCATATCGTCGGTTCCGTTGGAAGTAATGGTGCCACCCGAAATACCATCCACGCGGTGTTCTTCGCCGAGTGGACTTTTGTAGGTAGTTTTCCATACATTGACGGATACGAACTTATCGTCTTCCATGATTTTCTTGCCCTGAAACTGTTTCTGAAAAGGGTACTCAGCTATTTCGGCACCGAGGCCCGGCGTCTCACTTTTGTGGTCGAAGATCGCGCCATATACTGTATTGAAATCATCTTCCAGTGAAATATAGCCCCAGATTGGCCCCCAAAGTCCGGTACCGCGCAAGGGAATAATATAGTACTTCTTATCGCCTTCGCCCGAATAAATGTAGAGCGGTAGTTTGCGCTCGGTGGGGTCGACGTTGATTTGATTTTTAAGGTCGATTTGCACGGGCTTTTCTTCAAGTACTTCGCCCGCAGTATTCACAACCAGCTCCTGGATTTTCGTCTCGTACGTTTCGTTTATTTTGTCGCGGTCGGTATAGTCGAGCCGCACCGCTTTCAAAATGTTGGAACGGGTGTCGAGCGCAATATTCTCATCTTGCAAAGGTTTGAGGCCCTCGGCGGCTACGGCCAGAACAATGGCCGTGATGATGGAAAGTACGGCGGCGTAAATCAGGGTATATTGGTTGCTATGCACGTCTCATTCGGGTTTTGATGTGGCGTTCTACCACAAGGTGATCGATCAAAGGCGCAAACACGTTCATCAGCAGGATAGCCAGCATGACGCCCTCGGGATAAGCCGGGTTAAATACCCGAAGTACAACGGTAAACATCCCGATTAGTATACCATAGATCCATTTTCCCCCCTCGGTATGGGCGGCACTGACGGGATCGGTAGCCATATACACTGCGCCAAAAGCGAAGCTGCCCATCAATAAATGGTAATAAGCGGGTGTATGTAAAGAACTTGTAGGAACGTCTGCGGGCGCAACCAGATTGAGGAAAAGACCCATCGCCAGAGCACCAATGACACAGGAAAGGATGATTTTCCAACTACCCACGCCGGAGGCAACCAGAATAAATACGCCGATCAGAATGGCAAAAACGCTGGTTTCGCCAATAGACCCTTGCTCAAAACCCCAGAACATATCGGAAGGAGAGGGTAGTTGGGTATAGTTGTTATCGAACGTCACCAGGTTAGTAGCGCCCGTGTAGGCATCTACCAAAGCGTGGCCTGGTTCAGGCGTGAGGTCGGTCCAGATGTCGCCCGTCATATAGGCGGGAAAAGCGAAAAACAAGAATGCGCGGGCTAACAGGGCGGGATTCATGAAATTCATGCCCGTACCCCCAAAAATTTCCTTGCCGATAATCACACAGAAAACCGAGGCAAAAGCCACCATCCATAGGGGAATCGTGACGGGCATAATCAAAGGAATGAGCAAGCCTGTCACCAAGTACCCTTCGCTAACGACGTGACCTTTCGAAATAGCAAAAATAAATTCCGTTCCCAGTCCCACGGCGTAGGAAACGACCACAATAGGCATCACCCGCCAGAAGCCGAACATAAAATTCTCCATCAGGCTCATGTCCATGCCGTAGGCCAAATAGTGCTGGTAGCCCACGTTCCACATGCCAAAGAGCAAGGTGGGAATCATGGCGATCACCACGGTAAACATGGTGCGCTTGAGATCCATCGCGTCGCGGATATGGACGCCGTTCTCGGTGGTGTGGCCGGGTACGAACAGAAATGTCGACAGAGCGTCGAACGCTGGATGGTACTTTTCGTATTTGCCGCCTTCCTTGAAGTGTGGTTCAAGGGATTCGACCAGGTTTCTAATCGGCTTCAAGTGGAGTGTATGAGTTTAGGGTTTATTAAATAGCAGAGGCACAAAGCTTCTGGAAGTTGTGAATAGATTCAGCGTAGAGTTTATTCTATTCCTTAACCGTTTGTCTCCCTGAGCGCAGGCGAAAGGCTATCCTTCCAACCGCACGTATTCCAGTCCTTCCGCAATGATACGCTGCACTTCTATTTTGGAAGTACAGACGAATTCGCAAAGGGCAAAGTCTTCCTCCGATACCTCGTAAATGCCCAATTGTTCCATACGCTCAATGTCCCTTGCCATAATGGATTTTAACAAAACCACAGGCATAATGTTCATTGGCAGCACTTTATCATATTGTCCTGTCATCACAAAGGCCCGCTCCTCGCCTCGCATACTGGTGTCGAGGGCATAGTTGCGGTTCGGAAAAAGCCAGGAGAAAAACGTTTTGGAAAGACTCAGCTTCTTGATGCCCGGCGTCAGCCAGCCCAAAAACTCCGGCTCGCCTCCCTCGGGAATAACGGTGATCTGATTCGTATAATGCGAAAGGAAATCTTCGGTTGAAGAGTTGATTCCCGTCAGCACATTGCCCTGAATCACACGGGCCGCGTCACCTTCGATCCTGCCGTCCAGGATAGATGACATTGTCTGTCCGGTGACGGCTCGAAAGTACTGCGGAGCTTTGACACTACTACCTGTCAGGGCCACGACCCGGTCGGCCCGGTAGCGTCCCTCGCGAAACAGTCGCCCGATGATCAGTACATCCTGGGGATGAATGTACCAGACGATTTCGCCTTTGTTAATCGGATCGAGGTGATGAATCTGGATACCAACGTTACCCGCTGGGTGCGGTCCTTTAATCGGGTGAATATTCTCGCTGGTAATCGTGGTTATTTTATCGGCAGATAGTGCCTTGTCCGAAACTCGCTTGCCCGATTGATCCTGCACACCCAAATTCAGATTTCCGTTGGCAAGTTGTTTGAGTGCCGCCAGGCCGGTTTCAAAGTTTTCCTTCTCAAAATCTACGATATATCCTAAATCAGGGGCCAGCGGTGCCGTATCGAAACAGGAAACAAAAATGGACTTCGGCGTGTCTTCGGGATTGGCTATCAGCGAGAAAGGCCGCTGCCGGATAAAATCCCAGCCTCCGCCTTCGAGTAAGCGCTGGATTATGTCATCGCGGGAAAGCTTCGACGGATCTGCGGGGTCGTGAGGTACGTACTTGCGCTCCTTCCGGTCGGGGATAATCCTGACTTCCATAATCCGCCGTTTTGCGCCCCGGACGATCTCCGCCACTTCGCCGCTGACCGAAGAGAAGAACTTGATCCGCTCGTCGTTCTTGTCGAAAAACAGCGCTTGGCCCGCCAGAATCTCGTCGCCCGGCTCTACTAACATTCTGGGAACCAGGCCCGGAAAATCGGGCGGTTTGATGGCCACAACCTCCGAAACAGGCAGGTCGGTAATGGTGTAATCGGCTTCGCCCACAAGCTTGATGTCGTAGCCTTTGTGTAATGTTAGTGGTTTAGCCATATACCTTGTAGAATCCCTCAAAAGTACAAATGAAAGGATTTTGAGGATTTTTCCTACTGTTTGTCAGGATTTATTTTTCAAAAACCGTGGGTCTGGCGTGACTTTATCGACTGGATGCGATACAAAAAGGTAATTACCCCAGACTCATAAAAAATCGTGATCCGGTCCCTAATCGGGATACATTTTAGAAATTACTAGGACAATACCCCAATAGAATTAGGTCAAAACCGGAATAAGTTATTTTTTTATTTGGCTGAGATTATAACTGACCGATTTTTCCGTAAGTTCGACTATTATACTCCCCAATAATATTCAACCCGATAATTCTAATTTGAACCCTATGAAAATTTTACTTCTACGAATTTGGTTACTGGGTATCTGCCTCCTTGCTTTACAAGCGGGCACTGCTGCGGTGGCCGGCCTTGGCACATCTGGTCAGGAAGGATTGCAACGCAGGATGGCGGATACAGAAGTTCGCGGCAAAGTGACGGATGAAAACAATGCCGGACTACCGGGAGTGAACGTGCTTCTGAAAGGCACCAACCGGGGCGTAGTTACAGATAGCAATGGCGACTTCGCCATCACTGTTCCCAACCCGGCCGCCACGCTGGTTTTCTCTTTCATCGGCTACGCTACGCAGGAAGTTGCCGTCGGCAACCAGACTACACTGAACGTACAGCTCGAACCCTCGGCCAGTAGCCTGAGTGAAGTACTTGTGGTAGGCTACGGTACCCAGCGTAAGGGCGACATTACGGGCTCTATCGGTTCGCTCACCGCTAAGAACATCAAGGATATTCCGGTCACCAACTTCGAGAATGCCATTCAGGGCCAGATTGCGGGCGTGCAGGTACAGGAACCCAGCGGTGAGCCGGGGGCAGCCACAACCATCCGGGTACGCGGGCTGGGATCGGTTTCTGCCGGCAATGAGCCGCTATATGTGATCGATGGCTTTCCGGTATCCAAGAACATCGATCCGGGTATCCAGGGTGACATTACGCGCCGCACGACGGCCTTTGCGCTGCCTGCTACAAATCCTTTGGGTACCATCAATCCCAGCGACATCGAGTCCATCGAAGTATTGAAAGATGCCTCGGCGGCTGCTATCTACGGTTCGCGCGGCTCCAACGGCGTCATTATCATTACTACCAAGAAAGGTAAGCTGAGTTCCAAACCCGTCGTGGGCTTCGATGCGTATTTCGGCGTGCAGAATGTGGCCAAGCGGGTAGATCTGATGAATGCTGCCGAGTACATTACCTATTCTACCGAAGCCAAGAACAACGCCTATTTGCAGGATGTCGCGGGAGCGAATATTAATGACCCCAACGAGGTCCGCTATACCAAGACCAATAACGCCAGCTACTATATCCCCGACGATTTTGTGAATCCTGACGGTACAGATACCGACTGGCAGGACCTGATTTTTAATACCGCCCCGGTGCAGAGCTACAACGCCTCGGTTTCGGGTGGTACGGAGGCGGTGCGCTACTACTTTTCAGGAGGCTATTATAACCAGAAAGGCATTATCGACCGAAGCGGCTTTGAGCGATACAGCTTCCGGGTGAATCTGGAAGCGAATCCAATTAAGAAACTGAAAGTCGGATTCGGACTGAGTCCCTCTTTCACCAACACCGACCGCTCCCCGGCCGGAGCGCCTTATTTTGCCGACCCGCCGGGTATCGTGTATTCGGCGCTGGCGCATTCGCCCACTGTCAAGCCGTACCTGCCCGACGGCAGTATCAACCAAACCGACAATCAGTCGCATCTTTTCACCGAAAACGGTCGCGGAGCCAACATGACGGCAGCCAGCAATCCTCTGGCTATTATCAAGTACGTCACCGATGATCTGAAGCAGTTCAGGACGTTTGGCAATATCTTTCTAGAATACGAATTGCTGGAAGGATTGAAATACAAGCTCTACTCGGGTATTGATGTGAATACCTATAACCGCTCGTTCTACATGGCGCGGGCGTTCCTGAACCGGGCTTCTACCGTCGGCGATCCTTATGCTCAGTCCAATGCTTCGCTCAACTACAACTGGCTGACCGAGAATACGCTTTCCTACGACAAAACTTTCGGCAATGACCACCGGGTGTCGGCGGTAGTGGGCTACAGCGCCCAGAAAGACCGCTTGGACGCCAACCAGGTGTATGCCCAAAACCATCCTGACGACCTCGCACCCTCCGTCAGCGGCGGTCAGGTCACGAGCGGCGGCGACAATCGGCAGGAGTGGTCGCTGGTATCGGCGCTGGCGCGGGTCAACTACGCTTTTCGCGACAAGTACCTGCTGACGGCCACCGTACGCTCCGACCGTTCGTCGCGCTTCGGGGCCGGGAATAAAACCGGTACCTTCCCGTCTTTCTCGGCGGGCTGGCGGGTGTCGGAAGAATCATTCATGAAAAACCAGACGACAGTGAGTGACCTGAAACTGCGGGGTAGTTGGGGACAGACGGGTAACTTCCTAATCCCTAACTACGCTTCCATTGGCTTATTGAGTCCCTATAATTACGTACTAAACAATGTACTGGTCAACGGTATCGCTCCCGCCACGATCAGCAACGACAACCTGACCTGGGAAAAAACTACCCAAACCGATTTTGGGCTGGACGTAGGATTGCTGCGCGACCGCATTTATCTATCGGCGGACATTTATCGCAAGCTCACTTCCGATTTGCTGCTTAATGTGCAGGTACCAGCCGCGGTAGGTTTTTCCACGGCTTTGCAAAATATTGGCGAGGTGGAAAACAAGGGCATTGAGCTGACCATCAGCAGCCGCAACGTAGTGGGTGCTTTCACCTGGACGACGGATGTGAACTTCTCCTCCAACAAAAACAAAGTACTTAAACTCGGACCCACGGGCGACCCCATCCTTAGTTCGGGCGGAGCAGGTATCCGGCATATTACTCAGATCGGCTCTCCCATCGGCAGCTACTATGGCTATGTGGTAGAAGGAATTTTCCAGACTCAGGCCGAGATCGATGCTGCTCCCAAGGATGCGCTGGCTCCGGCCCGCCGCCCCGGTGATTTTCGCTTCAAGGACGTCAACGGCGATGGTAAGATCGACGCCAACGACCGGACCGTTACCGGAAACTACCTGCCCGATTTTACCTATGGCATCACCAACAAGTTTGCGTACAAAGGCTTCGACCTAGCGATATTTTTCCAGGGCGTGCAAGGATCTGAAATCCTGAATCTTACGCGACGGCACCTCGGTAACGGCGAGGCTGCTACCAATTCTTACGCCCTCTGGACCGAGCGCTGGCAGTCGGCCGAGAACCCCGGCAATGGCACCATTCCCCGCGCCGATCGCCTGACTGACCTGCACGGTGGTAATACGCGGCCTTCTTCGTTTCAGGTGGAGGACGGCTCCTACTTCCGACTACGAAATTTGGTCTTAGGCTATACCTTCTCCAAGGCAACATTGGGCCAGAAATTCCAGTCGCTGCGAGCGTACGTTTCGGGCACCAACCTGTTTACCAGCACCAAGTACCTTGGCTTCAACCCCGAGGTCAACAATCAGGCCGGCCTGACGGGCGTACAGGGTGAGGATTACGGTGCTTACCCACTAAGCCGGAATTTCACTTTCGGGGTGAGCGCTACTTTTTAAGGATAACTTCTTATCTCTCGAATCCAAAGGGCAACTCCGTACGCTCAGGGGGAAGAGTCAAAGGTCAGGAATTGACATAGATAGTCTATTTGAACAATAATGAAGTACTCAGAACCAAGAACGTTAAGAAAATGAAACAAAAAACCATATACCTACTTACCCTTTTGACCGGCTTGCTGCTTTCGTGCGGGCAGGATTTTACGGATTTGAACCCCGTAACGCAACGCAATGTCAACGGTTTTTATCAAACTACCAACGACATGGTAGCTGCCATCAACGCGGCTTACAAGTCGCTGCAAGCCACGGGTACTTACAATCAGAGTTACTGGATTATGCAGGAAATGCGATCCGACAACACCGATCAGGGACCTGATGGTACGGGTCTGGGAGCCGAGCTGACGGTGATCGATAATTTCAGCGAAATCGCCACCAGCGAAATCGTCACCGCTGCCTACACTGATTCGTATCTGGGCATCGCCCGCTGCAATATTGTACTGAGCCGCCTCGATGGCATCGAGATGGACGCAACGTTGAAGGAGCGCATCCGGGGCGAGGCATTGTTTGTTCGCTCGTTGCTTTACTACAACCTGGCCGTGATGTTCGGTAATATCCCCATGCCGCTCAAAGAAACCAAGTCGGTGGATGAGGGGCGGGCGCTGCCGCAACTACCCGCCAGCGAAATCTACAAGCAATTGATCGTGGATTTGCAAAAAGCCGAAACTGCTTTGCCCATAAAATACGCGACGGCTGCCGACCTGGGCCGTGCTACCAAAGGTGCTGCTGCCGCGCTGCTGGGCAAAGTGTACCTGACGGCGGGCAACAAGCAAGCGGCCGTGCCTGTCCTGAAAAAAATTGTGGATAGCTACGGCTATTCGCTTGTGCCCGATTACGCCAAATTATGGGGCCTGGCCAACAAGAACAATCAGGAATCTATTTTCGAAATTCAGTTCAAGAGCGGGGGGACTGGGACGGGCAATGCGTTCACAAATGCCTTTTCGCCACTTTTGCGCCAAACTACCGGGGCCTACAAAAACCGTCCGACGCTCGATATGCTGAAAGCGTACGAACCTGGCGACGACCGCCTGCTGAAATCGATGGATACCAGCTATGTCACGACGCAGGGGAATCTGGTCACGAGTTCCAAAAACGATACGCGTTTTATTACCAAATACGGAAGAGAGAATTCTTTCAATGAGAATGATGCCTCTTACAACTTTGTAGTGTTACGCTACGCCGACGTGCTGCTGATGCTGGCCGAAGCCCTGGGTGAGTCACCGGAGGCCTATGGCTACATCAACCAGGTACGGGCGCGCGCCAAACTTGCGCCCATCAGTGCCGCTACGCCTGGTACTTTTGCCGACAAACTCCTGCACGAACGCCGCGTGGAACTGGCCTTTGAGAACCACCGCTGGGCCGATCTGCTGCGTTTCGGCAAAGCACAGGAAGCGCTGAAAGCGCAGGGTAAAAACAACGTCCGTCTCCTTTATCTTATCCCCCAACGTGAACTCGACATCAACTCCTCCTACAAGCAAAACTGACGCCGATCTGCCGCTTTCCGGCGCGGCGGGCGTACCACAGCGGCTACAATCGCTCGATACCCTGCGTGGGTTCGATATGTTCTGGATTTCGGGCGGCGAGGAACTCGTCGCCTCCCTGGCGGCGGCCACGGGCTGGGGCTGGTTATATGGCATGGAGGAGCAACTTACGCACCCGGCCTGGCACGGCTTCCGTGCCTATGATCTCATTTTTCCGCTTTTTATTTTCATGGCGGGCGTCTCCACGCCCTTCTCGTTCGACAGTCGGCTGGCCAAAGGGTTCTCACGCTCGCGATTGGCCCGCAAGGCCATTCAGCGTGGTTTGATTCTGGTGGTACTTGGCATCATTTACAACAACGGTTTATTTCGTACCGATTACGAAACGACGCGCTTCGCCAGCGTTTTGGGACGCATTGGTCTGGCGGGCATGTTCGCGCAACTCATCTATTTGTATAGCCCTAAAAAGCTGCTGTATGCATGGCTGGCGGTGATTCTGGTAGGCTACTGGCTGTTTATGGCGTTTTATCCCGTGCCGGGCTGCGGCGCGGGACTGTTCACCATGGAATGCAACCCGGCCAGTTATTTCGACACGCAGTTTTTGCCGGGAAAGCTTTACAAAAAAATCCACGATCCCGAAGGACTGATGTCTACCATTCCGGCAATTGCCACGGGGCTGTTGGGTATTATGGCCGGTCAAATCCTACGCATCAAAACCAATGAGCTGTCGGAGAACCGAAAGGTACTTACCCTGGCGGGTATCGGGGCGGTGAGCATCGTGCTGGCGCTGCTCTGGAATCTGTTTTTTCCCATCAACAAAAATCTATGGACCAGTTCATTCGTGCTGCTGGTCGGTGGGCTGAGTTTCCTGCTGCTGTCTCTTTTTTACTGGGTCATCGACGTGTTGAATTTCCGTCGGTGGACTTTCTTCTTTATCGTCATCGGTATGAATTCCATCGTCATTTACATGGCCCACGAATTCATCGACTTTGAATACACGGCCAACGCGCTCTTTGGTGGATTGTTAGAGCATTTATCCGATCCCGCGAAAGCGGTGGGGGCTGCTTTGGCCTACATTATGGTGCAGTGGGCGTTGATGTATGTACTTTACAGGAATAAGTGGTTTTTGAAAGTGTAGGTACGTCTTGCATTATGGATAAACCTCTTTTCATACTAATCTTACTTTGTGCGCAGTCAATTCTTGCCGCAAGTACTTTCTTTCCAATACCTAGTAAGCTGGTAGCCAAAAATTCACGCCTTTCTAAAATCTCTGTCGCATCGGACAGTATAGCTTGGAGTGTAGGCGATAGGGGCCAAATTCAAGCCACCAAAATTGCTATTGATGAAAGGGAAAACGTTTATGTGGCGGGTACTTACAAGGATACTGTTCGATTCTCTGAAAACACTTTTATCTCAAAAGGAAAATCTGATCTATTCCTCGCCAAATACAGCCCGGAAGGCGTATTGCAATGGGTTATAACTGCCGGGGGACCTGAGTCTAACTCTGCTACAGATATATGTACTGACACGGACGGGAATGTTTATCTGACGGGATACTTACAGGGCAAAGTTCAATTTGAAAATGAAGCGCTGCAATCAGAAGGTACTTCTGACATATTTTTCGCTAAATATGACACAGAAGGTAGTCTGCAATGGATTCGCCAAATAGGTGGGCAAGGGTCTGATGGCGGGTCAGGCGTTGCGGTCAATAAGGACGGCGATGTGTACTTGACTGGGACCTTTGCTGCTTCCGTATCCTTCGGTGGCAGCACCCTGGTAGCCGACGGTCCGGAAGATGCTTTTATCGCTTTGTACGATTCGGAGGGTAGTTTGAAATGGGTACGCAGCGGTGGTGGTGTGGGCCATGATTGGGGGCAAAGTGTTGCAGTAGATAACGAGGGCAATGCATTGATGTTAGGGAAGTTTCACAAATTTGCCCGATTCGGAAAAGTCGAATTATCAGCCCCTGAAAGTGAAGATTTACACAGTAGCAATGGCTTCGTTTTGAAGTGTACGCCAGCGGGAGATTTTATTTGGGGGCAGCGGATGGGTGGAAATCGTAGAAATAGTTTGTCGAGCGTTGTGGTGGACCACCGGGGAGATGTATTCGTATCGGGTTCAGGTTATATGAAAGGTACCAATGCTTCTTTCGGCGACACCTTAATCAATTCTGATGAAATCTTTGGATCAATCATTGGAAAACTGAGTAGTGATGGGGTAGTGCAATGGGTGATGAGTACTATCGCCACTGTACCCTACCAAAAATCTCTGTGTACCGATAGAGAAGGGAATATCTATGCTCATACCAGTTTTGGTAATACCGAGCAATTGAAAGTGTCTGGAAGAAACAATAGTCAGTTTTTTGATTCGCGCGGCGGGACAGATTTTGTAATCGCGAAGTTTTCCTCCGATGGCAGATTGTTAAAAGTCAGACTGGAAGGAGGAGAGGGAATGGAAAGTGTAGTTGGGATGGTCCTGTCAAAAAGAGGTTCATTGTACATTCTGGGCTCCTTTGACAGTTCTGTCACCTTAGCGGGTACTTATCTAAGAAACCAGGTGGAAAGGAGTACATTTGTCATGAAGGTACCTACTAAATGAAATAAAGTTCTTACACTCGCTCTCTGCTCCCGCCAGTTTGCAACTGGCAGTCTAACAAAAAGTCAAGTCTGCGACTTGTAAAACAACCTTTTTATAGCTCAGGAAAGCTGTAATGTGTGCCGGAAAGGAGTAAATCCGGTCAAGTATACCGCCGGCGCATCCAGTGGCGGCAATGCCCCGCGCAGGTGCAGATTTCGATGTTCGAATCGTCCCGGCCCAAAGGTGATCGTGTCGCCTTGAAAAGTATAAGTTCCCTGTTGGGCGGATTCCAGCGAGTAAGCGTCTTTTTCGGAGGGAGTCAACAACTCTGCGCCGCCAAAGGTACCGCCTTCCCGGAAAACAAGCTCGACCGCGACCGGAACGCCATCGGTTCCCGTTATCTCAATGTCGGCTTCTATTCCCTCTGCCGTTTCCCGAACTTTTACTTTGGAAACAAGCTGCTGGATTTCGCTTTGCTCCCGCTCGCTTCTGGGTAGTTTTTCCCAATTGCCTTCGCTTCCTTTCGGGATTTTGTTTTTGGGGAAAGGCTGATAATACGGCGCTTCCAGCGTGCGCACCATAAGCCATTCATTGCCATTCTGGGTCAACTTCTCTCCCTCAAACTGCCCTTTACCGAAGAAAGAGGCAGCGAACCGGACGCCCTGCAACACGGCGTTTCCTTTATGAAAAGTAAGCCAGACAGGATTGTTGGAGATAAGAGTTGCGTCCCATTTTCCGCGCCGGACACGCACCAGGTCCGAGTATGGAAAAGCTTTCACGTAGTTAGTGGGAAGCGACTTCGCCGCGGGCAACTCCTCCCACAACGATGGATCTTCCAGAAAATAGTTGAGTTGCGGAACGACTTTCGTTAAAGCCGTTTCCTCGATCAGTCGGCACATGGCCGCGAAATCTCCGTTTTTATCACGTAAGGCCAGGTAGCGATACGGATAATAGTACCCTTCCATCGTCCCGATAGCGGCTTTGTCCTGCCGTCCCGAGGCTTCGGTCACTACTTCGCCGTTTGGATGGACATAGTACCGGGTCATTTCCAGATTGCGACGTACGTAGTCGTATAGTTCGGGTTTTTTCAATCCTTTGGCAATCGTTATCAGCGTGCGGTTGGTGAGCGGGGAGTAGATGTAAGTACTGCGTTCGGTGTATTGACCGTCTTCATCCACGTCGATCTGCTCGGCCAGCCATTCTTCCACGCGGGCAGCGTAGCGCGGATCGGGCCACAGTTCGTGTAGTTTGGTGAGAGCTGCCGACACCACCCAGCGGTGATTGGGGGTATGGATGCCGCCCACGATCAGCGCTTCTCCGGCCCGTTGTAAAAAAGTTTTCAACGATTCGAGTTGGGTTTTGAAAAATCCTGCGTCGTCCCGCTGCATCAGGACGTATTCAGGTACCAGCCATTTGACGATGAAACCCAGGTCGGGTGTGGAGTGAAAATTGGTCGATAGCAGGTCTACTGTGCCGTCTTTGTGCTGGGTGCGCAGCATGTACTGCAACGCCAGCTCCACCTCCTCCGCCAGATTCTTCGAATGGAAATAAGTACTTTCAGGACTCACCAGGGCACAGACCGCCGTGCGAATAAAACTCGTGGCCGAGTGGATATTTGGAATACCGTAGCCATCCGTAAGTCCGCCGAAAGCAGGCAAAGCAGCGTCAAGTACCCTTAACGCGCGGAGCGGTTCTACCCGTTGGTCGTTTTCTTTGATGAGGGTCAGCAGCCAGTCAGGTTTATTACCCGGGAGTGACTTCCGGGTTCGGGCCAGAGCTACGGGGCTAATCAGTGGCAAGGCGCAGAGAGCGGCCGTGGTAGTTTGTACAAAAGTTCTGCGCAGCATTTTATTTTCAGGATTAAATAGCAAAGGAGGGTAGTTAGCAAGTAAAGTCTTGTTCTGCCTTGTCTTACTTTAAAATGCCTGAAACCGCACTGTGTACGCTGAATTGTTTTATAAGCCCGCTTTCTTAGGCTTCGCTGCGCTTCTGGGCTAGATTTTTTATTGTCAGGTAATCCAGAAAGTAGATGACCTTGAGCGATACATTATTGTTCTGGTCGGCCTGTAGGGTATTGTGCAGGTTCTGGAAATAGTGCACGTCGATCAGATCAGAATTGTGGTAGGTTGCGTTTTTCCAGACCACATTCAAGAAACTTCCCGGCGCAAACTGCCAGGTATACACCATGTCGACGTTGAAGTAGTTCACATTGCGGTTGGTACCTTCGTAACCAGGCTTGGGACGCAGACTGCCGTCGTCGTTCAGGTCGAAGTAGGTCTTGTTGTGTACTACACTGGCGTAATGCCGGGCCCGGAAGGTCAGTCCCATGCGGTTGGTGAAGCTGTATTTCAGAAACAGCGTGTTATCCACGGTTTTTACGTTGCGCAGCGCAAACACCGGATTGCCCGCTTCATCCATCGACGTGTAGCCCAGCCCCCGTGGGCGCGGTTGCAGGTTGACGGTATGCCGGACAGAAAACCTGCTGCTAAACCGGTACTGCTGGCTTACGAACAAATCCAGACCGTTGAGATCGTAAAAGTCCAGGAATACACGTTCGTAGGCCTCCATACTGAGGGAGTACTTTTTGGCCGAGTTCGTCTCGATCCAGCCGCCGAACGCCACGCTCTGGTTGCGCCGGAATACTTGTCCCAGTTGACGCGGCTCGTAGAAATCGTTCTGAGCGGGCCGGTAGTTGAGGTACAGGCCCATCCAATGTAATTTCTTCGTCTGGGCGTTGATATTGACTTGCATATTGGCCTGCTGGAACTTGTTTTCCAGGTTCCCGATGGGGGCGTACAGTCGGCTGAGCGAAGCATTGAAATTATAGAACAAGCGGTTGTACCAGCCTTTGGGTTCGGTGTAGCGGTACCCTACGTACAGGCTGTGATCCAGGAAGTTGTTATTGGTAAAGTACCCCAGATCGTTGCTGGTAAACTTAGTGTCGGTCAGTTGCTGCGAAATATTAAAGGTAAACCGGCCGGAGGTTTTTCCCGCGCTGAGCGAGTGGCTGTACCCCGTGCGGTTTTCAGCTCCGCTTTCCTTGTAGTCGAGGTAGCTGATGGCCGCCTGGCCTGATAGATTATAGTTGTTTTTCTTGTTGTTGATGCTGAACAGCCCCGCCGTCACATTGGCGTTGTAGTCGGTACCCCCGCGCAGTACCGACGTATTGATGAAGCTGACGCTGGAATTGTTTTTGAGGGTTTGGTCCAATACGAAAATGTTGTAGTTGGTAGTGGGGTCCGTTTCAAACTGCCGACTCTCGCCCGTCTCCGAATTTTCAATCACAGCGTACTGCGGACGCGTAATGGCGTTCAGCAAGCCCACGCCCAATCCGCCTTTGGTACGCCCCGATATTTTGGAAGCGTTAATGAGCTTGGATTCGGTAGGATTCTTGACCACTTTTTCGCCCGCTTTCAGATCGTCATAAGCCCCTCCGGCGTGAATCGGCGCTCCACCGATGCGCCGCGAATAAAACAGATTACCCTTGCCAAACAGCTCTGTACCTTCAGTAAAAAAGGTACGGTTTTCGTTAAACTTCACCTCAAAAGGTGTCAGGTTTAAGACCTGATTGTCGCTCTGTACCTGTCCGAAATCGGGAATCAGGGTAGCATCCAGCGTAAAAGCCTGGTTTAGTCCAAGTTTCAGGTCCAGTCCACCCGAAACCTGATTTGTCCAGTTCTTTTGTCCAACCTGATCGACCGGAAAATGATTGGCGTACACTGAAAAATAAGGCGACAGCTGCAACCGAAGCGGCGGCTTGATGTCCGTGATTCCTTGCCAGGTACCTTCCTGCGTCAGGAAGCCGTTGACATTCGGGTCGATGGCGCTCCAGGTGTACTGTTGTTCGGTTTTGCGGCGCCGGCGCGTGATATTCAGGCCCCAATCCTGCACTTTATCTTTACTGAACCGGATGGCCGAATAGGGAATGAATAGCTCGAAGGTCCAGCCTTGGTCGTGCATTACGACGGCGCTCTGCCACACGGCGTTCCAGCTAAAATCCTCCCCTCCGTTGTCGCTATTCTGATTCGAGGTCATTTTGGCGTCCCATTGTTCGTTCAAAGGAGTCACGAAATATTCGAAGCCATTGAGGTTATCGTGGTAGGTGTCCAGGATTAGACCGATATAATCGTTGGTACCGAAGCCATCGCGACCCACCAGTTCTTTGGCGATGCTGTCCACATTCCGTTCGTAGCAGGTACCCCCAAAATACAGCCCGTCGTCGCTGTACATCAGGAACGTTTCGGTGCGATTCTCATACGCTTCTTTCCGGCCGATGACGGGCCGGAACTCCACGTAGTCGTCCGCTTTGGCGGCGTCCTGCCAGGCGGACTCATTCAGTTTTCCGTCAATGACGACGCGTTGGGCGGTCCGCCGCGCTTCCAACGTTTTGGGAATGATCTGGCTGTTCGCAGTTCGGCAGTTGAGTAGGAAAAGGGCAAAAAAAGGTAAAGAGAGGAAAAGTTTCCTGATCATGGCTTGAAGGAGGTAATGTATCGGGATGGCGGCTAATAGGTCAAAACTAGATCAAAGCTTCCTCAGGGACTAGTTAAAAAGTGTTAAGCGGCGCTTTTTAACTTTTCTTAATCTTCGATCCGTTTCAACTTCTCAAAGAGGGATTAATGCTGGCAAAAGTTGCATGAAGCAAAAAATCAGGTACCTGGGTTATTCGTTTCGCAGCGATTCGACCGGGTTCACCATAGCGGCTTTGATGGCTTGTGTACTCACGGTAAGCAGGGCAATTCCCACAGCCAGTAGCCCTGACAGGGCGAATACCCACCATTCAATACTGATCTTGTAGGCGAAGGTCTGTAGCCACCGGCTCATCCCATACCAGGCGATAGGGCTGGCTATCAGGATAGCGAGTACCACCAGTTTGAGAAAATCTTTGGAAAGCAAGGTGACAATACTGGCCACTGACGCGCCCAGTACCTTTCGGACGCCGATTTCCCGTGTACGGCTTTCGGTATTGAATACGGATAAGCCGAATAACCCCATGCAGGAAATCAGGATCGCCACCGACGCCAAGTACAAAAACAGTTGGCCAAACCGCTCTTCCCGGATGTACTGTTCGTTGTAAGCCTGATCGGCAAAGAATGAAATGAAAGGTACGTTGGGTACTATTTTTTGCCATTCACGCTGCAAATCGGCCACGGTCTCCTGCGTGTTTTTAGGCGCAACGGTGAAGGTCATAAAAGTGAGAAAACCAGGAGATATCCGCAGTGTGAGGGGGTGTATTTCTTCCTGAAGCGATTGAAAATGGAAATCTCGGACTACACCCACAATGGTACCCCTGCGGTTCAATTGTTCGAAACGTTTGCCCAGGGCGTCGGCGGGATTTGCGAAACCCAGGCTTCGTGCGGCGGTTTCGTTAATCAACATCGCCTGGGTTGAGTCGGAAGCTAACTGCGGCGATAAAGCCCGGCCGGCGGCTAGCTCGATCTGGTATTGCCTGAGAAAATCATGATCCACAAAATAGACGTCCGATTCCAGGGTTTGCATTTCCCGGCTCTGGTTTTCCAGTTGCGTCGGATAGGTATGGTTGGCGCGTCCCGGAATACTCGACGACATACTTACGTCGCTGACATTCGCCAGGCGGGCCAGCTGTTGTTTAATGGCGGTGCTGTGCGTTATGATCCAACCATCGAACTGGAAATCAACCACTACTTGATGCTCTTTCTGAAAGCCCAAATCATAATTCCGCATATGGTCCAGCTGGGAGTAAACCACGAGAGTCGAAATGACGAGGATGGCAGAAACTGAAAACTGAGCCACTACCAACGTTTGGCGAAGAGTAGGTCCGTTTGTGTGGGGAGAGGTACCTTGCAGGCCGACAAGCGGACGAAAACCCGACAGAAAAAGCGCCGGATACAGTCCCGAAACCAGGCCGATTGTAACGGCGATCCCGAAAAGCCAGGCCAGATGACGCCCGGTGGCGAAAACACCCGTAGTCACTATTTTTCCCGCCAAATCATTGAAGGAAGGTAGTAACAGAGCGCAGAATAATACCGCCAAAATAAAGGCAATCAGCGTGATCAGGCCGGCGTCCATCAGAAATTGCCCTACCAGCTGCTGCCGTTCGGCACCCAGTACTTTTCGGACACCTACTTCCTTCATGCGCCGGGTGGCAAAGGCCGTAGTCAGGTTAATGAAATTGAACCCGGCAATGAAAAGCACGAAGGCCGCCACCAGCGAAAAAATATAGATTTCTCCCATATTTCCATGCGTCGAACTGCCCGTACGCGATCCCCGCGCTTTGCCATGAAGGTACACGTCGGTCAAGGGCTCGAGCGATAAAGTCTGCTTTGACTGGCTTTGGTCGTAATGCTGCCGGACGAAATCCGTCATGCGGGCACTCAACGCCTGGGTGTCGCAGTGCTCAGGCAACAGCAGGTAGGTGTAGAAGAAATAGCGCTTCCAGTTGGTCTGCCAACTACTGCCCAGCGTAGCCATCGATACCAGTACCTCCACCCTGAAATGGGAATTTTGCGGCATATCCTTCATGATACCCGTCACCGTGGCGGGCTCTTTTCCGTTCACCAGCAGTACCTTTCCCAAAGGGTCGGCCGCGCCAAAGTAGGTGCGGGCGGCCGTTTCGGACAGCACTACCTGGTAGGGGGCATTCAGTACTGTGGCGGGGTTACCACTCAGCAGGGGCAGGGTAAAAATCGAAAACAGGGAAGAGTCGGCATAAGCAATTTTTTCTTCCCGCGCTTCTTCCTGATCCTTCTGCAGAATCAGGTAGTCCAGGAAAACCCGCGTTGCGCCTTCTACTTCTGGAAAGGTACCCTGCAGGGCCGGTGCCAGCGCGCCAGGGGTACTTTGATATTCAATTCCGGTGGATGTTTCCACATCGGTCACCAGCCGGTAGATTCGGTCTGCTTTCTCGTTAAAGGTATCGTAACTCAGTTCAAAACGTACGTACAGCAGCGCAAAGAAACACACGACGATTCCGAGCGTAAGTCCGCCGATGTTGATGAGGGAGTACGTCTTACTTCGGATAAGATTACGCAGTGTGATTTTTAAATAATTACGAAGCATAGAATGCGATAGTGGATTTTAAGCCAATAGCCGTTGGCTTTTTTGTTCATTCCGACCTGAGGCTCTTCACGGGGTTCGCGGAGGCTGCCTTGACCGCCTGATAACTCATCGTCAAGAAAGCCACCAGTAGGGACATGGCACCCGCCAGCAAGAAGGCCCACACGGGTACGTCGATGCGGTAGGCGAAATCCTGCAACCAGGTATCTACCCCGTACCAGGCGATGGGCGCGGCCACGATCAGGGCAATCAGTACTAGTTTCAGGAAGTCTCTGGATAGTAAGCCAACGATGCTGGGAATCGAAGCACCCATCACTTTCCTGATGCCGATTTCCTTGGTACGCTGTTCGGCGGTAAAAGCGATGAGGCCCAGCAAACCGAGGCAGGAAATAAAAATGGACAGGCCGGCAAACAAGCCAAATACCCGCGAGGTTTGGATTTCCTTACGGTAAGTTTTGTCAAAAGCTTCGTCGAGAAAACTATATTCAAAGGGGTAGTTCGGGAATTGTTTCTGCCAGGCCTTCTTCAGTAAAGGTACCGTGGCAGCCAGATCGCTGCCCTGCATTTTGAGCGCCAATGGGCCCCAGGTGACGTTGTCGAGAAGCATCATCGGCATGATTTTGCTTTTCAGATCCATCTGATTGAAGTCTTCCACGACTCCGATGATCTGACCATTGACGGGTACTTCGGCGTAGCTGCCGTCGGCATTGTACTGGTAGGACATGTAGCCGATGGTTTGGCCCAACTTCCAGCGATATTTTTTCACAGCCGTCTGGTTGACCACAAAATTGCTCTGGTCGGCTGTATTACCACTTTGAAAGAAACGTCCCTCCGCCAGCTTGATTCCAAAGACCGACTTAAAATGACTGTCAATGAACAGCTGCCCGATCGCTACGTCATCCTGCGGACCGGTAACCGACTGGGGAGATAGTTTATTGATCGTCATTCCGCTGCCAGGCAGTAGCGACACGCGCGTCATATCCTCCACGCTGGCCAACTGCCTCAATTCGCTTTGAAAAGCAGATTTCAGATTTTCGGGTGCCAGGGCGGGCAGGTCGAGCGTAAGTATCTGCTCGCGGTCGTAACCCAGATCCTTAGTTTGTATATACCCGAGTTGGTTCATGATTACAAGAGTCTCCACCAGCATCACGATGGAGATCGCAAACTGAACCACGACCAATCCCCGGCGCACGTACGCCCGGCCGCTGTTGGGTAAAAGATAGTTTTTAAGTACCCTGACCGGATTGAAATTCGACAAAACGAAAGCGGGGTACATCCCGGTGAGCAGACTCGTCAGTACCACGAAGCCAACCAGTAAGCCCAGTTTTGAGGGAGTGAGCAAGGGTGCTAGGGTCAGATTCTTATCAGCAAAGTCGTTGAAAAAGGGTAGGGCTACCTGCGCCAGCAGAAGCGCAACCAGGGTGGCAATCAGCGTGAAAACAAATGACTCACCCATGAATTGCTTAATCAACTGCGCACGCTTTGCACCCATTGCTTTGCGCACACCTACCTCCCGCGCCCGCAGTGTCGATCGTGCCGACGAAAGGTTGAGGTAGTTGAAGCAAGCCAGCAACAAAATGCATAAGGCCACACCCGAGAAAATGCGTACGAACTCGATGGCATTGGTGGCCCGCACCCGTTCGTCCATCCGGTGGCGGAGGTAAATATCGCGCAGCGGAATTACATCCAGTTTCCAGGCCGTTCCGTTAGGATCGTTGGTTGCTTTGAGGACACTGGGTAGTTGTTTGCCGATCTGCTCGAAAGTGGCCCCCGGACTCATCAGAAAATAAGTCATGCCCACAAAATCCCAGTAGGAGCCATTGTTCGCATCGGACAGGGCTCTCTCATTCTGATTGGACGCAATGAAATCAATGGGTAGGTGAGTGTTTTCGGGCGTATTTTTCATTACGCCCGACACCGTGAAGGTGACTTTCTGGGGAATAAAAGTATCGAGTGCCTGCCCGATGGGCGACGAATTACCGAAGTACTTGGCCGCCATGCGTTCAGAAATCACGATCTGCCTGGGCAGGGCCAGGGCTTCTTTCATGCTTCCCTCCACCATCGGGAATGCAAATATTTTGGTCAGGTTGGTATCTACCAGACAAAAGCGGCTTTCGTAGGCCGCCAACTCGCGCCGCGATACCAGCGCTCGCCGGGGGGATATCTGCGTGACGGCTTCAACACCCGCTTGCTTACGAAGGAGGGGGCCAAAGGTAGAACCGCTCGAAGAAGAGTTGGGAAACTGCTGGAAAAGTCCGATTCGCTCGGCTTGGGGCTGGTTGGTATCGAAACTGAGGTCATCCAGTACGTATAGCGCAATGATGAGGCAAGTCGCCAGTCCTACCGATAAGCCGGCGATGTTGATGAAGGAGTACGTCCGGTTCTTGACGAGATTGCGGACGGCAATTTTCAGGTAGTTTTGTAGCATAGCAAAATTTGGGCAGAGGCGAATCTGGATGGTCGCTCATCTTTTGCCAAAAACATTATACCTAAAAAATAACTCTTTAAAAGTGAATGGTTTAAATAAATTAGTATATAGAAAAACGTCCGATTTCGAAACACAAGTGTTCGAAATCGGACGTTTTGAAATTATTAATTATTTGGAATTACCGAGTTCCTATCTCATTAGAGTAAGTATCGGAAGTAGCCTGCGGGAAGCTGTGAAGAATATCTCCAATGATTCCCTGCATCATAGTGGCGCGGTCTTCGCGCTTGTTGGGAGCTTTGAGCTTACCCGAAGCCCAGCCCTGCCAGATCATCTTATTAGCACGGTTCTGATAAATATTCACGATGAAGCGGCCTTCCTCGTAGCTGTAGGTCGAGATATTGTTATTTTGGGGACCATACCACCACCAGTAGGGTGACATTGCGTTGTTGGAACGTACTTGTTGACGGTCTTTCACATCGGTCAGATAACGTACGACCAATTCAGGATTACTTTCATCAAGTCGATATCCCTTAGCCTCCATTGCTTGCGTTACGGCGTCGGTAATACGGCGACGGTTCAGGTCACTACCCAATAGTGGGTCATCTGTTATATTTTTCTCGGCTTCTACCCGGAAAGTCTTGAATTGCTTCAAGTTAACGCTGCGGTCGTAGTCATTCTGTACCTGAAATGCAGGCGAACAGGCGACAAACCAGCCTCCGAGTAGCATTAGCAAAGTGATTCTTATTATATTTTTCATGGTTCTTCTTTTTTAGTTGTTAGGTTGAAAACTGTACTTGGTAATGGGTAAAAAACTGTTCCATGAAAATTCTGCTTGTCTATTTAATTAATACAGGTTAAAAACGCGAATATATGACACATAGTGTGTAAAGAAAACTGAAATTTTGTCAGAGAACGCTTCGTAAAATAGCTCATCATAATCCCAAAACGGTTTTTCCACTAACTTGCAGACTTTTAACGAAAGAAGACAACATAAATTTTCAACCGCTCAGGCACCTCGTGCCAATTGTTAATCGTGCCGGCGATCCGGCATCTACTTTCCATTGATTATAGAGACCGCGCAACGCACTCGGCAGACCTCAGAATACTATTTCTCGGTAAAGCTCGCCGAAGTGCGAAAATTAATGGCCGAAGGCCACGACATAATTAACCTAGGCATCGGAAATCCCGACATGATGCCGTCAGAAAATACGCTTTCGGCGCTGAACGAAGCGATTCGCCGCCCCAATTCCCACGGCTACCAGCCTTACGTAGGGATTCCTTCCTTTCGACAGGCCATTGCGGACTACTACGCCCGTATGTATGGTGTGACGCTCAATCCGACCACGGAAATTCTGCCATTGATTGGTTCCAAAGAAGGCATCACGCACATTTCACTCACCTTCCTGGACCCCGGCGACGAAGTACTGGTACCTGAACTGGGCTATCCGGCCTACCGCGCCGTAAGCCAAATGGTAGGTGGTGTGGTGAAAGAATATCCCCTGCGCGAAAACTACGGCTGGCAGCCTGACTGGGAAGAGATGGCTTCACTGCTAACGTCCCGTACTAAGATTTTATGGCTAAACTATCCCCACATGCCTACGGGAGCACCCGCCACGCAGGAGTTATTTGAACAAGCGGTAACTTTTGCCCAAAAGCACAAAGTCCTGCTTTGTCATGATAATCCTTACAGCCTGGTACTTAACAAAAAACCGCCCTTAAGTCTGCTCTCGGTGCCGGGTGCCAGGGAGGTGGCGATCGAGCTTAATTCCATGAGTAAATCGCACAATATGGCTGGCTGGCGGCTGGGCTGGCTGGCCGCAGAAAAACCTTACGTAGACGCGATTTTGAAAATAAAAAGCAACGTAGATTCAGGCATGTTTCAGGGCGTGCAGGAAGCGGCTGCGGTTGCTTTGCAAAATTCTGACGAATGGCACCGCCAACGAAATGCCGTGTACGAAGGCCGTCTGGAAGCTGCTGAGGCGTTACTAACTACATTAGGCTGTATCTGGGACAAAGCGCAGGAGGGAATGTTTTTATGGGGTAAACTCCCGGAAACTACCGACTCGGCGGAAAACCTGATAAATTCATTACTTACCGAAAAACACGTTTTTATCGCCCCGGGTTTTATTTTCGGCCCCAAAGGACAGCGCTACATCCGTCTCTCGCTTTGCACACCGAAGGAGCGGATCTGGGAAGCGGTAGCGAGGGTGAAAGAGTAATTTAGAAAGGGGAAATACCATACTTAGAAGAGTTGAAGTACTCTCACCCATGCTTCAACTGCCGGGTGTCCCCGCCTGCTCAGTATGACATATCACCTTAATCAATAAACTCTAAACAGATCAATAAAAGTATGATAGTCAGTATCATAGGAGTCGGATTGCTCGGCGGATCGTTTGCGCTGGTTTTGCGGGAAAAGTACCCGAACCTGCATCTGGTAGGTGTGGACCAGTCGGTGGTGAACCAGAAAATTGCGCTGGCCAAGGGACTAGTAGACGAAATCCTGCCATTGGAGGAAGCTTTACAGCAGGCAGAACTTAACCTGCTGGCTACTCCCGTTGATAGTATCTGCACCCTCTTGCCCCAAATCCTCGACCAAATTCCCGCCGGACGCACGGTGATGGACTTCGGCTCAACAAAAGAAGCGATTTGCCAGGCCGCCGATGCGCATTCCAAGCGCAGGCAGTTCGTGGCGGTGCATCCGATGGCAGGTACCGAAAACTCCGGTCCCGGCGCGGCCTTTCACGAACTGCTGCCCGGCAAGAATGTTATCATCTGCGACCGGGCGAAAAGCGATCCTGATTCGCTGGCTTTGGTGGAAGCCTTCTTGCGCGACGTTGGCATGAAAATTCATTATATGACACCTGCCGAACACGACCTGCACCTGGCCTATGTTTCACACTTGAGCCACATTAGCTCGTTTGCGTTGGGACTGACGGTTTTGGACAAAGAAAAAGACGAGAAGGCGATCTTCGACATGGCAAGTACCGGGTTTTCCTCCACCGTGCGTCTTGCCAAAAGCTCGCCCGCTATGTGGGCACCCATTTTTGACCAAAATAAAGAGAATGTATCCAAAGCCCTGGGCGACTACATCGACCTTCTAAATCGTTTTAAAAATGCCATCGATGCTCAGGATCTGGCCCAAAGCCGGGAATTTATGGCAAAGGCCAACGACATCGGGAGGATTTTGGGGGGAATTGAGAAGAAGTAGCTGGCTTTCGTTATATTGTAGGAAAATTATGCTTCGCTATGATACTGGAAAATGGGTTTTTGATAAAAACGGTGGACGGCATGACAGAAGAGATGTTCTTCGAACTTTGCCAGGCTAATTCGGAGTTGCGTATGGAGCGTGACCAGCACGGAAATATTATTGTTATGTCGCCTACGGGAATGAGTACCGGAAATTACAATATAGAGTTTGGTTACGAAATAATTTACTGGAATCGTCAGACAAAGTTGGGGTACTTATTTGATTCATCCTCAGGCTATACACTACCCAATGGCGCAGTTCGCTCACCTGACTTGTCCTGGATTACCAAAGACCGCTGGGAAAGCTTACCGAAAAGCGAGCAGAAGATATTTGCCCACACCTACCCGGACTTTGCCGTCGAGATACGTTCCGAAACGGATCGTCTCTCCGACCTGAAAGTCAAGATGGAAGAATACCGCGACAACGGCTGCCGTTTAGGTTGGCTCATCGACCGTAAAGGAAAAGCGGTACACATCTACCGTATCGATGGCAGTACCGAGATCAAGAAGGGTGAACCTGTGACATTGTTGGGCGAGGACGTGCTTCCAGGGTTGGTGATGGAAGTGGAGTTTTAGATGAGAACTCCTTCCTTGGAACTAGTCGTAGCACATTACCACGAAAACCTCAACTGGTTGAGGAAAGTACCCTCCTCTATCCAGAAAATCGTATATTCCAAAGCCGAAATATCACCTCCGATTCCCTGTACTCCGTTGCCTAACGTCGGGCGTGAGGCGCATACCTACCTTTACCACCTGACTTCCCGCTACGATTCACTGGCCGACTACACGATTTTTTGCCAGGGAAAACCCTTCGATCACGCCTACGATTTTCACCATAGTCTGCGGGCATTCGCGGCAGGCAAACTACCCAAATCGCTTTTTCACTGGCTGGGACACATCATCGACACCGATACGCCTGACGGGCAACTTTTCCGGGAATGGTCGAAAAACACCACGGGCGAAGGATTGAATTTGGCAGACTTTCATCAGAATTTGTTTGGTACTTCCGGGCCGGAGAACTTTCCTTTTGTTTTGGGAGCGCAATTCGTAGTTATGCGCAAACTGGTTCATCGCCAGCCGCTCGCTTTCTATGAACGTGTTCTTGAACTATCCGTAAACTACCCCAATGCTGCCCATTGTTATGAACGAATGTGGGATCAGGTTTTCGGTGCAGAAGGCGTTAACCGTGATTGGCTGGCAGGACGACGAACGGTTTATTTGAAGAAGATAAAACATGGATAGAAACGCGATTCATCGCGTCTAATAGACGTTAGCAACATATGAAACAGCTACTTTTTTCCATACTTTCTGAAAGCAGCAATTAGCTGATATACCAGAAAACCAGATACAATTCTCCAAATAAAATCAATAAAATTTATCCAAATAAGTCTACATTTTTCAGTTGGAGAATTGTTGTCTATTCCTCCAACTTCGAGAGCGAACTCTTTTAATAAATCTAATTTATGGATTGGTAGTAAGTACTGAAAGAAGTATAAAATTGAATTAAATAATATCAGACTATAATTCGTATCGATAATCTTCTTGTTGAAAGCAAATATTATAATAC
>CAZCOG010000050.1:33666-49213 GCA_964500445.1 uncultured Persicitalea sp. | reverse complement strand
AATGATAATAAATAGTTTCTTCATAAAATTTTTTAATAAATAAGGGCTAAATACCCGTTCAAAACAACTTTATGAGCAGAAAAGCGGTTGAAATCATGATTCTAACCACTAAAAATGTCATTTTCCCGTCTAGAAATCGTAATTTTCGGGTCGGAAAATTTATTAACCTATGCATAAACCTTTTATGATTACTTGTAGAGCAACTTACTTTAGAAGACTGGCTCTTGGTCTATTGGTTGTGGTCGGGCTACCGGCTCTAGCCCAGACATCCATTCCCCTCAACGATCTTTCCGCTTTCACAAATAAGGCGGGCAACTGGAGTATCGTCGGCGATGCTTCGGTGGATATTACGCAGCCCAATTCGCTGAATACAACACCCGGTAAGGGCGTATTAGCCTGCATTCACAAACAAGGGACTTACGGCCCCGATTATGAATTGCTCACCAAGTTTCAGCATGGCGACCTGGATATCGAGATGGACTATATGATGGCTAAAGGTTCTAACTCGGGTATTTATTTGCAGGGAAACTACGAAGTGCAGCTCTTCGATAGCTGGGGAAAAAAATCCGTCAATTATAGTGACAATGGCGGTATCTATCACCGCTGGGACGATACAAAGCCTAAGGGGCAGGAGGGGTACGAGGGGTATTCGCCTCGGCTGAACGTGTCAAAGGCACCCGGCCTGTGGCAGCACATCGCTATTTCGTACCAAGCTCCGCGCTTTGACAAGTCGGGGAAGAAAATCGCAAACGCCGTATTTTTGAAAGTAGAACTCAACGGCATCACCATCCACGAAAATGTGGAAGTGAGCGGTCCGACCCGCGGCGCAATGGGCAAGGATGTACCGATGGGCCCGCTCCGCATCCAGGGCGACCACGGTTCGCTGGCAATTAAGAACATTGTGATCAATAATTTTGACAAAAAACCGGGAACACTTTCGAATTTGCAGTACAAAACCTATTATGGCAATTACTCACAGGATATCGATCCCGCCACTCTGAAAGCTGATGCCTCCGGTACGGCGGAAACCCTGACCTGGGATGTTCTGAAAAACAAGAACAACTACGTGCTGACCTACATGGGTACTTATAATGCTCTTACTGCGGGCGACTATACTTTCCGTTTGCAGGCTTCGGGCAACAGCAAACTCAAAATCGACGGTAAAGAAGTACTGGGCGATGCCTGGAAGAATACCAATGAGTTCCGCACTGCTACAACCAAACTCAGCGCGGGTGACCATAAAATGGAACTTTACGTCAACAAGCGTGATGGCTGGTTGCAGCCCGTATTGGGCCTTTGGGTAGCCGGGCCGGGTTTCCGTGAGGTAGCCTACCACAACCTGGGCTCAACATTGGGAGGCAGTCCACCCGATCCGATTCTGGTACAGGCCGAAAACAGTAATACCGTGCTCCGCAGCTTTATGGATATCCAGCCAGCGCCCAATAAACGGGAGCGGGTAGTTCATGCCGTGTCGGTGGGCAATCCGTCGGGAATGCACTATACCTACGATATGGATAAAGGCGCCTTATTTCAGGTGTGGCGCGGAGATTTTCTGGATGCTACACCCATGTGGAACAACCGGGGCGATGGTTCTTCCCGCCCGCGTGGCAGCGTTACGCTGTTGGGCGACGCGCCGCTACTGGCCAAAACCACGGGTACCTGGCCCACCGATACCACGGGGAGCAAGTACCGCCAAAAAGGGTATGAACTGGATGCTAACGATGTGCCGACTTTCCGCTACGAAGCCTTCGGCACTACGGTGTCTGATCGTACCGCGGTGGTTGACGATGGTAAGAAATTTGAGCGGGAAATCAAGCTGGAAAAGCCTGTAAGTGGCCTGATGGCCCGGCTGGCAGAAGGGAATTCCATAGAGAAAGTCTCGGACAATCTGTACGCCGTGGATAACAAAAGCTACTATATTCAGCTTGCCGACAATAGTGCCCAACCCGAAATCAAAAAATCGGGCAGTGGCCAGTCTCTGGTAGTTCCAGTTGATAAAGGCGAGTTGAAATATTCAATACTTTTTTAAATCAATTTGGAATGTGGGAATTGGTGAATGTCGAAATAACAGATTTCTTGAGATCTGGCGGCAGCAATATTCACTAATTCCGGCATTCGCTAATTCCAAATTATTATATGCGACAATTCTTAAAAATCACCCTGATGCTCCTGGCAAGCACTTTTGCATTCGCCCAGGAAACGCCCACCGAAGAAGATTTTTACAAAATACTTACACCGCCCATTCCCGAAGGGCTAATACTGGAAGTAGGTGGACTAACTACCTTGCCCAATGGTTCTATCGCGATGGCTACTCGTCGTGGCGATGTGCTGATCATGGATAACCCAACGAGCAACAAGCCGTACTTTCGCAAGTTTGCCTCGGGACTGCACGAAATTCTGGGTCTGGCCTGGAAAGATGGTGCACTGTATTGCGCCCAGCGCGGCGAACTCACTAAGCTGATCGACAAAAATGGCGACGGTAAGGCCGAGATTTACGAAACGGTATACTCCTGGCCCGTGTCGGGACACTACCATGAGTATTCTTTCGGGCCAAAAATAGCACCAGATGGTAGTTTTTTCGTGAGCGGCAACGTGGCTTTCGGCAACGAGGAATGGTGGCGGGGTGAAAGCCGTGTGCCGGGCCGGGGCTGGATTTTTCGCATCACGCCCGATGGCAAGTATGAGCCTTACGCTACGGGCGTGCGCTCTCCAGCGGGAATCAGCATGATCGACGGCGAACTGTTTTACACTGATAACCAGGGCGACTGGATGGGCTCGGGTGGTATCTGGAAGGTAGATAAGGGCGATTTTATGGGCCATCCTGCCGGGTTGAAATGGTCAAGCATGCCCAACTCACCCGTAAAGCTGACGGAGAAGCAATTTTTCTCTTACATGGATAATCGTCAGGTAAAAGACAAAAACGGTCGTTATATCAAGCCCGAAAACATCGCCGATGAAAAAGACCCGAAGTTTCTTTATATGTTAAAGGAGAAGTTTCCTGAGTCGGTAAAGCTCCCCGCAGTGTGGTTGCCTTATGGTATCCACGGAATTTCTACATCGGAAATTGTCAAAGACAACACAGATGGCAACTTCGGCCCCTTTGCCGGACAGCTGTTCGTAGGCGATCAGGGACAAAGCAAAATAATGCGGGTGTTTCTGGAAAAAGTGAATGGTGAATACCAGGGCGCGGCCTTCGATTTCAGGAGCAATTTCCAGTCGGGCGTGTTGCGGATGACTTTTGCCAAAGACGGTTCGATGTTCGTGGGCGAAACCAACCGCGGTTGGGGTTCGGCGGGCGATGCCAACCAGGGTTTGCAGCGGTTGGTATGGAATGGCAAGATGCCCTTCGAAATGTATTCTGTGAAGGCCAAGCCTGATGGTTTTGAAATTAACTTCACAATGCCTGTGGATCGCGCCTCGGCTGAAAATCTCAACTCATACGAAATAAGCAGCTTCATTTACAAGTACCATGCGGTGTATGGTAGCCCTCCCACTAACACGGAAAAGGTTGCGATCAAAGGGGTGAAAGTTTCGGACGATGGCAAAACTGTCCGTATTGTGGCGGATGGCCCACTACGCCGCTACTATGTGCATCACCTGAATCTAAATGGTATCCGTGCTGCCGACAGCTACTATTCGCTGGTGCATCCGTCGGCTTATTATACCCTGAATAATATTCCCGAGGGTGAAAAACTAAAAGTATCGGAATTGAAAGGTACCCGCACGGGCGAAAAGCAAGCCTCCGCCGATATGAAGTCTACTATGGATCTGGTATCGCCCGATGGTAAGAACCAGCCGGGTGCCACAACTACGGCGTCGGCCAAAGTACCTACTTACGAAGAGATAAAGCCTCTTTTGCAACGCAACACTTGCCTGGCTTGCCATGCCGCCGATAAGCGGGTAGTTGGCCCGGCGTACCAGGACGTTGCCAAGCGCAAGTACTCCAACGAGAAGATCGTTGACCTGATCTATAATCCAAAGCCCGAAAACTGGCCCGATTACACCACACCCATGGCGGCTATGCCACAGGTACCTAAGGACGAGGCACTGAAAATAGCTGCCTGGATTAATTCGCTGGATAAGTAATGATCTGGAAATAGATCATAAAGTAAAAGGGGAAATCCATTGTGGATTTCCCCTTTTACTTTATGATGATTAGTAGCACGAAGCCACAATCAAGTAAGCTGGAAGCGTTGACTACGGAGCGTAAATAAACTCTTCGCGATTATAAAAATCATCGTCGTCCGTCAGCGGTACGGCCAATCCTTCGTCATCGTCATTTACGTAAAGACGGTACAATTCCACCTCGTAGTGACGATCGAAATCAGCGCCCTTTGTACGTCTATTCGCTTTGGCAAAAGTATAGTGGGTAATCTGATCGGACAGCACGCTCTCATTTTCATCATCGAGCCGTACCATACCGATCGGAACAATCAGATGAGTATCGCCGTCTTCATTGATGAACTCATGTACTCCTTTACTGGCGGAAGTACTTAATTTTTCGTGACCTTTTTCTATGATACTTTCATCCACTTCAACATCCAGATAAACTACACGCTCAGCGCTTTTGCTGGCAAGCATTCCGTCCACCTTGCCAATGGTGCGTCCATCAATATCTTTTACTTCCCAGCCGCGTGGATCGGGATAGTCATCGGCTACTTTATAATTGGACATATCGTCCAGGTAATGTAAATCCTTTTCTTTATCACTCATAACAGTTTGATTTTAAGTTCGTTCAATTCATTCTTCTCAACAGGCTGGCCGTCTCGTTAAAGAAGCCCTTCACGGCCGATTTCTGGTCGAGGGTGAGTACATCGGGGTCAATCTTATTAGCAGCGTTCACTACGCCTTGCGCTTCATTGGCTAATTGGGGAAATTTAGCCTCCTGCATTTTGTGGAGCGCACCCGCCAGAATCTCGGATGCTTTTCGGATGCTGTTGGCATGGGTAGTTTCAAAAGGATCGACCTCAATCTTATTGGCGTATTCTTTCACTTGGTCCAAATCAGCCTTCACATCATAATTATTCTGGTCGGCAACAGCCTGGGTGGCGGCAGTGAGTTTCATTAATGCTTCGTTGGTAAACTCATGATCGAGTCCCATGGGCTCTGTATCATTATCAATAAAAGCAACATACTCCGCTATTGGGCCGGTTTCATTGGTAGTTACCATTTCGGTAGTCTCAGTTTCTTCCATTGCCATACTGTCGTTTGTGTCCTGATCGCGTAGCGCAAACCAATACACTAAAAAGCCTATCAACAAAAGTCCAAGTAATATCCAGGGCCATACAGGTGGTTTCTTTTCAATTTTTATTTCAGCCATAATCGGGGTTTTTTATTCAAAAAATTATATTTGGTTATACAAAAACGGTAAAAAATTGTACCAGAGCGCATGAGGCGAATTAGTGCTAAAGTTCGATGACGGGATTTTCGTAAGGCATCACAAGCTTGGAAATATAATTTTGTAATAATTGAGAAAAGATACTTTGCTGATGAAAAAAGACTTAGTAACAACCAAACAAATCAGTACTAAGTCGCGGTTGCTGAATCGCTACGAAGAACTTCTGAGAGGGATTGAAGAGAACAAAAACAAACGCCGGGACCTGGACGAAGGTTTGCGCCTGATAGTGCTGCGCATTAGAAGCAAAATACGTCCCATGCTAAACGAACGCGATCTTCTAATTCGGAAACGGCTGTTCAGATTGGACGAATTAGCCGGTGAGTTTGGCACTGATAAGCATACCCGCAAGTACTTTGAGGCTTACATGGTAGAACAAACGGCTGAGATGCTCGATCGCATCGGTTTCGGGGATACAGAACTCAGGCAACTTTTTGAAAAGTATGCTGGTGACTCCCTGGTTTCCAATGCAAAAGCTATGGCTCCAATCGCTCAGCAGTTCCGCGATGCCTTCGGGGTTGATATTGATCTACAGGAAATAGTGGACAAAGGCGTAGACCAGTTTCTCAGTGAACACAGTGGAGAGCTTCGTAAAAGACAGGAAATGCAGGATGCACAGGATCTAGAACGATTTGATCCTGCGGCGAAGCAAAAAGTGAGTACTCACCAGAAAGCACTCTTGCAGGACTCCAGAAGTATATACATGAGTCTGGTTAAAAAATACCATCCCGACCGTGAAACGGATGAAGCTGCCAAAATTCAGAAAACGGAGTTCATTCAGCGGATAACTAAAGCATATAGGGAAAATGATTTTCTGACACTCCTAAAATTACAGATCGAGTACCTTGAGGAAGGCGAAACCGATGCTAAGATGCTGGCTGATGATATGCTAAAGCGGTATAATAAAATCCTGCAAAAGCAACTTGATGAGATTAAGCAGGAAATCGATCATCTGAAAGTCACTAATAAAGAATTATTTGAGGACTTTTTCGGGTTCGATGGCAAATTCAATGAGCGCAAGTTCAAAAAAATTAAAAAGATGTTGAGGGAAGAGCTGGAGCGCACTCAAACAGATCTCAACTATTCCAAAACACATAGTGAAGCGTGGTTCAATCAATGGATTAAGGCTATCAAAACCTAAATAAAAGAATATAGATTTTTATTATTTTATCGATATCCCATTGCTGTGGATAATCCCGCTTCTTTGATGGGAAGCAAAACTTTTTCCGGGAAGAAACGTTCGGTTGCAGGAAGTAAAGTATTCTTCATTATCTGTAACTCATTAATCTATGTGGATTGTTTTTGCCTTGCTGGCGGCGGTTGCCGCCGGGGCCGCCGTAGTTCTTTCCAAAGCCGGAATTAAAAATATGGACTCGTCGCTGGCCTTTGCTGTACAATCCGTGCTGATTTTGATTATCTCGTGGACGGTAGCATTGTGGCAGAAACAGGGAGCCGCCCTGGCAAATATTGATAAACGCACCTGGTACTTCCTGATTGGAGCGGGCGTGGCTACTACTCTTTCGTCTCTGCTTTCTTTTAAGGCGCTTAAATTAGGCGATGCTTCCCTGGTGAGTTCCCTGGAAAGGCTCTCACTGGTATTTGCGGTAGGGTTTGCCGTTTTTTTTCTCAAAGAAAAACTTAACTGGCAGGTTGTACTGGGCATAATACTGATGATTGGCGGCGCGATACTCATCAGCTATTCGCAGTCATCGGCGGAATAGAAAGATTTACTTCTCTCCAACCTTGTAAATTACCAGTTCTGTCGGTGCCGGAATAGAATCAGGATGGGGGCGGTCCTGGTTGACAGGCAGCGTTTGCCAGCGCATTATGTACCGTCCGGTATTGTCCGTTTTGCTGCGCGCTTCCATGCCCTCATTCAGCGGAAGAGGAGGAAGCTCCGGACCGGTAGTTAGAGCCTCCTTCGTTTCTCGTTTTACTTGCATTGTATTTTTATCCAGGATCCAGGTACCGCTCCCATGTTTCTCGTGGGTATAATTCAAAGCTAATTCGTTGCTGCCAAGGTGCTTTAAACCCGAAAGGGAGACGGATCTTTTCAGCGAGCCACGCAAGTTGAGCGCCCAGGTAAAATCCGGCCATTGGCTGATCTGATAAGTACGCCACATCCCCTTGCCTTCTTCTGCTTCCCAGCGGGTTATGAAAATCTGGCTGATCCCATCACTATCGTATTGATGATAGGTGAGACAAGGCCTGCCCTCCTGGTCCCAGCTGATTGAATAGGACATATTAACCAGTCCATTCCACGGGCCTACGGGTACAGCAACGGGAGCGGCATTCCGCCATTGAATGGGAAGAGTGACAGGTTTTCCGTCGATTGTTTCCCAAGCCAGCATATCACGGCTGCGCACTACGGATAAATTGTGACAAGTATTGGCCACGGGCGTCAGGCGCCACATCCACATGATATAGAAATAATCGTCGGGCCCCAGGCGTGGGGTAGTCATGTAGGCGCTGGCCTCTTCTTCCCCATCAAAAAAAGGTGTATCAAATAATCTGCTCCATGTTTTGGTGTCTGGGTCATACTGGTTATAGAAGGTAGATCCATTCCCGCTTCCGCCATTGCGGTACTGGTAGTACAGGCGTCCATCTTTATTCTTAAGAAAAATAGGGTAGGTAACCCGGTCTTCATTCTGCCCGGTCATAGGTAGTTTCATGAAGCGGTCGATATTTTCCGGTTGCTCTGATCGGAAGTAAATTAGTGGTACCGCGTGCATATTGCCTGACACGTGCAGATAGCCGTCGCGGTCCACCGCCATCTCGATGTAATTGTGGCTGTCCCAGCCCACTTTGGTAGGTAGCGCGGTTTTCTTCCATTGTTTGGAGCCAAGAGGACGTTGGGCGATTACCATGTTTTGTCCGTCGTCGTAATAGGCAACATACTGAAACTTTTCGGTCGTCAGCAGATCAAAACCGACCGAATGACCTGACCATACTTTCGCTACCGGAATGGTTTCGAGTGGGGCCGAGCTTGCCGCCTTTTGCGCATTACTATTCTGAAAAAGACAGAGAATAGAAATTAAAAAGTACAGGGCGGTTTTCATTGATTTTTTAAAACTAGGTGGTGGCAACGTGGCTATTGGAACAAAGTTTTATCCTCCAAGTACCATGGGGCCTCGAAAGAATCAATTTAAAAAGGCTACCCACAGAATCCTTTACTGTTTAATTAAATATAACTTCAACTTCAAACTATGAAACGATTAGAAGGAAAAATTGCTATTATCACCGGAGCCGGAACCGGTATAGGTGAAGCCATTGCCCATAAGTTTGCCCTGGAAGGAGCATCCCTGCTTTTAAATGGCTTACCCGACGATCCCACCGCGGATGTGGCCAAAGACCTGACCCAACGCGGCCATCAGGCAATCTCTTATACTGGCGATGTGTCAGAAGAGGAACACGCCCGCACTTGCGTCAGGCAAGCCATCGAAACCTACGGGCGATTGGATATTTTGGTCAACAATGCCGGGATGTTTTTGGACACCAGCGAAATGCAGGAGTACGACACCGACGTATTTGACAAACTTTTGAAAAATAACTTACGCTCCGCTTTTCTGATGACCAAACACGCCTTGCCCCATTTGCAAAAATCGCGGGGAAATATCGTATCGGCGGGTTCAGAGGCGGGTTTCAATGGACTGGCACAAAATGCGCCTTACGGAGGTACCAAGGGCTTTATGCACGCATTTATGAAAGGTGTGGCCGTAGAGCAGGCACCATACGGTGTCCGGGCCAATTGCGTGTGTCCCGGGGCCATCGACACTGCCTGGACGCACAAAGAAACGGGTTCCATGGATAAGAAAATGGAAAAATCGCTGATTCAGGCCACACCGATGGGACGCCGGGGCACGACCGAGGAAATGGCCAACGTGTATGCCTTTCTGGCCTCCGACGAAGCCAGCTACGTAACAGGTGCCCTGTGGCTGGCCGATGGTGGCGTCACCGTGGCGAAAGGACCCGTTGGGGACCAGGTACCAAGCGATCTCAAAAAAGAGCCGAAAGGTATTCTGAATCTGGAACACCAGCGCGATAGCGAAAGGGCTTGATTCTTGCTTTTCAAGTAGTTTGTCGAAATAAAGAGGCGGGGACATTTTTCCGCCTCTTTATTTTGATATACTCAGAAATTGAAATTTTGCCAAACATGATTTTGCTCATCAAGGTTAGAAAGGAAATTTCGCTGTTTTGCGAAATCAAAACCCACTCAACGATCCTGCACTCAAATTCCCAATTTCCATGAAATATCCTTACGTAGCAGCTGACGAAGCGGTAAAGTCAATTCGTAGCAACGACCGTGTTTTCGTTCATGCCGCCGCCGCCACGCCTACCTTGTTACTTGAAGCGCTGGCGCAACGTGCTTCCGAGTTGCGCAATGTTCAGACCATCCACCTGCACCTGGAAGGCCCGATGCATCTGGCCGATCCCGGCAACGAACAATCTTTTCACCCCAATGCCCTGTTCATCGGGGCCAATCTGCGGGAAGCTGTGGCAACAGGTCGAGCCAGTTACCTTCCTATTTTTCTGAGCGAAGCGCCGCTCCTGTTCCGTAATAACATCTGGCCACTCGATGTGGCCCTTGTACAAGTTTCGCCCCCCGATCAACACGGTTTTTGCTCGCTTGGTGTGTCGGTGGACGTAGCGCGGGCCGCCGTGGATACCGCCCGGCAGGTAATCGCTCTGGTCAACCCGCGCATGCCGCGTACCCACGGCGACGGTCAGGTGCACGTAAGTCGTTTTACTACCCTGTGCTACCACGACGCGCCCATCTATACCCACGAACCTCAGCAACCATCGGAAACAGAAATGGCCATCGGCCGCCATGTAGCCGGGCTGGTAGAAGATGGTGCCACGTTGCAAGTGGGCATCGGCGGTATTCCGAACGCCACTCTGCGTTACCTCAATAACCACAAGAATCTGGGCCTGCACACGGAAATGTTCTCCGATGGTATCATTGATCTGGTCGAATCCGGGGTTATTACGGGAGTGGAAAAGAAAAAGTACCGTGGCAAACTGGTGTCGAGTTTTGCCATAGGGAGCCAGCGGCTCTACGATTTTATGCACGACAATCCCGTGCTTTTTATGCTGGAAGCTTCCTACACCAATGACACCGCTGTAATCCGTACCAATCCCAAAGTGACGGCCATCAATAGCGCCATTGAGATTGACCTTACGGGGCAAGTCTGCGCCGATTCGATCGGAACAAGGCTGTATTCGGGGGTAGGCGGGCAGATGGATTTTATCCGGGGAGCCTCTTTATCGAAAGGAGGCAAGCCCATTATTGCCATGCCTTCCGTGACTTCGCGCGGTGAGTCCAAAATCGTACCGCTGTTGAAACCGGGTGCGGGGGTAGTTACTACCCGCGCCCACGTGCATTACGTCGTGACGGAGTATGGCGTAGCTAACCTTTACGGAAAAACCCTTAAGCAAAGTGCTCAGGCGCTCATCGCGATAGCGCACCCCGATCACCAGGAAGCACTGGAACGTGCTGCTTTCGAGCGGTTTAAGGTATAGGTGTATCTTAGAGAAAAAAGTGGGAATAAAAAATAATTCAATATCAACCTTATCAGTTTACTCAAAAATTAGCCGATGGGGTTGAATAACCATTTTCTGCTTCCGCTTTTTCGAGCTATTTTCGATAAACTTTGTCCTTGCTTTCTTTCTGAGAAATTTCCGTTTACATTTATTATGAGAATACTTTCAATCGGCTTATTGCTATTCATCTCGTCTTTCAAGGTATCCTTTGCCCAAAGTACCTATTACTTTTCCGAAGGATTGGCCGCAGCAGGCTTGCATCAATACGGGCGTGAGGCAATTTACAAAGATGTGTTAGCCCACGCGCTGAGTAACGGTACCCTGGCAACGCCTGGCCAAAGTGCTGACCTCACGAATCTTGCGGGAGAAAAAGTGACCTGGAAAGCCGTCAAAGCCGACAGTGTTCACCGTTTTCGGAGCCGTGAGCTGGCCAATGGCTACCTCTTTCTTACCTACAACTCAAAAAAGAAGCAAACTGCCTTGCTCAATGTAACGGGCAACGACATGGTCTATGTAAATGGATCGCCCCACGGCGGTGATATTTACCGTTACGGCTGGATGGATATTCCCGTAGAATTGAAGAAGGGCAAAAATGAGTTTTACGTTCGCGTGGGACGCTTTGGAATGTATGGCGGGGTAGTTGCCAAACTGAATTTTCCGACGAAAGGCGTCTATATCAATCCCGCTGATGTGACGATGCCCCATGTAGTACCGGGCCTTAAAAATGATTCACTATGGGTTGGGATAGTAGTTGTCAACACTACCGATCAGCCACTATCCACCCTGACCTTATCTTCTGAGGTACTAGGAAGTAAAATGAAGGTTTCATTGCCGGTAATTCCGCCGATGAGTACGCGGAAAATCGGAGCTCTGATCGACGGCAGGAAGGCCGGCACGGTTGGTAAGCAGCCGGTTAGCCTGGTGCTAGCCCAAAATGGTAAGACGATTGACACAAAATCTTTAGAACTTGAAACCATTGCATCTGGCAAGCATTACAGCCGGACGTTTGTGAGCGAAATAGACGGTACCGTGCAGTACTACTCTGTGGCTCCGCAACTTGACCCGAAACCCGGCGTAGCCCCAGCTCTTTTCTTCTCGGTACACGGGGCAGAAGTGCAGGCTATCAATCAGGCTCGGGCCTATAAATCTAAGGATTGGGGCGTACTGGTCGCGCCGACGAATCGTCGTCCCAGGGGTTTCAACTGGGAAGATTGGGGGCGCTTGGACGCCCTTGAAGTACTTGATATTGCCAAGAAGACTTTTATCCCCGATCCTGAAAAGATCTACCTGACCGGACACTCGATGGGAGGGCATGGTACCTGGTTTCTGGGAGCCACTTATCCTAGCAACTGGGCAGCCATTGCGCCCTGCGCGGGGTATCCTACCTTATCTTCTTACGGCTCTCACGATGGCATGATTCCCGACAGCGCGGGATCGCCGATGGAAGCTATGCTCCTGCGCGCCAGCAACCCGAGTAACGTGTTGGCTTTGGCCAAAAATTATAAAGCATTGGGCGTATATATCAACCACGGCGACGCCGACCGTACGGTTTCGGTGGAATACGCCCGGCAAATGAAGAAAGTTCTCGCCGATTTTCATCCTGATTTCAGCTATTACGAGTACCCCGGCGGTAGTCACTGGTATGGCGATATTAGTGTAGACTGGCCACCTATTTTCGAGTTTTTTAGCTGGCACTCCCTTGCCCGGGATACGTCGGCGGCGCACGTGGACTTTACTACCGCTAATCCCGGTATTTCCGGGCGAATGAAATGGGCGACTATTCATCAGCAACAGGAACCGCTGCAATTTAGCCAGATTGAGCTGGACCTGGACAAGAAAGAAAAGCGGATTTATGGTACCACCCGCAATGTCGCGGCCATGTCGCTGGATTTAGAAGCTTTCGAGGCAGGAGCTGAAATCAGGGTCGAACTGGACAGTGGAAGTACTCTACCCTACACAGTAAAAAATCAGAATGAAACCATCTTTTTGACAAAAGAAAAGCAATGGGAAATAGCGTCAGCACCTGCTACTGGCCAGAAGAGCATTCGTAGATACGGTACTTTCAAAGAGCCCTTTAATCACCGAATGGTATTTGTGTATGGTACCCGGGGTAGTTTACAGGAAAATACCTGGGCCATGGATAAAGCAAAGTTCGACGCGGAGTCGTGGTACTACCGGGGCAATGGCGCGGTGGATTTAATTGCAGACACTGAATTTGATCCCAAACAATATCCTGACCGGGGCATAGTACTATACGGAAACGCCGACACCAATTCGGCTTGGCCCACCTTGCTGGCCGACTGTCCGATCAAGGTAACCAATGGGAAAATCAGCGCTGGAAATAATACTTTTACGGGCAACGATCTGGCGGCTTACTTCATGTGGCCACGCCACGACAGTGATCGGGCCTCAGTAGCCGTGGTTACCGGTACGGGGTTGCCGGGTATGAGTGCATCCAATGCCAATCAGTATTTTAGCGGCGGCAGCGGATTTCCCGATTTTATGGTGTTTTCGAGCGAGATGCTGCGGGACGGTGTTTCAGGAGTGAAAATGGCGGGCTTTTATGGCAATGACTGGGCCTTGCAAAAGGCCGGCACCGTAGTGGCAGAATAAGAAAGTACCCTTAGCGTGCACGCAGGCTAAGGGTACTTTCTATGTCTTGCTTATCGTACTGCGTTTATTGCGGCATGCGCCCCATCCAGGCTTCCCGAAGCTGCAATTGCTGAGGTGTCGGATCGGCCATAGGCATGAAGGTCGGGTAGGTTACGGTGGCCTCCTGAAGGTCGGCGGTGAGTTTTACTTCCTTGATCTCATTATCCGGCATTTTACGCTTTACCGTAAAAGACACCTCGTCGCCCACCTTGTAGTTTTCATCGTAATCCTGCAGCACGGTCGCGTAGGTGTCTGCGTCGAAAGGCTGACCGTTGAGCATCACAATCTGATCCATTTGCTCAAGGCCAAGTCGCTTCCCGAGGTCTGTTACTTGGTCTGTACTGGCAATCAGGATGCTGCGGGTACCGGGCACCAGGGCAAAGCTCACGCCGAAAGCCTTTTCAACTTCTTCTTTCTGGCCATTGGGATCATAATCGATACCGATGGCTGCGAATAGTTCTTTCAGCGGCAGCGGTTCGCCGCCCTCCACATAACGGCGGAAGAAGTCACGCATTTCGGGATAGGTCAGTTCCGTTATTTTGTCAAACAATTCCTCGTCCTTGAACGATTTATCCTTACCGTAAGTCTTCGCCAAATCGCGCAGCAAATCCTGAGTACCATACTTGCCGCCAGACAATTGACGTAGTTTCAAGTCCAGGCTGAGTCCAATCAGCGCTCCCTTTTCGTAAACATTTGAATATTCGTCTTTGTACTTTTCCAGCACATCGCTCGACATGGCCGTGAAGGAAAGTGTGTCGGTGTAGCGCGTCCGGGAATTCTCGACTTTGTCGGCCTGACGATCCAGGTACGTTGTCAGGTCGATGATGCCGGCCCGCAATTGCGCATGGTGGGCGGCGTACTCCGTCAGACCTTCGTAAAGCCACAGGTGCCGCGACATTTTTGGGTCAATGAAGTCGAAGTCGCCGATCTCTTCGCTGTGGATGCTCAGCGGGGTCAGGATGTGAAAAAATTCGTGGGCGGCAATATCCTTGATGGACTTGGATAATTGAGCCTCCGAGAACGTTTCGGGCAGGTAGTAGAATGATGACTGGGAATGCTCCAGCGCTCCATAACGGGTCAGATTCTTGTTGTCGGACATATAAATAATGAAGGCGTACTTATCGATCGGCAGCGTACCGCCCAGGTAATCCTTCTGCGCTTCCAGCGTGGGTTTGATATCTGCTGCCAGATCCTTGGTAGCAAACTTGTCGTTCGGTGAGAATACCGAAACCAGGATGTCTGCGTTGCCTACTTTCAACCAGACGGTGTCGGGCCGGTTGTACATCATAGGCGAGTCGGCCAATTCGTGATAATCTTTGGTCACGAAAAGATCCTGGTTGCCCCCTTTATTTTGGTTGATCAGCGGGGTAGAACCATAAAAACCAGCGGGCTTGGTGATGCTCACCCGATAAGGTAGCCGATCCATGCCCTGGAAGTACCCAAATAAACCAAAGGCATTCAGCACAAATACCCGGTCTTCCTCAATGTTGGTGCCGCTGGGTTCAAATACATCCTCCTCAATATCAGGCGTATCCCAGGTATCGTCGATCTGGTAAGAAAGCCGGGAGAGTTTCTTGGGCTTCGAGATTTTCCAGCTGTTTTTGTCGATTTTCTCTACTTTCAGCTCGCGCCCCTTCTTATCGAAAGCCTTGAAGTTGCTGGCGTACGAACCGTAGTTATTTATCGAATAAGTACCCGGCACGATCTTGGGCAGATGATAAAGAATCGATTTGCCGCGTACAGACGGTGTTTCCAGCTCAACGGTCAGTTTATCGTCCTGAGGTTTAGTCAGGTCAACGGAGAAGTTATATTCTTTTTGGGCAAGTCCCGTCAAGCTGGCCGTAAGCAACGCCGACAGGAATAAATACTGCGCTTTCTTCATTAGATAAAATGGTGATTGGTTAAATTCATGTTTCAGTTCGTCTACTGACGTTTAAAACGCAAAGTAAACAGAAAGGT
>CAZCOG010000050.1:14703-33656 GCA_964500445.1 uncultured Persicitalea sp. | reverse complement strand
GGTATTATGTTTGGGTTCTGGCAGTTAATAAAGAAATTATTTATAAATGACTATTTGAAGACATTTACCGCGCGGGTAACATGTTGCGGATGGCGGTAATTTTCCACTTGCCTTTCACATTCACCACTACGAAAGTACTCCACATTTCCCGTTTGGTTCCGTCGGGGTTCTGGATCACGTAGCGGGCATCGGCAATTGCACTTTTGGTACCGATGAAACGTAACTTTTCAACGGTCAGTGTGCGTGTGCCAGGGTTGGTGCTGCTACTACGCGCCATCCCCGCCATCGAGCCATCGATACCTTCCCGCCACTCGCCGGTCGAAACGAGCTGGTCCACATCAGTACTCAGAATACTTCTCAGCAAAGTAGTATCCTGATTTTCTCTGGCCTGGGAGTAAGCGTCGATCAGGTCATAGATAGCCTTGCCCGATTTGGTACCTTGAGGACCATTTTGCGCGTTGACAGCGGACAGAGAAAAGAAAATAAGGAGACAGGAAAGCAGAGCGGTTTTCATGAAATTTAGCGGATAAAATACGAATCAACCTTTGATCGGTGCGGAGGCCCAGCTGTGGCCATCTTTGGCAATGAGTGCATCCGCTTCTGCCGGGCCCCAACTACCTGACTCGTAATTGGGGAAACTAGCGGCCGGAGTATTGTCCCAGGCATCTACGATGGGCATAAGTACCCGCCAGGCAGCCTCTACCTGATCGGCTCTCATAAAAAGCGTAGAGTCGCCTTCCATAATGTCGAGCAGCAGTGTTTCGTAGGCTTCGGGTGTATCGGCCTCGTCGAATTCGTCGTAGTTGAAATGCATGTCTACCGGCGAAAGCAGCATTTCCGGCCCCGGCCGCTTGGCCTGGAACTCAATGCGGATACCGACGCAGGGGTGTATTTCAATAATCAGGCGGTTGGGCTGCCAGTTGGCCGCCGCCTGGGCCGGAAACGACTGGTGTGGTACTTGCTTAAACTGAATCGTGATGACCGATTTCTTTTCGCTCATTCGCTTGCCCGTCCGCAGGTAAAATGGCACGCCGTTCCAGCGCCAGTTATCCACGAACAGTTTTAAGGCTGCGTACGTATTTTGGGAAGAATTTTCCGGTATGTCTTCTTCATGCCGATAGCTTTCTACTTTTTTTCCTTCAATCCAGCCCGCGCCGTATTGTCCGCGCACGGCATATTCGCTGATATCTTCGGGACTTATTTTCCGCAGAGCGTTCACCACGTCCACGCGCCGGTTGCGTACTTCGTCGGCCTCGTAGGAGACGGGCGGCTCCATCGCTACCAGACAAAGTAGCTGAAAGAGGTGATTCTGCACCATGTCACGTAAGGCACCCGCGGTGTCGTAGTAGCTACCCCGGCCTTCCATGCCCAATTGTTCCGAAACCGAAATCTGGACATTGTCGATGTAGTTACGGTTCCAGGTAGGTTCAAAAAGGGCATTGGCAAAGCGAAAAGCCAGGATATTCTGAACCGTTTCCTTCCCAAGATAATGGTCGATGCGGTAGATTTGTGACTCTTCGAAAATGGATTGCAACAAGGCGTTTAATTCCCTGGCGCTTTCCAGGTCACGCCCGAAGGGTTTCTCTACGACGATGCGTGTTGTTGCCAAAAAATCCATCAGCTTACTTTTGGCAATATTTTCAGCAATAACGGGAAAAAAGTTGGGCGCCACCGCCAGGTAATGGACAACACACGGTTCCTGCTCCCATTCTTCTTTATGTTTGGCGATCCGGTCCGCAAACTTGTCGAAGGATTTGGCGTCCTTCACATTGGCCACCTGATAAAAAATATGGGACGCAAATTCTTGCCAGACCTTTTTATCCGCTTTTCCTTTTCGGGAAAATTGATTGATACCATCCAGCAAATTGTCTCTGAACTGCTCGTCGGTTAGTTCCGTGCGTCCTGTACCAATCACGGCGAAGTCGTGCGGCAGCCAGCCGTCTAAATATAAGTTGTAAAGCGCGGGTGTGATTTTACGGGCGTTGAGGTCACCTGTGCCACCAAAAACGATAAAGACGGTGGGGTTAGGGATTATTTTTTTGGACATAATTAGTTTTCAAATACAGGATGGGTACTTACATGGCTGCAATATTGTTTAAAAACTGCGGCTGCTAACTGAATAAATCACTCGACAAATAACGATCTCCCCGGTCGCAGACAATCGTCACTATGGTTCCAGAATCCAGCTCCTGGGCCAGCTGAACAGCGGCCCAGGCAGCTCCGCCGCTGCTCATACCGGCGAATACGCCTTCTTCCCGCGCCAGGCGGCGTGTCATTGCGGTGGCATTCTCGACCGAAATTTCGATGACTCGGTCGACGCGCTCAGGTTCGAATATTTTGGGCAGGTACTCCTGCGGCCATTTGCGGATACCGGGAATGCTCGCACCGTCAGTTGGCTGGCAACCCACGATCTGCACGTCGGGGTTCTTTTCTTTGAGGTAGCGCGAAGTACCCATGATGGTACCTGTGGTACCCATCGACGACACGAAATGCGTGATTTGCTGCTGCGTATCGTGCCAGATTTCGGGACCGGTGGTGCGGTAGTGAGCCTTCCAATTATCGGGGTTGGCAAATTGGTTGAGCATAAAATAGCCGGGCTCCTGCGCCTTGGCATCAGCATAATCGCGAGCGCTCTCGATGCCGTCGGTGAGGGTTACTTTGGCCCCAAAGGCTTCCATAGTCAGCACCCGCTCGCGGGTGGAGTTCTCGGGCATCACCAGCTCGATGTCGATGCCATAAATGCTGGCAATCATGGCCAGCGCAATACCCGTATTGCCGCTAGTGGCTTCGATCAGGCGGGTACTTTTATCAATTTCTCCCCGATCCAGTGCCCCTTTGATCATGCTGAATGCCGCGCGATCCTTTACACTGCTGCCGGGATTGTTTCCTTCCAGCTTGCCATAAAGCCTAACGTTGGGATTCGGATTGATACTTTTGAGTTCAACGAGTGGTGTGTTACCGACGAGGTCGAGGATGGAAGACATTTTGTTGTGGATTGGTTAATGCGATGATTTGTTTAGCTGTAGAGTTGTGGAACTCAACCCCTGATGTATTACTTGATTATATTACTTTTCTCCTTTATCTCGGTTGCCATACTGCCTTTCTTCACTTTTCAGCCTGTCTGCAAAACCATCCCAACCCTGCTTTAGATTCAGGTCATACTGATTGAACGGGATTTCGATGCCTTCTTCACGAAACTTTTCGAAGATTACGAAGCGAATCTCACTCTTGATTTGTTCAATACGCCACGCGCTGTACGTCCAGAACAATAACTGATAGATAACTCCTGAACTACCAAAATCATTTATTCGAACCAGAGGGGTGGGATTTTTAGCTATTTCGGAATGCTCCTTCACGGTGCCCAGGAGGACGGCTTCCACATGTCGGGGGTCATTCCGGTAAGCCACTCCTACCGTAATGATGAAGCGAGTGAGGGAGCGGTTGTGAGACCAGTTGATGATATTATTGTTGATAAATTTGGAATTTGGCACAATGATACCGATCGAGTCGCGGGTTTCGACGTTGGATGTCCGCAGCCCTACCTGCGTCACACGTCCCACCAGTCCGTTGTCCAGTTCCACGATGTCGCCGATATTGATACTTCCTTCAAAGAGAAGGATTAGCCCCGACACAAGGTCGTTGAATGTTTGCTGTAATCCCAGACCGATACCCACCAAAAGTGCCGCTGAACCCGCCAGCAGAATAGAAAGCTGGACGCCCGTAATCTGAAGGGAAAGAATGATGACAATAACATAGATAAAGTACTTTATAAGTTGAATGACAGCTTCTTGTCTTCCCTTGTCTACCTGCTTCCGGCGGAAAAAGCCCCGATGTAATAAATTAGAAATTGACCAGATCAGGAGTCTGGCTAAGGCGAGCAGGATAATAATCAGCAGGATATCGAAAACTGTAATTTCATAATTCTGAATTTTCAGAATTTGGAATTCCAGAAACTTCCTCACCTCACGCGGAAACCCCTGACTTAGTTTCTCCGCCCCCTTTTCAATGCCGGGCTTGGTCTGAAGCAGTATCGCGATTAATAATCCAAGCATTTAGTTATTCGTCAGATAATAGACTACGTGTCAGTATTTGATTACTTATCACATAAAAATTAAAACCCTATTCATTTCCGTGAATGGAGAATAAATAGGGTGAAAAATAAGGAAATAATTTCGGATTAGGGCGTAGAAGTGAAAAAGGATAGCGTTCCGAAAAGGTAGGCTTGTAAGGATGAGCCATGGTCGCCACCGGGGATTTCAATCAGATCTACGTTAGTGGCACCGCGCTTGCGCATAGCGTCAAAAGCATTTTTAGAATTAAAATAAAAGACCAGCTGGTCAGCGTTGCCGTGGTAAAGTTGTGTGGGCGTTTTGGGTTTCCAGTCGTACACATTATTGTCGGCTACGGCGTCGAGAAAGCCCTTATCGGTACCGTCGTTAACGCCCTTGATGAAGGCATCGGTAAAAATAGTGTTGAAAGACACATTAATATTGGCATCCAGGCCATTCTTGTCTATTTGCGTGGCGTAAGGCTCTTTGAAGTAGGCCGACTTGGGACGGTTCAGGCCGTATATACGGTCGTAGGTCAGCGTTACCCAGAGGTAGGAGCGGTTGTAGCCCGCGATGCCGTGGGTTTTGTTATTAATTAAGTACTTCATGAAAGCCGTTTTGTCGTAGGCACCCGCTCCCAGACTCGACGCCCGCAGATCGAATTCGGACGAAGCTTCTTCTTCGAGCTTTTTTTGCAAAGACATCGAGGCAAAGCCGCCCTCCGAATAGCCGGCAATGTACAGCTTGTTATTCCATTTGACCGTGTTTTGCTCTCTTAAAAACTCCTTGGCTGCCCGTAGCATGTCCAGTGATGCCGATGCCAGACTGGCGCGGTGTTCGTAGGGATGAGGCAGGTCTTTGGAAGCACCATAGCCGATGTAATCAGGCGCAGAAATAATATAGCCCAATGAGCTGAACAAAGAGTTCAGGGAAGCATCCGCTCCATCTTTAAAGTTGGACGGAGCCTGATCATCGCTGGTGATAGTACCATGCTGTACGCTGACCATCGGCACCGCATCGGTAGTAACGGGCAATATCAAAGCCCCGGAGGCGGTGATTTCCTGCCCGTCGGTATTTTGGGTCTTATAGGTGATCCGGTAGCCTTTGACACCATTTTTCAAAAGACCCGAAACCAAGGGTCCAAATCCAACCAGTTGTTGAGCGATCTGATCTTTGGAGAGTTCGGTAGCGACGCTGCTTCCGACCAGGTACTGATTCTGCGGCTCGGCGGGTGGGTCGGTACGGTCGCAGGAAGAAAGAAATAAAAAGCCGAAAGCCAGCAAAACCCACGCCTGGCGCAGCGGCAGCAAATCAAAACGTTTTTTCATTGAGATCGAAAGTAGTGGTTCGTGTACGAAATTGATAACGTAACAAACCGCGCTTTCGTTGCGCCATGTTCTGTTCAGGCTTCCTGACCAGCATACCAGCGAAGTATTCGCGCCGAAGCTTCCGGCCGTTCAATCATGCCTAAATGGCCCGCATCGGCCAGCACAAAAGGATAGATCTTTTTGGGAAAGCGTGCCTGCTCCATCACTTTCTCGAAGGAAACGACCTGGTCGTCCATGCCAACGATGAAAATAATGGGGAAAGGCAGAGCCGCCAGTACATGAGTACGGTCGGGACGGTCGCGCATGGCTTCCATACCCACAGCCAGGGCTTCAGCGGGTAGTTTGCTGTACCGCTGCAGGTAGTTCTGAACCTCCGTGGGGTGACCTTGCTTGTAGCGTTCACCAAATAAATTGGGGGCAGTACGACGAATGAAAGTATCGGCCCCCTCGCCTCGCAGTAGTTCGGCCATTTGGTTGCGCTGCTTCTTCTTGGCATCATCATCTGCCAGGGCCGACGAATGAAATAATCCGAAGCCTTCCAGCATATCAGGGTACTTTTCTGCAAAGGCCAGGCTGATGTACCCGCCCATAGAGTGTCCGATGAGGGTAAACTTTTCAATTTGCGAAGCCGTCAGCAGGCGGTGCAGTTCATCGGCGTAAGCTTCCATCGTGTGGCAGCCAGTCAGTAATGAAATATTGGGCCGCACGACGGTATAGTCATCGTCCAGCAAAGGAACTACCTCGTCCCAAAGCGCGTCGTCCATGCCGTGGCCGTGAAGAAGTACGAAGGTTTTACGATTCATTGGTTTGGGGATATTAATGGGAGAGGAGCGGGTAAGCCAATATTCCCTTTCTGTCAAAGCGGGTAGCTTATTCAGCTGCGGCTTGACCCGACCACACGCTTATGTTCATGCACTCTCTTCCTCCCGCAATGCTCTTCTCAGAATTTTACCGACATTCGTTTTTGGAAGTTCATCGCGAAACTCTATTTGTCTGGGGCATTTATAGGCCGTCAGGTTTTCGCGGCAGTAAGCTTGTACTTTGGCTTCGGTCAGATCCGGGTCTTTTTTTACTACATAGATCTTGACCGCTTCACCGGAGCGATCGTGTGGTTCGCCCACGCAGGCTACCTCTAGCACACCGGGACACTGCGCCACCACGTCCTCGATTTCGTTTGGATATACGTTAAAGCCGGACACGAGGATCATATCTTTCTTGCGGTCCACTATTTTGAAGTAGCCATCAGCACTGCGCACACCGATGTCGCCCGTTTTGAACCAGCGGCCACTTTCGTCCTCAAAAAAGACCTTGGCGGTTTCTTCGGGACGGTTGTAATAGCCTGGCATCACCTGTGGTCCCTGGGCGCAAATTTCACCGGGCTCGTCGTCGCCTGCCCATTGTCCATCTTCTTTCATAATTCTAAGCTGGGTGCTGGGCCAGGGAATCCCGATCGTACCGATACGGTTTTCGCCCACTAAGGGGTTGGACGTCAGAACGGGAGATGTTTCGGACAGACCGTAACCCTCGGCGGGCAGACAACCCGTTTCCTTGTACCAGCGTTCGGCTACTACCTTTTGCAGGGCCATTCCACCGGCAGAAGTGACTTTCAGTTTGCTGAAATCTACTTCACCGAAACGGGAATTATTGAGCAAGCCATTATAAAGTGTGTTCAGTCCGGTAAAAATCGTGACCTGATATTTTTTCAGATCATCGATGAAGGAATTCATGTCACGCGGATTAGTAATGAGCAGATTCATCGCTCCGCTCTTCAGGGCTGTCAGCGCATTGACCGTCAGAGCGTATACGTGATATAGGGGTAGAGCCGCCACAATGACTAGGTTATCAGTGTCTTTCAACATTGGTTTAAGCCACTCAGTATTGGCCTCCACATTGGCGATAAGGTTGCGGTGGGTAAGCATGGCACCTTTGGAAACACCTGTGGTACCACCCGTATACTGGATAAATGCCAAATCCTCACTTTTGATCTCAGGGAGTTTATAAGTAGCCGAAGACCCGATTGACAAAGCCTTGTTGAAGTCTACTGCCCCGGGAAGATCGTACGCAGGTACCATTTTCTTGACGTACTTCACCACCAGATTGACAATCAATCTTTTGGGGAAGCCCAGGAGGTCACCGATTTGCGTCACGATCACATGCTTTATGTCCGTTTCAGCGATAATCTTTTCGAGATTGGAAGCAAAATTGGCCAGAATTACAATGGCCTTTGCCCCGGAGTCAGTGAACTGATGCCGCATCTCGCGTGGTGTGTAGAGCGGGTTAGTATTCACAACTACCATCCCCGCCCGGATAACGCCGTACATTGCTACCGGATACTGCAAAAGATTGGGCATTTGAATAGCCACCCGATCCCCTTTTTCCAGGCCAATACTTTGTAAGTAAGCCGCAAACTCGCGCGAAAGTCGGTCGATGTCGCCGAACGTAAGTTCCTTGTCCATATTGGCAAAGGCGGGCTGGTTGGCGTACTTTTTAAATCCCTCTTCCATCAATTTAATCAGAGAAGGGTAGGCATCGGGATTTATTTCGTAAGGAACGCCTTCGGGATAGGCTTTAAGCCAGGGATATGTTTCTTGTGTGATAGTAGGCATTCTATAGTTGGTTTGTTGATACGTAGATGGGACGGGTTTGGCATTCAATTTAAATAAATATTCAGATAATACCATTCCCTACTAGAAAAACGGTTTCGGGGTAGTTTTATTTATATGTCTACCTTGACTAGTATGCAGGAAAAGAGCACTTTTCTCCGATGCTCAGTACTTTGTGGGGTATGCCGTAGCGACGGGCCTCCTGCTCAAATAGTTCAGGATCTTCGGTATTGAACTCGAAAAGGTGATAATGGTGGGGGATCACGCAACCTGCACCCATGTCTTTGCCGAGTTGGGCCGCTTCCTCCGCGCTGAGGTTGCCCGCCACACGGCGTTCGGGACGATTGCCATTAATGGGTAACATGGCAACGTCCACGGCAAAGGGCATGAGTATATCTTCCAATCCCCTGAACCAAAGCGTGTCACCGCTATGATAGATGCGGTTGCCACCGAATTCTACCACGTAGCCCAAGTACTTACACTGTCCGAGGTCGTCACGCTCCACTTCATTATGCGCCGCCGGAATGCCATAAAAACGAAATTCACCGATGTCTTTCACGAAAGTATCGTTCATCCCAATAGGAAAACCTGCTTCACAGCCCAGCCGATCGGCGACGAAAGCGCGATTGGCTTCGGGAACTACCAATCTGATGTCGGGATTGACGCTCAGAATGGGGCGCAGTGTGTCGGCATCGAGGTGGTCGGTATGGTTGTGGCTGCTCGTAACAATATCAATGAAATCCAGCCGGGCCGGATCGATAGCGCGTTCGCTCATGCGCACGTGGGGCTTATCGGTTTCGGCGTATTTCCTTGTAAGCGAATCGGAGAGGTATGGGTCAAAGAGCAAATGCCTGCCCCGCCATTGGAGCAGAAAGCCACTCTGCCCCAGCCACCAAAGCCGAAATCCGCTTTGTTCGTTGCTAGTGGCGCGAATATCAGCCAGCAGAGCATCGTCTTTTTGAAAAGCAGCGATCATTTTATCAAGTACTTGGTTAATGATTCATGATGGCTGGATGAACTGTTTCATGTAAGGTTCGCGTTCAACCTCCCAGCGCCAGACCAGCCCGTCGTCCGGATCATTGAAATCACCCGTGCGGACAAAGCCAATTTTTTGCAAAAGTCGGGTCGAGTAATTTTCCTCCGGCAAGGTATGAGCCATGACTTTATTTACTTCGGCATAGGTGAAGGCATGATCCACCAGTCCGCGCGCGGCTTCGGTGGCAATACCCATGTTTTGATGGGAGGAGCGAACTTCATAGCCAATTTCCACGCAGCCTTCGGCGTTGGGCTCGCCTTTATAGCCGCAGGAGCCCACCAGTATATTTTCAGGCTTATACACAATCAGATGTACCCACCATTCGCGCAGCGGAGGGTGCGCTTTCCAGCGCAGATAAGCCGGAGCAAAAGTATCGCGGTACTGCGACCATTTCTTGGGTACATTAGCGCCGATGGCTTGTGAAAGTACGCCACCGCCCATTTTTATGGCGTCGAATAAGGTATCATCGCAGGGCAAGATCCGTAGCCGTGGGGTTTCAATCATTCTTTGGCATTATTTGGTTTAGTATTTCAGGTAATACAGGTAGGTCTCTGATCTCCGCTTAAAAAATCACACGTATTTTTGTACAGGCTGCCATCTTTTCAGCGCCGTACTACTGAACCTTATCATTATTATGCCGGAGAACAAAGCTTACGATTTTCAATACAAAGAAGCAGATCATAAAAAGAAAATACTGCTTATAGAAGACGATGACCGCGTTTGTTCTTTCATCAATAAAGGTTTGAGCGAAGAGGGTTTTGAGGTGAGCGTGGCCATGGATGGCAACACCGGCTTGCAGTTAGCAACTGCCTTGTCGTATAACCTGATTATTATGGACATCATGCTGCCCAACATCGGTGGCCTTGATTTGTGCAAAATGATCCGAAATCATGACAGCGAGGTACCTATCTTGTTACTGTCAGCTTTGGGCAGTACCGAGAATGTAGTGATGGGGCTCAATACCGGTGCGGATGATTACCTGACCAAGCCATTTAAGTTTATCGAACTGCTGGCCCGAATAAGAGCGCTGTTACGCCGGAAGGATGCAGCAAAACCGGAACAATCACACGAAAAGAATCTCCATTTCGGCGATTTGATCCTGAACGACTACACCAAAGAAGTTTCCCGCGATGGGCAGGATATTGCCCTCACCTCGACTGAGTACCGCCTGTTGTACTTTTTTATGAACCATCCCCGGCGGGTACTTTCGAGGGTAGAGATTCTGGATGAGGTATGGGGCGTCAACTTCGATATGAATACCAATGTGGTGGATGTATACGTAAACTACCTCCGCAAAAAACTGGAAAAATCGAAACAATCCCGCCTTATTCACACGGTTATCGGTATGGGATATGTGCTCAAGGAGAATCATGAAAACGGAATGTGATCAATGAAAATCAAGACCAGAATTATTCTGTTAATCAGCGTCATTTCCTTACTATTTGTAATCTTGTACAGCGGCTTTATTTACTATGCTTCGGCCAATTATTCTTTTGAGGATTTTTACAAGAGGTTAGAAATAAGGGCGGTTACGACCGCGAAAATTCAGCTGGAAAATAGTCAGGATCTGAATGCCATTAAAGAGGTAAAACAGGAATATCTGGAAAAACTACCCGAGGAGAAAATCTACATTCTGCCAGTACCTTCGGCTGACTCGCTTCGCGCTGAGGCCGCCCGATTGAAAATTCCGATGAGTGCCCTCGTTGAAATTAAAGAGCAAAAAGCGGCTTCTTTCAGACAGCAAAATATTTTTTATTCGGGCATACGATACACAGCGGGTGCCAGGGATTATATCGTGATCGTATCGGCGGAGAACTATTATTATACCCACCATATCGCATACCTGCGCAATCTTCTTATTTCGCTGCTGGTTTTTGCGGTAGTACTTGTGATCTTGATTTCCTTTTGGTTTTCCAAAAAACTTATCCAGCCGCTACAGGACATTACGACCAAAATGGAGGACATCAGCTCAGAAAATATGCAGATGCGATTGCCGATTTCGCACAACGATGATGAGCTAAGTACTCTTTCCAATACATTCAACGGCATGCTCGACCGCCTGGAGGCGGCCTTTGAATCGCAAAAAAACTTTGTCAGTAATGCATCCCACGAACTCAATACGCCCCTGACTTCTATTATCGGCGAAGCAGACGTCATACTTTCGAAGCCGCGCAGCGCTCAGGAATACAAGGAGGCCATGGAAGCTATCCTGGATGCGGCCGAAAAGTTGAGCAAAAAAACGAAAGCCCTGCTTTTTCTGGCTCAAACCGGCTACAATGGTAAGGTCGTAAAGTTCGACAAGATAAGGATCGATCAGCTGATCTGGGATGTCAAAGAGACTGTAGATAAAATTTATCCCGCTAATAAAGTACTTCTGGACTATAGTCTGTTACCGGAGAATCCGGAAAATCTGCAGATCCTAGGCAACGAGCAACTCCTGCACCTGGCACTTTCCAACGTGATTATGAATGCATGCAAGTATTCAAACAACGATGTGGTGCGGGTATCGCTGGGAGCGTCGGTTTCCCAGATAATTATCGTTGTGAAGGACCAGGGAATTGGTATTCCGGAAACTGAAATCAAATACATCTACGATCCCTATTTTCGGGCGAGCAATACCAACGCCTTTGAAGGCTATGGCATTGGCCTGCCTCTCAGCCGCAATGTAGTGAACATGCACCGGGGCGATCTGCTGGTGAGCTCAGTAATCAATCAGGGGGTGACGGTCGAAATAAGGTTGCCTATCAACCACTAGCCCTCTTTCCGGCGATTCTAATTTGTTTCTAATTTCATTCTTAACGAATTCTAATTTGGCTCTCAGAACATTCTAATTCTCCTCTTAGATCGCTCTAATGTGCCAGTGGTAGCTTTGTCATAAAGAAACTTTAACTGATAAAGCGACTATGAAAACGATTCTTATTCCGACTGATTTTACGATTGAGTCTCTCAACACGTTGAAGGAAGCGCTCAAGCTCCAGAGCGAAAAGGTCAACATCATCCTGGTCTATTTTTCAGGTACTCCAGACTCCATAACAGAATTGTTATTTTTCTCGAAAGAAAACTACCTCGCGTCATTTCAGAGGGAAGGATTTCGGGAAGCGTGCCAGGTACTACTCAATACCTATACCTCAAAAATCAATTCCTTTCAGATTGAGCTGTTCAGCGGTTATTGGCAGCGTGCGTTTAATAGTTTCTTGGAAATCAATGAGGTAGATGAAGTTTTTATTCCTGAAAACTACGCTATGAAGTTGAACAATCCGCGCAGTTTTGATCCGATTCCTTATTTCAGAAAATGCGCATTGCCATTGACCGCCATTGCCTGGGATTCAAATGTGAATGTATCCGAAAAAGATCGGGTATCCGAACTCTTCTTACAAATATCTCATGCGTAATATCCGCAAAAAAATTCATCCGGGCTTCGCTTATGGCGGCTTTCTGGCAGGTTTCCTGTGCCTGTTTCTGGTTCTCATGAGCAATGCTTCCAGCCCCGATCGCCTGATTCTGGGTAGTTGGGAAGAGGTGTCCTGGGAATATGAAAAGGTGAATGCCCATCCGGACGAAAAAACGCTGCCGGGGCAGGTAATCGAGGATGGTATGCGCCAGCGGATTGCCGGCGATTTAATTATTCACAAAGCCGAAAAATGGCAGTTTCTGCCGGATGGTACCTTGCGTCTCTCGGATGGGGCAGCTATGAATAACGCGGTTCAGTGGTCGCTGAAAGGTCGGGGGCATGTGCTTATGATGCAGTACGACCAGGCATTGGAAGAGAGTTACACAATTGCCAAACTCACTGAAAATGAAATGGTACTTCACTTCCATACCGACATCGAAGTACGGGGTATTGCCAAAATTGCGTTCAAAAAAATCAGATAATCCATGCTCAGAAAATTCAGTAACAGCCGAAGTCTTAAAGATAATATTCGACTGGGAGTACTCACCGCTTTTTCCGCAGGCATGGTCAACGTAGCCACGTTGATCATCTTCTTTGCTTTTGCCTCCAATGTCACAGGGCATTACGCTATTCTTGCCGAAGAAATTTCCAAAGGCGAGTGGTACCAGGTAGCGGTAGTGATGACCTGGATACTGCTATTTCTGGTGGGTAGTTTTGTTTCCAATTTCATCATCATCAATCTCAATCGCAAGAATGCATACGTGGCGCACGCGTTGCCCTTATTACTCGAAATAGCCTGTCTGCTCACGGTGGGAATATACGGGGAGTACGCGTACCAGGGCACACTCACCGAAACGGAAATTCTGGTAGCTTTTATGCTGTTTGCGATGGGGCTTCAAAATGGACTTACCGCCAGCATTTCCAATTTTTCGGTCAAAACCACCCACCTCACCGGGCTCACTACCGACCTGGGAATTCTGTTTTCGATGTTTACTCAGAAACAATATCGTACCAATGCGGTGCTGGTTGGCAAAGCTAAACTCCTGGTAGCCATTGCCATTTCTTACCTTACGGGTGGCGTCGCGGCCGGATTGTTTTACAAACAGTTGGAATTTAAAGTGTTTTATATAGTTTCGATGGTCATCGTAGTCGTTATAATGTACGACTATTCAAAACTGCGGTTCATAAAGATTTTTGGGCGCCGTACCCGACCGCTCCCAAAAGAGACTACCCAACCCCTGGCACCACCCGAGCACGAGCAGGCAGTAAAAGACGTGGGGGAGCTGGTCTGAAAGTACCTGCGTATTCAAAAACAACGTGGTCATCAGGCTACTAAGTTGATTCTGGGAGAAGGTACTTTACTTGGCCCCAACCTTCTTGGCCCAGCCTTCGTACAGTACCAGCATCTCCTTTATTTTTTCGGGCATTGTCGCTGCCAGATCATTTATTTCGGAGCGGTCTTTGGCCACGTTGTAAAGCTCCCATTGGTTATCGAGTTTGGACGAAACCAGCTTCCAGTTTCCCTGCCGGACTGCTCGGCAACCGAAATGCTCCCAGGCGATAAATTCATGCGGCTGCCGTGTTTTATCCTTAAAAATGGGTACTAAGCTCTTGCCCTCCATCGGTTTTACTTTTCGCCCGTCGAAGATAGTTGGATGCTGTACTCCGGCCACTTCCAGGCAGGTGGGCATAAGATCCATGATATGGCCTACCTGATCAGTTTGAAAAGCCTTTTTGACTAGTTTGGGGTAATGCACGATCAGTGGCGTAGAGATGCCGCCTTCGTGGGTGTATTGTTTATAAAGCCGGAAGGGCGTGTTGCCCAGATTGGCCCACTCCATGCCATAGGCATCGTACGACCACTTCTGGCCTGTCGGTGTTACGAGTGAGCGTTCGTACGCTTCTTCTTCCAGGTCGCGTTTGGCGCGTCCGGTTAGTACTTCGGCGCAAGCGCCGTTGTCCGACAAAAACATAATCAGTGTATTATCCAGCTGTCCGGTCGCTTTCAGCTTTTCGACGATGCGGCCAACGCCTGCATCCAATCGGGTAATCATCCCGGCGTAAGCGGCCATTTTCAGATCCCAATCATCTTTATTGGGCGCGTCTTCCCAGGCCGGAATTCGGTCATCGCGGTCAGACAGCACCGCGCTCTTAGGCAAAAGTCCCATTTTCTGCTGGCGGGCGTAGCGGTCTTTTCGCAATTGATCCCAGCCTTTCAGGTACTTTCCCCGGTACTTTGCAATTTCCTCGTCAGGGGCATGGATAGGCCAATGCGGGGCGGTATAGGCCACGTACATAAAAAACGGGTCTTTTTTAGTAGCCTGGGTGGCGTCGTCGATATATCGGACGGCGTAATCAGAAATGGCATCGGTCATATAAAAATTCTCTGGAATCTGGTAGGGTTCGTTGTCTTCCAGAATCAGCCGACCCGGCAGCAGGCGGTAGTAGCTGTTGGCCCCGCTGATGAGGCCAAAGTACTTATCGAAGCCCCTTTGCAGCGGCCAGTCGGGGCGCTCTTCTCCTACATGCCACTTGCCCGACATATAAGTACGGTAGCCCGCCGACTTCAATACCTCAGCTAGCGTTACCGTTTCGCGGCTCAGCCAGCCCTGGTAAGGGGTTTCGCGGCTGTGATCGACATCCTTCGTGACCATACCGCCCATACCCGCCTGCTGCGGATAGACGCCCGTAAGCAGCGACGCCCGGCTGGGGCAACAGCGGGCGGCATTATAAAACTGCGTAAATTTTACGCCTCCGGCGGCCAGTTGGTCCAGATTAGGAGTGCTAATTTCGGAGCCATAGCAGCCAATGTCGCTGTACCCCATATCATCTACCATAATAAGAACGATGTTAGGGCGGTCCGTAGAACCGCCGGTACGGCCAGGTGTTTGGGCAAGAGTGCCAAGAACAGTACCCAGCACCATGCCAATTATCAAAAGTTTTTTTTTCATTAATTGGGAAATCGGTTTCTATAAAAAGCGGCTAAAAATGGTGATTCTACTGAAATTGCCGTTCTGGCAAGATCCAAAGCAAACGGTATTCGGAAGATTTGCCACAAATATGAGGCAATTGATTCCCCATAATAATTTGCTCAGTCGATAAATAGGGCGTGGTATCCAATTTTACAGAAAGTACTTTCATTCAAAAAAGACTTCATTAAAACGATACTATCATGAAAATCAAACATTGGGCAGGACTTGTTTTGCTTACCGTGCAGGCGATCCTATTTACAGGCTGCAACACTCCAGCCGACCAAAAGAAATCGCCAAACTCAGAAATGAACGACGTCACCACAACTGCAACTGATGAGAGTCGGGCTGCGATGGGCGTAGGAGAAGGGAACCAGGATGAAAATGGAGGCTACCCGGCCAACCAGGCTAACTTACATCCCGATTCGACGCGACGTGATACCAACGACATTCGGCGGAGACAGTAGTAACTTCGGCATGCTGCATCTTTAATGGGCAACACCCAGCGGTTTACGGCGATTTTTCTATTTTTGAAAAAATTCTCACCAAACCCGCTCTTCCTGTGTCGCAAAAAGAAGAATTCGTCGCTGCCATTCAAAAATCCTATTCTACCAATCTGCCCGCCATCCATTTGGGATCGGGGATTCTGAATGGGGAAATCGTTACTGATGCTCGTGTAGCCATCCCGCTGCGGATGATGAACCGCCACGGCCTCATCGCTGGCGCAACGGGATCAGGTAAAACGCGCACATTGCAAGTACTTGCCGAGCAGTTATCCGACGCGGGCGTTCCTGTATTTATGTCTGACATCAAGGGCGATTTGTCCGGTCTGGCCCAACCCGGTGCAACCAATGCCCGGCTGGAAGAGCGCGCCACGGCTTTAGGTATCTCTTTTGAACCCAAAGCTTTTCCAATTGAACTGTATTCGCTGAGCGGCAAGCTGGGGGCGCAGATGCGGGCGACGATTCTGGAATTCGGCCCGGCGCTTCTGTCCAAAATCCTTGACTTGAACGACACGCAGGAGGGGGTACTTTCTATTTTGTTTAAATACGCCGACGACAAGCAATTGCCGATGGTGGATCTGAACGACTTGAAAAAGGTACTTGCCTACCTTTCGGAAGGCGCGGGGGCTGACGAAATCAAGGCTGACTACGGGCGTATTACTACTTCCACCGCCGGAACGATCCTTCGCAAAATCGTGGCTCTCGAGCAGCAGGGAGTAGAAAGTATTTTTGGCGAGAAATCGTTTGACATCGACGACCTGATTGCTAAGGAAGATGGTCGTGGCGTGATCAGCCTGTTAAACGTTTCTGATGTGCAGGATAAGCCAGCCTTGTTCTCAACTTTTATGCTGAGTCTGCTGGCTGAACTATATGCCACCCTGCCGGAGGCGGGCGATTTGGACAAACCCAAACTGGTTTTCTTCCTGGATGAAGCGCATTTACTTTTCAAGGACGCTCCCAAGGCATTTATGGAGCAAATCGAAAAAGTCATCCGCTTGATTCGATCAAAGGGCGTTGGGATTTTCTTTTGTACCCAAATGGCGCAGGACATTCCTGATAGTGTACTGTCGCAGCTCGGCAACCGGGTGCAGCACGTGCTGCGCGCTTTCACTCCCAAGGATGCCGAAGGTTTGAAGCAAACCGTCAAGACGTATCCACGATCTGATTTTTACCAAATCGACGAAATACTGACTACGCTTGGCATCGGGCAGGCTCTCATCACGGTATTGAACGAGAAGGGTATTCCCACCGAAGTGGCCGCTACGCACCTCGTTCCGCCCCGCTCAGTAATGGGGCCGCTTACTATGTCAGATTATGAAACCCGTGTCCGTAGTTCGGACGTTAATAAAAAATACAAAGACCCTATCGATCCTGAAAGCGCTTACGAAATCCTGACGCGCCGCATGGAGGAGACAACAAAAGCCCAGGAAAAGGCCGAAGCTGAAAAGGTTGCTGCTAAGGCCGCTCCACGAACCACTGCCCGAAGTACCCGACAGGAAAAGGGTATGTTTGAAGAAGCTTTATCGTCGCCATTGGCGAAGCAGGTGGGGCGCGAATTGGTACGGGGCGTGTTTGGAATGCTCTTTGGTAAAAGCGCAAGTACACGAACCCGTAAGAAAAGCGGCGGGTTATTTGGGTTTTGAATGTGCGCGATACATTAATAAGCCCATACGCCAAAACTATGTAAATTGGAATTTGGAGCCTAATGGCTAATTTTGACCAAAAACATTATCTCATGTACACTTCAATCAACGGTATTTACGAAAATGGACAACTGATTCTGTTAGAAGAACCGCCTACCAATAAAAATTCAAAAGTAATTATCACCTTTATTTCTGAGGATGAAACTACCAAACTCACCAAACGACGTTTGGGCGGGTTAGAGGGGAAAATATCGATCCCTGATGATTTCAACGATCCTTTGGAAGATCTTGAAGAATACATGTCTTAATGCGTTATTTGATTGATACCCAAATCGCCGTTTGGGCCAAAGAAAACAACCCCCTGTTAACGCCTCAGGGCAGGTCGCTAATAGAAGACCTGGACAATGTTATTTTCGTTAGCCAATTCAGTTTGATCGAATTGGCCATTAAGCTGAAAATTGGCAAATTGCCGAACTTCGTCATTAGTATTGAAAATTTTGCCGAATCACTCATTGAGGATGGGTTTATAATTCTTCCGATCAGTAATCAACAAATTTTCACATATCAGAACGTTCCATTGTACAGCGACCACCGTGATCCTTTTGACCGTAGTATCATTGCTACCTCGCTCGCGAACCAACTGACCCTTGTTTCTGCCGACGATCAATTCGATCGATATGGTTCATTGATCGATTTGATCAAGATTTAATATTATGCGGTATTCCTTCTCTCTGACAAAAATAACTCTGTGAAAGCTACTAAATCTATCAAAAGAAAAAATACCGCTTATTCTGTTTCCGACATCGCTACGATCCTGGATTTGCCCGAAACCCAGGTGAAGCAATGGCTGAAGGAATACAAGAAGGGGCAGCTGACTGAACAACAGCCGGAAGGCGAAATCAGCCTGACGGCCGACTTTCATACCCTCATCGAGTTTTATACCTTTTACCAACTACGCTCACAAGGCGTGTGGCCGTCGCGCATCAACAACGCCCGTGAAATTCTGGCGGCCATGCTGCACACGCAGTATCCCTTTGCAACGGCTAATATCCTAACTGACGGCAAGAACGTTTTCTACCACGCCGAGATCGGAGAACTCATCAAGGCTGATCAAACGCTACAGCTGACGATTCAACAGGTAGTCGCTCCCTTCTGCCAGCGCATAGAGTTTGGTGACGACTCACTGGCCACAAAGCTTTATCCACAGGGCCGTGAGTCAGCCATTCAGATTGATCCAAACCGCCAATCGGGCCGCCCCGTGGTGGGCGATACCGAGGTACTTTCGCGCTCGGTTTTTGACTTGTATTTGCAAGGTAATTCTGTTACCGACTTAGCCGAACGCTTCAAACTTTCGCCGAAACAAGTGGAAGATGCGATTGCTTTTCACGAAAAACAGGTGGCTTAATCTTAATCCAAATACCTGCCATGAAT
>CAZCOG010000050.1:0-14693 GCA_964500445.1 uncultured Persicitalea sp. | reverse complement strand
ATTCTCCATCGGGAACTGAGCGTCGTAATATTCATTCTGGCCTGGAAGTCTCCATCGTCCTGAAACAGGACCAGCGCACGGGCCAGCTTACCGAGGGTGTCGTCAAAGATATCCTGACAAAATCCCCTTCCCATCCGCATGGCATCAAAGTGCGGCTCGAGAGCGGCGAAGTTGGGCGCGTGAAGGAGATTCACGGGTAATTTTTGGTTAAAACCGCATCCCAATTTTCAACCCAATACTTGTATTCCGCACGATTTTCTGCATTCGGAACGGCGGGGTGAAAACCTCTTTTCCGTCTTCATCCGTAACCTGCACAAAAGGAACGTCGCGCGTCTGGGTCTGCTGGATATTTTTCAATGGTGGAACGCCTTCTATTTCCAAAAACAAGACTGTGGGACGCTCATAAATGGGAGAATCTGACGTCGCAGGTTTTCGGTGCAGCCACTTTTTGTTTATTGAGTACTCGATTCCAACGGCCCCGAAGACATTATAATCCATTGGTGTGAAATAGCCATAGCTGTCGCCCCAGAATTTACTTCGGAATTTAAGTAGATAATCCAGCCGCTGCCCAAGCCGCAGGTAGCCTACCAGGCGCTTGGGGTTGGTACGGAACTGCAGCGAAAGTTCCGAGGAGGCGTACTGGAAAAGGTTATCGTCGTTTCGAAGCAGGGAAGAAGTTCGTATGGCGTAACCCTTCGCTTGCTGGTACACCGCATTCGACAGGAAGCCTTTTTGCCGATAGCCAAGCCCGGCTTGTAGGGACAGGTTGGGCAATAAAGCCCGGTCGTAAAAAACCAAAGCGTCGAAGGTCGTGCGCGACCACTCCACATAGCGATTATTCGCGTATTCGGGCAAGCCGCCGGGAACAGCGGAAATGACCGGCACATTGACGATGTGCTGTCCGCTGGAATTAAGGCCGATTTTCATGCCCCAGGCACCCGTCTGGGCATATAGTTGTGAAATTGGGAAAAGCAGACAGAATAACACCGCCGACAGCAATTTCTTCATAGGTAGTATTTTAAGGAAGCAAGAATGATCTTGGCATTGTAATACGCAAACCGGATTGGAATCCGGGGCGGGCTGGGGTGAATCAGATTGGAGGCGTCTTGCACCAGCATTCCTTCGATGCCGAAGCTTACACGAGGATTGAGTCGATAGTCAAGCCCCAATCCCGCTTGCCCGCCAAACGCATCGAAAGTCGGAAACCGGGAGCCCTGCGCAAAGCCATAGCCCATCCCCGGATACAGGCGGCTTGTGAGGGTTTCGGCCCCGTAAGTTTTCCATCCTGCGTAAAATCCTGCCTTTATACTGATATGTAGCGTTTTGGTGAGGGGGTGGGAATAGACTAGGCTAAGTGGGAGCAGAATAAAGCGGTAATGATTATGCGCGTCGTTAGTGTCGAGTACGGCACGGTTTGCGTCAAAGAGTACCCCGGCAAACTGGTACTTGACCACCCGATGCACTAGGCCGATTTCCCAGCCGAAGCCGGATGCTTTGCCCCGCCCGAACGACAACCCCACATTGGCCCCCAGCCCTCGCGGATTGTAAGTGTTGCGTAGTGACCCGTCGTCGTGATTGCTAAATGAACCAACCCCGCCCGAAACCGAGAGGTACGAGCGGGGTTGGGCTAGGACAAAGTGCCAGCTAAAAATCAAGACTATTGCGATGAACTTTGACATTAGGGACAATCTCCTGCATAATTACTAGCTCCACCATTCCAAGCAGGTCCTTGATTCAAAAGTGAAAAATCGGTCACTCTCAAACACCTTAGACCCCGACCTCCGCCATACACCCGCCATTCTTGATAATAAAATAGTTCAGTGCCAATTTGTTGCATAAAGTTTAAATTGTACTGATAAGTCAAAGTGGGATTACTAGGCCAAGTTCCTGTATTGCCATTACAGTTCGCACGCCAGTATATGTTCGCTTGGAAGGTTCCATTTGTCAAACAATAGTAAAAGTCTGTTGTGTTGGGCGTCTCAGGAGTGACCCAAGCCGAGATAAATGCGTCGCATGAGAAGAAAACCCCAAATTTTCTATAGTCTGTTCCTCTCACATAACGAGCAGAATTGGGCTGAAACGAGAATACGGTGCTAGTACATTCACTGTGGGCATTCTGCCGAATGTCGCCTTCGTCATTGCCAATTCCACCTCCTGAGCAAAGTATCCTACCATTTGGCAAAGGTTTGGATTGACCAGTTGGGTCTGTGAGCGTCGGCGACTCCGTGATCCCCTCGTTCAGCAACCCAAACACCTCGTCCTCAAAAGAGAAAACGTAAATGTCCTTGTCCTTCTGCTCATTTATCAGCTTTGTGTAGAGCTTTTTCTTCTGATCGTTGGCGATAACGCGCACCAGCTTGTCCTCGAAGTTCAGCTTGATGACCCAGTTGCCGACCTGCATCACGCCGTCTTTGTTCAGCAGCCGAGTCAGTTCTTCGGGTGCTTTCTTGTCATTGGCGTCCGTTTTAGCGTTGGGTGCCTGAGCGCGAACGCTGGCCAGTGAGACAAAACCAGCGGGGGCCTTCACCGCCAGCTTGGGGTTCACGAGTGCGGAGTCGTAGTCGCTTTCGGTGCGGAAGTGCAGAAAATCCTCGGCTGAGGAAACGTTATCCTGACCGAAATCAGGAGTCAAGTCCTGCGACTGACGATCGCAGGAAACAGCGGCGAGCAACAAGAAGGTTGCGGCGAGGCAATTAATGAAAATCTTTTTCATACTTTTGCGCTTGGTTTGATTGTGAGAAAAACGATTGGACTATCGCAAAGCCGCGTAGAACCTATGGGGGCCAATCCGAGGGAACTACGTGGCTTTGTTGCGTACAAAAGTGAAAAGGGTAATAATCAAAGTCAAGAAAAGCGTTACATTTCTTGACATAAGTCAAGAGCAGACTTGATCTAAATCAAAACGTATAAATGTTTTTTTTTTCTTAAAGTTTTGAAATGTAACCAATTAGCGTCCGGCGCGATCCCGATATTTTTTTCGCACCTTTGATAAAGTGGCTGGGTCCATATTGAGATAGGCTGCAATGAGCTTGTCAGGCAGATCCCGCAGCAGATCAGGTCGCTCTTCCACGAAAAGGCAGTAACGCTCATAAGTATCGAACATGATAACGTTATGCAGTCGGAGTTGGCTTTGTAGCAGATAATGCAGTGTGACTTTGCGGACAAGGATAGCCAGCGACGGGAACTTCTGAATCAAATTGTCATATTCGATTTTCATGATAGACATGCCACGCACCCGTGTGCAGGCCGTGAGGTATTCACGGGATGGCCGTTGGTAATGAAAACTTTCTACGGCGGTGGCAAAATCCCCGGCAGCGGCAAACCAGTTGACAAACTGTTTTGTCTTAGTCTTATAGTGGCTCATGACAACTCCCTCACCAACAAAATAAATTTTCTCCTGCATCATGCTAGGGATAAGTAAATGAGCGTTGGTAGCGTAATCAAAGGGGGCAGCCGCCTTTTCCAAGGCTTGTTGGCAACTTTTTTCTAGAGAACCGTATTGCAAAAGGGTGGGGACGAGTTCTTGCACAGGGCGTAAATAAAAGGTGGATAGTGGTTTAGTTATAAAGGTAATGAGTTGCCATTAAATATTGTCAATAAAATTATAGTGAATTGATCTTTATAAAATGATAAAATACCTGTTTATCTTTTTGTTTTCTGTACTGGTAGTTTCCCTGACAGGCTGTAAGAAAGACGACGTAGAATCTGAAAAACCCACCGTTTTCAGCCTGAATTCTGTGAAAGTCAACGGTGTAAACGACGGCTTTAAATACAACAATCTCGGTCCAAACCCTACCATCACGCTGACTTTTCCGGCCAAAATAGATCCTGCATCCGTTCCGGCGGGAATGCAATGGCGTAGCGCGGCGGGAAGCGACGTTCCTTATAAAGTTACTTACAAAGACGAAAGCCGGGAGTTGACCTTACAGCCGGAGTCGCCACTGAGCGGGCTGACTTCCTATACCTTACAGCTATCTACGGATTTGAAATCTCAGGCTGGAGGCAATTTCCAAGTACCCATTACCGTAGAACTACGAACGGGCCTGGACTCGACCAATAAATTTCCCGTCATTTCCGACGACTCACTCCTTACTTTAGTGCAGCGGAAAACCTTCGCGTATTTTTGGGAGTTCGGACATCCTGTGAGCGGCCTGGCGCGGGAGCGTAATACTTCCGGGGACGTGGTGACGACAGGCGGCAGCGGCTTTGGGATTATGGCTATCCCAGTGGCTGTGAGTCGTAACTTCATCAGCCGGAGTCAAGGCCTGCAACGGACGCAAAAGATAGTCACTTTCCTGACTACCAAGGCTAAACGCTACCACGGAGCTTTTCCCCACTGGCTCAACGGTGCCACGGGCGAGACCGTCCCATTCAGTGCCCGCGACAACGGGGCCGACTTAGTCGAAACTTCTTTCCTGATGCAAGGCTTGCTGGTGGCGCGACAGTACTTCAACCGTACCGACGCCGCCGAAACGGCACTACGCAATGATATCAACGCCCTATGGCAGGGCGTAGAATGGGACTGGTTCCGGCAGGGGCAGCAAAATGTCCTTTACTGGCATTGGAGTCCCGACCAGGGCTGGGCGATTAACCAACCCATCACCGGCTGGAATGAAAGTCTGATTACTTACGTGCTGGCGGCGGCCTCACCGACTCATAGTATACCTAAGGTAGTCTACGACGAAGGCTGGACACGCAGCGGTAATTTCAGGAATGGGAAGTCGTTTTATGGCATCACACTGCCCCTAGGCCCCGACTTGGGCGGGCCACTTTTCCTGGCGCATTATTCGTTTCTGGGCTTGGACCCTAAGCAAATGAAAGATGGCTATGCTGATTATTTTAATCAGAACCGCAGCCATGCGCTTATAAACTACAATTACTGTGTAGATAATCCAAAGAAATATTACGGCTACAGCAATCGTTGTTGGGGCTTGACTGCCAGCGATATACCCGGTGGCTATACGGCCAGCTCACCTACTAACGACCTCGGCGTGATCGCGCCTACCGCCGCTCTGTCGTCAATGCCCTATACCCCGGATGAATCTATGCGGGCTTTGAAGTTTTTTTATTATGTACTGGGCGACAAGTTATGGGGTGAGTACGGCTTCCACGATGCCTTTTCGCTGGATCAGCCCTGGTTCGCTGACTCTTACCTGGCTATCGACCAAGGGCCAATCATTATTATGATTGAGAACCACCGAAGCGGACTGGTTTGGGATTTGCTGATGAGTGCCCCGGAGGTACAGGGTGGTGTGAAAAAATTAGGTTTTCAGTAACCTTGATTTACAAAATATATATTCTTGTAAATCAAGGTTACCGAAAACCTAAATAATATTGTAAAATACTGCGGTAATAGCTTGCGCGCTGGGCCTCCTAAATATCAATAACCGGGATTTTGTGGAGCCAAATTAGGATTCACTTGTAGTTCTATCCTAGGAAGTGGCATGAGATAATCCCGATTAGGGTCAAAATTAGCGTGCGGTTCCAGGGAGTTGGGGCCTTTGAAAACCTGTTCTCCCAGTTTGCGACGCTTTATGTCGTACCAGCGCTTATACTCGAAGGCTAGTTCAAGGCGTCTTTCTTCCAGTACCAAGTTGATAAAGGCATCCTTACTTAGTCCGGTGGCTACGTCTGCGGGGTAGTTACTCTGCTTTCCAGCTCCGTTCCGGGCGCGGGCCCGAATCCGATTTACGTAGCCGATGGCTTCGGCATTGGGGCCTCCATTGGTTTCAGCCAGAGCTTCAGCCGCAATCAAAAGTACTTCGGCGTAGCGCATGGCAGCGTAGTTGTGGTCGGAGTAGCGGCCCTCGGTATTGGAGTTGCCGGCGTAGCGGGCGTATTTAGCGATGTGCGGGCGCTTGGTATTGTCAAATACGGTGTAGGGCCGCAGCACTCCCCCAATCAAGATCGAATCTGTAAAACTTACCTGCTTGCGGTAGTCGCGGGAATCCCAGGTGTTATATACGGCCATAGAAGGCACTGCTACACTCCATCCGCTACGCGGGGCATCGGCTCCGCGTACGCCGGTCATGGGGGGCATGATGTCGTCATTAGCCCCGCCGCCGCCATTTTGCTGACCAAGAAAATCAATGGCAAACACGTGCTCCTTCAGGTTATTGGGCTCGGGAGCGCGGAACAAATCCTGAAAATCAGCCACCAAACCGTAACCAAACTTAGCCTCGTTGTCGATGACGAACTTGGCTTCGGTGTAGGCTTTCTGATAGTCGGCCAGCGTCAGGTACACTGAGGCCAGGTAAGAGGCTGCCGTTCCTTTGGAAGGTCGGCTCCGAACACTGTTGGGCTGTTGGTCGGGCAACCATTGTTTGGCAAACTGCAGGTCGGCAATGATGTTCTGATAAACGGTGGCAGCAGGCGTTTTGGCAATATCTTTTACCGAAGTCGGATCCTTGATAAAGCGATCAATGTAGGGAATATCGCCGAATGTCCTAACCAAATGATAATAGGAAAAAGCCCGGACAAAGCGAGCTTCGGCAAGCAGCGGATTAACTTCATTTTCCGGTAATTGCAAAGACTCTGCTCCCGAAATGGCGGCATTGGCTGCGCTGATTGTCTGGTACCAATAAGGCCAGAATTGTCTCACCATGTTATTGTTGTCGTCCATATTGAAGTCGTTGACTTGCTGCCGCTCGGCCGGGGTACCCCGATCGCCGATGTCGGCCATATCGCCGCGCAGCAGCAGGGCCGTGACAAACTGCCGACCGTACAGGCGCTCGCTGGCGATCCAGCCATAGGCTCCATAGATGGCCGTCTGCACGTCTTTTGGTGTCTTGAATAACGATTCCGGAGCCAGGATACCGACGGGTTTCTCTTCCAGGTCGGTGCAGCTCAGAAAGAGTGCTCCCAGCAGGGAAAACAGGAAATATTTTGCTGTGCTATTTTTCATTATATATACTATTTTTCTGTTTATCAGATGATTAAAAACCAATATTCAAGCCCACGGTATAGGATTTTACATTGGGGTAGCTACCGTAGTCAAGGCCCAGGTTGCGGTTGCTGGCGGTGGTTCCTTCCGAGGCATAGTTAACTTCCGGATCGTATCCGGGGTACTTGGTGAAGGTCAGGATATTCTGGGCGCTGGCGTAAAGCCGTAGCTTGGTCATCCCGAGCTTTTTGATCACGGCCGACGGGAAGTTGTAGCCCAGGGCCAGATTCTTCAGCCGAACGTAGCTGCCATCGTAAATCCAGCGGGTCGAAACCCGGCGGGAGCGTCCGGCAAAGGCTTTGGGGACATTGGTATCGGTGTTGGTGGGTGTCCAGCGATTGAGGGCCTCCGTCGTAGCGTTGTTGTTACCGGCGAGCAGGTTGAGTTCCATAAGTGAATAGCTGAGTACATCATTGCCCTGAGAACCCTGAAAGAATACATTCAGATCAAAACCTTTATAGCTCAATTCATTGTTGAATCCCCAGATAAATTTAGGGTTTGGGTTACCCACGATCGTGCGGTCATCGCTATTGAGCTTACCATCAGGCTGGCCCGTCAGATTTCCCTGAGCGTCCTTGCCGTTGATGTCCCGGAACTTTTCTCCACCAGCAGAAGTCTCGAATCCTCCGCCCGGCAGGAAATCGTCTCCTTCCTGGTACACGCCGTCGTAAATCCACCCCAGAAAACTACCTACAGGGTAGCCTTCGCGCAAAATGTGGGTACTCCCCAGCCCGACCAAATGGCCCGGTGCGGCAGTGTATTCCAGATCGGTGCCGCCTGGTAAAGCAAGTACTTTGTTGCGGTTCATGGAAAAATTGAGGTCTGAAGTCCATTTCAAATCGCCTACCAGGTTGCGGGTGTTGATGCTGAACTCAAAACCTTTGTTTTCTACCGAACCGATGTTCTGCAGTTGACTGGCGTAGCCTGAGTACTGGGGCAACTGAACGCTGAACAGCAGATCGCGGGTTACCATCCGGTAGTAATCCAGCACCAGATTGATCCGATTTTTGAACAGACTGATATCCGCGCCTACGTCAAACTGAGCCGTAGTTTCCCATGTCAGGTCGTCGTTGGCCACGGTGGTGGGCCGCACGGCATTGACCGTTACACCATCGATGACGGTGAATACATTGGAAAAACGCGCCAGGGTTTGGTAGGGCGAAATGGCCTGGTTTCCCGTCAATCCATAGCTGACCCGCCATTTCCACTGGCTGATGAAGTTGCTGTTTTGCATGAAGGGTTCATTGGACATTTTCCAGGCAAACGCTCCCGAGGGAAACGTAGCGAACTTATTGTTTCGGCTAAAATTGGACGACCCGTCGCGGCGAATGTTGGCCGTGAACAGGTAGCGATCCAGCAGGGAATAATTTAAACGGGAATAGAAAGACTTTATTTCCGATTCGACCAGGCCTGATGTAGGGCTTTGCCATACCGATGAGCCATCCAGATTCCAGTACGAAACGGCATCGGTGATGAATGACTGCCCGGTGCCGCTCCAGCTTTCACTCGATGAGCTCTGGTAGGAATAGCCGCCAAGTAGTGTGAAATCGTGGATACCGCCGAAGACCCTGGAATAGGTCAGGTAGTTTTCGTTCAGTAATTGCGTGTTCTTGGAACCGCTGACCGATGCCTGACCGCCCACCGAGCGCCCGGAATTGAGGGTAGTAGGCGCAAAGTACCCCGACCGGCCATTGTTGGTGGTGGCGCCCAGGGTAGTACGAAACTTCAAATGGTCAATAATGTCGTATTCCGCGAAGAGATTGCCCTGAACCCGATCACTCACCGATTCGTCCTGTAATTGGGTAGCGACGGCGTAAGGATTGTCGGTGGGATCATTGACACGGGATACGGTGAATCGTCCCGTTTGCGGATCGCGGATTGTCTGGTCGGGTTCAAACTTGAAGGCCGCTGCCACCACGCCCGGCGTCAGGCCGCCGGAACCTTCCTGGGTATAGGCCTGCTGCTTGGAATTGCGTTGAGCAAATAAGTTGAGACCGATTTTCAGTTTACTGCTGGCCTTCACCTCCACATTACTGGTAACCGAAAACCGTTTGAAGCCCGAGTTCAGGATAACGCCTTTCTGGTCATACAAAGCACCGGACAAGTAGTAGCTGACAGCATCACTGCCGCCCGAAATGGAAAGCTGATGGTTTTGGATGCCGCCCGTTCGGAAAATCTGATCCTGCCAGTCGGTACTTTCACCCGGCGACACGTAGGTTGGCCGTGCTTCCTTGATGTAGTCGACAAATTGCGTGGCATTCAGCAGGTCCAGACGATTGATTTCGTTTTGGCTCGAAATCGAAGTATTGAGCTCGATCCGTGGCTTGCCCGATTTTCCCCGCTTGGTCGTGATCATGATTACCCCATTGGCTCCCCGTGATCCGTAGATGGCCGTAGCCGAAGCGTCCTTAAGTACTTCCACAGACTCGATGTCTTCGGGAGGGGGAATAGCGCCGCCGACAAAGCCATCCACCACGTAAATGGGGTCGCTGCTGGCGTTGATGGAAGTACCGCCCCGTATCCTTACTTTATAGGAAGCACCGGGTTCGCCATTGTTAGCCTGAATCTGTACGCCGGCGGCCCGGCCCTGTAAGGCCTGAACAGCGCCTGTGGCGGGGTAAGCCGTCATTTCTTCCGCACTCACCGACGCCACCGAACCCGTGATATCACTTTTTTTGACGGTGCCATAACCCACCACGACCACTTCGCTCAGGGCTTTGACGTCCGCTTCCAAACTAATGTCGATGATTTGACGGTTGCCCACCGTAACTTCCTGGGATAGATAACCCACAAAGCTGAATACCAGCACCGAACCAGGACCGGGTACGGTCAGGTTGAATTCTCCAGAGGTATTGGTGGTAGTACCCTGGCCGGTTCCCTTAACTACTACGCTCACACCCGGCAGCGGGGCGTTGTTGTCGGCACCGGTAACGGTTCCACGGACTGAAACTTCCAGCGATTGCACACGTTCTGAGAGAGAGGTGCTCACCATGCGACGGGGCGTACTGAGAGTCAGTCTTTTCGATTTTGACAAAAGGATCTGGTCATCTACTACCCGGTATTCAATGTTTAATGGAATGAGCAGTTTGTCCAGTACCGAAGACAGGGGTTCTTTTTGCGCGCTCACGTCCACGGGTTGAGAGAGCCGGATGACATCCCGACTATACGCAAACTTTACCTGCGTGGTGTTCGCAAGCTGGGAGAGCGCTTCCCGCAGCGTAGTATTGGATAGCCGCAGGGTGACACCGCGGTCAAGGAGATCCTGGGCCGGCGCAATATGGGCGTATGCCATAGCCGACATAAAACTTACACACAACAACTGACAAAAGGTAATTCTCATGATTGTGAATAAGACTCCACGTTTGGAATACAGATGTTTCTTCATACTTTTAGAATGAATTGGTTAAAGGTTAGAAATAATTTTCCGGGCTGCGCTGGCCTGCGAACTGACCCGGGGAACGACGATTAGCCATTCGGATCGGGGATGTTGGTAGCATCTCCGATTTTTTTTGCCAATCGTCTCTGCACTAGCATTATCTTTATTTATTCATAAGCCTTGGTTTTACTTCAGTCGGAACATCCTTCTCCTAAAATACGGATCGTATCGCCTTCCAACTCATAAGTACTACCCAACAAGGTGTTGATCATTTCAAGAATCTCGGGGAGGCGCTGCTTGTTGAAGTCTACCGTGAGCCGACACGTGTTGAGTGCCTGATTGGTCAGTTCGATTTTGATCTGAAACGCCTCTTGTAATTGGAGCGCCGCTTCCGACAAAGGGGTATCTTCAAATACCAGTGACGCGGGTTGCCAGGTCAGTTTCTTCTCCTTTTTCTCCCCCATGGGGTCGAGCGTCAGGCTCCGGGTGGCGTTTTGGTAGGTAGCCTGCTCATTGGTTTTCAAGATTAGTACCTCTTCTTTTTTGGAAGAAGAAGCCGGGGTACTTACGGCTACGCTGCCGGTCAGTACTGATACGTGGTAGGATGCATCATTTTCGTACGCCTTCACGTTGAAACTCGTGCCTAGTACCTGCGTTTTGAGCGTACCGCTATAAATAACGAAGGGATGCAGGGTATCGCGAACTACCTCAAAAAAGCCTTCTCCGGCGAAGCGTACTTCCCGCAAATCGGACTGCATAAAGGCAGCAGGATGAGATAGCCGCGCTCCCGGCTGCAACCAAACAGTACTTTGGTCCGGGAAGCGGTAGCGCTCGATCTTTTTGGTATTGTTGGAATGCACAGTCCAGTCTGCAGTATCCGGTATGGAAGCAGAGTAGGGGGTATTGTCCTGTCGGTTAAAAGCCAGGTACCCTACACCCAATAAAAGAAACAGGCTGGCTGCAATTCCGCTCAGATACCACCATTTTTTGTTCTTCAATGAAACAACAAGGACTTCCTCGGGCGTCGGCAGCGTGTGGGCTATGTCCGCCCGAATGCGTTGTAACAACTCCTGCTCATTGAATAAATAAGGGGTGGCTTCCTCCTCCCGCTCAAGGCGGAGGTACCATTCATCCACCACCCGCCGCTCCGCATCGGTGCAAGTATTGGTGAGGTACCTTTTCAGCAAATCGGCAGGCAAAGCGTTTCCCTTCATTCTTTTGTTAAATAATCCCCCGGATAAGTACAACCTATATACTACTGTCTATAGAAAGTGGCAAAATCCCTTACCCGGAAATGAAATTTTTACAAAAAAATTAGAGAATAAAATGTAAAGTGCTTGTTATTAGCGCAAAGACAATGTAGTCTTTCATCTCGATTCGCAGAACACGGAGAGCCTTTCCGATGTGGGCTTCCACGGTTTTTTCAGAAATCGTCAGCGATTGCGCGATTTCCTTCTGGCTGTATCCCTTGCGGCTCAAGATGAAAACCTTCCGGCATTTTTCAGGAAGTTTCTGTAGCGATTGCTCGTACAAATCATTGAGTGTATCGAACTGGATTTGCTCTCTGGTATTGTTATCAGAAAGTTGAATGGCGTGTTCAAGCGCCGCGGGTTGCCGCGACTGCTCGCGGTGGTAGTAGGTGATGATCAGATTACGGAGCATGCCGTTGAGATAGGCCGCCACGGTTTTACGAATCACGCATTTACGACGGTTGAGCCAGAATGTGACAAACAGTTCCTGCACAAGGTCCTGGGCGGCGGCACTGTCGCCGGTTTTTCGCACCGCGGTCCGGATTAGCTCATGAACGTGACGGCTGTACAAGGCATCAAAAGCCTTTTCATCGTCATGCTCACGCATCAGGCCTAGTAGTTCATTATCGGTATATTTTTTGTAAGATTGATTCACCTCTTCGTCAAAACTCCTGAAAACAATGCAAGTGATTCCTATTTTTACCCCAACGGCCTGCGGACTGGTGTCAGCCAGATGAATTGCTGCCGACTCGTTAAAGTTATGAAATTGCCCATTAATAATAGTACCTATGCAAGAAAATGTGCTGCCCCTACGCGTCAAAAATATTATTCCCGAAACGCATGACACGCGTACTTTCGTACTCGAACCCACGGATGGAGGCCCTTTGAAGTACTTACCCGGCCAATTTCTTACTTTCCTGCTCAAGATAGAAAACCACGAAGTCCGCCGCTCTTACTCCATGAGTTCGGCCCCCGGCATCGACGCGCTTCCGGCGATTACCATCAAGCGTGTCGCCAACGGTGAGGTCTCGCGCTATTGGCACGACCGGGTGCAGGTCGGCACGCTCCTCCATGCCCTGCCGCCCGCCGGGCGGTTCACACCTGACGATTCGAACGGGGAGCCCCGGGATATTTTTCTGCTCGCGGCGGGCAGCGGCATCACGCCTTTGTTTTCGATCATGAAATACGCCCTGACGCACGAGCCCGACTGCCGGGTCACGCTGCTGTACGCCAGCCGCCGCGGGCGGAGTATCATTTTCAACGAACAACTGGAAGAGTGGCAAAGCCGCTATCCGGAACGCCTGGAAATCATTCATATTCTCAGTCAACCTACCGACGATTGGCCCGGTCGACGTGGCCGTATCAATAACTACCGACTAGAAAACATCGTCAGAAAGCGGCTGCACTTCCCCACCGATCGGGCGCAGTTTTTCCTGTGCGGACCCTTTGAGCTCATGCGCATCGCCGAGATCACGCTGTTGTTTATGGGCTTTGAGCCGCACCAGATCCGCAAGGAAAATTTCGTGATCGACACCGTACCGCTGCCACCCAAAAAGTCGGAGCCGCACACGATCCGGCTTGTTTTTCGCGGTGACGAACGTGAATTGGAAGTACCTGCATACACCAGCATCCTGCAAGCTGCCCTGAACAACGGAATCCCGATACCTTACAGCTGCAAAGGCGGACGCTGCGCTACCTGCGCGGCGATCTGCCGTTCGGGAGAAATACGCATGAGTCTCAACGATGTCCTCACCGACCGCGACCTGGCGCAGGGGTGGGTACTTACCTGCACGGCTTATGTGGAAAGTGAGGAGGTAGTTTTGGAGGTAGTGTAGTCCGTGGGCTGTTTTGAGGCTGGTTGTTGTGCTCTATTCTTGGGAAAAAATTTACAGGGCTTAATGCCCCGTCTTCACTGTCGGGCGCTTGACTATTTTTTGGCCCAAGGCTACAACTTGCGCTATTACGGCTCCCAGCAATATTCCGCCCAGCGCCAAAATGAGCACTTTTACCAGCCACGCCACGGCGGGTACTCTACCTAAGGCGGTATCCAATGCTTCTAACTGGTGATGCAAAAAGGGTATTCCGTGCGCAATGATTTCGGCCCCGACCTATAGCATAGCCGCTGTACCTACGTAACCCAACAGGATCAAAAACTTTGGCATTGACTTCACAATGCCACGCCCAACCCTTTGAATTGACGGGTTGGCGCTCTCCTTCGCCATGTGCAGACCAATGTCATCCGCCTTCACGATCAGAGCCACGAAGCCATACACCGCAACGGTGATAAATATGGCTACTATGAACAACACCACGATTTGGTTGACCAACGAACTTTCGGCGACCGTGGCGTAGGCAATGGCCATAATCTCGGCCGAAAGGATGAAGTCAGTTCGCACGGCACTTCCCACCCGCTTTTTTCCAGTTCCTCCGGCGTGATTACCTTCATTTCCGCGGTGGGCTGTTGGTCCATTGCGTGGGACGACTTACTGAATATAGAATGGACTTTCTCGTAGCCCTCAAAGCACAGATAGGCCCCGCCCACCATAAGCACGTAAGGGATGGCCGCCGGCGCAAAGTACCCGAGCAACAAGGCTGCGGGCCCCAGAAAAATCAATTTATTGATGACTGACTTTTTGGCAATCTGGTAGATAATCGACAGTTCACGCTTCGGATCGAGGCCTACCACATACTTTGGCGTAACGGCCGCATCATCGATCACAATGCCGGAAACCTTACCTGTGGTTCTGGCTACCTGCGTTGGAATATCATCGAGGCTTGCTGCACTGACTTTTACGGGTGCTGCAACATCATCTAAAAGGGCCAGAAGTCCGGTTGACATTAAGAGGGGGTAGTTTTGAAGTAAAAAGAAATTTGTGCAGCCTCCTGTTACGAAATATCCGTGCCATGGCCCCCCAGCTATTGCCAGTCTGTGACCGGGTCGCACCGGCGCACCGGGCGCTCCGCTGCATTCATGAAAATCCGGTGAAGGCAGGACTCATTGAAAACTTGTGGGAGTATTTGTACAACAGTGCTCGTGATAATGCGGATATTAAAGGATTACTGGAAATTGAACTGGTTTGAATTGGGTCTGTAATGAAAGTGGATTAATCGGGCAGTTAAAAAC
>CAZCOG010000049.1:0-52163 GCA_964500445.1 uncultured Persicitalea sp. | reverse complement strand
AGATAGAACCGTGGGCTATGCAGTACGGGCAAGTAACAAAAAAGAATAAAATATAATATTTCTGAGAAAAATATTTTTTGGTTACTTAGGTATTTTCTACAAAAGCACTGAAATATGATAAAATTCTAATTATATAATTAACTATACTATTAATTATATAATTAGATCAAAAAGACAAATTACAGAAAGTGTCTGCTCTGCCAGCTCGAACCTTAAGATTCCAGTCGAATTGGAATAAAATGGGCATAATTATTTAGCAAGGGTAAGCGGAGACTGCAATATGCCTGTTCTACTACCGCAAGAGAAAAGGAAAGGGTACTTGTATTTTTGTGAAGCTACAAAAATTGTGACCAAAGTTCGGGTGACTACCGTTTCCACCTTTTAGCTAAAAGTCAAAGACCGGGTATTTTCCCGTTGCGCGTATTCCACCGAATCAATCATTTCGTTCATACTAGCCACGGGGCACCAAAGGCCGCCTGGAAGACCAGCCATGTAGTTTTGTGCCAGGAAATTCCTAGTTTTGGGTAATTTTGAATCAAAATCAACCTCAAAACAGAATCATCATGTCCAAAAGTCTTATTGTCATAGTTATCCTTTTGCTGGTCGGCGGTATGTTCGGCTGCAGCTCCTACAACGGGCTGGTGCAGAAAGACGAGAACGTCAACGAGCAGTGGGCCAGAGTGCAGAGCCAGTACCAGCGCCGCGCCGATCTTATTCCGAACTTGGTCAACACCGTTAAAGGGGCCGCCGAATTCGAGCGGGGTACTTTGACCGACGTAATCAACGCCCGCGCCAAAGCCACTTCGACGCAAATCAGCGCTGATGAGCTCACGCCCGAAAATATTCAGAAATTCCAGGCCGCACAGGATCAGTTGGGCGGTGCGCTGTCGCGACTGCTGGTATCCGTGGAGCGTTATCCCGACCTGAAAGCGAACCAGAATTTCCAGGAACTACAGGCACAACTGGAAGGTACTGAGAACCGCATCGCCGTAGCCCGCAACGACTTCAACGCCGTGGTGAATGAGTACAACCAGTCGGTGCGAAGCTTCCCGAATACCATCTTCGCGAGCATTTTCGGCTTCGAGCGGAAGGGCTTCTTTGAGGCTTCACAAGCTGCTCAAAACGCCCCGACCGTTACTTTTTAAGTACTGTTCCGACATAGAAAGACGCCATGCTGCCCGCTGTGGCGGTGTGGCGTCTTTCGTTTCGGTCGATTGGCAACAGTCAGCCCTTGACAGTCGGCTCACAACGCAAAAGGCGTTATTCCATCCAGCGAAACTACGCCCGATCAAGACAGGGCCGACTGTTGATACAGCCGCGCCGACGGATCGGTCCAAAATCCAACGTCCAGCATCCAAAATCAAGAACTCAGAAAATGTCTACTCCCGATCCTCTTTTTGGCAAAGCAGAAACGCAGCGAATCGTCGCTACAATTCAGGAAGCTGAAAAACGTACTTCCGGCGAAATCAAGGTACACATCGAAGCCCGGTGTCCCGATGAAGACGTGATGGAACGCGCCAAAGTAGTCTTCGGTGAACTGAGCCTGCACAATACCAAGGACCGCAACGGTGTGCTGTTCTACCTGGCCCACGAAGACCGCAAGTTCGCGGTACTTGGCGACAAAGGTATCTATGAAAAAGTCCCGCACGATTTCTGGGAAAGTACGAAGGAAAAACTTCGCCTTCACTTCAAGAAAAACGAATTCGTAGAAGGGCTCTGCGAGGGCATCGAGGAAGCGGGTCAGCAACTGCGAACATTTTTTCCGTACCAATCGGACGACATCAACGAACTACCCGACGACATATCGTTCGGGTAAACATAGCCATGAAAAAATATTCTTATTTAATCTTTTTCCTGTTTCTGCTGGGTCTATCCGTCCAAGCGCAGGACATTCCGCCGCGTCCGAGTCCGGCCCGCCTGGTCAACGACCTGGCCAATCAACTGAGTCCCGACGAAGAGGCCCAACTGGAGCGGAAACTGGTAGCCTACGACGACTCCACCTCCACCCAGATCACGGTAGTTATCATTCCCACGGTAGAGCCCTATGCCATTGCCGACTATGCCTTTGAACTAGGCCGCGCCTGGGGAGTAGGCCAAAAGGGTAAGGACAATGGCATTGTACTACTCTGGGCACCCGACGATCGCAAGGTGTTTATCGCCACGGGTTACGGCATGGAGGGCGCCATTCCCGATGCTATTGCCAAGCGCATCGTGTCGCAGGAAATCATCCCCGAGTTCAAGAACAAAATGTTTTATCGCGGCCTCGACCGGGGGGTAGATGCTATTATTCGCTACGCCTCCGGCGAGTACAAAGCTGACCCGCAATCGGCAGATGGAGAAGGCTTTCCGGCGGGTTTTATTATTATCATCTTTCTGATCATACTCTTTCTTATCCTGCGCAATCGCGGCGGAGGCGGCGGCCGGGGCGGCAAACGTTTCCGCAACTCGGGTGGGCCGGTCTTCTTTCCCTACAGCACTCACTCAGGCTGGGGTAGTTCTTCCGGCAACTGGGGTGGTGGCGGTGGTTTTGGCGGCGGTGGAGGAGGCTTTGGTGGCTTCGGCGGCGGTAGTTTTGGCGGCGGCGGCGCGGGAGGAAGCTATTAAGTTGACAGTGGATAGTACTTCAACGCGGCACAGAGTCATTGTGCCGTTATCCGTCCGCTGGAACCTTTGGACACACAGTAGAATACACACTTTATTTTATAGTCAAAACTTTTTTTTTCGAAACGAAAAGAAGTTTTGATCCGTTAGCTTTACTCATTCCTACGTACCTGGACATCTGCAAAACACAAGTGGCCATGCCGCCCGTTCCTGTTAACTGTCCACCGTCAACCGTCAACTGAATACATGTTTCAGCTTACCCCGATTGTCCGTAATCTATTGATATTGAACATTGTGTTCTTTATCGTGGACTCCTATATTCTCCCTTTGACGCCGAGTTTTGCCTTATACTCCTTCCTGTCGCCGTCGTTTTTGCCCTTTCAATTCCTTACCTACATGTTCCTGCATGCCAACATCGGGCACATTTTTAGTAATATGTTCGGCCTGATTATTTTCGGACCTATGCTGGAAAGAATCTGGGGGCAGAAACGCTTTCTGATTTTTTACTTTGTGACGGGCATGGGAGCAGGGTTACTGTTCTCAGCCATCGATTTTTTCGAAACTTCACAGCTCCAGCAGGCAGCCAGTATTTATCTTGAATATCCAACTCCCGAGGGATTTTTGGATTTTATGAGCCAGCACGCCGGACCGTTGTATCAGGCAAATCTGGATTTCATAAATAATTTTGAAGATCACCCGAGCGACCCGCGTATCATCCAGGAGAGTGTTAACTTTGTGAAAGGATTTTTGCAACAGCAGGTTAGCATTCCCATGGTGGGAGCGTCAGGCGCTATTTTTGGTATCTTAATGGCTTTTGGACTATTGTTTCCTAATACTGAACTTTTTCTATTATTTATTCCATTTCCGATCAAAGCGAAGTATTTTGTGGCCTTTTACGGATTGTATGAACTGTACTCGGGCATCCAGAATGCCCAAACCGACAATGTGGCTCATTTCGCTCACCTTGGCGGCATGTTGTTTGCTTTTATCATGTTGAAAGTGTGGGGTTCAGAGAGAAATAAATTTTATTGATGGACGCCGGATGCTGGATTTTGGATACTGGACTTTCCCAAGAATCCGAAATCCAGAATCCGGCATCCAGCATCCATCCAAACAATGAGTGGTATTTTTGACGATTTTAAGCGGGAATTCACCAAAACGGACAACACGCTGGTCAGAATCATTCTGATCAACGTAGTGGTGTTTCTGAGCCTGCTGCTAACGAAGGTGATCTTCACACTCGGGCAGTCATCTGAGGCATACGTGTGGCTGGTCGATATGCTGCGGCTCCCCGCTTCGCCGCGCGAATTTCTGTACAAGCCCTGGACGATTATCACCTATTTCTTCACCCATGAGGAGATTTTTCATATTCTCTTCAACATGCTGTTCCTGTATTGGTTTGGGCGGCTGGTAGACGAGTACTTAGGTTCCAAGCGGTTAATCGCGCTTTATGTACTGGGCGGGATCGCCGGAGGGGTAGCCTACATGGCTATTTACAACCTACTGCCCTATTTCCAGTCACAGGTGGCGGGTTCGCAGATGCTGGGTGCTTCGGCAGCCGCTTTTTCAGTGGCGGTGGGCGCTTCTACTTTACTGCCCAACTATACCTTCAATCTGATATTCATCGGGCCAATTCGGATCAAGTACATCGCTTTTTTCTATATCATTCTTTCGCTGGCTCAGTCCATTGGACCTAATGCAGGCGGAAATCTTGCGCATCTGGGCGGCGCGCTCACCGGTTTTTTGTTCATCAAGCTCCTGCAAAACGGCACCGATATGGGCAAGCCGTTGTACGTACTGATGACCCTATGGAATAACCTGTTCCGCAGGCGCCCCCCGATGCGGGTTACGCACCGGCAGAAGGAAGTGCAACGCACGGCCTCGGCCTATTCTTCGGCCTCTTCCCCCGCATCCGTAGAAATGCCCGACCAGGATGAGATTGATTCTATATTGGATAAGATATCGAAGTCGGGCTACGAGAGTCTGACGAAAGAAGAAAAGCAGAAGCTTTTTAAGGCCAGTCAGCAAAAGTAGGGGAAAGCAATGGCTTAAATCTGAACAGAATTGTTCTGTCGTAGTTAAAAGAACACCCAAACAAGGTACAAGACAAAAAGAGCCATACAAATGCTAATCAAGCCCGGAAAACTACTTGCTCAAATCAACTCCCCCGAAGACCTCCGAAAGTTGGATCGTGCCCAGCTACCGCAGGTTTGCAATGAACTACGGCAATTTATCATTGATAATGTTTCGGTTTACGGCGGACATTTCGGGGCGAGTCTGGGCGTGGTGGAGCTTACTGTCGCTCTTCACTATATTTACAATACGCCCGACGACCAGTTGGTGTGGGATGTGGGACATCAGGCCTACGGGCACAAGATTCTGACCGGGCGACGCGATAATTTTGCTACCAATCGGCTATATGGTGGTCTATCGGGCTTCCCTAAACGGGCCGAGAGTGAGTTCGATGCTTTTGGCGTCGGCCACTCCTCTACATCGATCTCAGCGGCTTTGGGCATGGCGGTATCATCGGTGCTGCAAAACAACCGCGAGCGGCATCACATTGCCGTTATCGGCGATGGTGCCATGACGGCCGGGCTGGCTTTCGAAGGTATGAATCATGCGGGTACAGCCGATACCAACCTGCTGATCGTGCTGAATGACAACTGTATGGCCATCGATCCCAATGTGGGAGCTTTAAAGGCATACCTGACCGACATTACTACCTCGCATACATACAACAAAGTCCGTGACGAGGTCTGGAATTTGCTGGGTAAAATGAGCAAGTTCGGCAAAAGTGCCCAAGAGATTGTTTCCAAGGTTGAGAACACGCTCAAAGTCGGACTTCTGGAGCAAAGTAATCTCTTCGAGTCGCTCGGACTAAGGTACTTCGGTCCCATCGACGGTAACGACATCGAACACGTGACCGATGTCCTGAACGATCTTAAAGATATTCCCGGTCCTAAATTGCTGCATTGCCTTACGGTAAAAGGCAAGGGTTACGGGCCCGCCGAAAAAGACCAGACCAAGTGGCACGCACCGGGTTTGTTCGATAAAGTCACGGGCGAAATCAAGAAAAAAACTTACGATACACCACAGGCTCCTAAGTACCAGGATGTCTTTGGCCATACGATCGTGGAACTGGCCGAGAAAAATCCGCAGATCGTGGGCATTACGCCCGCCATGCCATCGGGTTCGTCTTTGAACATAATGATGAAGGCCATGCCCGACCGCGCTTTCGACGTAGGCATCGCCGAGCAACACGCCGTGACTTTCTCAGCCGGAATGGTCACGCGGGGCAGTGTAGTATACTGCAATATTTACAGCACATTCATGCAGCGTGCTTACGATCAGGTTGTGCACGATGTCTGCATTCAGGGCTTACCCGTCATTTTTTGTCTTGACCGGGCGGGCATCGCCGGGGCCGACGGACCCACGCACCATGGGGCCTACGACCTGGCCTACATGCGTTGCGTACCGAACATGATTGTGTCGGCTCCCATGAACGAGGAGCAACTCCGTAACCTGATGTATACGGCGCAACTACCCAAAATTCAGCAAGGCAAGAGTGCTTTTACAATTCGCTACCCGCGCGGGCAGGGCGTGATGCCCGAATGGCGCACCCCGCTGGAAGAAATTGAAGTGGGCAAAGGCCGCCAAATCCGCGAGGGCGAAGATGTGGCGATCCTGACGCTGGGACACGTGGGCAACTTTGCTGTGGAAGCCTGCGAAATTTTGGCGAAACAATCTATTCAAGCCGCGCATTACGATCTGCGCTTTGCCAAGCCGCTGGACGAAGCTTTACTACACGAAGTTTTCCAAAAACACGACCACATCCTGACCGTGGAAGACGGTTGTCTACCCGGCGGAGTAGGCAGCGCCATTCTCGAATTCATGTCCGAACACGGCTACACGGCCCGCGTCAAGCGGCTGGGCATTCCCGACCACATCATCGAGCACGGCGAACCTCATGAACTTTACCATGAGTGTGGCTTTGACGCGGCTGGTATCGTGAAGGCGGTGCAGGAGATTGTAGCGGAGGAGGATTTACAGTCCCGCCATGAATTAGCAAAGATATAAGGACAGATGACAACCAGGTAATATAAGCCTAATCAATAAGCCAGACCGAAATTCGGTCTGGCTTATTGATTTTTAGGATGTAATCATTTGCTTTTACCACTCGCTTGTACTTTTTGAGCATCAATCAGAACTTGGCACTCAACGCCACTTCCAACGCCACTCTCACGATGGTCAGTGTCACCAATGAGGAGTTATTTTCGCCTAATTCTGGACAGGGTACTTTCGAGGTACTTGACCTGACGGGCCGCGCGCGGCAGTCGCGAAAGCAGGAGTTGGCAAAAGGACTGAACGAGGTGGAGTTCCGACTGGGTAGTTTGCCGACTGGAATCTACCTGATCCGTGCCTTGGATGTGCGAAATCGGCAACAGTGAAGGTGAGCAAACAGTAATTAGCCTGGATCATTGTATCGTGCGAATGCGAACGAATGGCAGTTGCTGCTATTCGTTGGTTTATTTTGAGTAGTGCCATTCCCATCCGTGGCGCGTTCGATTGGTCGGAAAATGCCGATTCCGTATCTTAGGGGAATTTTTTCGTCCTCATTATTATGGAAGTTTTTGAAAAGCTGAATGCCTTGCTGGATGAGAGTCTGGATAATCTGGCGCTGTCGCCCGATGCCCTATGCAAAGAGATCGGACTGAGCCGCGCCCAGCTGCACCGGGTTATTAAAGAGAAGTCGGGGCTTTCAACCACGCTGTTCATCCGGCAAAAGAAACTGGACAAAGCCCGGAGTTTCCTGGCTGAAACCGACCTGCGGATTTCGGAGATCGCCTACCTCATCGGCATCGAGAGTCCGCAGAATTTTAGCAAGTACTTCAGTAGAGCCTTCGATATCAGCCCCACCGATTACCGCAAACAGGCCGAGATCGACAAAATCGCCGCCGAAAATACAGCCGAGGTGTCCATTGCGGTGTTGCCGTTCGTCAACATGAGCGGTGATGCCGGCCAAGAGTACTTCAGCGATGGTATTACGGAAGAAATAATCAATGTGCTAAGTCACGTCCCGAACCTCAACGTCGCCGGGCGCACTTCCTCATTCACCTTCAAGGGCCGGAATCAGGACTTACGGCTGGTCGGCGAGCAGTTGAACGTCGCACATATTCTGGAAGGCAGCGTGCGCCGGGCGGGCGACCGGCTGCGCATCACGGCGCAACTTATCAAAGTGGAGGACGGCTACCACCTCTGGTCGGAGACTTATGACCGGGAGTTGAAGGATATCTTTGACATTCAGGATGAGATTGCGCTGGCAATTTTGCGGCAAATAAAAGTCCAGCTCCTCGGCCAGGACCAGCAAGCAACACTCAAACGCTACACCAACAATCCGGCCGCTTACCAACTCTACCTGCACGGGAAGTTTTATCATAACAAGTTCGCCGGCGTCGAAGAGTATAACAAGGCCATAAGCTACTACCGCGAGGCCATCGCGCTGGAACCTGCCTACGCCATTGCTTACGCGGGAATCGCCTCCTGCTACCTCAATATGTGGTTTTATCGGCACCTGCCCTCCCAGCAAAGCCTTCCGCTAATGCGACAAGCCACTGAGCAGGCTCTGCAACTTGATCCTGAAATAGCCGAAAGCTACCTGGCGTTGGCCCGGATGCAGATGCTCTACGAATGGGACTTCGATCAGGCGGCCAAATCTTTCAAGAAAGCACTGGAATTTAACTGGAATACGGCTGAGCTGCGCGGACAGTACGCGTTGCTGCTGAGTATTCGGGGCAATCATGCGCAGGCCGAAAAGCAGGCAGAACTGGCCCTTTCGCTCGAACCTTTTTCCCTGATCAATAACTTTTACACGGGTTATGTCTATTGGATAGCGGGAAAAGCCAACGAAGCCATCGCGCAGGGACGGCGGCTGATCGCCCTCGAGCCCACATTTTGGGGAGGGCATAGTCTGGTAGGAATGAATCTGATTGCTCAGAAAAACTTTGATGTGGCGCGTCAGCATTTGGAAAAAGCCTGCGAACTCAACCGAAATGGCATGACCCTGAGCGCTTGTGGTGCGCTGTACGGACGAGCAGGTGAAGCAGACAAAGCCCGGGATATTCTCGATCAAATGGTAGCCCTCAACCAGTCGCAGCCCGTCGCCCGCTACGATATGGGTATTGTCCACGCCTGCCTGGGCGATCTGAATATGGCCTGTACTTACTTTGAGGCGGCGATTGAACAGCATGAGCCGCCCATGCTTTTCTTCAGGTACATTGTGCGCGACTGGCTCACGGGCTTTGAACAAGATCCGCGGTACGGTGTCCTCATCACCCGAATTTTCGGGTAGCCTTTCCGGTTATCCCCGCCTTCCGAAGCCGGTTGCCGAAATCGAAACCTGTTCGGGATTGCGTCTGCCTAAACAGTACCTTTCCACCTTGCCCAAGGTATCATTTTGCGCCTTTTGTTATTGTTTCGAGCAAACTTTTGCCCGAAAGATGCTCCGTGCAACAATAAACCAACTTCCTGCAACAATACACCACGCCTTTGATAGAATGAGCCAAGTCCGGTCAACCGCAACCCGCGACCTTTGTATTGTTCGCTGCTGATCAATACACGGACACTTTCAAACACTCATTCTTTCATAAATTTATAAATACTACGACCATGAAAACGCTCAAAACTTCCGCCGTTGCTCTGATGCTCTCTCTCGTTGCTGCCCACACTTTGTATGCCGGGGTTGAACCCTCTTCTACCGGATTGGCTACCCAGTCAGTGGTAGTTTCAACTGAGAAAGCGCCCACCCACGTAACCACCGCCACTAATGGTACCGAAGACCGAACTTTCGACATCGCGATGTATAAAATCAAGGATTCGATGAAAATGCGCTTGCTGATCGAAAAGGATAAAGACCAGAAATTGTCCATTGTACTTCTTGATAAAAATGGCGGAGTCCTTCACTCCGAGACAGTCTATAAAGGCACTGAAAAGTATGGCCGCAGCTTCGATTTTTCAAAACTGAAAGACGGAGAATACACCCTGGAAGTAAGAAACGGCGAGGAAGTAGTCGAAAAAAAGATCAACCTGTCAACGGCCGAGGTCGTTCAGCAGACTGACCGGGTCCTTATAGCAATCAATTAGACATACTCGCAATCCAGCAATCTATTAGCCATGAACGTACCGGACGGTGGGGTAAGTACTTATCCCACCGTCCGGTTTTCCATTTGCCCGGATTCGTATAAAGAAGTACTGTTGAATACACTTCAATAACTGATGACTGAGTATCTTTTAAATCAGTGCAATGCACGTGAATAAAGTACCTGCGCAAATTCTCGCTGAAAGCGTACTCCCAATCCCGTGCAGAATGCCTTGAGGGTGGAGGTACTTTCGTCCAATTCTGGATGGAGTACTTTCGAGGTACTTGGCCTGACGGGCCGGCTGCGGTAGTCGCGCAAGGAGGTACTTTTGGAAGGTCGCAACGAGGTAGTTTTCCGGCTAGGTAGTTTGCCCACGGAAATCTATCAGATCAAAGCCGTAGACGCACTGAATCGACAGGCTACTGTAAGGGTGAGGAAGGAGTAGAAGTACAAAATATAGTAAAAAAAAGGCCGCACGACGCGGCCTTTTTTTATGCTTTTTCCACGAATTACCCGCCAATTAATGACCATGCAACAATACACCAATTTCCTGCAACAATGCACCACGCCTTTGATAGAATGAGCCAAGTCCGGTCAAGCCCAACCCGCGACCTTTGTATTGTTCGCTGCTGATCAATACACGGACACTTTCAAACACTCATTCTTTCATAAATTTATAAATACTACGACCATGAAAACGCTCAAAACTTCCGTCATCGCCCTCACTTTTGCTCTTATGTCTGCCGCTTCAACGCTGGCCCAGGACACCGCCAAAACCTTCGACACCAGCCTCTACCGCGTGCAGCAGTCGATGACCATACGCCTCAACGTGCAGAAAGAGGCAGGAGAATGGGTGAGCATCCGCCTGATTGACCAGGACGGCAAAGAACTGCACCGCGAGTCGGTGGGTCGCAAGGTTCAGAAGTACGCCTGCAACTTCGACCTTTCCAAAGCACAGGACGGCGAGTATACCATCGAGATCGCCAACGGCACCGAGGTGCAACGCAAATCCATCAATCTGAGTAGCGCCGAAGTGGTGAAGGCTCCTGCCCGTACGCTCGTGGCCCTGAATTAGAACATACCTCACGGGCTTAATTTCTTTTCTGAAAAAAAGGAAAATAAAACTGGTAAACTATGATCTTCAAAGCAAAATCGATAACCGTTTTTGGACTACTCATTTGTATGAGTAGTTTTGTTTCACAACCCTTGCATAAAACATAGAAATCGGGACGGTCTGCTTACTATCTGGTGAGGTTATTCAAACAATAAAATCTGCTTGATTTCAGCTTATGAAGTGGCTTTCCGTTTTCTTCTTTAATTTTGCACGCACCTATTCTATCCTCCTCGGACTGTGCCACCTCAACCCATTCCTGCCAAATCCCGCGTCGAATCCATCGATGTGCTTCGGGGTCTTGTCATGGTCATCATGGCCCTGGACCACACGCGTGATTTTTTCCATTCCACCGCCTGGACTGACGACCCGCTCAACCTCGCTACTACTACGCCCATCTTGTTTGTAACTCGATGGATCACCAATTTCTGTGCACCTGTTTTCGTGTTTCTGGCCGGTACGTCCATTTATTTACAGAGTTTGCGAAAGACCAAACAGGAACTAAGCAGTTTCCTGATTAAGCGGGGTTTGTGGCTGATTTTTGCCGAATTAGTTATTGTCAATCTGGGTATGACATTTAATCCGCTCTACACCCTTCAGATTTTACAGGTAATTTGGGTAATTGGTATCAGCATGGTAATTCTGGGGTTGCTGATTCACCTGCCGTTCCGACTGATACTAATTTTGGGACTCGTGATTGTGCTGGGCCACAACCTGCTGGATGTGGTGGAAGCTGCACCGGGTTTCAAGCCGTCCTTCTGGTGGGATTTGCTGCATCGGCGGGGCATCTATCCCTACGCAAACGGGCATTCTCTTTTCATCCTTTATCCAATCCTGCCCTGGCTGGGACTGATGCTGCTAGGCTATTGCACCGGCACGTTCTTCGGCCCGACGGTTTCGCCCGCCACACGAAAAACTGCGCTATTGCTGACTGGATTTGGCCTGCTGGTGTTTTTCATAGTCCTGCGGTTCAGCAATCTGTACGGAAATCCGACTCCCTGGAGCGAGCAAAAAAGTGGCTTGCTGACGGTATTTTCGTTTATCGACGTCAACAAATACCCGCCTTCGCTGCTGTATATGTGCATTACCATTGGTCCGGCGTTGCTGTTTCTAGTAGCGATCGAATCAGTAAAAAACCGCCTGACCAATTTTCTGCGGATATTTGGTCGAACGGCATTTTTCTACTACATCGTCCATTGGTACGTGCTTCATTCGTTTTGTCTGCTGATGTTTCTCTCGCGGGGGCATCTGCTGTCTGATGGCGTAAACATTGCCACCAAAACCCAGACCATCCTTTTGTTTGTAGTGCCTGGCGAAGGAGTTGGCCTGCCTGTCGTTTATGTAATATGGGCGGGGACAGTCTTAGTCCTATATCCGCTTTGCCGCTGGTACGACCGCTACAAAACGAGCCACAAGGAAAAATGGTGGCTGAGTTATTTGTAAAAAGCAGGGTACTTCCCCTAAAAACGCGCTGAATCGACAGGCTACTGTAAGGGTGAGGAAGGAGTAGAATACAGGATGCCGTAAAATAATGGCCGCACGACGCGGCCTTTTTTTATGCTTTTTCCACGAATTACCCGCCAATTAATGACCATGCAACAATACACCACGTCCCTGCAACAATGCACCACGCCTTTGATAGAATGAGCCAAGCCCGGTCAAGCGCAACCCGCGACCTTTGTATTGTTCGCTGCTGATCAATACAAGGACACTTTCGAACACTCATTCTTTCATTAACTTATAAATACTACGACCATGAAAACGCTCAAAACTTCCGCTATCGCCCTCACTCTTGCTCTTATGTCTGCCGCTTCAACGCTGGCCCAGGACACCGCCAAAACCTTCGACACCAGCCTCTACCGCGTGCAGCAGTCGATGACCATACGCCTCAACGTGCAGAAAGAGGCAGGAGAATGGGTTAGCATCCGCCTGATTGACCAGGCCGGCAAAGAACTACACCGCGAGTCGGTAGGCCGCAAGGTTCAGAAATACGCCTGCAACTTCGACCTTTCCAAAGCACAGGACGGGGAGTATACCATCGAGATCGCTAACGGCACCGAGGTGCAACGCAAATCCATCAATCTGAGTAGCGCCGAAGCGGTGAAGGCTCCTGCCCGTACGCTGGTCGCGCTGAACTGAATCCATTAAAGACGCTAATCCTCACACGATTAGATTAGGTTAATAATCTGAAAAGCTCTTTCCCGCTGGGTAGGAGCTTTTTCTTTGCCAGCCAGCATTGTTACATTGATTGTAAAAGGTTCAAATCGTCGGCTATACTGCTCAAACGTCATTTTAAGTCTGAAATCAAAGTTTTGGCAAAGAGCTGTAACTTGCGCAATGCTCACGCCAGCGGAACCAGAGCCTATCGTCGCCAATTGCTGACCTCGATCCATGAAACAACTCATCCAAAACCTGAAAACCGGACAAACTACCCTCATGGAAGTACCTGTCCCGCAGGTGCGGCCCGGCGCGGTGCTGATTCGCACGCGACGCAGCTTGGTATCGCTGGGTACTGAGCGGATGCTGGTGGAGTTCGGGAAGGCCAATTGGCTGGAAAAAGCCCGTCAGCAACCTGACAAGGTGCGGATGGTGCTGGACAAAGTAAAAACCGACGGCCTGCAAACGACCGTGCAGTCGGTTTTTAACAAATTGGAGCAGCCCCTGCCGCTAGGCTATTGCAACGTTGGTACTGTCATAGCGGTAGGAGCAGGTATCACCGACCTCCAGCTTGGTGACCGCGTGGCCAGCAACGGCCCCCACGCCGAGATGGTCAACGTACCGCGTAATCTGGTGGCCAAAATCCCCGATCAGGTCCCCGACGAAGCGGCGGCCTTCACCGTCATTGGCGCCATTGGCCTACAGGGCATCCGGCTGCTCGATCCCACACTGGGCGAAACGATCGTAGTCATTGGCCTGGGACTGATCGGTTTACTGACCGCCGACCTGCTGCGGCTCAACGGCTGCCGGGTGGTAGGTGTAGATCTGGACGAAGCCAAGCTCGACATCGCCCGCGCCAGGGGAATCATAACCTGCAATCCGACCAAAGGCGACGATCCGGTCAAGTTTGTTCAGAATATCACCGACGGCATCGGGGCGGATGGCGTAATCATCACCGCTTCGGCCAAAAACAATGAAATCATCTCCCAGGCGGCGCGGATGTCGCGGCAGCGCGGCAAAATCGTGCTGATTGGCGTAGTGGGTCTCAACCTCAGCCGGGCGGAATTCTACGAAAAGGAACTGACCTTTCAGGTATCGTGCTCCTACGGGCCGGGCCGTTACGACGACGATTATGAGCAAAAGGGCCGCGACTACCCTCTCCCCTTCGTTCGCTGGACCGAGAACCGCAATTTCCAGACGATCCTCCAACTCCTCGCCGCCGGGTCACTGGATGTGCAGCCACTCATCACCGAAGTGGCACCGCTGGCTGAATATGATAAAATTTATGGCGGGATCGGTTCGTCAAAAGCCATTGCTTCCTTGCTGGAATACCCGGAAACCGCCGCCCTGCAACCCACAGTCAGGCATCAGAACATTTCCTTCGCGGGGCGCAAAGGCGTCGTGGGAATCATCGGGGCAGGAAATTTCACAAAAATGACCCTGCTGCCCGCGCTGAATGGCGCGGATGTGAAGTACATCGCCAGTGCCAATGGCTTGTCGGGTTCGGCCTTGGCGCAGAAACACGGCATTGCGTATAGTACTACCAACTACTCCGAAATATTGCAGGATGACGAGGTGGACTTGGTCATTATCACCACTCGCCACGACCAGCACGCCCGGCTCACGCTGGAAGCTTTAAAAGCGGGGAAACACATTTTTGTGGAAAAGCCACTGGCGATTTTTGCCGAAGAACTGTCCGAGATTACAGATTTCTTTAAAAACTATAACCCCGCCCTGTCGCTGACGGTCGGTTTCAACCGTCGCTTCTCGCCCCACGCCCAAAAGATAAAGTCGCTGCTCGGTAGCGCGCCGATGAACGTAGTGGCGACCATGAACGCGGGCTACATTCCGGCCAGTTCGTGGGTGCACGACCGCGCCGTGGGTGGCGGGCGCATTCTGGGCGAAGCTTGTCACTTTATTGACCTCATCACCTTCCTGACGGGTAGTTTGGTGACGGAAGTATGCATGAATGCTATGGGCCAAAATCCTGATGAGACGACCGACAACGCCAGTATTTTGCTGAAATACGCCAATGGTTCTACGGGCGTCATCAATTACTTCAGCAACGGGAGCAAAGCTTATTCCAAAGAGCGTGTAGAGATTTATTCGCAGGAACGCACGCTAATTCTCGATAACTTTCGCCTCTTGAAAGGCTACGGGTTTAGGAATTTTTCCCAACAAAAAATCAGGCAGGATAAAGGCCACCGCGATCAGTTTCGTATTTTGCTGGAATCTGTGCGAAGCGGCGGTGAGCCGATCATTCCTTTATCCGAAATCCTGAACACCACGAAGGCTACGTTAGCGGCATTGGAGAGTTTGCAACGCAAAGAGTGGATTTGTTTGTAAGAGGAAAGCGCAGGGGTAGGTCGCCAAATTGGAAAAATGCTTTTCTAAACTGATCAATAGTGATCTACACACATGCTAAAAAATACGATTGAATTAATCCAGAACATGGGTTTTCGGTACGTGGCCTACCGCACCCGGCACGAAGTAGAAAAGCAGACGGGATTGTTGAAACGACGATTTCCTCCCAATCCCGTATATCAGGAATTCATTTCGTTGCAGGACTGGAAAAATCTCCCGGTCCAATTTCCGCAACTCATTCCTGAAACGCCAGTTTCCGAATCTGACCTAAGCAGCCTGCAAAATCGTGTAGAAGCTTTCAAAAAAGGTCGCCTTACTTTTTTTAGCTCAGAAGAATACGAGGTTAAAGACTGGCTTACCAATCCGCTGACCGGCTACCGCTACGACGTCACGAAGCACTGGACCGAAATCGCTGATTTTTCGCCCGAAGCCGGCGACATCAAGTACGTCTGGGAAAAATCGCGGTTCACGTTTCTGTACGACCTCATCCGCTTCGATGTTCATTTTCAAGAAGATCAATCCGAGGTAGTTTTCAATGAAATAGATAGCTGGATTGCGGAAAATCCCGTGAATTGCGGCCCCAATTGGCGGTGCAGCCAGGAAATCTCGCTGCGGGTGCTGAACTGGACCTTTGCGCTTCATTATTATAAAAACTCCCCTACCCTCACCGCCGGACGCTTTGCCGGGATCATTTCCAGCATTTGCCAGCAAATACAACACGTGGCGGCACACATCCCCTTTTCGCGGCGGGCAGTGCGCAACAACCACGCGCTCACCGAGACGCTCACGCTGTATCTGGTCGGGCTGTTGTATCCATTTTTTCCAGAAAGCAGCCGCTGGAAAAAAGAGGGCAAGCGCTGGTTTGAGCAGGAAATCGCCTACCAGATTTATGAAGACGGTACTTTCCTGCAATTCTCGATGAACTACCACCGCGTTGCGGTTCAGCTTCTCACCCAGGCCATCCAACTCGCTCACCTGAACGGCGAGCGTTGGGACGAAATCGTGTACGACCGCGCCCGCAAATCGCTGAATTTCCTGCGTACCTGCCAGGACCAAACGACGGGCTGGCTGCCCAACTACGGCAACAACGACGGAGCCTTATTTTTTCCATTGAGTGAAAGTCACTTCCGCGATTTCCGGCCTCAGCTGAATGCTTTGGCAGAAGCACTAAGTACTTCGCCAACAGCTTCAACTCAGGTGGCCGATTTTCCCGACGGTACTTACACCTTCGATCAGGGCGGCTACTATGTTCTGCGCGATGCGGATACGGTTACCTTTATACGTTGTGGTCGCTACAAAGACCGTCCGTTTCAGGCCGACAACCTGCATCTGGACATTTGGGTAGAGGGCAAAAATATCCTGCGCGACGCAGGCAGCTACCTGTACAACACCGAAGCGCGCTGGACACGGTACTTTGCGGGTACTGCCTCGCACAATACCATCATGCTCGGCGACTACGACCAAATGCGCAAAGGGCCGCGTTTTATCTGGTATGACTGGATCAAACAAAGTCGCGCGGGCTGGATAAATTCTGACGAAAATGAGTTCGTTTTTGAAGGACAATTCACGGGATTCAGGCAGGCAGGAAAAAACATCGTTCACCGCCGCCGCGTGACGAAAGGGGCGGGGGAACTGAGCTGGTTTGTCGAAGATTGGCTCGAAAATGCCCCGCCTGAACTACCCATGCATCAAATCTGGCATCCGGGGGATGGCTTTTCTGAAAAGTACTTATTGAAGACTTTCGATGCAGAAAATAATGAAATCTTACCAAGCCAGACAGAAGGCTGGTACTCCGAAAACTACGGCCGGAAAGTAAGTACCCTGCGATTGGTATGCACTACCCGAAGCCGGTACCTCAAAACGGTAATAGAAATCAAAAACGCTGACTCCCGATAGCTGACCGTCGTATGCGTATCCTTTTGGTGCACCAATTTTTTCTGGAAGATGACGAGGGCGGCGGCTCCCGCTGGAACGAAATGGCCCGCATCTGGACCGAAGCCGGCCACGAAGTGACGGTATTGGCGGGAATGGTGCATTATATGACCGGAAAATCAGATCAATACGAGGGCAAGTACTTTCACCAAAGTACCAATCGCGACGGAGTAAATGTGATCCGCTGTCATGTATCCAATAGTTATCATACCAGTTTTACGGGGCGGCTCTGGGCTTATTTTTCCTTTACCTTTTCCAGTATTTGGGGTGGAATCCGGTTGGCGAAAGGCAAATACGACGTGATCGTCGTTACATCGCCGCCCCTTTTTGTGGGAATTACGGCGATGGTACTTTCGTGGTGGAAACGGACGCCCTTTGTCTTCGAAGTGCGGGATTTGTGGCCGGAATCAGCCATCGACACGGGTGTCTTGACTAATAAATACATCATCAAATTCGCTTACTGGTTCGAGGGTTTAGTGTACCGAAAGGCAAAGCTCATTAATGTACTAACGCCCGCATTTCGGCAAGTACTTATTTCCAAAAAGAAAGTACCTGCCCATAAAATCATCTTTATCCCCAATGCCGCCGACTTCGCGCTGTCGGAAGAAGTACGTGCTGGCTTCGATGTCGCCGCCTTTCGCCGGGAACATGATCTGACCGACAAGTTTGTGATTACCTACGTCGGAGCGCATGGCGTGGCCAATCATTTGGTACAGGTACTTGATACCGCCGCGTTGCTGCGCGAAACGGAAGTACTTTTTCTGCTCATCGGCAACGGGATGCAGAAAAAAGAACTCATCGCCGAGGCACAAAGAAGAAATTTGACCAATGTACGCTTTGTAGATTCCGTGCCCAAGCGGGAGGTCTTTAAATACATCCTGGCGTCGGACATGGGCGCCTCGGTTTTGAAGAAAGTCGATACGTTCAAAACCATTTATTCCAACAAAACTTTCGACTATTTTTCCTGCCAAAAACCCGTATTACTGGCCATAGATGGTGTGTCCCGCGAGCTGGTGGAAAAGGCCGACGCGGGAATTTTCGTGGAGCCGGAAAATCCGGCGGACTTTGCGAAGAAAATTCGTTTTTATCTGAAAAATTCTGAATTGATTAAAAGACAAGGCAAAAACGGCTATCGCTACGCCCGCGAGCATTTCGACCGGGAAAAGTTAGCTTTGCAGTACTTAGCGTTGATTTCGCAGGAAAGTACCCAAGTACCCAGGTTATCATTATCAGTCTGAGCGCGCCGGGCCGCCGAAGCCCTCCTTTTCTTTCATCTTTTACCCTTCCAAAAAATGTCTTCTCGAAACCTCCTTCCCCGTAAGCGTCTGGCCATTGTGGCCCATGACAACCGCAAAGCTGAACTTATGGACTGGGCGCATGATAACATAGCGATGCTGGCACGGCACGAGCTTTACGGCACGGGAACTACCGGCAAAATGCTGGAAGAAGCCCTGAACCTGCCCGTGATCCGGCTCCTGAGCGGCCCGCTGGGTGGCGACCAGCAGATCGGCGCGATGATCGCCGAGGAGCGGGTAGATATGCTGATTTTTTTCTGGGACCCGATGGCGGCCCAGCCACACGACCCCGACATTAAGGCGCTATTACGGCTGAGCGTAGTCTGGAATATCCCGATGGCCTGCAACCGGGCTACCGCTGATTTTCTGCTTAGTTCGCCGTTCATGGCTGGAGATTACGAAGCCCGGCAGACCGACTACAGTACCTACATCAAGCGGAAAGTCTGAACTGAAAGCCGAAGGACAAGGTTTTGTGAGGAAAAAAAGTACCCATGAATCATACCGTATTTACTCCCGAAAACATCGGACAAACTTATACTTACGCTGAATACCTGGCGCTAATGGATCAGGTTGTAGCCGAAAAACGCACTACCGGCCCCAGGCAGTCGCCCGAGATGGCTGAGTACACGCGCCTGAATCAGTACCGGATGCATCGGCTGGATAAAACCGTGAAGCTGGAACAGGACTTACAGCAGCTGGCTTTTCAGCTTTCTGTCCCACAGACTTGGTACGTACTTACCGAAGCCTGGTGCGGTGATGCAGCTCAAAACCTGCCCGTAATTGCCAAAGTAGCGGCACTCAATCCGCTTATCACCCTTACGCTATTGCTGCGCGACGAGCATCCCGAAATTATGGATGCTTACCTCACCCGTGGCGGTAAGTCTATCCCAAAACTTATTGCGCTGGACGCCGATGGCAACGAACTCTTTACTTGGGGACCGCGCCCGGCAGCATTGCAGGAAATCGTTTTGGATTACAAAAAGAATCCGACGATACCTTACGCCGCATTTCAGGAAGAAGAACAGCGCTGGTACAATACCGATAAGACGGTATCAGTGCAGCGAGAGTTGGTTGACCTGCTTAAGACCGAGGGTCAGAATATCAAGAGTGCAGAAGGGTCTAGTGTTATAGCACAAAAGGGTTGAGCGATAGGATAACCTATTCAGCGCTTTCGTAGCCTTTTCGATTAATCCTCTATTTTTGCAAAAGCCAACCTCCTTGTCAGGTTGAGCGTAGCCGAAACCCCAATGCCCACTACCTATTTCCAAAATATTGCCGACGGAATACGTACCACCGCCAAGGGTATGAGCCTGACCCTGCGCCACTTGTGGGCGGCACGGCACCGTCGTCGGGCGGGCGATGTCCGGCGCGGTGATTTCTTCGACCAAAATGAGGGCATGGTTACGGTTCAGTATCCGCTGGAAACGATTCCGATCCCCGACAATGGCCGCTATCGCCTGCATAATGAGATGGACGACTGCATCGTGTGTGATAAGTGTGCCAAAATCTGCCCGGTTGACTGCATTGAGATTGAGCCCATCCGCGCCACGGAGGAAGTTGGAAAAGCCTCAGATGGATCGCCCATCCGGCTTTACGCGGCCAAGTTCGACATCGACATGGCCAAGTGCTGCTACTGCGGTTTGTGTACGACGGTCTGCCCGACGGAATGCCTGACGATGACCAAGACGTTCGATTACAGCGAATTGGACATTCGAGATATGGTCTACGAATTCGGCAATCTCACGCCCGCCGAGGCCGAAGAGAAAAAGCGACTTCTCGAAATATTCCAGGCCGAAAAAGAAGCGCTAAAAACGGCTGCCAAAAGTGCCCCCAAAGTCGAGTCGGGCGACAAGCCGGCGGCACCACGTCCGGCGTTCAGGCCAAGCCCTCAAATGAAACCCAAAACACCGACTTCTGCTGCGGCAGAACCTGAGGTAAAGAAAGAAGAAGGCAACGAGACCGAAAAGCCGAAAGCTCCATTCCGTCCTACCAAACGGCCTGTTATTCCTAACAAAACTGAAAAATCAGCGTCAGCAGCCACTCCGATACCAGAAACAAAGCAGACAGAAACGCCAAAGGAAAAGCCCATAGTACCTTTCCGGCCTCAGATGAAGCCGCCTGTAAGTACCAGTAAGGCAGATGCGAAACCAGAAGGAACAAACGAAGAACTTCCGAAGCAAAAGCCCGAAGTACCCTTTCGGCCCACGATGAAACCGCCCAAATCCACAACTTCGTCGGATAACGCACCAGTCTCATCTGAGCCTGCTCCGGAAAAGGAAAAGCCAAAGGTACCTTTTCGCCCTACGATGAAACCTCCTGCAAGTACCACAAAGGCAGATGCTGAAGCTAAAACGGAAAGAGCAAACGAAGAGCTACCGAAGGCAAAGCCCAAGGTACCCTTTCGGCCCACGATGAAACCGCCTGCAAGTGCCACGAAAGCAGATACTGAGGCTAAAACGGAAGGAGTAAACGAAGAGCTACCGAAGGCAAAGCCGAAGGTACCTTTCCGCCCTACGATGAAACCGTCGAAGCCAAAAGACGAATAAAAAAGTCAGCGCTGTTTTGTGCGGCGTCCGCATTATTCATTACATGTCCCTTGAATTAAATTGTCAACCGAACTCCTTGCCTTCTACGCTTTCGCGGCCCTCGCCCTTGGCTCAGGAATTTTCATTCTCCTGACCCGCAATCTGATGTATGCGGCGTTCGCGCTGTTCCTGGCGTTGTTGGGTGTAGCGGCACTGTTCGTGCTTGCGGGTGCCGATTTTCTGGCCGTCGCTCAATTGATGGTTTACGTGGGCGGGATTCTGGTACTTTTGATCTTCGGGATTATGCTCACCAGAACCCCCGACCCGGAAGCAACTTCTCAAACGCCTAACCGCGTTATAGTCGGCTTGGGTCGAAAGTTTTGGGGGTTGACGGTAAGCTTCGGGTTGTTCGCAGTTTTATTTTTGGTGATTGTACAGGCCAACTTTGCGTTGAGCGGCGACACGCTCGACAGCCGCTCGACCATCCGAACCCTGGGTGTTGAATTAATGACTACGCACCTCTTGCCTTTTGAAATCGCCGGTATCCTGCTGCTTGTAGCCCTGGTAGGTGCCGCCTACCTGGCAATGCACCGTAACCCCGACCCAACCGAATGAATTCTGCCATTCCTCTTTTTCATTTTTTGGTCGTCGCGGCGGCTTTGTTCAGCCTGGGGCTGGCCGTAGCGGTCACCAAGCGCAACGTAATCGGCATCCTCATTGGCTTAGAGCTAATGCTCAATGCGGTGAATCTCAATTTAATCGCGTTCAGTCGTCATGATCCGGTGCTGCTGCGGGGGCAGCTATTCGCGCTATTTGTGATCGTTGTCGCCGCCGCCGAAGTCACGGTAGCATTGGCGATTATATTGCGCGTCTATCACCACTACGGCAGCATCGACCCGGACGAGATGAAGGACTTGAAGAAGTAAAGAATTTCCCAGACAGTAGTTTCTCAACACTGAGTCATTCTATTTATTCAAATGAGTACTTCACGTTCTCGGGCAGAGGTTCCACCGATACTTTCATCCATTGGCCATTGAGCTTAATCACCAGAATATGGTGGTCTTTGTCGTAGAAAATAGTGCCATCGCCTCCTGTTTTCAGCGCCTGAAAATTGACGTGTTTGGCGTCCTCAGCGTATTCTCTCTCAGCATCGCCAGGTACTTCGCTTTCCCGAATATCGTCTCGGCCAATGCTACCCAGTGTGAGGGCGTTGGTCAGGCGCAGGGAACCGTAGAAAATAGCTTTATCCCGACCAAATAGGAAAGAATGCTGCTGCACATCGGAGCCTATCTTGAACCAGTTGTAGGCGGGTTCCGAATGGTTGTATACCGTACTGTAATAATAGGCTTCCGCCACGGGTCGGCCTTCTTCCACGTGTTTATTCACGAGCATCGTGATGCGCGACTTGTCGTCGCGGGCGTAGCCTTCAAACACATGATAGCCCCAGCGCTTGCGGTTGCGTTCCTGGGCATTGCCCCGCACCTGAATCATGTAGGGAGTACTCAGGATACCATTTACGGTCGTGTACATGGGCGTGACCTTCGGATCGAATCCAAAACTGTATCCCCGCTCTTTCCAGCGGTCCCAGGTAGTATCGATGTCCGAGGAAAGTTCGAGACGTTTGGCCGTCAGATTTTCCGACCCGGAGATCAGGCGAATGTATGGATCGGCGGAAGAATAGGGAATGTTCTGGGCCAGCGACGAAAATGATACCAGCAAGAGACAGGTAATGAGCAGCTTCATGGAAGTCGAAAATTATTTGGGAAAACAGGTAGATGAGCAATATATAGAAAAAGCTCCATTACCATGATTATCAAGGCAATGGAGCTAAGGAAATATAAGTCAAAAGGGCTTATTAGATTTCTACTCAGGTACTTATTTCTTCTTCGCCCGCTCAGCTTTCACCTCCGACACCAAAACGGCCGAGGCCTTGTTGTCAAAACTATTCCTTACAAAAGTCAGCACATCGGCGATCTGCTGGTCAGTCAGGAAGTCATGGGCGGGCATCACGTTACTGTACACTTCGTCGTTGATCGGTTCGTGAGCATCCAGCCCGTTCAGAACGATGCCGATAATCCGGGCTTTTTCGCCCAGTACATAGTCGGTCTGGCGCAGAGGCGGATTCAGATGTGGCACGCCTCCACCATCGGCCTGATGACAAACAAGACAGTTCTGGTCATAGACCAACTTTCCCATCGACATTGACATTTCCAATGTGTTGATCCTGGCGGAATCGGAGGTAGTTTTATTAGCCTGGGCGCAAGCCTGGAAAGAGTAAATACTTAACACCAATCCTACGACTAGGCTATACCTAATGATGAGCCTCATTTGGAATAAGAAATCTTGTAAATGGTACCTTTTACATCATCGGCGACATAGAGAGAACCATCCGGTCCCTGGGCTAGTCCGCAGGGACGATGCATGGCACTACCGGGCGACATCACCGTTTCCATTCCGGCAAAATTATCGGCGAATACCTCCCAGTCGCCCGAGGGCTTGCCATTCTTGAAAGGCTGGAATACGACAAAGTACCCGGCCTGAGGCTCGGGAGCGCGGTTCCAGGAACCGTGGAAAGCGATAAATGCACCATTACGGTATTTTTCGGGAAACTGGTTGCCGGTGTAAAACAGCAGACCGTTGGGTGCCATGTGGCCGGGATAAGCCGCCGCCGGATCAATGTACTTGCTCGAACCTTCTTTTTTACCATCGCCACCGTACTCTGGTGCTACTACTTTCTTTTTCTGAATCTGATCGTAATATGTGTAGGGCCAGCCTGCATTCGCGCCTTTTTTCAGTTCGTACATAGCTTCGGCGGGTAATACTGCCGACTGCTGATCCGTGTACATATCGGGAAAGAGCGTGTTGAGCTGATCGCGGCCGTGCTGCATAATGAACAGTGAGTTAGTTTGGCCATTCCAGTCCATGCCCACCATGTTGCGTATTCCGGTGGCGTAATGGACGCCGTCTTTCAGAATCTGGTCGGGCTGGCTGGTTTTGAATTGCCAGATTCCACCTACCGAATCAAGCATAGCACAAGGCATCATACCGGGCGAACCTTTGGTGCGGTCTTTCACCTGACAGGCGTTGGAGGGTGCGCCGATGCCTACGTAAATATTCCCACTTTTGTCCAGCACCAGCGATTTGGTATTGTGCGTTCCCTTATCGGTAAGACCCTTGATGATTCGTTCGGGCTTGCCGGGATCGACAACTTCCTGCTTATCATTCAGCTTGTAGCGAAACACTTCGCTGTTGGAGGAAGTATAGAGATACCCTTTATCCAGCGCCACGCCCGTGCCGCCAAAGTCGCCAAAACTTTTCTGTACCTCCATCTTCCCATCACCGTCGGTATCGCGCAGAAACACAGTACCGCCACCATCGACGGGCTTGGCCAGCCGCACGTACACATCGCCCCGGTCGGTGACCGTCAGGTGCCGGGCCTTACCCAGGCCGTCGGCCACAATGGTAGTTTTGAAATTGGCCGGAACCTTGATGATAGGTTCAGCCGGGACATTGTCGGCGATCTTGTCTTTGGCCATTTGCGCCACGGCCTGGCTCGTCTGAAAACTTACCAGCGCGCTGATAAGCAAACTGCCGTATAGATTTTTTCTTTTTGTAAACACGATCAAATAGGTTAGAGTAATTACTGGATATTAGATAAACGGTATCTGGTGGGAAGAGTTTTTTTATAAAACTACGAAGTTGCTCAGGCAACCCAAAAAAGAGTACCTGAAGCAGTCAACAAACCAAAAATTCACCTAATCCCGTTTCCAATCGGCGGGCAAAAGGTTGGCGAAGCGGTCATTGCCGAGATCGCCTCTGATATCGATTCCATTGGGCACAATGAGCCAGCCCTGCGGGGAGATGACCGCGTAGCCTTGTGGAAACGAGATAACGGAATATGCGTACGACATGTCCGAATAGGGCGAATTACTGCGTTTGTTCAGGTTGAATATTTCCAGCTTCGTGCCCGAAACTACCAGCCGCTCTGTTTCTAACTCTCCCGGCCGGATTAGGGTCGCGCCCCTGATTTCTTCAATTCGGTTGTGCAGATGATTTTTGATGACATTCATTCCATTGTAAGTACTGACGCGCTTGAACATCCGTAGCGAATCAGGTATCTCCTGGAAAACCCGGAAGCCGTTTTCCCGTAAACTATCAGAGACCATACTGGTCAATAGCTGCTTCAAAGACCCCTGGTATGCCGTTTCCTGGTTGGTGCGCCAGCGTTTTTTTTCTTCTTCATTTGCGGGCTTCAACAGTTCAAACCGGGTATTGCCGCCGTAGTACACCTGTCCTTCGTAAAAATCAAAATCCGCCAAATCCTGGTAAATCATATAGCCTAACGCCCGGTTTTCTATTTTCAAGGGACTGATCGACTGCGCCATGAGGTGTCCGTTATCATCCATCGAGATTCTCAACACATCAGGGTTTATTATTTTGCATAGCTTGCTGAATCGTCCGGTTCCCAGCAGTTCACGCGTGATAATTTTGAGGCGCTGCTCCCGTTTTTTGCTTCTTTTGGAGAAAATGACCACGCCTTCCAACTGCACGCCCTGCCGCATCTTGAACAGTACCGTTTTGCGTCCCGGCTGCTCGAAGCGGAGCGTTTGCTTAATGGGTGCATAGCCCAAGTACGAAATGGCCACATCGATGTTGCCAATCGGCAGATTCGTCAGCGTATAGGCTCCTTTTTCGTTCGTAGTTGTACCGATGGACGAATTGTTGATATAGACATTGGCAAAAGGCAGCAGTTCGCCCGTGGCTTCGTCGGTCACGGTCCCGGTTATTGTCACAGTCTTGGTCTGACCCCGGCAAATCAGCTGCGCCAGGCAGAAGAGTGCAAAAAAGACGGTGCTAATTCTACAAAATCCCATTTCTTATCGCTTTGAAATCTGTAAAGCCAATTCTCCATCCGGAATATCAATGCCAAGGGTCAAAGTACCGTCAACGGCTTTCAAATCGCCAAATTTGGTATATTTCCCAGTAATCGTATCAAGTGTTCTCACGGTGTAAGTACCGTTATCGACCGCTAGTTTCAGGCTAGATTTTGTGGTACCCGTAGCGCGCAGAAAAACAGCGAAGGCATTGCTTTTATCGGACAAGGTGTAAGTAATCAGGCCGGGCGCGCTGAGGGTACTTACATAGTTGGGATACAGCTTTTCCAAATTTAAACTACCTAAAAAATCGGCAAGAATCTTCAACTGCGCCCGCAAGGCCGTGCTGCCACCACCGGGCGCTTTGTAAGTACCTTTGCCGTCTTCGTTACCCACCGAAAACGAGTAGTCGAGACTGTTGAATAGCCCGCCGCCGCTGAGCATAAATTGCCAGGCCTGTCGGCGGTACACTTCATCGTCGGAGCCCGCAAAACCCGACTCATCGAACCCGATTATCTTGTCGTAGTGGTAGTTCCAGCGTACGGCCTCGGGCCAGGCGTAGTGAAAGTTAAGGATCGAGATATTGGGTTCCACCTTGGGGATGGAAGCCCGGAAGTTCGTGTAGTTCTGGGCGATCAGGTGCTTTTTGGGTAGTTTTTGCTCCGTCTGACTGATTGCATCCGCCACGGCCGCCTGCCATTTCAGTGAAGCCTCATCGGCAAAATCTGCCTTGTTGGTCCAGTCGTTTTTTACCAATTCCTCCTTATTCACAATGTTATACACCGGGACGGTATGGTCAGACCAGGGTTCATTCTGCACTTCAAAGAAAATGTTATCGAAGCCGTTCAGTTCTGTTACCATTTTTTTTACGAGTGCTTCCTGATATTTCCAAAGGCCGTTGTTATCCAGCGTCTGGGCTTGCTGGCGGGAAATCTGGTCGGTGAGGTTCACATTATTGTCCGGATTCTGCGGCGAGATGCCCCAGGTTTTATCCTGATAAATTGAGGAGAAAAGCGTGATCTCGACGATGATGCCGTGTTTCCCGGCTTCGGACAAAAAGTCTTTCAAGCGCACAAAGTAAGCCTCGTTCCATTTTGAAAGGTCGAACTTCGATTTATCTCCCTCGGCCTCCGGCCACGGGCCGATGTACTTTTCCCGTCTGGGAGCCAGATTATTTTTCTCGATGTTGAAATCGCCCGCGATTTCGTAGTAAGTACCCGTGAAAATCCGAGTGTAGTTCATGCCCTCGTCGGCCAGGGTCTTCAGGTACTTTTTGTAGTCGAAGTCGAGATTAAGTACCGCCCCGTAATGTTCGCCGGAAGTGACGAGGGCCGTGGTTTTACCCTTATAAATGAAGTAGTGCGGATTTTGGGGATGAAGGGCAATGTGGGTAGTTTGGGCTTGTGCCCTGTCGATCGTCAGCAAACTGCTTAAAAATAAAACTATGAGAGTTAGCTTTTGCATATCAGTAAACTAAGGAAGGGATCAAAAACAGAGATCAGGTACTTTTATGAGTGCAGATGACATGAAACAGAATCGAACTATCTCGGCAAAGAATAATCGCCTAGCTGACTATGAATTGCGAAATAAGGCAGAAAATTCAAAATAATCTCTGACCCATGCAACGCTCGGCCGGCTATTGTGTGTCCTGAACCAACGAAACCGTAGTTCACTTTTCCCATCACCATTCATCCATCCATCCTATGAAAACGCGCCTTCTGAATTCCGTCTTCTCCGTATTAATCCTGGTCGCCGTGCTTGTCGCCTGCCAAAAGGAAGAACCGAAGCCCACACCTCCAGCCGATTCATGGACGCGGCAACAATTAATGGGCGTACTCGAAAGCTACCTATGGCGGGTAGAGGATGTATTCCTGACGACGAAGTCAGGGACGGTGGATTTGTCCAAAGACCCTACCTTCGCCTACAAAGACTACATCGCCATCCGCAAGCAACCGGTTTTCTGGTTTCGGGAGGGGTTTGCCCTTTTTTACATGAGTCAGCCAATCACAAACACGCAGTTTGCCGATAGCGTAGAAACCGTTTACATATCCCGCAAAATAGCCTACCCCACCGACTTACACTATGTATGGGACGAAGCTAAAAAGAATATAGTTATCTATACCGACTCCTCAGAGTTCAGTAATTTAAAAATTCCTCTTATGAAAACCGCCCTCCCGGATAAAGCTTCCATTCGGGTATATACCACAATCGAGGAAGCCGGCGCGGCGCAGGCTCACGAAAACCTGACAATTGTTGCCGAAGAAAACGATCCGGTAATAGGAAAAATGACCTATACTTTTAACCTGAAACCACTCTGGCAATACGGCAGAGCGGGCGACCTCAATCAAACCTTTTATTACGCTGTTTTTTAGCCCATGTCCCGTTGGTTATCATCCAGTATTCTGCTTTTCTTCTCGGGGTTGTGGCTCATGGCTTGCCAAACGGTCAACGATCTGCAGCCGCAGCCCGATGATCTGCCGGAATCGGTCGTGCAGCTTTTGCGGGACGAGTTTCCGGGTTACGAGAAAATAACGGTCAGTCCACTCGAAAAAGACAGGGTATGGAACGCCCGGCTGACGATGGATACAAGTACGTATGATCTGGTCGTGAGCCGCCAAAAAATTCTGTCGACATTTCGCCTGTCGAGTAACACCGTCCCGGGCGGTCTGCCGAAGGAAATGAATGGCACCATACTCGATGGCGGGAAGTTTTCGGATTTTCGGGAAAAGGTACGGGAATCTGGAGAATACCCGAACAAAGAATTTTCGGCTCGCTACACTTGGAATAGTTCGGAATTTTTCACGGACTGGACCAATCTGATTCCTAAGAACGGGAGGATTGATTTTTATCCTGATGTTGATGTAAAGTACTATACGGAAGACCTGAATGACTTACCTGCGGATATTCAACAAATCATTGCCAGAAAAATAAATGAGGCCCGACTCCATCCAAAGATTCCTCGACCGTTAGAATTCTGGAATGCTCGTGTTTATTATCATAAAAACAAAAAGAAATCGTACGAAATTTCTTTTGGAATTGTAAGACTCGAAATCGGGCAGAACGGGCAGGTTATATTCTGGGACTTTGGTGAAGGACAGGATGCAGGTTTCGATATTCTTCTGAATCAAGCCGACGTACCGAAAGAGATCATTTCTTATATTCAGAATGATCCCGTCGCCAGCACTTTCCCCGGTTTTCTGGCCGTGCGTTTCAGCGATAGCGGCAAACCGGGTTATCGAATTGTATTATCAAATAACCGACTCAGCTATATCTTATACTTTGATGAAAGCAGTACCCTGGTAAGGCATTTTTTTGAAAAAGCTGTATAATCTCCGCTCTTGCTGAATGAGTCTTTGGCCGTCCAAAAAGTACGATGATCTGACTACGCTGGTGCGTGCCTGCCAAAAGCAGGATGCCAGGGCGCAGACCGCCCTGTATGAGCGGTACAAGAGTCGACTGCTCGGTACCTGCGTTCGCTATGCCCGCTCGCGTGCCGAGGCTGAAGATATTTTTCAGGAGTCATTCTTAAAGGTTTTCGCTAATATCGGCGAGGTTCGCCAACCCGAATCCATCGACGGCTGGGTGAAGTCGGTCGTGGTACGCACGGCTATCAATTATTACCACCGAACTACCCGGCATGAGCTAAAAAGTGCGCCTTTGGATGACTCTAACTACGAACTGGAGAACAACGAATACGAAAAAATCATCGGACAAATTCACATCGACACGCTTCTCGGCCTGATCAACCAACTGCCCGATGGCTACCGCGTAATCATTAACCTTTACCTCATCGACGGCTATACCCACGCCGAAATCGCCGCCCTGCTTTCCATCGCTGAAAGTACCTCCCGGTCGCAATACATGCGCGGACGAAACTTGCTGGTAACCCACTTAAAAGCACTTGGCATAACCCACTATGAAATCTACTGACGACGCTCTGGATAATGCCCTGCGGAATGCGCTAAAGCAACGGCTCGACGACTTCGAAGCCATGCCTTCTGATCAGCTGTCGGAGAAAATCCTCGGTACTTTGTCCCCCGCCCGGGAAAACAATCGGCTTCTTGTCCTGCTTCTGCTGCTGCTCTCCTTTGGTACTGACGTGTGGCTAGCGCATCGCTCTGTTTCTTCGGACATGAAATTCGGCTCCGAAAAAATCGCAAAAGTACCTTCAGAAAATGTTGATAATGCCCCCAAAGTACTTTCGCTAAACTCAGAAAATAGGCAGATAAGACAATCCATTAAAGAAAGTACCAATGAAGGAAATACCAATAACTACTATTCCGCTCGGCAACTGACAAAAGAAAAGTCGATCAATTCAAAAAAGAAAACCGGATTGGAGAAAAAGTACACTGAATATTTACCAGCAAATCCAGTAACCCGGCCCGAAGTACCTAAACCGAATATCCGAAGCGGACTGGATATTCAGCGTATCGCTGGTTCAAGAAACTTTCTTTATTCCCAAAAACTACCCAAAAATTATTTAACCATTCCCGTTTCTGAGAACGGCACCGCTACATCAATGCTTCCGCGCGAAGGGCATCCTTCGCGGGCCAGGCTCATTTTTTCCTTTACGCCTATCAATACTTTCCAGCATCTTACGATCTTACCCCAGCCGGAGGTGCGTTACCGGAATTTTGAACTACCCTCGTCTTTTTCATCCCAAACCCTGGGGTACAATTTGCAAAGCGGTATGGAGAAAAATGGGTTTCGGGTATTGCTGAATTATAGTCGTTTTCGCCAACTTATCCGCTACGAAATTGCGACGGACGAGTACCTCATCAAGCCTCATTCGACGGTTACCCCTACCATCGTTCGGGAAGGTTTCTCTACCACTTCGCAGACTGACTTCCAGCTGCTGGGGCTTGCGGTTCAGAAAAAGTTTTTCCTGACCAATTTTTTCCTCCATAATCTTTACTTGCAAACAGGGGCGTCGGCCAGTCGGGAATTAAAGACGTCCCAGAATCTGGCGATGGGCATGATCGGGATCGGAAAAAGCTGGCCCATTGCTCCACACGCTTCCTTGTCTTTGGCGACGAATTTGAATGTCGGCCTGAACAGCATGAAGACCAACGACGACACTTTTAAAAATCGCTTTTATCAGTTGGGCTTATCCCTGGAATTAAGTTTTGGAAAAGAATAAAATTTCACTTTCACTTCCTGCTATTATCCAGCGCTTCCAGCGGTAAGCAAGGTTCGTCAGCCCAGTCGGCTGTATTTCATCATTGGGTACTTTATTGTAAAATTCCCCTTTCCTTTTTAACGAAAGCAGGATCGATTCGTGGCGAAAGAATATGTCCCATTCCCGGATTCATCCGCTGAATATGAACGTTACCACCTTGCCAAACGTTATCGAAATTAGTACCTTTGTCGCCCGTTTGGGATTGTACGATCTTGATTCGGAACGGATTACGGCTTACCTAATCTTCAATAAAGCTTCGAAAGCTGCGTTTTGAAAAAAAACGTAGTACCCTTGAAATTACCAACACACAATGAAAAAACTGTCTTTATTTTTACTGGTATTGACTACCGCCTCGCTCTCAGGCTGCCGCGAGACCACCACTCCCGACGTTTACAATAAAGCGGCTTCCGATCCCAAGCTGTACAACGATCTGGGCATACATCTGACCAACGTTGTTATTCACGATATTTTCAAGCCGCCCGTGGCGAGCCGGATTTATGCTTATACCAATCTTGCTGGCTACGAAGCGCTGGTACCGGGAAATCCTGAATACAAATCTCTGGCCGGACAGCTGAACGGATTCGAGGCCACACCGCAGCCGGAAGAAGGCAAAGAGTACTGCTTTCCGTTGGCGAGTGCCAAAGCCTTTGCAATGGTGGGCAGAAAACTCACATTCTCGGAAAATATGTGGGACGATTACGAGAAGGACTTTTTTCAGAAATATAAAGACATGGGCATTCCCGACGACGTCTTCGATCGTTCGATGGAATATGGTAAAGCGGTAGCCAAGCACGTCATCGACTATTCGGGCGGTGATAATTATAAGCAGATCAGGGGGTTCCGTTATACAGTGACCAATGAGCCGGGTACCTGGGTGCCCACGCCACCTGCCTACGCCGACGCCTGCGAACCCATGTGGAACACGGTGCGTACTTTCACGATGGACTCCGTGAAGCAGTTTAAATGTCCGCCGCCCGCCAAGTACGACCTGAACGAAAACAGCGAATTTATAAAGCTCACCCGCGAGGTGTATGATATAGGAAAAAATATGACCGAGGACCAGCGCACAACGGCTTACTTCTGGGACGACAATGCTTTCGTAACTAACGTAGTAGGTCACGTGATGTTTGCCAACAAGAAGATGACCCCACCAGGCCATTGGCTCGCTATTACGCGTACGGTGGCCGAAGATCAAAAACTCGACCTGATGAAGACTACGGAATGCTACACGCTGGGCGCCATTGCGATGTTCGATGCTTTTGTATCGTGCTGGGATGAAAAGTATAGCAGCGTTCGCATCCGGCCCGAAACGGTGATCAACAATGGATGGGACCCCGCCTGGCGCCCTTACCTGGAGACGCCTCCCTTTCCTGAGTATGTAAGCGGACACAGCTCTGTTTCGGCCGCCTGCGGAACAATCTTGACCCACCTGCTGGGCGATAACGTGGCCTTTACAGATACTACCGAAAAGAAATACGGACACGGCGTCAAGTCATTCAAGTCCTTTGAGGATGCCTATTGGGATGCGTCTTATAGCCGTATGTACGGCGGCATCCATTACCGCGACGGCGTCGAGGAAGGGACGCACCTGGGCCAGACCGTCGGCGAATGGGTTTGGAAAAAACTCGATACCCGGAAGCAAGGCAAAAACGCCGTAGCGGCGCGATAAAAAAAATATTTTGACAAAACCTGTTTGCATAAGATACGCAAACAGTTTTTTTTCGTTGCTGGAAAAAACGTTTTTGCATGAATTGCGCAGGGAAGAGAGGGAAGTGGGCCGGATTTATGGTCATTTTTGGTTTACTGGTCGTTTCGGCTTGTGACCGCACACAACACAGCAAGGTAAAGCAGCCCAACGACTGGTATACCGAGTGCGTAGGCGAACCGTTGTCTACCGAGCAGGAAGCCAAGGTCAGGCAGCAAATCGACGCCGAAAGGAAAGTGGCGGAGATTACGGAGATTTTCCGCAAAAAAAGGCTGGGCGGGTTTAACGGCAACGTACTTATCGCCCAGAAAGGGGTAGTACTTTACAAAAAATCTTTTGGCTACGCCCACCTCAAAGAAAAAGATACGTTGCGCGCCGACCACGCCTTCCAGCTCGCGTCGCTCTCCAAGCCATTTACCGCTATCGCGATTCTGAAACTCTACGAGGCCAACAAACTGAGTCTGGATGATTCCATCCAGCATTTTTTTCCTGATTTCCCTTATCAAAATATTACCATTCAGAATCTGCTCAGCCACCGCAGCGGGCTGCCCAACTACACCTATGCTTTCATGGACAGTGTCCGGCTTGGCCAGAAGTACCCGGCCAACGCCACGGTAATGCACTGGTTTGCCGCCGTAAAACCCACGCCCAGGCCATACAATCGTCCCGACCGCTCATTTAGTTATAGTAACACCAACTACCTGGTACTGGCGGCAATTGTGGAAAAAGTTGCGGGGGTTCCGTTCGAGACCTATTTGCGCAAGCATATTTTGGACCCGCTGGGTATGAAACATACTTTTCTGGTGTCGAACGCAGCGGATTCTACTGCCTCTTACCGCACGGTGGGCCACCAATATGGGCGTCTGGTACCTAAGGATTATTACGATGAAGTCTACGGCGATAAAGGGCTCTGCTCCACTACCGAAGATCTTTACCGCTTCTACAAAGGCCTGATGGCGGATTGCCTCCTGAGCAAGAAAACCATGCGCGAAGCCTTTTCGCCCCGCAGTTTCGAACGGCCCGGCATGAAAAACTACGGCTACGGTTTCCGGCTTCACCTTAACGAACTGGAAAAACCCAAGTACATTTACCACGGTGGCTGGTGGAAGGGCTACAACACCATGATGTGGATAAGTCCGGCGGACGACTTCGTAATTATCATTCTGGCCAATTCCTACAACCGCTCCGTATACCAGGTAAAAGAACTGCTGGACATCCTGCACGGGCAGGTCCAACCCGACGATGTGGAGAAAGACCTTTGAGGAAGGTTTGAAATCGGGCCCGAATTGAGGATATTTGCCCGGCCAAACTACCTGATGCCCCTCATGCCCGCTACCGATCTGCCAATTTCTGCCCTGCTGCTGCTGATAATGCCTTTGCTGGCGGCCATCGGCCTGGCAATGACTGGAAAGCGCCTTGGCGACGCAGCAGGCTGGATCGCGGCCACGATCACACTGGCCGGGTTGCTGCTGAGTATCAGTCTATTTTCTTACAGCGAAATCAGCCTTTTTCATTACGACTGGGCCGCGCTGGGTACTTACACGCTCCGTCTTTCGCTACGGCTCGATTCCCTCGGCGGGCTGATGCTGCTGCTGGTCCATTTTGTTGCGTTGCTGGTACAGATTTATTCTGTCGCCTACATGCAGGATGACGCCGCACGCGTTCGCTATTTTGCTTTTATCCAGCTATTTATATTCTCGATGTTGGGTATCATTATGGCCGGTAGTTTGCTGATAATGTACGTTTTCTGGGAACTGGTCGGGCTTTCTTCCTATCTGCTTATTGGTTTCTGGCACTACAAACCCCGCGCTGCATGGGCCGCCAAAAAGGCGTTTATCCTCAACCGTATCGGCGACGCCGCTTTTCTCACAGGAATCCTGCTCCTGCTCCACTATACCGGAACCACCGATTTCTCCGTCCTTCCAGCGGGCATTTCCTCATTTCTGTACCAACAGCCAGTCACCCGGATTATAGACGAAGGACTGCTTACCGCCATTGGCCTCCTGCTTTTTGGTGGCTGCGTTGGCAAATCGGCGCAGTTTCCACTATCGGCCTGGCTACCCGACGCGATGGAAGGTCCGACGCCCGTCTCGGCCCTTATTCACGCCGCCACGATGGTCGCGGCAGGTATTTTTCTGCTGGCTCGCATTGCCTTTTTACTCACGCCGATGGCGCAACTGGTGATTGCCGTCATTAGTACCATCACTATGCTACACGGAGCCTGGAAAGCGATGTACGAATGGGACATCAAACGTTTGCTGGCGTATTCTACCATTTCGCAGTTGGGGCTAATGGTACTGGCGGTGGGCGTCGGAAGCTGGCAGGTAGCGATGTTCCATTTGTTTACCCACGCTTTTTTCAAGGCTGGCTTGTTCCTGTCGGCGGGTTCGGTTATTCACGCATTGAGTCCTCATGACGCGAACGCCCGCTTCGACCCTCAGGATATGCGCAACATGGGTGGATTAAGTACAGTGATGCCCTGGACGTTTATTTGTTACGTGGTCTGCGCGGCGGCATTGGCAGGAATTCCCTTGTTTTCTGGTTTTTTATCCAAAGATGCCATCTTCGCGATGGCTTTCGTCCGCGCCGCCGAAGCAGGTAGTTTCTGGTATATTTTCCCGATTGTGGCGGTACTTGCCGCCGGCCTCACTGCTTTTTACATGGTGCGGCAAGTGTGGTTGATTTTTATGGGCAAGGCACGTTTTTCCAAAGTCGCCGGCATCCATCCGCATGAGTCCTCCGCCCTGATGTGGGTTCCAATGGCTGTATTGGCCGCCGGATCGCTGTTTTTCTGGTTCTCCGTCAATCCGCTGGATGGCTTTTCGGGTTGGTTTCTCCGCGGTATGGATTACGCCCCCCTGGTTCACGCCACCTGGGTACCTTTACTTTCGGTGATCGTGACGGGCATTTTTCTGGGTCTGGTTTTTCGGCGGGCCAGGCGCTACGGGGGCTTTTTCCGGCCGTCTCGTCTGGAAAGAATCTCGGACCGCAACAGCCCCTGGCAAATACCTTTGCGCCGTATAAATCCCTACGCCGACCACAACGAAGCCACGCAACACCAGACTTTCTTCCTGGTATTTTTTCAAAGGATCGCCCACTTTTGCGCCGGATTTGAAAAAAATATCATTGATTCTTTGGTCAATATAGTGGCAAAAATCACCGTCGTGCTGGCCCATATGGTTGGCTGGACAGATCGCCACGTTACCGACGGTGGTGTGAAGTTGATCGTCGGGACTGCCAAAGGAGCGGGGCAGGTCGTGCGGCTTTTTCAAAACGGTAAAATACAGTCTTATTTTCTGGTCACCTTTGTTAGCGTACTTTTGCTGCTTTTATGGCTGACATTAATTCTATAATAAGGGCTAATGGATAATTATTGGGCATGAGTGACTATCTACTCAGTTTATTGATTTTTGTTCCGCTGGCGGGAGCTTTACTGGCGCTGCTTTGGCCCGCGCGGCGCGTTCAGGATTTGCGAATACTGACCGTGGCAATTTGTGGGCTGGAAGTGATGCTGAGCCTGTTCGTGTACTTGGGTTTTGACAAAATCTCGGGTGGCTACCAGTTTCGCGAAACGGTGGACTGGATCACTCTCTCACTTGGTGACCTGGGGACGGTTTCGGTCGATTACGCCCTGGCGGTGGATGGGATCAGTCTGCCGCTGGTACTATTGACAGCGGTAGTTATGCTGGTCGGAGCGATTAGTTCGTGGCATATTACCTCGCGGCGGCGGGCCTATTTTTCCTTGTACTTACTATTGAGCGGTACGGTCGTCGGCTGTTTTCTGGCTCAGGATTTTTTCCTGTTTTACCTCTTCTTCGAGTTCATGCTGCTGCCGATGTACTTCCTCATCGGGCTGTGGGGCGGGCCCAGACGCGAGTACGCGGCTATCAAATTTTTCGTCTATACTTTTCTGGGTTCTCTGCTCATTCTGATCGTTATGATCGGCCTGTACCTGTCGGCCATCGACCCCGTCGAAACGGCGCGGGCCGTCGGACTGCTCGGACTGGGCGATCCGCCCAATGCCGGCCTCATCCTGCAAATCCAGCAAGCGTTGGCGCAGGGCTTTATCGAGCCGGGGCAATTGGTACATACATTCCGCTTCGAGTACCTGGCTGACGCCGCCAACTATCTACCCGGTGCCTGGCTCAACCCATCCTCCGGTATTTTCCTGGGCGACACGCCAGTCCGAATCTGGGCTTTCTGGTTGCTGTTTGTAGGTTTTGCAGTGAAACTACCCGTAGTACCCGTCCACACCTGGCTGCCCGATGCTCACGTAGAAGCACCAACGGCTATTTCGGTAGTCCTGGCGGGAATCTTACTGAAAATTGGCGGCTACGGTTTCATCCGCATCGTAGATGGTTTCTTTCCGCAGGAAGCCCTATTTAGTTCCACGCCGCTGGCCGTGCTGGCGATGATTTCTATCGTTTACGGTGGTTTTAATGCTTTGGCGCAAAGTGATCTTAAAAAGATGATTGCTTACTCGTCGGTCTCGCATATGGGCTTTGTACTGTTAGGAATCGCGGCCTTCACGGCGGAAGGAATTAACGGAGCCATTTATCAAATGGTGAGCCACGGCGTATTGTCAGCAATGCTCTTTTTGCTGGCGGGCGTCCTATCCGACCGTACCCACGACCGCCAAATCGAACACTATCGCGGGCTGATTGGCCCCATGCCACGGTATACGGTACTAACAGGCGTGGCCTTTTTCGCTTCGCTCGGCTTACCGGGCTTCTCGGGCTTCGTCGGTGAACTGTTCACGCTGATGGGAGCCTTCCGCGCCAGCCAGATTCCGGTTTGGATTCCGGCTCTCTCTACGCTCGGGATCGTACTGGCGGCGGCCTATTTCCTCTGGACATTACAGCGGATGTTTTTTGGTGGATTTTGGTATAGCAACTCAGCAGGAACTACCGCTCTGACTGACCTTACGAAACGTGAAATCGGGCTTTTGGTACTATTGTCAGTTCTCACACTGCTGCTGGGATTGTTTCCGAATCTTCTTTTCTCCATAAGTGGGCCGGCAGTACAGGGGTGGTTTGAAGGGTTGGGGTAGCAGGAGCAGGACATACAAAAATTGCGATTCTTCGGGAAAAGAGCTTTTCTACAAAAGCAAGTGTGGCTGACGGTTATCAACCTATACGTTGACCTCTGAACATATTTCTAACTAGTGGGTTTCTATTTTCATCAGAATCTGCTTAGTATGGCCTCTTTATATTCTTTGTGCAAAAAAGAAAAATGATCGAGGCTCTGCACTCTCCCCCTAAAAAATAGAACATTCTTTATTTCAGACTACTTCCGAATTATTATTTCCTCCATCAATCGCGTCGCTTAAAGAAATTTTCAGGATATTCGACACTTACAAAAAGAAAGGATCTTATGCTGAGCCGTGTTGCTAACTCGATATACTGGATGAACCGTTACATGGAGCGGGTGGAAAACTACGCCCGCTTTGTGGGTGTCAATTTCAATATGGCCCTCGACCTGCCGCCTGATGTCGATGAGCAATGGGAACCGTTATTGACCGCCACGGCGGATAATTTTCTGTTTGAAGAGTACTTTGATAAGCCTACGCGCGAGGACGTTATCTACTTTATGACCTTCGACAAGCGCAATCCTAACTCGGTGGTGAGTTGCCTGTATGAGGCTCGCGAAAATGCCCGTACGATCCGTGAGAGCATTTCGAAGGAAATGTGGGAAAGTATAAACGAGTTTTATCTTTTCATTCGTAGTACCCCCACCGATAACTTCCGGAATCTCGACCTGATGCAGGATTTCTTTGCCGAAATCAAGCGGCGTTGCCAGCTATTTCACGGGGTAGTTGACTCCACCATTACCCGCAACGAAGCCTGGCACTTTGGGCGGCTGGGGCGCCACCTGGAGCGGGCCGACAAGTCGTCGCGTTTTCTGGATGTAAAGTACTTTACATTGCTCCCTGAAATTGGGGGCGTTGGCACCACGCTCGACCTCATGATGTGGACCGCCGTGCTGAAGTCCGTAAGCGCCTACAGCATGTACCGCCAGACCCACGCAGCCCTCACGCCGATGAACATCGTGTCATTTTTGATTTTGGACAAATTGTTTCCGCGCTCAATCGCCTACTGCGTACGACAAGCGGAGCTTTCGCTTTACGCCATTGCTGGTTCTACGCCCGAGCGCGGCTTTTCCAATCCGGCGGAAAAAGCCATAAGTAAGCTGCGCTCAGACATAGAGTTCACCGACGCCGAGGATATTTTCAAAACCGGGCTCCACCAGTACCTGGACAATTTTCAGAGCCTGAACAACGAGGTGGACAGCGCAATTTTCGATATGTATTTCGATGCCAAGCCCATCCAGTCCCAAAGCCAAACGATGGGCGTCATGGGCCAGTACCAAAGCCAAAATGGCCACCAGTTCCAGGCCTTCCGGCTAAATTAATTTTGAATCAGTGAATTGTGAATGAGTGAATAAAAAATATTATTTGTTGCTCGAGTAAAAGAGTTATTCACTAATTCACTCATCGACAGTTTAAAAGCATGACCTACTGCCTGGGTATAAAAGTGGCTTCTGGCCTGGTGGCTATTGCCGACACGCGGTTGACTTCCGGCACCGAAGTCTCGACCAACAAGAAAATCTCGGTGCACCAATTCGAGCATCATTCCATGTTCATCATGACGTCGGGGCTGCGTTCGGTGCGGGATAAGGCCATTACGTACTTTAAAGAAGTGCTGGAAGAGCAGGATCACAGTTTTAATAAGCTTTACAAAGCTGTGAACGCATTCGGGGCACAGGTACGGCGGGTCGCCAACGAAGATCAGGCGGCACTGAGGCAGGCGGGGCTGTCGTTCAACCTGTTCTCCATAGTCGGAGGGCAATTGGAAGATGACGACGAACATAAGCTCTTCTTGCTGTATCCGGAAGGCAACTGGGTAGAAGTCGGGCAAGGCTCGCCATTTTTCATTATTGGTAACTCGGGATACGGCAAGCCATTGTTGTACCGTAGTTTGCGCTACGACTCTACTTTACAGGACGCCCTCAAAATCGGGTTTCTTTCCTTCGATTCCACGCGGGTGAGTTCCAACGACGTGGACTATCCCATCGACGTTATTATGTACGAAAAAGACGGCTTTCATATGGTGGAGCACCGTTTCGAGAAGGATGACCTCGACTTCGTAGCCAAGCAGTGGAGTGTGTTGTTGCAGAACTCCGTCCAGAAACTTCCTACCGAGTGGATGGAGCCGATTTTATCTAAATCATTCGAAACCTCATGAATTTACGGGTCAAGCACTCCCTGAGCTACACTTACGACAAGCCCGTGGCGCTCGGGCCGCACGTGCTGTACCTGTATCCCAAAACCTACCCGCACCAGCAAATCCTGCACTATGCACTACGCATCGACCCTCTGCCCTCCAAAGTAGTCCGTAATGTGGACGAAGAAGGCAACGTACAGCAGGTTGCTTACTTTGCCTTCAACACCAGTCATCTATCCGTAGAAGCTGAAATGACGCTCCGCTCGGACTCATTTAACGTGTTCGACTTCGTACTTTTCCCTTTTGAAGCCAAAAATATCCCTTTCCGCTACCCCGAGAGAGCACAGAAGTATCTGGCCCCTTACCTGACCCGCCACGAAATCACGCCCTACGTAGAGCAGTTTGCCCGGCAAATCGCCACTCAGGCCAACTGGGCGACCGTACCTTTCCTGACCTTATTGAGCCAGCATATCCACGACAATTTTTTCTATCAGCACCGCGCCGAAGGCCGGGCTTTTCCGCCCGAAACTACCCTGCGCGGACAAAGCGGCTCCTGCCGCGACTATTCCAGTCTGTTTATTGCGGCTTGCCGCTGTCTGGGCATCGCGGCCCGTTTTGTGAGCGGGTACCTCTACGGCAATCCGGCTCAGGCCCACGAGCTGCACGCGTGGGTCGAGGTATATTTGCCCGGTGCCGGCTGGCGCGGCTTCGATCCTACCGAGGGCCGGGCGATGGTTAATAACCACGTCTGTCTGGGCGCTTCTGCTGATTCTGACCAGTTGGCCCCCGTGATGGGTACTTTTCAGGGTTCGGCTTCGTCGCTGCTTACCGCTTACGTAGAAATCGAAGAAGTTGCGGGCTGAATTAGCCCATATAGCGGCAGAAATAGCTACTTTTGTTGATTAACCAAGTAATACAATCTAGTGACGCTTATCAAATCCATATCAGGAATCAGAGGTACCATCGGTGGAGAAATCGGTGACGCTTTGACTCCTATTGACGTTGTGAAATTTACTGCTGCTTACGCCACCTGGCTGCGCCGCACCGCTCCTAAAAGTAATTCGATCGTGATTGGCCGCGACGCCCGCCTGTCGGGTGACATGGTTAGCCGTCTTGTCTCCGCTACGCTACAGGGCGTGGGCTGGGATGTAATCGATTTAGGACTATCGACTACCCCAACCGTCGAAATCGCCGTGACTGCGGAGCAGGCCGCCGGGGGGATTATTCTCACTGCGAGCCACAATCCCATGCAATGGAATGCGCTCAAACTCTTAAATCATTCGGGCGAGTTCATTTCTGCCGAAGATGGCGCAGAGCTACTACGTCTGGCTGAAACTGAGGCTTTTGATTTTGTTGAAGTAAAAAAACTCGGCAGCTACCGTACCGACGACACCTACCTGGCCAAGCATATCAGCCATATTCTCAACCTGGATTTGGTAGATCAGGCAGCCATAACGGCCGCCAATTTTCGCATTGCAGTGGACGCCGTAAACTCTACGGGCGGCATCGTGATTCCTATGCTGCTCGAATCGCTGGGCGTCAACTCGGAGAACATTCTCAGAATCAATTGCGACCCGACCGGTAATTTTGCCCATAATCCCGAGCCATTGCCCGAACACCTGCGTGAAATTCGGCAGGAAATCAAGAATGGCTCTTTCAATCTCGGCATCGTGGTAGATCCTGACGTGGATCGCCTGGCCCTGATTTCGGAGGACGGCTCACCCTTCGGCGAAGAGTACACCCTGGTAGCCGTGGCCGATTATGTTTTGAAAAATAAAGTCGGCAATACCGTTTCCAATCTCTCTTCCACCGTTGCCCTGCGCGACGTAACCGAGAAGGCGGGCGGCAAGTACTTTGCCTCCGCCGTTGGGGAGGTAAATGTGGTAGAGATGATGAAGGCAAACGACGCTGTCATCGGCGGCGAGGGCAATGGGGGCATCATTTATCCCGAACTACACTACGGGCGTGATGCGCTGGTGGGCATTGCGCTATTCCTGAGCCACCTGGCTAAGTTCGGCAAGCCTGCTTCCTTCCTGCGCGGCACCTATCCGAAGTACAATATTTCTAAAAATAAAATTGAACTCACGCCCGATGTGGATGTGGACGCCATTCTGGAACGCATCAAGGCACGCTACCATAAGCAACCGATCAACACTATCGACGGTGTTCGGATCGAGTTTGACAAGGAATGGGTCCACCTGCGTAAGTCCAACACGGAACCCATTATCCGCATTTATTCCGAATCCGAAACGCTGGCTACGGCGGATAACCTGGCTAATAAGATCATCTCGGATATTAAGGAAGCGATGTCGGAAAGGGCTTAGCTTTTGAGGTACAGAGGTACAGAGGTACAGAGGTACAGAGGTACAGAGTGAATGGACTGACGCAGGAGTGGGTTCCAACCTTTTTCCTTGAATGATGCTCTTTTTCATAAGTTTCACCAAAAATTTATGACCATGAAGAAGTACCTTGGAATTTTCGTTTCGGCTTGGCTGGTTATAGTCTTTTCTTGTAAAAAGGAGAAAGATTTAGCTCCTGACTGTTCAGATTGTGGGAGTGAAGTTGAAAAAATAATCGATCGGAAGGGTACGATCAGTTACGATTCAACTACGTCCCGGTATTTCGTTTATATGCATACGCCGGGCTCGATCGATGCATTTATAGCGGGTTACGTTTGTGATTTGCCTTCGGAATATCAAGAAATCGGCAAGCAGGTAGTTGTGAATGGCACTACGTACGAAACATCTATCCACCTCCCCATAGATATTATTTGCTGCGTGACTGAACACTGCCTTGCTTTGTCTTCAATCAGAGAGCAATGAATCAGTCAGTATACGTTCTTATCAATTCAACAGTTACACGATTAAACAATTCAACAATCCCTTGAAAGTTTACTTCGACAATGCCGCCACGACCCGTCTGGACCCCGAAGTCCTGGACGCGATGATGCCTTTTCTGACCGAGCAATTCGGTAACCCATCTTCTATTCACGCGCATGGGCGGTCGGTGCGATCAGCCATCGAACGAGCCCGGAAGACGGTGGCGGGATTGCTGAATGCGGCCCCAGCGGAGATATTCTTCACTTCCGGCGGGACCGAGGCAGACAATACCGCTATCAGGAGCAGCATCGAAACGCTGGGCCTGACTCACGCGATTACTTCACCCGTGGAGCATCACGCTGTGCTGCATACGCTGGAACATTTGCAAAAGCAGGGGAAAGTGGTTCTGAATATGGTGCGACTGGACAAAAAGGGCAACGTAGATCTGGCGCATTTGGAAGAAATGTTGCGCACCCAACCACGCACGCTGGTTTCGCTGATGCACGGCAACAACGAAATTGGTAATCTGCTCGATTTAGAGGCCGTCGGCGAACTTTGCGCCGAGCACGACGCCATCCTGCACAGCGATACGGTACAAACGATGGGCCACTATCGCCACGATTTGCAGAAGTTGAAGGCTAATTTCATTGTTGGAGCGGCGCACAAATTCCACGGTCCGAAGGGCATCGGGTTCCTGTACGTACGGCCGGGCACCAAAATTGATCCCTTCGTTTTTGGCGGGGCGCAGGAGCGCAACATGCGCGGCGGCACCGAGAATGTTTACGGTATCGTGGGACTGGCCAAAGCCCTCGAAATCGCTTACCGCGACATGGACAACCACCGGCAGCATATCGAGAATTTGAAGAAGTACTTGATTGCGCAGCTGCGCGCCAATATTGAAGGAATAACCTTTAACGGCGCATCGGCGGATTTAGATGAAAGCCTTTATACGGTTTTGAGCGTAAGTCTGCCGCCTTCGGAACTCAACGATATGCTGCTGTTCAACCTGGACATTGCCGGAATTTCCGTGTCGGGCGGCAGTGCCTGTTCGAGCGGTTCCAATGTCGGCTCGCATGTGCTGGGAGCCTTAAATGTTGATCCTGAGCGGGGCAACGTTCGTTTTTCCTTTGGGAAGTACAATACTAAGGCCGAAGTTGACTACGCCGTTTCGACCCTGGCGGCCTTGTACGAGAAAGAAGGCGCTTTGAAATAGAACCTATTTCACGCCATGCCAGCGGCGAGCAATTCGGAGTGTGTAGTCTACGAACTCGATGACGCCTTTGGTATAGACCTCATTGCCCGTTGGCGTCCCATCTTCCTCCAGGTTTTTGCCCGTTTCATGCGATTCGAAGTACAGCGGCGACACCACAGAGACTTCTTTGTTGAAGCCGATAAGCTTATTGATAATCATCGCGACTTCAAGGCAAGGCTGCCGCCCGCCGCGTCCCGACGATACTCCCACCAAAGCAAAAACCTTATTGTCGAAAAGTTGCAAAAAAGGCTTTTTGCCCAATTGATGCAGGGCGTTGATAAGTTCTCCGCTTGTAATCCAGTTGTACTCTGGAACAGCCATAACGACCAAATCAGCTTCACCCCATATTTTAATAAGTTTCTGCTGGAAAGCTGACAAATTCTGCAGGTCCAGGCTGCCGCGCCCTACCATCGGAATATCGATTTCCCGAAAATCAAAAATCGATGTATCGCTTTCGTGGGCGGCAAAAAGAGATTCGAGGTACTTGGCTACTTTGAGAGAATTACTCTCCTTACGGGGAGAGGTGGATATTATGGCGACTTTCACAATCTGTGGGTTGGTGTATCGATAAACTAAGTTGGCTTAACTCTGCGCGCCTTGATTTGGTTTATTCTGACCCGGTATTTCTGATATTCTCTGATTCAGGATTTCCTCCTTTCATTTACAGAAACTGCATTTTCAACCAGGCAGTAGTCGACACTCCCTTTTCAAGAAACCATAGAGACGCACGAAACGGTAACCGATTAATAGGTTTCTTATCACTCAATGTTTTTATACCATTCGACTAAAAAACAAGATTAAAAGAAGATTAAAATAAACTTAAATTTTACTTAAAGTCTATAATAAAATTTGTCCGCTCATTAGCTTCGTGGACTAATTCAATAAATTCTGTTACTTAAACCCTAAAACGCATCTATGAAGAAAGATGTACGACGCGTGGCTGGTTGGGCCATGGTACTACTGTTCACTATGGGCAGTTTTTTAGCGCAGGCGCAGGAGCGCCGCATCACCGGTAAGGTGACTACTTCGAGCGACGGCCAGGGGCTTCCGGGCGTCAACGTACAGGTACAAAGCACGATGGTAGGAACAGTTACCGACGCCCAGGGCGAATTTTCTGTCTCAATACCGGGCAACGACGCTGTACTGGTGATTTCCTCCATCGGTTTTGTCAAAAAGGAGATTACCGTAGGTAATCAAAGTACCATCAACGTTTCGCTGGAAGACGACGTAAAAAGCCTCAGCGAGGTAGTCGTGACGGGGTACGGCACACAGAACAAGCGTGACATCACGGGAGCCGTGGCTACCGTTGATGTCAAGAAGGCACTGGCAGTACCCGCCACTAACTTGGCGCAGGCCATGCAGGGTCGCGTGGCTGGGGTAGTTGTGTCCAACGACAACTCGCCAGGCGGCGGAGTGATGGTACGTATACGGGGTTTCGGTACCATCAACGACAACTCCCCGCTGTACGTTATCGACGGTACGCCCACCAAAGGCAACCTGAATTCCCTGAACCTAAACGATATCGAGTCGATGCAGGTACTGAAAGACGCTTCGGCGGCTTCGATCTATGGTGCCCGTGCCGGCAATGGGGTAGTCATTATTACAACTAAAAAGGGAAAAGTAGGCAAGCCCACGCTGACCTACGACACTTACTATGGTATTCAGAAAGCATGGCGGGGCCTGAGCCTGACCAATACCCAGGAATACGCCAACCTGCTATGGCAGTCGCGCATCAACGCACTGAACACGCTTGTGAACGGTGTAGCGACCCCGAATGCGGGACAAACCGGGTTGATCTACCCCAGCAATGCGCAGTACGGCAAAGGGGCTACGCCCATTATACCGGACTATATTATCCCCGCAGGCGTAATGGAAGGCGACCCGCGCGCCGATCCCAGCAAATACGTGTACGATCCGTTCAACCCCAGCACGCGATATCTGATCACCAAAGCCAATAAGCAGGGTACGGATTGGTTTGGTGAGATGTTCAACCCCGCTCCAATTCAAAACCATCAAATCGGCGTATCGGGTGGCAACGAAAGTGGTCGTTATGCCATGTCGCTCAATCTGTTCGATCAGAAGGGTATTATGCAGTATACTTCTTACAAGCGCTACTCACTGCGGGCCAACACGGAATTCAACGTGACCAAGCGGGTGCGCGTGGGCGAAAACTTCCAGATGGCAATAGACCAGACCGTCGGGCAGACCAACGGAAACCAGAATGAGGGAAACCCGATTTCGTTTGCCTACCGTATTCAGCCCATCATTCCGGTGTTCGATATTAAAGGAAACTATGCGGGTACTTCGGGTACCGACCTCGACAATTCCCGTAATCCGATTGCCGAACTATGGCGCAACAAGGACAACAAGGGTCGTAACGTACGTTTCTTCGGTAATGCCTACGCCGAAGTGGACATCCTGAAAGACTTGACCGCCCGCACCCAATTTGGTATAGACTACAATCTTTACAATATCCGCACTTACCGGGCGGTGGATTTGGAGTCGTCAGAAAACGCGGGAGCTAACCAACTCGACCAGACCAATAATTACGAGTGGACCTGGACCTGGTACAACACGCTGACCTACAAGAAGTCTTTTTTCAATGATCACCTGAACATGAACGTCGTGGCTGGTACCGAATCGATCAAAAACTTTTTCGAGCAGTTCACCGCCCGGCGGCAACGGTTCGCCTCTGACGACATTGAAAACCGCTATCTCGACGCTGGCAATCCCGGCACATCAGTCAACTCGGGCACGGCCTCCGACTGGCGGCTGGCCTCCGAGTTCGCCAAGGTTAACTTCGCTCTCGACAACAAGTACCTGCTCGATCTGACTTTACGCCGCGATCGCTCCTCACGCTTCGCCGAAGCTTTCCGCGTGGCGTATTTCCCGGCAGTATCGGCAGGATGGCGCATTTCTCAGGAAAATTTTATGAAGCAACTCAGCTGGCTGGACGATTTTAAACTGCGGGCCGCGTGGGGGCAAACGGGCAACCAGGAAATTGGTAACTACAATCGGTTCGGCATCTTCGGTACCAACGCCGCCCAAAACTTTTACGATCTGAACGGGGCGAATACCTCGGCGGTTCAGGGCTACGACCGTACCCAGTTTGCCAACCCCAGTGCCAAGTGGGAAACCACTACTTCGACCGACTTCGGTTTTGACGCCTTGCTGTTAAAAGGAAAGGTAGATGTGAATTTTGACTGGTTCAATCGTACGACCACCGACATGCTGTTCCGTCCCGATGTGCAGCGCACCCAGGGCGTGGCCACCGTACCATTCCAGAACATCGGCTCCATGCGCAACAAGGGCGTCGAGCTCGGCCTGAACTATAACGGCCGTTCTACAAGCGGTGATTTCACTTACTCTGTAGGTGGTAACATATCCACTTACCGCAACAAAGTAATCAACCTGACGGGCGATCCCGCCACGCAGTACTTTGGCTTTACCACCCGGCTACCCGCCATGAGCGTAACGCAGGCAGGTCACCCAATCGGCTCGTTCTTTGGCTATACCATCGATGGCTTCATCAATTCCGACGAGGAAGGCCGGGCACTCCCCCCGCAGTTTGGTGGTGGCCTCAATAACAAAGCGGGCAATTTCCGTTTCCGCGACGTGAACGGCGACGGCATCATCAATGCTTCCGACCGTTCCATTATCGGCAGTCCGCACCCCGACTTCACTTACGGACTCAACGCCAGCGTAAGTTACAAGAGTTTCCGGCTGGATGTGTTCGGGCAGGGAGTACAGGGCAACCAGATCTTTAACTACGTGCGCTACTGGACCGATTTCCCCACCTTTGCGGGCAATCGTAGTACCCGTATGGCATACGAGTCGTGGGAGCCGGGCAAAGCTAATCCCAAACTACCCATCCTGCGTTCGAACGACGTAATTTCCAGTCAGCCTTCCACCTACTACCTGGAAGACGGTTCTTACCTGCGCGTCAAGAATATCCAGCTTACCTACACCATTCCCGGCCAACTCCTGTCGCGGCTGGGAATGGGCAAGGCTTCGGTGTACTTACAGGGCCAAAACTGGTTCACCTTCACGAAGTACACCGGCCTCGACCCCGAAATCAACTTGCGTAATTCGAGCGGGACCGATCAGGACAAACAAATCGGCGTGGACGAAGGAGCCTACCCGGCGTACCGCGCTACCATTGTGGGATTGAGTTTGAGTTTTTAATCGGCAGTAAAATTTTGAAAGAAAATAACAGATGAAAAAGATAACCTACTTCACCAGTTTGCTGCTGATCGTCTTGGCTACATCATGCAGCGACGACTTTCTGGAAACCCGACCCAAGGGAGCTCTTTCCCTGGAAACACTCAAAAACCGGGCGGGCATCAACTATCTGCTCACCGGAGCCTACTCCCTGCTCGATGGGGTAGGTGCGGGCAACACGACCTATCACAGTTCGGCCGACAACTTTGTGTACGGCAGTATTGCTTCTGGCGATGCCTACAAGGGTACCATCGCGGGTGACCAGCCCGAAATGTCTTTGATCGAACAGCGGCAAATCCAGCCCGATAACAGCTACTTCCGGGGCAAGTGGCAGGCAGTGTATGATGGCATTGCCCGCTCCAACGATGTGATGCTCCTTGTGGATCAGGTAGATGAGCTGACTGATGTCGAGAAAACACAAATCAAGGCGCAGGCTCGCTTCCTACGGGGGCACTATCACTTCGAGGCTAAGAAGATGTGGAATATGGTACCTTACATTGATGAGACCATTTATAACCCTTCCGATCTGACAAGTACCCGCGTCCCGAACGACAAAGACATCTGGCCGAACATCGAGGCAGATCTGAAATTTGCGCTGGATAATCTGCCCGAAACCCAGACCCAGAAGGGACGGGTCACCAAGTGGGGTGCTGCTGCCATGCTGGGGAAAGCGTATCTATTTCAACGCAAGTGGGCAGATGCTAAAGCGCAGTTTGATGCCATCGTAGCCAGTGGCCGGTTCAAATTGATGGATCGGTACAGCGATAACTTCCGCGTGGCGACCAACAACAACGCCGAGTCCCTTTTCGAGGTGCAAAACTCGGTCAATGATGGTGCCCCCGGCGGTGAGAATGGCAACCAGGGTGCTACGCTAAATTACCCGTACGGCGGTGGCGGCGTGACGTCTTGCTGCGGCTTCTACCAGCCTTCACAAAATCTGGTCAACTCTTTCAAAACCCAAAATGGTCTGCCATTGATCGAGACATACAACCAGTCTGACGTCAAGAACGACCAGGGCATCGAGTCCAACCAGCCATTCACGCCCGATGCGGGTGAATTTGACCCGCGCCTCGACCATACCGTGGGCCGCCGGGGCATTCCCTTCCTGGATTGGGGAGTACACCCCGGCAAGGCGTATATCCGCGACCAGGCCTACGGCGGTCCGTATTCGCCCCGTAAGCACCTGATGTTACGGGCTGACGTAGGTACCAACACCTTCTCGGGCAACCCCCGCCTCAATGCCAACAACTACCGCATGATTCGCTACGCGCATGTGCTGCTAATGCTGGCCGAGGCCGAGGTAGAACTGGGTAATCTCAAACGCGCTCAGGAACTGGTGAACATGGTCAGGAAGCGGGCTGCCAATCCCGACGGCTTCGTAAAAACTGCCGACGGAAAGCCCGCCGCCAATTATGTGATCAAGGAATACGCCGAGGGTGATCCGGCCTTTGCTACTCCCGCCGCTGCCCGCGCCACGGTACGCTTCGAAACCCGCCTGGAACTCGGCATGGAAGGCCACCGCTACTTCGACCTCGTCCGCTGGGGCATTGCCGATCAGGAAATGAATGCCTACTATGCCGTTGAAAAAGCAAAGCGAACCTACTTCAACGGCGTCAGTTTCATCAAAGGCAAGCACGAGTACTATCCTATTCCTTTGCAGGAGATTATTAACTCTCAAATAGGCGGGAAAGCGACGCTGAAACAGAATCCCAATTATTAAGTTGAGTTTGTTAGAAGTTTAATTCTTTAAAAAAGTGGGTCGCTTTCTTGGAAAGTGGCCCACTTTTTTTTGGGACCAAGACATTTTAGTATAAGGTCTTGAAATTTTGTTCCCCCACCAGCTCACTCGTACTGCTATGTTTAAAAACCCAACTTTCGCCGCGCTATTCTCGTCTGCCTATCTTGTTATTTTTACCATTCTGGTAGCGCTGGGCTACTCCGATACGGCATCTGTTTTGCTTTTTCTAATGCCTTTGCTGGTTGTTTGGCTAGTCTATATAGTACTGCGCTACGGCAAAGCATCAGAACGTACGTTCGATGAATATTTTTACGATGATGTCGAAATCCGGGCAGATAAATTGCGGGAGTAATGGGGCATTTCTTATTCTACTCGCAGCATGATCCGGCGAAAAGAGGTCAACGCCGGCACACCCATATCTGTCACTTCCAAAATGAAGTGTAGTGTGCTGCCCGAGGCATCCTCTGGTACCTCAAATTCCGCCTTTATATTTTCTGCGTTCTTCACGGCAAAGCGACCGGGATAGGTTCCTGCCTCCCAGTAGTTCCACCAGAAGTATTTCAAATCATTATTGTCGGGATCGGAGCTTCCTTCGGCGGAAAGATTTATTTTATCACCCGCTTTGGCACTAATTTCCACGACTTCTGTTCCTTCACGCTGGTTGAGAACAACTATCGGCGCGTGGTTGGCTTCGGCGTACTCCTTAACGCACCAATCCAGCCGAGCGGCGAAATCATTTTGAAAATAAGGACGCCAGCGCGAAACGCTAAGCCGTTCATTCCAAGCCCCGTTCTGAAAATCGGGGGCATCGGTGTAAAAATGCCGTTGTAACAAGCGAAAACGACCGCCAAAACTACCCCAATCCGGCCGCTCGGGAACATTGAGCCCGTTGGGAAGCAAAGCAAGAAAAGACGGAGAGTCCCCTTCCTTCATTCCGCTCTTGCCGGCCGCATCGGCTGGATACTCTTTCCCCAGCGCCCCGTGGTTCTGCACGATGTTATTCTGCACCCATGCCGCCGAAGTAAGCTCTTGATCACCCGTCATGTACATTCCCCGGTAGGCAGCGTACTCGCGTACTTTCGGAACAATCGGATAGCCAAAGTTCACAAACCCATTACTCACAAAAAACAGATCAGGGAAATGCTGCTTGATCCAGCGCTGGTGGCCGTCCTGATTCCCGATGGCATGAATCCTGAGCTTACCGACGAACGCTTTCACTTCTCCCGCATAGCGGGTCTCTTTTATCTTCCAAAGAGCCTGAGCCAATTCGCGCTGACCACCCCAGACCGTTACCCAAACTGGCCGCGAATCTGGCTTATCGATTACGTTGATGAGCCAGTCAGAAGCAGGTGTGTCCTTTCCTTCCCCAATCTGGTGCTGATCCCCGCTTCCGGCTTGAACTAATGTGCGCAGGTGATCAGGTAATGGAAAAGAAGCGGAGTGCTTGCGAAGGTTTTTGTACACCTGTTCGTAAGCGTCGATTTGCTGATGAATCAGTTGGGGGTGAGTATCCTGTCCGTGTTCCAGTCGGCTGCTGGTCAAGAGTCCTTCCAGTTCAAATTGGTCGGCATGTACCAGCAGTCTGACCAAACTCTGCTGATCATCAGGATCGCCACCAATATCCGTTATGACAACTAACCGTGCCAATGGCTGTGCTAAGGTAAAGGTCGTACTTATCGCAAAAAACAAAAGGTGGAATAGGAAAAGCGAAATAGCTCGTTGTTTCATACTGTCAGAAACCGGAGAATGTCTTTTTGTATAATGGAAAATCACTGTTTTATTAAAGGATTCTACCTGACGATCTATACCGATTGATAAAGCCTCATTTGTACTTTCCCAATATTCTCAAATGCAGGATACTACTTCCTTTAACAAAATATTTCCAGCCATTACCGTGCAGGTTCCACCTGTTCCAGTGTTTCTCACCATCACTTAGAATCAATTTTATTGTAACTATTGATTTTTATATGGATACATGCTAAATTATCTAATTTAACAGTTTTTTCTCCTAAATTTTATATGAAAAATTAC
>CAZCOG010000048.1:0-52737 GCA_964500445.1 uncultured Persicitalea sp. | reverse complement strand
TTACGTAACCTGTCTTGACAAAACTGGAACTCTCTTCGCCAATTTTGATCTGGTAAGGATAATTACCGGGTGGGAGAGGAACTCCGTTCAGCTTGCCGTCCCAGTCTCGGGTAATATCCAGGCTATGGAAAACGGCAATACCCCAAGGGTTGAATATCGTTAATTCAAAGGCGGCATTTACCTCCCCTTTTATATTAAGTATATCATTAATTCCATCACCATTGGGGGAGAAGGCATCGGGAATAAAAATCGGCGTCTTTTCGCCACAAATCGATGCGGGAGTACGACGACAAACGGGTAAAGAGGTAAATCGACTACCGGGGGTAACGATATGAAGTCGATAGCAATGTTCTTTGCCACAAATGAGATCCTGATCATCTATGTTACCCGTCTCCCCCTTTCCTGTAATATCCTGCCAGGGAGCAGAATCTTTTTCAATCGATACCACAGCATTTGGGGCCAATAAAGGGGTTTTCCAAGTTAAGCCATTTGAACTCTGATTTCTGATCAATTTCAGGTTGCCTGAACAAATTGGCTCGGATCTGGTACTTTCAACTAGGCAAGTATCCGTGGATTCGAGCCGAAAACAGGTTGTCGTTAGGGAATCTATAAATACTTTTAATTGCTGATCATCTTTGGACAGCGTCCGTCCGGTGCTTTCCCAATCGCCTGTGCCTGTTTTCCGATATAGTAAAAGCTCAATGTTGGAAGGGTTTTTGATCGTAAGTTCGCCGCTTGCCATGCCAAGCATTTTGAATTCGGAGATGGCGGTTTTTTTAACCGTAACTACACCCGGTTCAAAGCTAAGAAGCAACACATTACTCTTGCAAAGATTGGCACTGGTTGTGCCCCAAACCTGAATCGTACGTGGAGCCGCGTCAGCATAGGTATGATTAACCGCTTTTAGACGGGGAAACGATTGTTCAATATTTCCATCCCCCCAGGAAATCCAATGGGAATCGTAAATGACAGGTTGGGTTTCGTTGAATAAGAGCTTAATGGTAGTGCTTCCACAGTTTACAACCCGGGCTTGAGGAGGGATAGTATCCAGGCACTGCGCTTTTAAATCGCCAAAATACAATGCAAATCCGATGAAAAGCAGGCTGAGTGCGGTACACACTTTATTTCTTCCTCGCTCCATCCACTCTCCAAATTTGATGTTATTCCCAAATTAAATAAAAAAAGCGGGGATATTTACATCCCCGCTTGAAAATAGTTGATTGACAGTGGATTACTATTAATCGTAACTTACTTTATATTTGGCAAGTACATCGGCTGGTACACCATCCCAGACGTTCGGTCGGTTGCCCATATAACCAATATCCTCAATACCCATTTTGCTGGTAAAGAATCCAGTCGCCGTAAAGTTGCGCATAGTGTTAAAGAAGGATACCCCCTGGCTCATTTCGGGTTTGGCCTTTTGAGGATAGGCGATATCGTCAACAATTTGCAATCGTTGCTCCTTGCTAAGATCGGTGAAGACTTTCCCACCAAACCGCTTTGCCGACTCTCGATCCAACCATTGCAGCCCGCCCCGGAAAGGAGTCTGCCAATTGGGCTGATCTTTCACCATAAACTCGATGAATTGTGGTACTCCTGCTTCCGATGCGCTGCCGGATTTGCTATCCTTTGGAATAATAATATCCGATAGTACAGCCAGAGTAGCCAGTTCCTTATCGGTGAAGTACTTTTCCGCCATGAGTTTGGCATCATGCTCTGCTTCTTCCTTGGTGCGCCCGAAACCCACCTCGGCGGGGGGCGTATTCATGGCTTTGTCCAATTCACGGCGCTCGGCCAGTATTTCCTGCGGGTTAATGGCCGCCACCCCAAATGAACTGAGAGTAAGGGCTTTTAATGAATCTCTGCGTTTCATGATTTAATTTTAATAAGATGGAAAAACAAATAGTGGACCAGCTCGTCTGGTCGGCTACTTAAATATTTTTCTTCTTGACCTGGTCGATAATGTAATCTGAGGCCCGCCACGACAAAGCCAGGATAGTCCAGGTAGGATTTTTATCGGCCTGGGAAACAAAGGCTCCACCATCAACGACAAAAACATTTTTGGCATCGTGAGCCTGGTTGAAGCTATTGAGGGCAGAGGTTTTGGGATCGCTGCCCATGCGGGTGGTACCTACCTCGTGGATGATACGTCCCGGCGCGGCCAGGCCATAGTTGCTGTCTGCACCCGGCTTGCTTCCGGAAGCTACACCACCCATGGCGTCGATAATTTGCTCAAAGGTATCCTGCATATGCTTGGCCTGCTTGATCTCATAGTCCGACCATTTGTAGCTGAACCGTAGCACCGGAATACCGAATTTGTCTACAGTATTAGGATCAATTTCACAATAGTTATCAACCGACGCTACAGCTTCACCGCGACCTGACATTCCAATGTAGGCACCATAATAACGGCGGTAATCGTCTTTTAAGGAGGCACCGTAGCCACCCGCTTCTTTCATCTTGCCGTCGGGGCCGGGGTACTTGCCATTTGTGTTTTCCATGCCCCAACCGAAACCATATCCGGGCATTCCCATACCGCCGCCATACTCGATGTGGTAGCCGCGCGGGAAGTCCAGCTTCTTATTGTCAAGCCACCAGGGTGAGTAAATGTGTGCGCCGCCAACCCCGTCTTCGTTGTACCGTTTCCGGTCCATGAGTTTAGGGATAAATGCGCCGCGCGAAGCTCCGGTAGAGTCGTGTAGGTACTTGCCCACCACGTCACTAGAATTCGCCAACCCGTTGGGATGTCGGGGCGATTTGGAGTTAAGCAACAAGCGTGCTGATTCGCAGGCACTGGCTGCCAAAACCACAATTTTACCTTTGACAACGTGTTCTGTCAGTTTTTCCCGATCGACGTAAGACACTCCCGTAGCCATGCCCGTATTGGGATCGGTAAGTACTTCCCTTACCATCGCGTTGGTAGTTAGTGTCACATTGCCGGTTTTTACCGCCGGAATCACAAGTACTGACGAAGCCGAAAAGTCAGCGTAAGCCTGGCACCCTCTGTTACATTGGCTACAATAGAAACACGAGCCCCGCTCATTATTGACGGGCTTGGTCAGGATAGACAGCCGGTTAGGGTAAATGGGTACTCCAGATTTTTTAGCGGACTCTTTGAGCATTAGTTCGTGGAGTCGCGGCTTGGGCGGTGGCAGGAAAATGCTGTCGGGATCATTGGGAAGGCCGTTTGCTTCACCAAAAACGCCGATAAGTTTGTCCACCTGATCGTAATAAGGCGCTACGGTTTTGTAATCGATCGGCCAGTCTTCCCCAAGTCCATCAATGCTCTTACGCCGAAAGTCGTCAGGACCAAAGCGCAGTGAAATACGTCCCCAGTGGTTGGTACGACCGCCCATCATCCGTGACCGGAACCAGTCGAACTCAGTGCCTCTCTTACGGGTATAGGGTTCACCGGCAATCTCCCAACCACCCCAGGCGGCGTCAAAATCACCGAAGTTGCGGAAGGGGGTGCTGGCTCCCCGGCGCGGTGATTCGTAGGGCCATTTAAGCTGGGTGATGTATTTGGGATCGGCGGGATCATAATAACCGCCCGCTTCCAGCAGCGCGACTTTAGCCCCGGCCTTAGCTAATTGGTAGGCCGCCATGCCGCCGCCAGCGCCCGAGCCGACGATAACAACATCAAATTCGGTAGGCGGTTCTTTTATTTGAAAACTCATGGGTAAACTGGTTTGTGTAGGGTTTGATTTTGACCTATAAATATAAGTAAACAGAGCCTATTTACTACTGAATGACCCCTTATCTTTGCAAAAAAAGAAAGTAAGGTGTCTATCATAAGTTCAAACGTAGAAAAAGCCAGGCTGTTGCTGAACGATGGCAAGCTGGTGGCCATCCCGACCGAAACAGTCTATGGTCTGGCGGCCAACGCACTCGATAGTCAGGCAGTTGCGGGTATCTTTGCCGCTAAAAATCGGCCTACCTTCGATCCGCTTATCGTCCACGTGAAATCGTTGGAGGCGGTGGAAGAATACGTCACAGAAATCCCGGAGACAGCCAGAAAATTAGCCACACTTTTCTGGCCAGGACCCTTGACGCTGCTCTTGCCCAAAAAAGCAATAATACCCGAACTTGTTACTTCCGGTCTGCCGACGGTGGCAATTCGGGTCCCGAGGCATCCGCTAACCTTAGCCTTGCTCCAGACGCTTGATTTTCCGTTGGCCGCACCCAGTGCGAATCCGTTTGGATACATTAGCCCAACTACCGCGCATCACGTAGAGCAGCAATTGGGTAGCCGGATTTCTTATATTTTAGATGGAGGCGAATGCCAGGTTGGAATTGAATCTACTATCGTTTCCTTTGAAAGTACTATCCCGAAAGTACTCAGGCTGGGCGGATTACGATTGGAAGATATTGAATCGATCATTGGTAAAGTGGACCGATCCTTACATTCCAGTTCTAATCCTCAAGCTCCGGGAATGCTGAAAAGTCATTACGCGCCCCGAAAGCCCTTGTCTTTAAGTACCAGAGCCAAAATGATTGAGACAGTAGGGGATACTAACATCGGACATTTGTTTTTTTCTGAAACGGCAGAAATTATAAACAAAGCAAATTGTTTGTTTCTATCGCGGACGGGTGACTTTCAGGAAGCAGCCATGCACCTCTTTGATTATTTGAGAAAACTGGATGCCAGTCCGGTCAAAGAAATCAGAGCTGAGATTTTACCTGAGGTAGATTTAGGCCGAGCCATCAATGATCGACTTCGCAGGGCAGCGGCGGTTTGAACCAAGAAACATGATTAATAGAACTCCTCATTTATTTCACTCTGATCATACATTCTTTTGGATATTCATCGTTTTTTGGCTCATCCAAAGCATCTTCACGGCTACACATACTGACCTCTATTTTGATGAGGCCTATTACTGGATGTATGCCCAATTTCCGGCCTGGGGTTATTTCGATCATCCGCCAGGTGTGGCCGTGATGATTTGGTTAGGTAGTTTTTTAGGAAAAACCGAATTAGCAGTCAGGTTAGTAAACATCCTGCTGATGACCGGAATTCTGGCGATTATCTATGTGGTAGTAAGGCCTAAGAATATCCTGATTTTCTGCCTGACGCTTTTTTCCTTTCTTACTTTCCACTTGTCGGGCTTTGTGGCTTTACCCGATACTCCCTTCTTTTTCTTTGCGCTACTTTTCCTTTTGGCCTACCGGGAATTTCTTAAAAGTCAGAACTGGTACCGATGGGCAATGCTGGGTACGACAGCGGCGCTCATGCTTTACTGTAAGTACCATGGAGTATTAGTGATCGCTTTTGTGATTTTCAGTAATCCTAAATTACTGACGAACTACCGTTATTATCTGGCTGGTATTCTGGGGGTAATACTTTTTCTGCCCCATATTTGGTGGCAGACGACGCACAATTTTCCATCGCTTCAGTACCATTTGGTAGATCGTGGATCTTCGTACAGAATCGGGCAAACGCTGGAATATCTATTCGGTAATATTCCCTACCACGGCGGATTAGTTTCGGTTGCTCTCTTGGTGGCTTCATTTCGCTATCGACCAGTAGATATTTGGGAAAAATCTTTACAGTGGAATCTGTACGGAACTCTCATTTTCTTTTTCCTGATTACTTTCAAAGGGCAGCACATTGAGCCCAACTGGACCATTTTCTGTATATTTCCGTTGCTGTACCTGGGGTATCGCGCCGTGGAGGATAGTCCCAGATTTCAGGCGTACCGCAAGTTGGCATGGGTTTTCGCCGGGATACTGCTGTTGCTGAAAGTACATATAATTTTTCCACTGGTAAATATTAAAAAAGATCGGGTGTGGGATTTTCACGGTAGCCGGAATCTCGGTAAACTGGTCACTCAGATTGCCGGAGATAGGATGATTGTTTCCAACAACTATAAGACGACCTCACTGCTAAACTTTTACACCGATCTTGATTATTATATTCCTGCGTTAAATATTGATGACCGGGCCAATCAGTACAGTCTGTGGCAACTCGATACTTTGGTTTGCAATCAGGACGTGGCCTATGTAAATCAGCGGCTCGAAGGAATAGCCGTGCCTAGTCGCAGCCAAAGCACTAAGAATGTGACCATGATTGAAAGTTTGACTTCGACCAATCTGATTTCATTGACTGATGGAAAGTACTCTGTGGGAGATAACGCAGTACTTGTATCTTTGGAAATCCGGAATCCGAAAAACAAGGAATGCGTGTACCAGGATAGTCTATCACTGGAATTCACGCTGGTAGATTCGGGTAAAAAAGTAGCTATGGATACCTTACCACTACTACTCGCCAACAATTTTACCGGCAACATCCGCTCAGAATATAAAGTACCCCTGCAAAGAGATGGTGAAATAGAAAAAGTACTTGTTAGGGTACTTTCTGCCAAGTTGAGGGGAGGGACAAATCAATATTTGACGATAAAAGCTGTTCAATAAAGTAGTTATGAACTCTGAAATTGACTTTGCCTCGCCTTCCACGTTCCTGCTTACGGCTCTCTTCATTTTTTTAGGGATATTTGGACGCTATGTCGGAACTGCAATGCTGTTTAACCTGCTGGTCAAAGGGGCCTTTAAGCACAAATTAGCTCATCGGGAAGTACAAAACCGTCCCCGCCGCTCTCGGCAGGATTTGGTGGAGATTGGTTGGTCGTTCGTGACTTCGATATTATTTGCACTGGCCGGAGCGCTAATGTTGGTAGCCTGGCAGAAAGGCTATACCCGGATTTACCTGGATTGGGGCAGCTACCCGCTGGCGTGGTTTCCGGTGAGTATTTTGCTTGTCTTATTTTTTCACGAAACTTACTATTATTGGCTCCATCGCTGGATGCACCGGCCGAAAATCTACAAACTGGTACACAAAGTACATCACGATAGTATCACTACTTCGGCCTGGACTTCTTTTTCCTTCCATCCGATTGAGAGTACTTTTCAGGCAATATTCATTCCCGCAATGGCCTTTATTTTACCGTTACATGCCTACGCCATCGGTATCGTACTGACGATCATGACCATTACGAGCGCCATCAATCACCTCAATACGGAGCTGTATCCACGCGATTTTCAACGGCACTGGTTTGGTCGCTGGTGGATTGGGGCCACGCACCATAGCCTGCATCATTCCCAGTTTCGGTACAACTACGGGCTGTACTTTACTTTCTGGGATAAGTGGATGCAAACCGAAAGTCCGGATTTTGTCAGACTTTTTGATAAAAGGACGCGCCGTGAAGCCAAAAAATCAGGCGAAGAAATTGGCGTGAAAGTTCATTAGGAATAGTTCATCGGTGGCGCGGGTGATAGCCGTGTAGAGCCAGCGAATAAATTCACTATTTACCTGATCGGGAGGAAGATAACCCTGATCAACAAATACTGCGCTCCATTGCCCACCCTGCGATTTGTGACAGGTGAGGGCATAGGCAAACTTGATCTGGAGAGCATTCAGGTAGGGGTCTTTTCGGAGTGCTTCGGTTCGTTCTTTTTTTGATTTAATAAAAAAATAATCCTGCATGACGCTCTCGTACAGCATTTTATTCTCTTCCTGCGTGAGGGCAGGGGAGGAGGAGTGCAGCGTGTTGAGCATAATTTTGGCTTCAAATTCCGGCTGGTCGTCGTAGTCAGTCAGGCGCAGGATCGCATCAGCAAAACGCAAACCGTGAATTTCCTCGGTACGTTTGATTTTGAGCAATTCAACGAAATCGCCATTGGCAATGAAGCCCACGGGAGAATCCTCATCCAGAACGGTGTAGTTATTGCGAACCACCATCAATCGATCACCGGCGTCGAGCTCGTCTTCACTGAAATTAATGGTACGACGGATGTACTCATTGTAGTTCACTGCTGCCTTGTTGGAGCGCGTGATAATGATCGTGTTCTCGACTCCGTACTTATCGTAGGCATAGCGCAGCCCGTCTTCCAGTTTTTCGCCCGTCATCCGAAAAATATCAGTGAATCTCCTGGTCGAGATTTGAATTTCAGGCGCTTGGGTGGCCAATTGATTGCGGAGATCGGTCGCGTTTGACAGAATACCGGACTCCTCTCCCTGCCGCATGACCTCGGTAAGTTCCTCCTCCGAAACAGATAGGTAGTAGGTTTTTTCAAGGTAGGTTTTGTCCAGGGCCGGACTAATTTCCTTACGGACAGGAGGTAACTGCGCTATGTCGCCCACAAGCATGAGTTTATTACCGGGGTTGGAATAAATGTAATCCACCAAATCAGCCAGCAAACTTCGGTTGCCAAAATCGGCATCGTCGCTGATCATGGAGGCTTCATCCACGATGAACAGCGTGTCTTCGTGGTAGTTATCCTGTCGTTCGAACACGAAAGCGCCGGAGTAAGCATCGGAAGTCTGGCGGTAAATTTTCTTGTGAATAGTCAATGCCTTCCGTTTGGAATAGCTGGACATCACCTTAGCTGCCCGTCCGGTCGGGGCCAGCAGGACTGCTTTTAGCCCAAACTTCCGAACCGACTTTATTATCGAACTAATGATTGTCGTTTTGCCAGTACCCGCGTAACCTTTGAGCACAAACGCATCCCGGTAACGTTCCAGCCCCTCTTCCTCGACCAGAAAATCATTCATTTTTTCAAAAAAACGAGCCTGGCTTTCGGTGGGCCGGAAGGGAAAACGTTTGGTAAGTACTTCGGAAGGGAGCAGGTCGTCAGACATGGCGTGGTCAGATCAAGAAATTTGCGCCAAAATTAACGGTATAATCCCGAAAATCTGGACTTACTGAAATCTTACCATTATATTAGTTCGAAAAATCAACTCCTAACCTTCAATCAGACACATTATGCAAGTACACCAAATCCTGGCGGGCAAGGAAATCGACAAAATATACTCAGTGGGACCTGAGCAGACCGTTTACGACGCGCTGGAAATTATGGAATCCAAGAATATTGGTGCAGTATTGGTAATGGAGAACGGTAAAATGGTTGGCATATTTTCGGAGCGTGACTACGCTCGTAAAGGTATTTTACGGGGACGCGCTTCCAAAGACACGCTCATTAAGGACGTAATGACCAGCAAGGTAATTACCGTCGAGACCGAGCAAAACTTGCAGGAGTGTATGGGGATAATGTCTGACAAGCATATTCGCCACTTACCGGTTACGAAAGACGGCGAACTGGTAGGGATTATATCGATCAATGACATCGTGACGATGATTATCCGTGAGCAACGAGCCCATATTCGCTCACTGGAAAGCTACATCACGGGCAATCCTTATTGAACCGGCAGCAGGCATTGCGCCGGACTTACCTATCTTTGCGGCCCAACTACCAACAACGAAGTGGATAAGGCAAGGGAAGAAGTACTCCGACTTTACGGAAACCGATTGAGAACGCGGGTCTGCGGGATTTGCGTAATAGATGAAAAAATCCTGATGGTCAGACACCGGGGGATCGGCGTCACCGACACCTTCTGGTGCCCTCCGGGTGGTGGCATACAGTTTTCAGAAACGGCTCATCAGGCTCTTGAAAGAGAGTTCCTGGAAGAGACCGGACTCCTCATAGAAGCAGGGGAATTGATGTTTGTCAGTGAATTCATGCATCCCCCCTTACATGCCATGGAGTTGTTTTTCAATGTGAGCATTGTCGGCGGAGCTATAAAGCTTGGCTATGATCCGGAAATGGTAGAAGGTACTCAGATTATTACGGAGGTAGAATTAATGACTTTCCAACAAATAAAAGCCTACCCGCAGGATGAAGTCCATCGATTATTTCAGTACTGTGATACTTTGGATGACATTTATACCTTGAAGGGATATTTATCAAGCAATATGACTGCTAACGCTTAACTATGAGTTCAGATTTGCCAATGCTCCAAAACGTCGAGAAAACGCTGCTTCCTACTGTAAAAGTGGCTGATCCGGACTTTGACACAAAAAGCATTGCCAAGTGTACCCTCTGCATTGAAGTCGACGAATCGAGGTTTCGTTTTTGCTTTGTTCAGGCTGATACCATGGCCTGCCTTTGGCTTGAGGATTATGCTTTCGATACTTTTCTTAACGAAGAGGAATATCTTGAAAAGTTAAAAACTATTGCATTAGAGCATCCCCATCTCTTATCCGATCAATGGAAGGACGTCCGGGTTGCGGTAAATACCCACGACTTTACCATGATTCCGGTTTCACTGTTCCGGCGGGAATATGCCAGCGATTACCTGCAATTGGCAACCGGTCATGATTCCTCCGAAAAAGATCGGGTACTATCTCACCTGGTACCCTATGTTAATGCCCAGACCATCTTTACGATTCCCAATCAGTGGTCCGACTGGCTACTAGGACTTTTTCCATTGCAACATATTGAATTCTACCATCTTACCAGTCCATTGGTCATCGGTACGGTGGTGAGTCATTCCGAGTATGAAGAAAAGAAACTCCTTACAATTCATATGGAGGAGAATCATTTCACGCTGATTTATTCTGATAATAAGCAGCTTAAATTTTGTAATCGATTCCCTTATCAAAACCCTCTGGAACTGACTTACTTAGTACTTTTTAGTATGAATCAATTGGAGATTTTGCCTGATGAAGTCAAAGTCAAGCTTTACGGTGAAATTACTCCCTACTCAGATATTTACATTGAGTTGGCGAAATTTCTGCCATCACTCCGTTTTGGAATAAAACCAACTACGCTCACCTACATCGAAAGTTTCGAAGATATACCCGAGCATAGGTACTTTGCCTTACTAAACACATACCTGGTTCAATCGTAAAATTTCCCCCGACTTAATTAGGGGAATTCAGAACTGTCAACTGCAAGCTCAATGAGAATTGCCCTCTTTCCCGGTTCGTTCGATCCTTTCACCAAAGGCCACGAAGATATAGTACTGCGTGCCCTCGCACTTTTCGATCAGGTGATTATCGGGATTGGGAATAATGTTAATAAAAAGCGCTATTTCCCATTACAAACCATGAAGTTTCATATCGAGGCGTGCTTCTCGGATTATGAAAGCGTTAAAGTGATTGCTTATGACGATCTGACGGCTCGCGTTGCCCGGGAGTTAGGAGCGAGATTTCTGTTGCGGGGACTGCGAAATACAACCGATTTTGAATACGAAAACGGAATTTCGCAGGTCAATCGTTTTGTGTACGAAGAAATCGAAACGGTTTTCCTGATCACTTCACCGCATTTGGCGCCAATAAGTTCAAGTATTATTCGTGACCTGCATCGGTATGGTCAGAATGTCGACGAATTTCTTCCTTACGATTTGTTGGAAAGTACTGAAAGCTAAGCCGCTTCTTTGGTAGACCTCATTTGCTTGGCCATTTCATTTTTCTCGGGATTGTATTTAACAAAAATATTTATCCAGATGATTCTTGCGGTGCGAAAAAGTATCGGCAGAAGCAGGAGAATTGCCAGAATCAATCCGGCAAGTACGTATTCAATTTTAAAGTCAAAAATAAGTACGAAACCCACGAATGCCGTAACTGTCATGGCGACAGTAAGCGCATAACTTATGTACATTGCACCGATGTAAAAACCCGGTTCACGCTTAAATGACTCACCGCAATACTCACAATAGGAATTGAGTTTGTCGAAATTCTTTAAGTCGTAGGGATTATTTGTCTTGAAAAACGCCCCCACATTGCACTTCGGGCATGTATTGGTAGCAATGCTATATAGCTTACTCATTCGTAAAGAAGGGGAATTGGGAATCTAAAAGAATAAATTAATTATTCGGTTCCGTGTACTTTTCGATGACACTACTCAGCTGGCGGGCATCCACATACCCCGACTGACGCCATTTGATTTTCCCGCCCTGAAAAAGGATCAGAGTAGGAACGCCCTGGATTTTATACTGAGCTGCCGCTTTTTGGTTTTTATCTACATCTACTTTTAGAATTCGGGCTTTGCCGTCCATTTTCTTAGCCACTTCTTCCAAAACGGGTTTCATCATTTTGCAGGGACCACACCATTCGGCAAAGAAGTCAACCAGCACTGGTTGCTCTGATTTGATAATTTCTTTGAAGTTTGCCATGTTGTCGTTATTGGTTTAAGGTTTTGTATTTGTAATCAAGTGACAAAACCATACCAGCACTTTTGAAAATTACAACTGCCATGAAATGCGGCCATCCCGGTCAAATGTTGAACCAGCAATACTTGATTGATTACCGCCAGCCTTCCCTTTCGGCCAGGGTGTAAGCGTGCTGGTAGTGATGTTCGCTATGCCAGGCATAGAGGGCAATGACTTGATCCAGGGGGAATGTGCGACCGGACTCGGGGTGGGTGTAGGTGCGCGCCAAGTCGTTGGCATCCATAGAGTTCATTAGCAGCACCCAGCGCAGGTGGACATTCTTCATCAATTGCAGCGATAAATCTACGGGAGCCGTTTTGGCATCGGGAAGTTCGGCCCAGCGGTCTTCTTTATATGGCTTAATCGTGGGATTTTCCTCGGTCAGGGCCAAGCGAAAACGAACATAGGCGTTGATATGACTATCGGCCACATGATGAATGAGCTGGCGAATCGTCCAACCATCTGGTCGGTAGGGGGTGTCATATTGTTCCTCGGTCCAGCCGCCCAGCAAGTTGATGAATTTTGAGGGCAGGGCACTGATAATTTGGATATTAGTCCTGACGTCTTCGGGTGGGTAGGTTTCGGATGCTTTGAAACGACCAATGGGATATTTTAAGGATTCTAGGTCCATGCTTGTTATTAAGTTTAGGAGGTGGCTGACAGGCAAATTTAAGGAATCATTTTGTGACGCCCGCAGCCAATCAGAAGTATCACTCAGCCTGTAACGTCAGGAAAAGCGAACTGCCGATGGGGCCTCTGCGTAGTAAAGCCTGTTCGGATTTTGTCAGGAAATGCAAAATGCTATTCAGGAAATCGCCGGGATATTGCACATCCGATTCAAGAGTTTGCACGTCGATCTTTCCCCGGCGAAGCTGGTAGCGTTGCCACTTACGAACTACCCAAATGGGTAAAGAAAGGACAAAAGGCCAATAGGTATGGTACTTTATCTTCAAGCCAGCCATTTTGGCATAGCCGATGAAATCTGATAGTACAAATCGCCGCGTGCTTCCCACTGCCACGTCATGGGTACCACTAAATGCTTCGTGCGCATGGATATTAATGAGCAGGATTCCGTCCGGTTTCAATTTTGCCTTAAAATCAGCGAGAGCCGATTCTATTTCCTGATCATTCAGAAAATACAGGGCGTCGTTACAGATTATTACATCATATTGTACATCCGGGCGATAGTCAGAAACCTTTCGCAAATCTCCAAACGACACGTTGAGGCCGCGCTCCTGCGAAAATGCCACGGCGTGGCGTGAATAGTCGAAACCGCTAATGTTCTGAAAACCGTGTTTTTGCAAATATGATATTAAGCCACCGGTACCGCAGGCTGCATCCAGGATAGCCGGGTTATCAGCCGGTTGAAAACGACGGCTAATCTGGTGCAGAATTTTCTCATGCAGGATTTGGTACCACCACAAAGTACCTTCCAAATCGTGCATTCTTTGGTACTCGGCCCGATTATCTACCATCCGATCTTATGTTTAATAACATACTGAGGCTGGCCGCTCTGAGCCATAAAACTCTTGCCGATATACTCACCCAGGACACTCAACAAAGTACACTGGATGCCCCCGATAAATATCAGAGTGGCAGTAACTACCTGCCAGCCTTTCGGATCGGGTCCAATGACCCATTGGCCAAATAGAAACATTAACAGAAGAATGCCCAGGCCAGTCAGGCCGAGGCTAACCGGCATAAACAACCGGATCGGTAGCGCTGAATAGCAGAATAAAATGTTGAGAAACAGCGAGATCAATTTGCGAGGCGTGTAGTTGGAGCGCCCGGCTTCCCTTTTATTATGTTTTACCTGTACAGTACCAATATTTCGGGTGACCCGGAAAATCAGACCATCGATGTAGGGAAATGGCCCGGTATATTTAATTATTTCTTTTACTACCTCCTTCCTGATAAGTTTGAAACTCGATAGGTAAAGATCTTTTGGCTTATCGAGCAGATAGCTCGTGACCCAATTGACAATATTACTACCCAGGTTCCGATAGGCGGCGTGTTCTTTCTTATCGTAATAAGTGTACACAACACCATAATTTCCCGATTCGGCTTTTTCAATAAGTTTCAGGATCTCCTCGGGTGGATTCTGAAAGTCGTCATCAATCATGACACAGTACTTCCCTTGGGCATAGTTAAGCCCGCACATTACAGCATTGAATTCTCCGAAATTACGCCTTAAACTTAGTAGTTTCACTTCGGGGCGCTCGTTTGCCAGTCGGATGCAAATGCGTTCTGAATCATCGCGGCTACCGTCATTGATCAGGATTACCTCAAAATTAATTCCAGCCAACGCGACCGCCAAACGGTTTAGCAGCGGTTCAATGCTGTTTTCGCTGTTGTAGACCGGAATAATTACCGATAGAGAATTGTCAGTAGGCAATGGTCAGTAGGTTAATTGAGAGCTATGACTGGAATTGGGAAGTTTAATAAATAGGAAAAGCTAATCGCTTAACTTTCAGAATACTGATTGATTGTATTAATTATATACTCGATCTCATCATCCATCAGGACGGGATTAAGCGGAAGACTAATTACCTCCCGGTGGATTTGCTCGGTGATCGGGAATGAAAGGTGGCGATATTCCTGATAAGCGTTCTGGTGGTGGATAGGTAAGGGGTAGTGGATATTGGTCTGAATACCTTTGGTTTCCAGATAATTGATGAATTTTTCCCGTTGAGGATGGCGTACGACAAAAAGGTGCCATACATCTTCTTGTGGTTGGTCAGCGGGAGGCAATTCCAGACCGGGTAGTTTTATTTCATGCAGATAACGAAGGGCAATTTGGCGGCGTCTTTCATTTTCACTACTCAGATATGGCAGCTTTACGTTTAAAACTGCGGCCTGAATTTCATCAAGCCGGCTATTGATGCCTTTGTATTCGTTCACATATTTCTTGAGCGAACCATAATTTCGCAAGTGACGGATTTTGTCTGCAAGATCAGAATCAGAGGTCACTACTGCTCCGCCATCGCCGATTGCCCCGAGATTTTTAGTAGGATAGAAGCTGAAAGCCGCTGCGTCTCCTAAAATATTCCCTCGTTCTCCTTGATACGTAGCTCCGTGGGCCTGCGCCGCATCAGTTATAACTATTAAATTGTACTTTCTGGCCAGTTGACCTATGGCCGCCATGTTACAGCTTCTTCCGTAGAGATGAACCGGCAAGATGGCCTTGGTCTTGCGCGTTATTTTTTCTTCAATCAATGCCGGATCGAGAAGCATTGTGGAGTAGTCAGGTTCTACCCAAACGGGTGTCAAGCCTAAAAAACTGACTGCCAATACAGAAGCAATATACGTGTTTGCCGGAACTATAACTTCACTACCATCGGCAAAATCATAAGCCTGTAATATGAGTTGGAGGGCATCTAAACCATTCCCTACGCCAATACAATACTCGGCGCCGCAGTATGTGGCGAAATTTTTCTCAAAACTCTCAACTTCATTGCCCAGCACGTACCAGCCCGATCGCATTACTCTTTGCACGGCGGCTTCGATACCAGCCAGATGCGGTTGGTTGATTTGTTTTAAATCAAGGAAAGGAATCATGCGGAAACGCGACTGAATAATAGAAATTCGCGCGGGAGCAGTTATTGGTTATGTGAACTTTCTGAAGTATCTGCAAAGTGTACTTCGCCGTAAGGCTCGTCGATGTAATCCTCTACCGCATAATACTCATTGGATAAGACAAGAAGAATAGCATCATTTGAAAAGTCTTCCATAGTGTGCCAATCTTTAGGTTCCAGAATGAGGCAGGTATTTGGCTTGTCAAGACTGAAATGTTTTTCTTCCTCGCCATTATTGACATATACGCGGCACTTTCCGTGTAGACAAATCAGGGCATTCCAGGTTTTATGATGACGGTGCCCGCCTCGAGGCATATGGCTGGCTCCGTAAATATAAAAAACACGTTTTATGGTGCCGGGCATTAACTTTTCAAAAACGGTCAGGTTACCTGATTCGGAATGAAAAGTGCTTAGTTCTAGTAATTTTGGCATGAATGCGGTGTATAGTTTCTTACAAATTTGTCAGTTATCTTCTCCAGAGTTATTTACAGCCTTCGTTACAAAGTACAAAAATTCGGTATTTATTTTAAAAAATTTCATCAATTACCGCAAATAATTCGGCGTGAACAGGTCCTGCTGCTATCACATCGCCGCCGAAAAGGTAGTTATCAGATCCCGAAAAATCGGTGACAATTCCTCCCGCTTCCTTTACTAGCAACACGCCTGCTGCCATATCCCATGACTGCAAGTTATATTCATAAAATCCTTCAAAACGACCAGCAGCTACGTAGGCGAGGTCCACAGCTGCGGCCCCCAATCGCCTGAGGCCATGGGTTTGGCGCATCAGTGTTTCCAGAATTTTCATGTATCGGTCATGCTTGTCGAATATGTAATAGGGAAAGCCGGTAGCCAACAGACTTTCTCCCAGGTGACTGGCCGGTGAAACCTGCATCCGCTCTCCGTTGCACCAGGCCCCACCGCCCTGCCAGGCGTAAAATAATTCGTCGCGGCTTGGTTCATGGATTACGCCTAGCAGTGGTTCTTTTCCCCGCGCCAGACCCACGCTTACACAATAGATTGGTAAGCCATGCACAAAATTGGCCGTGCCATCCAGCGGGTCGATGATCCAATTGAGTGCATCCAGATCAGGAGCCTGCCCGGTAGTACCTTCTTCGGTTATAAAACTGGCCGCTGGCAAAATCGCGTTCAGGCCTTTTACCAGCATTTTTTCTGCTTCCTTATCTACATAAGACACCAAATTGTTGATGTCCTTATACTCGACTTTTTCCTGTTTAAAAATGGCCGCTTCCTGCTGAATGAAAGCAGATGCTTGTTTAACTACTTCAATCGTTTGTTGGGTGAGGTTATCGAGATTCATGTTTGGGGTACTTAAAAAAAAATAAAGTTAGCTAAAAATCAGCCTGTTAGCTATACATTTGGGGATGCAGGTACTTTGTCCAGCGAATTGTTCAGATAATAAACCCTCAATACCAAAATCAGTAGAATAGGAATAAGTACGTAGTTATGTTTCAACAGATTTCCGGTAGCACACAGCAACAGGACGCCATAGGCGATTAAATACCACGAAAACCAGGCGGGTTTTTTATATTTTGAAAACATAAAGACAATGGGCATCCAAAGTGGGAATGCCCATAAAATATCCCAGTTCCAGGTCGTAACTCCATGGTTGGTCCCGAACCAAAGCGCCAGAATGAGCCATCCCGTGAGGCCAACGACGGTGAAGAGTACTTTGTCAAAGATGAAGGTGAGATTTTCAGTTTTTATTTGCCAGATCGTAAAGGCTGCTACCAGAATTGCCAGCGCCCAGAAGAAAACCTTTGGGGTTAGCCAGCCATGTTCTACTTCGGGTATAGCAGTGTAAAGTTCTCGAGTATCGGTCACTAGTGGCATGACGGTACTGTCGGTTTTGATCTGTGCATTGTCAAAAGCTGCGCTCAGGTTGTCGGGAAGAAAAGTGGCTTGCTGTGGATTGGCAATTTCGTCGGCGGGTGAACCAATGGCCAGGTCCATCCCGAAGTCGGACCAGGGCTTTTGCTCGTAGGCGTATTTGTCAATCCACTGCCTGAAACTTAAAGTATCGGAAGTATAGCCGGGGAAAATCAGGCGCTCACCCGCCGCGGCTTTAAGCGCGTCGGCCAGGCGAGTGGAGCAGTTGTCGTAGAAAAATTTGTATTGGTACTCGCGATTCTGGGGAAGAAGGTTGGTTTCCAGAAACTCGTACAATCGCTGTTTCTCGGCTGATGAAAGATTCAGTTCCTGCTCCTTCACACTCCGGTTTTCCTGTTGCCAATAATAGAATTGCGGCATAAGAGGATTGACGGAGATGGTGTAGGGTAAGGTACCACGCAGGAATTTTACGTAGAAATTGCCTTCCTGAAAGCTAAAAGTACCATAGCTGTATGCGCGATCTAGCTGATAGATGGGATCATAAATCCATAAAGCACTATGGCCAAAACTTGAATATAACTCCTCCCCCGGTCCCACGGTAATCAGACTCACCTTAGCTTGTGGGCTAAGCTGGGTCTGGGCCTTCAAAGAAAACGGAACGATAAAAAAGAGGAAAAAAAGCAAGCTCGATTTAGCCTTGCTGGTGGCCCGGACAGTAGGCCAATTGGAGCAAAAAAACACATTATTCATAATAAAAGTACTCCACTCATGATTTTTTACCGGCGATCACAATGACGATCTCTCCCTTAATTGTTTTTTCGGTAAAGTACGTGATTATTTCGCTCAATGTCCCACGGACATTCTCTTCGTAAAGCTTTGTTAATTCCCGGGAAACGCTGGCGGGCCGGTCATCGCCAAAGTACTCGGCCAGTTGCCCGAGACTCTTTAACAATCGATGCGGTGATTCATAAAAGATCATTGTCCGGGTTTCTTCTGCCAATTCTTTCAACCGGGTTTGCCGGCCCTTTTTGTGCGGCAAAAAGCCTTCGAATGTAAATCGGTCAGCGGGAAGACCGGAGTTTACCAGCGCCGGTACAAAAGCCGTAGGGCCGGGAAGGCACTCCACCGCAATACCCAACTTAATACATTCCCGCACCAGCAAAAAGCCCGGATCGGATATGGCAGGGGTCCCGGCGTCAGATATGAGCGCCATTGTTTCGCCCTTTAACAGTCTCTCGGTGAGCCGTACAATGGTCTGGTGTTCGTTGTGAATATGGTAGCTTTGCATCGGCTTTCCAATGCCCAGGTGTTTCAGCAGATGCCCCGAAGTTCGGGTGTCTTCTGCCAGTACCACATCCACACTTTTCAGCACATTAATCGCCCGTAAAGTGATGTCTTCCAGATTGCCAATGGGCGTAGGTACTAAGTAAAGTTTCATTAATCCACCCTATTTTCCCAAAGGAGATCGATAGCCGCGGCCAGTTTCCGGTCTTTCTCGGTCACTGTATCACCAGCGTCGTGAGTCGAAAGTTTGAAATCGACTTCGTTGTACATATTAGACCACCAGGGATGATGATTCTCCGACTCGGCGATTTCGGCCACTTGTGTCATGAACAGGAAGGCAGTTCGGAAATCCTTGAACTTGAAACTACGGCAGAGCTTATTGTCTTTTTCAGTCCACATAGTATTGATAGTGAGTTTGATTTTCAGTAGCGGCGAAATGGTAGGGCTACCAGGCATTTTAATATTGACAGTAATTGATTCTATTTTTTGCTCCCAAAAAGAGTTCTGTCATTTTTTTGTCGCCCGCAGCCGAATGAAACTATCCGGTACAGCTGTGTTTTTGGTGCATATCAAGGTTTCTTCCAAGTACACTGAATTTTCATAGAAACTGCCTTTACCCCTGATGCTGGCTGCACCGCACGGAGCTTCCGCTATTCCACGGTCATACGTGAAATGATTATTATTGATGGTCACAATATATTTGAATTCATTGGGAACAGTCTGTAAAATCTGAACCTGATTATCGCTAAGTCGTGTGACCTGAAGAGTGATTTTGATTGAATCCGTCGCCAGTTTCTGACCTTGCTGCTGTGAGCGATAGCCTACATAAGTACCCTCAACGTCGATATCTGGGGAAGCGACTAACGCGTTTTCGGATTTGTTTTTGCAGAAAAACAGGAAAAAAGTTGAAATGAGCAGTGCTAATATCGAATATTTCATAAGGTGTCGGATTGTATTTTGCCAAAACTACCAACAGCCCACGATCGTTCGGTATTTTTTATTTTTCTACCTTAAGTACCACGTGTCGGATTTTCCGGCGATTCCAGGTGTATGTAATATGGGCTGTTCCGTCGGCGGCCTGAACGATGGCCGGGTAGCTGAATTCGCCTTTTGGCTCATCTTCCAGAATGTACATTTCCTTCCATTTTTTACCATCCTCGGATACCGAAACTACCAATTTCTGCCTGCCATTGTCTGATTTGCTGGCCCGGGTCAATGGATTATGTACCAGCATTTGCCAACCATTTTTCAGCGTGACGGCATCGGTGCCAGAGTTGGGATTAGGAAGATTGGTCAACGTAAAGTTTCCCCAAGTTTTGCCTCCGTCCTCCGACCATACTTCGGCTAGTCGATCCTGCTTGCTACGGCAAAGCATCTGCAATTTTTGACCGGGGTAGGTCAAAATACTTCCCTGTATCACATCATACTCCGTTTTTGGGTCAACGGGCACGAGATCCCACGTTTTACCCGAATCCACAGAACGCTCGATGTGCGCCTTCCAGCTCTCCCTGGTTTCGGTACTTGAAGGGCTTAGGATAGTCCCGTTGGCCAATTGAATTGGTTTATTCTTGATTGGTCCAAGTATGCCGTCTGGCAAGCGCTCAGGTTGGCTCCAGGATTTGCCGTTATCAGTCGAGGTACGCAACATACCCCACCACTCGCGGGGAGAAGGTCCCACTTTATAGAATAAGAAGGTTTTTCCTGCCTGGGACTTGAAAAGTACCGGGTTCCAGCACGGATAGCGGGTGTTGGCGTCAATGATCCCCTCTGCCATTAAAATGGGGGGGCTCCATTTACCATTTTTACTTTGGGATAACCAGATACCTACATCCTTATTACCTTCGTCTGTCCCGCCGAACCAGGCCGAGAGCCATTGTCCGGGCGCTACTTCCACCAGGGTGGAAGCATGGCAGGAAGGGAAAGGCGCAGTTTCGTAAACAAATTCCTCTGAAACTAAACTGACTTTTGGGACCTTAGGGCCAACCTGCGATAAAGCAGGTCCGGTAAAACAGGTCAGAAGGGAAAACAGGCAAACGAACGGCAAGGAAGATTTAAGCATAGATGGATTTGGTGAGTTTTTATTTTATACTCAAAATCTGGTTTCCAGACTACTTATTCCGAACAAAAACATGACGGATCTTTCCATTTGCCGTAGGACGCTCATCCACTTCGAATTGCCGGAAACTCTTGATGAGAGGTAACAATTTGTCAAAGCCGTAGTTTCGGGAGTCAAAACTAGGCTGTTTTTTTATTAACAAATTTCCCAGTTCGCCCAGGAAAGTCCAGCCGTCTTCGTCTGCCAGATCGTCCACACTGTCGGTAAGCAGTGCCAGCAATTTAGGGTCAATCTTATCATCACTTGTTTTCTTGGATGTTGTTGTTCGGGTTTTACTGGCAGGCTTCTTTTCTTCTTTTTTAGTTAGAATTTCAATATAAATAAATCGATCACAGGCAGAAGTAAAGGCTGATGGCGTTTTTTGTTCACCCATTCCAAATACTTTCATGCCGGCTTCCCTCAGCCTGATAGCCAGGCGAGTAAAGTCGCTATCGCTGGATACCAGACAGAAACCATCCACACGGCCCGTGTAAAGGATGTCCATGGCGTCGATGATCATTGCGGAGTCGGTAGCGTTCTTGCCCTGAGTATAGCTGTATTGCTGAATCGGGGTAATGGCGTTGTCCAGCAATACCGTTTTCCAACTCGTAACGCGTGGGTTGGTCCAGTCACCGTAAATTCGCTTAAAGGTGGGGGTACCGTATTTGGCGATTTCCTCAAGCATAGATTTTATATTGGCTGAAGGGACATTATCTGCATCGATCAGCACAGCGAGTCGGAGGTCAGGGAGGGTAGTTTGCAATAGGATTTTTAATTTGTTAATAAATCGACGGTTTCTTACAGATTGAAACCATAAAGGTACTTATTGTCACATCCTTTTTATGAAAAGTAGTTATACGCAATCCGTAGCTACAGAATTTTGCCACTTTCAGAAAGTAGTGCGACTTTTGTGGTTTACAAGGTAGGCGAAAATTTCAAGCTATGAAAATTGAATTAGTACGCGTAGATGATGCGTTTCACTTTGAAGGGAGTGGATCATCCGACGTGACCATCCACATGGACGGCTCGCCCGAAATTGGCGGTCATAATGCCGGAGTACGTCCGATGGAATTATTATTGATGGGATTGGCCAGCTGTAGTGCCATTGATATAGTCATGATACTAAAAAAGCAGCGACAGGACGTGACGGAATTTAGGATAGTAGCCGAAGGCGATCGGGAACAGGAAGAAGGTACTTTACGAAAGCCATATCGAACCATTAATTTGAACTTTATCCTGAAAGGTAAAAATCTGGAGGCTGATAAGGTAGATCGGGCCATTCAGCTTTCAATGGAAAAATATTGCTCAGCTACCGCCCAGTTCGAAGGTTCAGCTACCATAACGCATAGCGTAACTTTGGAGTCATGACGAAAAAGAATCTCTGGACCAGGTAGATTAAAAAATCTTATTTTACTACCCTAAAAGAAAACTCTAATCAACCACAGACCTTGCAGCAATACCACGATCTTCTCCAGCATATCCTCGACCACGGAACTCGTAAAACTGACCGTACTGGTACGGGTACTATAAGTGTATTTGGCTATCAAATGCGTTTCGATCTGGCAGCGAGATTTCCGCTGGTCACAACCAAAAAAGTACATACCAAATCGATTATCCATGAATTGCTATGGTTTCTTAAAGGCGAAACCAATATTGGGTATTTGAAGGAAAACGGCGTGAAGATATGGGACGAGTGGGCCGATGAAAATGGTGACCTTGGTCCGGTCTATGGACAGCAGTGGCGGAGCTGGACAGCACCTGACGGCCAGAAAATTGACCAGCTACAGCAAGTTCTGGATCAGTTGAAAACCAACCCCGATTCTCGACGTATAATAATTTCGGCCTGGAATCCGGCAGATCTGCCAAAAATGGCTCTACAGCCCTGTCACGCCCTGTTCCAGTTTTACGTTGCCGATGGTAAACTTTCCTGTCAACTCTATCAGCGAAGTGCCGATGTATTCCTTGGGGTACCTTTCAATATTGCCAGTTATGCGCTCCTTACCATGATGGTAGCGCAGGAGTGTGATCTTGGCCTTGGCGATTTTGTTTGGACGGGCGGCGACACGCACCTCTATCTCAATCATCTGCAGCAGGTTGAACAGCAGCTTGGCCGGGCCATACTGCCGATGCCGACTATGCGGCTGAATCCCGAAATAAAGAAAGTCCTCGATTTTAGGTACGAGGACTTTACGCTGGAAAACTATGATCCCTGGCCCGCCATAAAGGCACCCGTGGCCGTATAAAGTTTTCGAGTCTTAAGAATATCAAAGCGGAATTGTATTCAGGCTACCAAAAGGGTATAACCCACAATAGTACCTTTGAACTATCTGCTTTCCATCAGTTTATTATATTCGTTTTCTATCTTTCGCTGCTGATCTTCATTGCCATAGGTGGCAAAATAATGAGAAGCCAGTCCTATGCCCCAGCCAAGCATCGGCCAGATTGGCCAGGGGTGAATTCTTTCACCCCAAGGTTGGCTTCGCATAGCTAGAAAAATAATCCAAAACCCTACATTAACGACGAGGTAAGTAGTAGCATGACGCTTGAATGCGACTCGCCTCTGGGCTTTTTTCCAGATATATTCATTGCGTTGATTTTCCATAATTGAAAGGGAAGAAGTTGTGTTGAAAAGAATGATTTGGGGCGAAAGAGTAGAGTAGTTTATCAACAGGTGACAGTATAATTGAATCTGGAGAGGCAACTCTTTAAAGAGCAATTAAAATAAATTAGTACCCAAAACTTCTAAAGCTGCTTCTCCTGAATCATTTTTTCGTATTCACGCTTCACTGAATCCCCCCGGTCGACGTAAGCGCGATAATATTCTGTGCCGAGACCTAAGCCCCAAAAGAATAGTGGGAAGCCCGGCCAGAAAAAATTTCGGGGGCCACTTACGAAATACCAGATTCCTATCAGCAGTGCATTGACTGCCACGTATGCAATCGCGCTTTCTTTAAATTTGACGCGGAGTTTAGCAATTCTCCACAAGTACTCGTTGCGTTCTTTTTCCATGATTCGAGTTAAATTTGTTATAGTTCAAGTTTCTAAGACAAATTTAACATTGTAGCTATTACCCATCTAGGTTTTAACGATGAACCCATGCTACATCGTCGTGAACTCCTCGAAAAGCAGAATGAGTGATTAAGTGTAGGTTTTTATATAAACCCATATTCTTTAAATTTTCTCAAATTATAGGCTGCGGATTCCAGAGGAGCCTTGGCTTCAAAAGACTCCTGCTCAATGACCCAGTACTTTACAGGAGTATGCTTTTTGGCAAAAGCCAGAATGGATTCTAGGTCGAGCGTGCCAGCCCCTAGCAAGGTACTTTCATTTTTACCAGGCGCCTTGTCTTTAACATGCATCGACTCAAACTGATGCGGATAACGGCGCAGCCAATACATTGGATCCGCTCCGACTATGACCATATTGCAAAGGTCCATTTGCTGGCAAACGTAAGTCAGGTCCCAATTGTCCAACATATATTCGTAAACTGGTGCTCCGGCGTATTCGATTTCAAACTCACTAGAATGATTGTGGAAGCCAAATCGCAACCCGGCTGCCCGGCAAATCTCGCCACAATGTTCATATGCTGCTATTCCTCGCTTCATCTCCTCAGGTTGCCGGAGATCCCAATCAAACCAGGGTGAAAAAAGGTACTCCTGGCCTATAATCAAGGCGTCCTCAATTGTCTTTTTCCACGAATCACTCACATCGTTATTTGCCTCTAGCCAATGTTCCTTGCGAAAAATAGTTTGAGAGGTAGGCATTGCCAGGCCATAGCTTTTTAAAATCTTACTAAATTCCGACGCCTGAAAACCATAAAAATGATGACCTATATAGTGGGCATGCTCAACCTCCTTATAACCAATCTTGGCAATGGACTCTAATGTCGAAACTGGGTTTTCAAGCATCGCCTCCCGTATTGAATTGAGCTGCAGACCAATGTGATAAACTTTAATTTTGGTCTCAGTACGAAATGAAAATCCAGTAGCTACCAATACGGGCCCGGCCTTCAAAAAATTACGGCGGCTAATAGAATTTTTTAACATTGATTATTCAAACTTTGGCTTTTGGAAAAATTCAATTTATTAGAATGGCCGAATTGATATAATTTATTCAATTAGTGAAAATTATTGATTCTGACTATAAGTCGGTCCAAATAGTTTAAAGTATCTTTTTATTTTAATCACATGGAGTTATTTACCAAACGCCTGATTTTGAAAGAAATGACCCTGGACGATGTGGATCTCATTCACCGATTGCATTGTCTGCAAGAAGTCGAACAATTTAATACTATCGGAATTCCAAGACATACAGGTGATACTATTGAAGTAATACTATCTGCCGTTGAAGACCGGGAGTCAGAGGAACGGTCCCAATTTGCCTGGACAGTATGGGCCGCCGAGGGGGAGTACTTCATGGGAGAGGCGGGAATATCGTTGTCAGGCGATCGTTTCAGGCAAGGTGAAATACATTACAGCCTGCTACCTCATTTTTGGGAAAAAGGCTACGGAACCGAACTGGTAAAATGTATTATCGCATTCGGATTCAAAGAATTAAAACTGCACCGTATCCATGCCGGAGTAGCAACCGAAAATAACCGGTCGATCCGGGTTCTGGAAAAAGCGGGAATGACGCGCGAAGGTCTTCACCGCAAGATTTTACCGATTCGAGGCGAATGGAAGGACAATTACCATTATGCAATTGTAGAGGATGATCCCTTTGAGGCGTAAAATACGGATAGTATTTCCTGTTCTTTTGCAGTAAAAAATTAAAGGGGAAGGCCAGCAAAAAGAATATACTGTATGAATTAAAAAAAGGTGATACCGATTTTCAAAGAATCAAAACGATATCACCTTTTGCAATAAAAATCCCAAAAATTAATCCTGGTTTTTGGGCTTACGACCCGGGCGTTTTGTCTTTGGGGTAGGGGCATCCAATTTCAACTCAAAGGCAGTGGTGCCATCATATTCAAACGATTTGATGTCGAAAGTATATTTATTGTTTTTTACATCTAGTCCTCCTTTTTCCAAAATTACGCCAAGTGGAAAATAAAAATTGCGACCGCTTTCTTCCATTTCAAACACTCCTTCGGCTTCGCGGGGCGCAGGTACAAGAAATAAAGATTTTAGCTTACGTTTGTTTTCCGGCATGCCAATCATGAACGCTGAGTTCTTAGGATCAATACCGACTTCTTCGGCTGATTTCTGAGGAATAATAACTTTTCCGGTTGAGGTAATGTAGCCGGTCGTGTAAGATTTGGAAGCTGCTTCCGGTTTGTTCTTTGGGGCGACGTTCTCTTCGGGAGAAAAGAAACGAATTTCTTTTGCTTTCATAATGGGGATTATTGATGTTTTATGTTTCGCAAATATTGCATTATTTTTTTTTACATATCAAATAACAAACCAAAAACCTAAGTCTTGTTGCTCTTTTTTGGTTGCAATATTCAATAATCTGAATGTAAAATGGGTGAGATATATCTTGCCAATCTGATTGTCTTTTTATTGAATTCCTTAGTAATTTTGAATACTGAAAATGCAAACCAAACTACCTGCATATGATCGGGTATGATATTTTGGCTTGTACTTGAGTTAACAATTTGAGTGTTATAAACCCGAATAATATCTGAATGGAGTACATCGATTATTATAATGTGCTGGGCGTAAAAAAGGACGCTACCGAGGCTGAAATTAAAAAGGCCTATCGTAAACTGGCAAGAAAGCATCATCCTGATATTAACCCGAATGATAAAGATGCCGAGAAAAAATTTCAACAAATAAACGAGGCAAATCAGGTGTTAAGCGACCCTGAGAACCGGAAGAAGTATGATAAATACGGTAAAGATTGGAAACATGCCGAGGAATTTGAGAAAGCTGGGCAACAGAGACAATATAGCCGCTCGAGCCGGACTGGTGGTTTTGAGGGAGGTGGCAATTTTTCAGGTGGTGATTTTTCTGATTTTTTCGAGTCGATGTTTGGGAGCGGAGCTTCTTCTTTTGGTGGTGCTTCGTCGGGTTCCTGGGGAGGAAGTACCAAATTTAAAGGGCAGGATTATCAGGCAGAGCTCCAACTTGATCTGCGCGAGGTGTTCGAAACCCACAAACGTACGATTACAATCAACGGGAAAAATATCCGCCTGACTATCCCGGCAGGCGTTTCGGATGGGCAGGTGATTAAAATAGCGGGATACGGTGGTGAAGGCACAAACGGCGGCCCTAAGGGCGACCTGTACATAACTTTTTCCATTGGGAACCGTACTCCCTTCCAACGTGATGGAGATAATCTTTACTCTGTAGTGAAAATTGATCTTTATACCGCTATCTTGGGTGGTGACATTACTGTCGATACTTTCGATGGAAAAGTAAAACTTACCGTGCCACCCGGTACCCAGAATGGTACAAAGGTCAAGCTGAAAGGAAAGGGATTTCCTGTCTACAAAAAGGAAGGATCATTCGGCGATTTGTATCTGACCTACCAGGTAGACATACCAACCAACTTAACGGAGAAAGAAAAAGACTTATTTACCGAACTTGCTAAACTGAGCGCATCATGAATACCAACGACCTAGTTCCAGTGACCGTCCTGTGCACGCACTACGAGATTGAAATGTCTTTTTTCAACAACCTTGAGGAAGTAGGCCTAATTAGCATGGAATCCATTGAGGAAGCTAAATTTATTCCTACGGAAAGTCTCGGTGAAGTGGAGAAGATTATTAGAATGCAACAGGATCTTAACCTGAATCTTGAAGCTATCGACGTAGTATTTAATCTTTTAAATAAGGTAAATACGCTTCAAAACGAATTGCAATCGGCAAGAAATCGGCTGCGGATATATGAACGGATCGAATATTTCAGAAGTTAAGGCAGCGTGATCATAATAAACTGAATCCAAAAAGAGGCCCAGCCATTTGATGGCTGGGCCTCTTTTTGGATTCAAGGCTGAAAAACTCAATTAGTTACTTGAGGTACAATGTTTTCGGAGCCACAAACTCCCCTGGTGGCGCCTAGCTTTTCATATCGTTTGGCGATTTTGGGGCTTACCATTTGAGTGACGCCATAATAGCAGATAGGAACCAGATCGTCTTCAGGAAAACATTGAGTGCTTGTAAATCCAACCGTAAGAAGGATAAGCAAGACTGATGCGCGTTTTACTTTTTGCATAAAGAAGAAATGTTTGGCTGTAAAGAAAAATTAGATTATTCAATAATACAGTATTTTCCAATCAAAATCTACATCAATGGCTCATTACGGATACGCCTTTTATTCCGACGGTTTTAACGGTGATATTTCTGGAAGGAGCCGTATGGTTTCGGAAATCCTCAATAATCTCCAGCACATCATAATCAATATTCAATGACTTAGTTCCATCAATAATGACGGTACAATCGCGTGGCAAAGTACTTAGAGTGTGGTTAATACTCCCCTTATTAAGAAAAGTTACCTCCTGTGAGAGTTGTAAGGTAATAACTTCGCCTTCCTTGTGTTCCTCTTTTTTATAATGGTAAGAGTGTTTGTAATTCTTCCGTAGAATAAAGTATATAGCGACTACCATACCTATGGCAATCCCTTTAAGCAAATCAGTCACCAGAATGGCTGCAATCGTGACTATAAACGGAAGGAACTGATCCCAACCCAGAGCGTACATTTTCTTATAAAGCGAAACCTTTGATAGTTTATAGCCTACCAGCAGAAGTACGGCTGCAAGCGCTGCCAGGGGAATCATGTTTAGAAAATAGGGTATAAAAATAGCCGAAACTAGCAGCAAAGTACCATGTGTAATGGTCGACATTTTTGTTTTGCCCCCGGAATCGATGTTGGCCGAGCTGCGAATGATGACCTGAGTAACGGGCAGCCCCCCAATGAGTCCTGAAACCATATTTCCTATTCCCTGCGCCTTTAGCTCACGGTTGGTTGGGGTATTGCGCTTGTACGGGTCCAGCTTATCGGTGGCCTCTACCGATAGTAGTGTCTCCAGACTGGCCACAATAGCCAGCGTAAATGCCACAGTATAAACATCAGGATTGGAGATGAAAGACCAGTCAGGCATACTGAAAAAACTGATGAATTCCTGTGCCGTGTTGGCTACAGGTAGTTTCACCAAATGCTCGCCGCCCATCGCCCATTCGGGCTTAAAAGCTGCGAAAGACATATTGATTGCTGTACCCAGAATTACGACAAACAGTGCTCCCGGCAAGAAGCGGAACAATTGAATTCTCTTCATGAATGGCCTTTCGAAGAGAATAAGTACCGCTAAGGAGACAACCGAAATGATAATGGCTCCAGTACTACTATACCGAACTGAATAATACAATTCGCTGAAAGTATTGTGTCCGTCGGGTTGATTAAAAGATTCATCGCCAAAGAAATCCTTATCATAGCCGAATGCATGAGGAATTTCTTTGAGAATAAGCGTAATACCAATGGCTGCTAACATTCCCTTGATTACAGAGGAAGGGAAATAGTAGCCAATGATACCCGCATTCAGAAATCCCGCGATCAACTGGATTAGCCCGCAAAGTACCACGGCGAGCAGAAAAGCTTCGAAGCTCCCCAATGTATCCAATGCACTCAGAATAATGACTACTAAACCCGCCGCCGGACCAGCAACTCCAAGGGCTGAACCACTCAGGGCGCCCACGACTATACCCCCGACCATCCCGGCGATAATTCCGGAAAAGAGTCGGTTAGGATCGCCCGTTGACGCAAGTGCAACACCAAGACAGAGTGGAAGCGCCACCAGATAAACGACTAGCCCGGAGGGAAAGTCGGATTTTAAATGGGCAAATATCCCTTTATTGTCAACAGCCATATTCTTCGCTAGTTATTTCTTTTGTTTTGAAGGGGGACTGATAAAGTATCAGTCCTTTTTATTCGTCGACAGGGCGTAGAAAGTTTCCATATCCCTGGTGCTATCAGTCATAACATTGAGGTCCTTTAACAAACCATTGGCAATGTCGTAAACCAGGCCATGAATTTCCAGGAATCGATCCTGCGCCCAGGCCATTTGAACAATAGACGTTTTTGCCAGATCCTTAACCTGTTCATGGACGTTTAACTCAACCAGTCGGTCGCTACGCTTGGACATATCCTCGATTGCATCCAGTTCGTCTTTATGCAGGCGGTATACGTCTTTAATGTGCCGAAGCCAGTTATCGATCAGCCCCACCGATTTGTTCCCCATCGCAGCATTTATACCACCACAACCATAATGTCCACACACAATAATGTGCTTAACTTCAAGTACATTGACGGCGTAATCCAATACACTTAGCATGCTCATGTCGGTATGTACCACCATATTCGCAATATTCCGCAGCACGAAGACATCACCTGGTCTCATACCGGTGATCTGGTTGGCAGGAACCCGGCTATCAGCGCAGCCAATCCACAAGAATTGAGGGCTTTGTCCCTGTGCGAGAGTGCTGAAAAAAGTGGGATCTTCCTGATTCGTGGTTTCAACCCACTTACGGTTATTTTCAAATATTTGCGAATATGACTTTGGCATAGTAAATAAAATTTGAGATAAAATATTGATTGAATAAAGTACACACGTATTTGCTTATTTGTAAAAATAAGCAAATGCAATACCAGGATCGGTAAGTAATCAGATTTTTGAGCCTTACAAGGTAAAATAAGCCATCGAGATTTCTAGCCGAAACCTCAGATCAACGCCCAAAAGCAGGGAGAAAAAGACTCAGTAGAGAAGAAAATCGGGCGGAGGAAAAAAACTATCCAGCGCTATTTTCTTGAAAGTGAAGATGGTATAGATATACCGGAACTTGAATGCCGGAAAAAAATGAAAAACCGTTCTCCCATACAGGAGAACGGTAAATAAAGATGTGGGAACTTCCGATTCATCGGTATCAGCAGGCTCACAATCTTCCCATTGACTCGTTTCATTTTCCTGTACGAACTTTTTTCCGTTGGCAATACTGCCAACAAGACAAAAGCTCCAAAGAAAAATGAAAAGTCCTACCTTCATGAGGTTTATTAATTGTAAAATAGCAGATCTTGCTACTAGAGAATGTCCGATGGATATTTCTTAGTTTGAACGCTTATAGCGGTCATAGTCCTTCTCATGCCTTTCCAACCAACGGCCCACGATAAACGAAGAACCTAGCAAAAGGGTATAAAAAATAAGGGCAACGATATTCATGAACATAACAAGCGCGGTTTTTTAAAGGTATGCATTTCCTGCAAAAATACGTACAGAAATTCAGGATGGCGAATCTTTAACAAAAAAATTACAGGACTCCTTTGGTGGAAGGTAAGCTATCCATCGCCTGATGATTCCGTGCCACGGCCATTTTGATCGCCTTGGCGAATGCCTTGAAAATGGCCTCTATTTTATGATGTTCGTTTTGGCCTTCTACCTTGATATTGAGATTACACAGGGAGGTATCTGAAAACGACTTGAAAAAATGGTGGAACATCTCCGTAGGCATCTCACCAATCTTTTCCCGGCGGAATTCAGCGTCCCAAACCAGCCAGGGGCGACCTGAAAAATCGATTGCCACCTGGGCGAGCGCTTCGTCCATTGGAAGCAAAAAACCATAGCGGTTCGTGCCGCGTTTGTCGCCAAGCGCTTGTCGGAAAGCTTCTCCCAGAGCAAGGGCAGTGTCTTCGATGGTATGGTGTTCGTCAATATGTAGATCGCCATTAACCGTAATTTCCAGATTAACCCCTGAGTGCTTCGCAAGTTGATCCAGCATGTGATCGAAAAAACCCAGCCCCGTTTTCATGGCGGACTGCCCGTTTCCATCCAGATTAAGCTTAATTGAAATTTCGGTTTCGTTCGTGTTCCGTTGCACATTGGCAACGCGGTCCGGAAGTTTTATTTTTTCAAAAATGGCATCCCAATCCTCGGAAACCAGCGAAATTGCAGCGTTCATTGCTGGTGAAACACCTTCTTCGGGAATTTGGGGAGCGATGAATATAGCTTTTGTTCCCAGGTTCACGGCAAGCTGAACATCCGTTAGCCGGTCACCGATCACAAAGCTATTGGCCAAATCGTAATTTCCGTTGAAGTACTTTGTTAGCAGGCCTGTGCCGGGTTTGCGGGTATTGGCATGGTCAGCGGCAAATGTTTTATCTATGATCACTTCAGAAAAGAAAACATTCTCGCCTTCTAACGTCTTCATCATTTTGTTATGGGCGGGCCAAAAAGTGTCTTCCGGAAAAGAGCTGGTTCCCAGACCGTCCTGATTGGTAACCATGACAAGTTCGAAATCTGTTTCTTCGGCCAGGCGACGAAGGTTGGAGATTGCTTTTGGCAAAAATTCCAGTTTTTCCAGCGAATCTACCTGCTGGTCGGAAATAGGTTCGACGATGATTGTACCATCGCGATCAATAAAAAGAACTTTTTTCAATGGAACGGGCATAACTATATATTGTGAATCTGAAATACAAAGAAAAGCAGAAACCCTGGTTTTAGCAGGAATCATGTTCACCTCCTATGCTCAGAAATTGTATTTTCAAGTACTCGTATTCAAATTAAATTAATCCCATTCCATGCCCAATTCCAAAATTGCTCCCGGTGCGCCAGGCATCCCGGCCCGCTGGACTTCCAGCGCCAAGTCCGGTATCGGTACTTCTATCGACGCGGCTTCTGAAGTATGTTTTACGCTTAGCCACGGTATCGTCAATGAGGTTTACTTTCCCCGGGAAGATTCGGCTTGTATCCGGGATATGGGGCTAATCATTACCGATGGAAAGAATTTCTTCTCAGAAGAAAAACGACACGCAAAGCATGAAGTAAAAACAGTGGAAGACGGGGTTCCTGCCTATATCCTGACAAATACTTGCCGGGAGGGGCGCTATTCCATTATCAAAGAGATCGTGACTGATCCTTTGCGCGATACCCTGCTGCAGCGGGTAAAGTTTGAGGCGCTGAAGGAAAAGAAAGCCGATTATCATCTTTATGTACTTCTGGCTCCGCATCTTGGCAATCGGGGTTCAGAAAATGACGCCTGGCTGGGAGAATACAAAGGTACCCCCATGCTTTATGCGCAGCGAGATAGTCTTTGTCTGGCGATGGCTTGCTCAGTTGGCTGGAAAAAACGTTCGGTTGGATATGTTGGGAAGTCGGATGGCTGGAAAGATTTGCAGCGCCATAAACTGATGACATGGGAGTACGAAACGGCGCCAGACGGTAACGTGGCCCTCACTGCTGAGGTGGCATTCGATCAGGTTGAGGATGACTTTTTTACTTTAGTATTGGGTTTTGGGCGAAACCCTACCGAAGCCGGCCATCGTGCCTACGCCAGCATGACGGATGGATTTGAGGCAGTGCAGAATCGTTACGTGAAAGAATGGCACGATTGGCAGGATTCTCTGGCAAAACTTGATTCTTCCAAGGAAAAGGTAGGCGAATTATTCCGCATGAGTGCCGCCGTTTTGAGGATGCATGAGTCAAAGCGATTTCCCGGTGCGATGATCGCCAGCTTGTCAATTCCCTGGGGGTTCTCAAAAGGCGACGACGACATTGGCGGCTATCATCTGGTTTGGCCACGTGATTTGGTGGAGTCGTCAGGCGGTTTGATAGCACTAGGTGCGGGTGAGATGGCCGCTCGGGTGTTAAAGTACCTGCTCACTACTCAGGAAGAAAAAGGCAATTGGTCCCAGAACATGTGGCTGGAAGGGATTCCCTACTGGACCGGATTACAGATGGATCAGGTGGCGTTACCGATTCTACTGATAGAACTTTGCCGCTGCCACGATTCATTTGCCCCAGAAGCAACGCATCACTACTGGAAGATGGTCAAAAAAGCCGTTTCGTTTTTGATTCAGAATGGCCCTGGTACCAAACAAGATCGGTGGGAAGAAGAAGCTGGTTGGACTCCATTTACACTGGCCACCGAGATTGCCGCGCTGGTAGTAGCGGCTGATATAGCAGAAGACCATGGCGAAAAAGAAATGGCCAGGTACTGTCGGGAGACTGCCGACCTCTGGAATGGCAATATAGAGCGCTGGACCTATGTCACTGGAACTACGCTGGCCAAAAAAGTGGGGGTAGAAGGGTATTACATTCGGGTCAACCAAAGTGGGCTGGATACCAGTGCATTGGAAAACGTGTATGTAGAACTCAATAACAAGAAGGAGGGGCAAAATGACATTTTGGCGACTGAACTCGTCTCGGTAGATGCGCTGGCCCTGGTGCGCTTTGGGTTACGAGCCGCAGACGATCCCAGAATCCTTAATACGATAAAAGTAATCGATGAAGTACTTAAAGTAGAATTGCCAACCGGACCCTGCTGGCACCGGTACAATAATGACGGGTATGGCGAACATGAGGATGGTAGCCCATACGATGGCACGGGGATTGGCCGGGCCTGGCCGTTATTGACTGGTGAACGGGCACACTACGAGATTGCCGCCGGAAATATGGAGGGCGCCGTGAAGTTGCTGCAGACCATGGAATCCTTCGCAAACAATGGTCTGTTTCCCGAACAGGTCTGGGACGCGGAGGATATTCCAGAGCGCGAATTGTTTTTTGGGAAATTTTCCGGGTCGGCCATGCCGCTGGTTTGGGCGCATTCGGAGTATGTAAAGCTGTGCTGCTCAATAAAGGAAAAGAAAGTCTTCGATATGCCCATGCCGGCTTACAATCGCTATGTCAAGAAAAAAACGGTGTCCAAGCTAGCCGCCTGGCGTTTCGATGAACCGATTAATACATTGGAAAAGGGCAAAGGACTAAGAATAGAAACCGCTGCATCCGCTACGATCCACTGGTCGAATGACGACTGGAATACCCAACAAACTATTTCCACCAGCGACACCAAACTTGGAATTCACTTCGCCGACCTTCCAACAAAAAACATGAAAAACGGTAGAATCGATTTTACTTTCTTTTGGAATGAATCGCAGAATTGGGAGGGCAAGGATTTTTTTGTGCAGGTAGTTTAAAAAAACTCCCAAGGCCACCCCGATAAGAGCTATTTTTATGGTAGCCTGTCCCTACATACTACCAATCAAAACTCCTCCTCCTTCTTTGGTTTAGTCGATTTTTTCTGATTGATGCGGTAGTTGAGGGTTAGATTGATCTGTCGCATCCTGCGTTGAGTGTTATTGAAGGTATAGAAGTTTGGCCCCTCGGTGATGCTGCGGTACCGACGAGAATTCAGCACGTCCAACACGCTGAAATTGAGTGTGCCTTTTCCCTGGAAAATATCCTTGCTTGCCGAAAGATCTAAATAGAATAGGCCCTGCCGTGTTCCCTGGGCCGTTTTTTGTGGCGCTTCATAATTGGCACGTAGTTGCGTATCGATTCCATTGGTCAAAGTAAAACGTGAAGTTTGCCGCACAAACCAGCTGTACGTTTGGGTTTTATAGGAGTCTAGAATATTGCTGCCGTCAATGTTAGCGTGAAAAAAATTGAAATTAAAATCATTTTTCCACCATTTCGTTGGCTGCAGCGAACTCGTAAATTCAATTCCATAAGAATTTTCTGACAGCAGATTTTCGGGTCTCGTAACCGAGAAACCATCAGCGTTTACCTGTCTGATTCGTTCAATTTTCCCATCCGTCATTCGGTAATAAACCGATGAAGTAAAAGAACCTTTATCGAAGTAGTTGATATGCCCCAGTTCGAAAACATTGCTGAATTCAGGGTTAAGATTAGGATTGCCACTGGAAAAATTACGGCTATCGGCAAAGGTCATAAACGGGCTCAGATCGTTATAAACCGGCCGACGGATGCGACGGCTGTAACTGAGCTGTAAGGCGTTGTCTTTCGGTAGATTGTAGGTAAAGTGGGCACTCGGAAAAAGGTTGGCATAACGGCGAGGATTGACTTCATTGGTTTCGCGGAGGGTCGTTTCTACGTCGGTGTACTCAGCCCGCACTCCCAGCTGGTAAGAAAAACGCCGGGCTTTATTGCCAACGATCCCGTAAGCGGCATGGATGTTCTCGTTGTAAATGAAGTAATTCTGCAAACCGGGCAATGGTACAAACTCACCTTGCTCGTTTTTTTCATTCACTACATAATCGTTAACCATATCCCGGAAACTCGTTCGCAGTCCCGCCTCGAATTTGCCCTCTTTACCAAACGGCTGGATATAGTCCACCTGGAAAAGGAGCTGCTTTTCAAACTCATCGTTCAACGCTTTTTGCAACTGATTGCTGGTAGGATCTACCTGACCATCAAGCTGTGCGGTGCGCTGTGTAAAAGTCTGATCGGAGCTTTCCCAGTTATCCAGAAACCGTACTTCGGTGGTCAATTCGTGGTCTTTCCGAAGAAATTGTTTTCGCCAGCTTAGCACATATTCCGAATTGGGCTCTTTCTCTTTTTCTTCTTGCCGCCGGTAGGTAGTACCCACCGGATTTTTGACCGAATTGACAAAGTCGCGGTACGTAATATCCGTTTCACGGCCCGCATCACTGCGACGAAAGAGATACGAGGCGGTCAGAATGCTCGACTCTGTGAAGAAAAAATCAAGTCCGCCGCGAATATTTTGGTTAAATCCAAATACCTGACCTGTCACATTTTGTTGGGAAATGAACGTCGTATCGTTGCGGTATACCTCCTGGTCTTGATTACTGCGCCAGGGCGACTTGCGGTAGGCGATGCCGTAGTTGATGAAGAAATTGACTTTGCGGTGGCGGTAGTTGAGATTGGCAGCGCCTCCGTAATTGATGGGTTGACCCGTAATAATTTCGAAAGAGCCGTTGAAGCCTTCCTTTCGCTCTTTTTTCAGAATAATATTAATAATTCCTGCCATGCCCTCTGCTTCGTAGCGGGCCGAAGGATTAGTGATGATCTCAACGCGCTCAATCAGACTACCCTGTAATTGCTGTAATCCGCTTCCGCCCTTAAAACTCACCAGACCGGAAGGTTTGCCGTCTACCAATATGCGGACGTTGCCACTACCGCGCAGCTTCACGCCACCCTCTGGGTCTACCGATACGGACGGAATGTTGCTTAAAATATCGGTAGCCGTGCCACCCGCATTAGCCAGATCCTTGCCAACATTGAAAATACGCTTGTCCAGTGATAATTCCATCGAACTTTTCTCGGCCTGTACCACTATCTCATCGAGTGTATTGGTGCTGGATGCCAATTTTATCATTCCGAAACCCTGGTCAGGCTTATCCTTGGAAATAACAAATTCGGGCGTTTTCAGGGATTCATATCCCATAAATTCTATCAGCGCGAAGTACCTCCCATACTTGACAGGTACTTTGAAATTTCCTGCTTCGTCCGCTACATCACCCGTTACCAGTTTATCCCCGTCGTTGGCCTGGTAAATACGAACGCTGGAAAATGGCAAAGGTGCGTCGGTCTGAGAATCTACAATTTGACCGCGGACCTCGCCTTTTTGGGCGTATGAATTCTGACAAAACAGAATATTGGTCAATAAGGAAAGTAAAATACAAGCGGCGGGACGATATATTCCGAATGAATAGAAAAGTTGTGTAGATTTTTTCACTAAGCTTGATATAAAAGGGAGAACGATGTAGCATACCGATGCTGGCGGAAGGTAGAATCAACCGCGACACCTGGTCTAATATTAGGAGTTAGGGCTTAACTCCCTTCACATTCATTTCCATAGAATACAGACCCTTACTGGCAGTAATGAAAAGGATGCTATGATCCTTACCACCGAAGCAAACGTTAGCGGTCCAGCCTTCGCCTGTCGGGATATTGAGTAGTTTTTTCCCTTCCGGACTATAAGCTGTCACGCCGTTGCTGTTTGTAATATAAAGATTGCCCTTTTCATCGAGCGTTATTCCATCTGAGCGTTCTTCGCAGAGCAGGGTTTTATTACTCAAAGAGCCGTCCTTATTGATTTTGTAGTGGTAGATTTTGCTGTCACCAATATCGGTAACATACAGCTTTTTGCCATCGGGAGTACCCACAATTCCGTTGGGTTTCTTAAAATCTTCGATTACGCGCGTGAGGGTTCTGTGGTCTTTGCTCAAGAAGTACACGCCCTGGATTTCAATCGGCTGCTCACTATGATTCCACCAATCCCGCTTATAGAATGGGTCGGTGATATATGCCCCGCCATCCGGTGCCACCCACACGTCATTGGGCCCGTTCAGTCGTTGGCCCTGGTACTCCCCGACGGCTACTGTTTCTTTCTTTTTTTCTTTGTCAATAATCCAAAGCTCATTATTTGCATCCGCGCAGGACCATAGCTTGCCCTTTCGATCGAAGTACATCCCATTGGAGCGGCCTGATGGCTGCATAAAGGTACTTAGTTGGCCGTCGATGCTCCACTTCATAATGCGATCATTGGGCTGGTCGGTAAAATATACATTGCCCTCGGCATCGGCGGCCGGGCCTTCGGTAAACGCGAATTCGCCGGACAATTTTTGCAAGGTCGCGCCTTCTTTAATCAATGAAGAATCTTCTGGGAAATGGATTGGAATGGACATAGCGAATAAAATAGAGAGTACGAAAATCAGATGCATGGATGGAATCTAAAAATTTGAAAAAAATATTAACTGAAAGCACTTGTTGGTGGTATTATATTTTAAAGCAAACATTACTCAATTCCTACCACCCCATTTCGCTTCATATATGACCATGCCTATTGGCGCCTCGATTATCCCGAACCTGCCACCCAAAGAACTAAAAAAAATCCGCAAAGACCCTGAAAAAACGGCAGAGGTCGTCGGCCTTCACTATATTGATTGCAAAGTAGCGCCGGGCTTTACCCGAAAGCGGGCAGGTAAAGGCTTCTATTTTGTCAATGAAAAAGGTGAGCGCTGCAAAGATCAGCGAAAAATTAAGCGAATGAAGGCGCTGGTATTGCCGCCAGCCTGGGACGATGTCTGGATCAGCAAAGACCCGAAGGCGCATTTGCAAGCGACGGGCATTGACGAGGCGGGTCGGAAGCAGTACCGCTACCACGAGCACTGGACCCAAATTCGTAACCATACTAAGTACTTCAAACTGCTCAGGTTTGCCAAAGCCTTGCCCGATTTGCGCGAGCAGATTCAGCACGACCTGCGTACTCATGGTGATCATGCCGGGAAGGCCACTGCTCTGGCGGTGCGACTTATGGAGAAAACCTGCATCCGGGTAGGAAACCAGCGCTATCGGGTACTGAATGGTACCTCTGGATTAACTACGCTCGACGCCCGGCATGTAGAGGTGAAAGGAAGTACGATTCGGCTGAAATTCAAGGGTAAAAAAAGTATCAAACACGACATCACGTTGCGCGACCGTTCGCTGGCCCGGCTGGTGAAGCACTTCAAGGAGATGAAGGGGCGGCGACTTTTTCAGTACCTCGACGAAAATGGTAAACGCCATTCGTTGCAGGCCCGGCACGTCAACGAATATATCCGCGAACATACCTGTGGTAGTTTCACGGCCAAAGATTTCCGTACCTGGATGGGAACCGTCACGGCCTTTGAGTACCTCAAACAGCTGGAACCACCTACGAGTGAAACCGACTTAAAACGTAAACTCAACGCCTGTTTCGACGCCGTGGCCGAGCACTTGGGCAATACAAGGGCAGTTTGCAAAAAATACTACGTTCATCCATCGGTTACCAATGCCTATTCTGATGGGCGTATTCAGAAGTACGTCAAAGCCGCAACTACGGAAGACTCCCTGCTAACGGATTCGGAGCAGCGGGTTACCAAGCTACTATCGTCCTACGCCTGAAATTTTGAGCAATAAATTCAACTACGACCTCGATTTCGACACCGTCGATTTTCGCGCTCACCCCGAACTATATCGGATCGGGGTAGGGGAACAGGGCGTATTGCTGGTAGAGCCGTATAAGAGCGAGCTACTCCCGCACTGGCGCTTCAAAACGGAAGAGATTGCCCAAAACTCCGCAAAACTTTTGTATGAAATGTTTGAGGAGTATTTAAGAAAAAAAGATTTTGTCGGTGCCGACATGGCACGTAAGTACATTCAGATGGGATTTACCCGGGCCCGTCGGTACGCTAACCATCCAAGCGGCCGGAAATATGTCGAAGGAGATGACCCTGAGCACGATCAGAAAGCTTATCCTTATTCATCAGGCAGTCCACGGAAAGGCAACAAAGTACTTTCCCGCGCCAAAGATGCCGCAGTCAGTGAAAAAGCCAAAGCCGCTGCGATCTTTAAAGAATACTGGGACCGCTGTCGCGCTAACGCTGATTACCAGCACCAAAAGGAAGCATTTAGGGAGAAATATTATTGAAATTTATAATAGGAATCTACGAGGATTGCCTAGTTACCAGTAGATATGTTGTTTTAGCCGTTTATTGTTGCCAAACGGTCAAACATTTCCATACATCATGCCTTCTAACCGTCGCCATTTCCTGCAAAGTACCTTAGGTCTTGCTGCTTCCCTGAATTTGCCAGATGCCGGCGCTGAAAAAAAACCAAAGCTTCCATTTCCAATATCGTGCAATCAGTACAGCTGGTTTACTTTTTTCCGCCGCGATGGCCGTGACTGGAAGGCGGATTTGGATGTTTCAATAGGTGAGTACGTAAAGTCCGGCTTTCAGGCGTTCGAACCAAGTTTTGAGTCTGTGGAGGAAGTTGAAAAACTAGCTCCTGTCGTAAAGAAATATGGCGTCGTAGTACCTTCTCTTTACGTCAATAGCGTTTTGCACGATGCTGATGAGGCAAAGAAATCTTTGGGCAAGGCATTGGATATTGCCAAATCGGCAAAAAAACTGCTCGGTACCAAAATAGTTGTGACTAACCCTAGTCCGCTCAACTGGAATGGACCTGAGTTAAAGAGTGATCCCCAACTTGTGGAACAGGCCAAAAATCTTGATTTCTTGGGACAAGAATTGCGCAAATTGGGGATGACGCTTTCCTACCATACTCACGACATGGAAATGCGGGCGGGGGCGCGGGAATTTCACCACATGATGCAGAATACTGACCCGGCTAACGTTACTTTTTGTATGGATGTACACTGGATATATCGCGGCTCCGGCAACTCCCAGCTGGCCGTGTTCGACGTGCTGAAATTATACGGCAAGCGAATCACCGAAATGCATATTCGGCAGTCCAAAGATGGTATCTGGACCGAGGTATTTGAGGAAAAAGGCGACATTGATTATGGACGCCTGGCCAATGAGCTCAACAAAATGGGCATTAGACCGCATATCGTGATGGAGCAGTGCCTGGAAAAACAAAGCCCAGATAATCATAATGCGATCGATGCGCATCGGCAGGATTTGACACGGGTGAGGGAGACTTTTAAGATTTTAATGAATTGATTTGAAAGTACCTGGTAGTGGCGTAGAATTGCAAAATTCATAGCCGGGATGGCAGGTGTGAAGAACTACTAGGTCCTTAAATAATTACACCTCTGCTGCCAAATAAAATTACACATCCAGCTTCTTTGGATTCATAATTAGCTTTATCATCCCCCAGGCCACCAGTATCATTAGAATCAAAGCCGGAAAACCACCCAGGTTCGATAATATTTTTACGCCTTCCAGCCCTTTGTCTTTTCCTTCTCCGGAGAACGAAACCATGATCCAGGCGATCAGGCCAATTAAACTACCCCAGGCAATTTTGACAAAAAGTGGCGGTTCGTCGCTGCCGGAATCTGGTTTCACAACGCTGATACCACTCATGGCGGTAGTGTTCGAGTCGGCGGCGGTGACGTAGGAGAGGAAGGCGGTAATGAAGAAAACTACGCTCGTGATTTCGGCGAAAGGTAGTTTTTCTAAGATAGAAAAAATTACCCGACTCGCTCCTCCTTCCTGATTAAGTACTGCGAAAAGTGGCGAACCAGGCGACTGGAAATCGTAGTGAATCGCGCTGACACTGAATATCATGATCCAGACGCAGGCGAATAGGGCGGGCAGGAATAGATTGAAAACTACGAATTCCCGGACGGTGTAGCCAATGGAGATTCTTCCCAGAAAAAGGGCCGTAATTGGTGTCCAGGCTAGCCAGTTGGTCCAATTGAAAATCGTCCAGCTCTTCGCCCATTCTACATCGGGCGTGATCGTGCCGATCAGGCTTCTCGTGAAAAAATTAGTGACGTACTCACCGAATGCTTCCAAACCAAAAGTGACCAAAAAAAGTGTTGGCCCCGTCAGCAGCATGAAAACGCCAAGTACAATAAAAATGCTTACGTTGATTTCGGACAATATGCGGATGCCACGTAGTAAGCCGCTGGCAGCCGAAGCTACGAATGAAAGTACGATGGCCAACGCCACCACGCCCATCACGAACACGCTGGCCGGAATTCCCGCCATATGTTCCAGGCCGCCCGAGATAATGAGAATGCCTGCTCCGAGGGAAGCCGCCATTCCTGCCACCAGACAGAACAAGCACAGGGCGTCGATCCAGGTACCTAATGAATGATGCACGCGGCACCCAAAAATGGGGTATAGCATCGACCCAAGACTAAACGGTTGATTGAGATTGTAGTAGCAAAGTGCAAACATCAATCCGCCCAGAGTATATATGCCGTAGGGAATGAGCGACCAGTGCATGTACATGGTCGAAACGGCGAAAGTCGCCGCCTCCCTGCTATTAGGCGTAAGTCCCAGGCTTGGCGGTGGGGCATGGAGGTGAAATAGGGGCTCGGCGGTACCCCAAAAGAGAATACCCGTAGCGATGGTGGTACATAGTGTAATGGAAAACCACCGCCAGCGGTTCAAGAGCGGAATAGCCAATGCGCCACCAATCTTGATTTTGCCCAATGGTGAAAAGTACACCACCAGGCAAAGAAGGAAAAACACCAGGGCTCCCACCGAAAAAAGCCAGCCCAACGACCCCATCATGCCGGAATTAAGAGCGGCGATGACCGAAATCATTTCCTGTGGATCGATCAGACTAAAAACACAGACCCCGATCAGGACGAGAAAAGGAGGCCAGAAGACGAAAGGACGTAGCTGCTTCATCCGGCGAAAGTAGCTACTTTACCGTCACACCTTTCCAGAAAGCGACATAGCCCTCAATATTTTTGGCCGCATCCTTGGCGTTGGGATAGTACCAGGCGGCATCTTTATTTATTTTTCCATCCACATTGAGGCTGTAATAGGAGGCCGTTCCCTTCCATGGACAAACGGTATGGGTATCGGATTCCTGCAAGTACTCACTCTTTACGGATTCTACGGGAAAGTAGTGATTGTTCTCGACGACGATGGTGTCGTCACTTTCGGCAATTGTTTGGTTATTCCAGGTTGCGGTCATTGGGTGTATTATGGTTTACTAATTTCTATTAGAATAAAGTAAACCATAATACGATATTTTAGTTTGGCAATGTTAAACCTCTTTTCTCGGCTCCTTATCCTGTTAGAGATAATAACAGTGAAATTTTGCCGAATAATTGACTCAAAATTCATACTTACTGCTTTGTCCTATCTCTCCTCACCAGCCTAAAATGTGGTTTGGATAAGTATTCTTTACGGTAAGCGTCGTATTGTGGCTCGGTCATTAAACCGACCTGATACTTATACTTATATCCCGTTTTGGGTTGGGCATTCGGGTAAAGTCGACTGATATAAATTTCATATAAATCGTCTGCTGTATAGGAGTTTAGTGCCGTGTTGGCTACTTTCTTGTCGTTGACCCATACACCGTACATATTGGGGTTTTTGTATTTGTCAAAATCCTCTTTCGAAAGAGATTTTTTGGAAGGAAGGCTAGCATAATAAACCTTAAATTGCAAAGTGTCGGCTTGGTCTTTGCTCATCGCTTCACGCAGCTTAATCAATCTCTCGCCATCCGCAATTGAGGGGTAGCCGAGTGAAACTTGGCCATTTTTTGCCTTGCTGATGTACTTGTTAATTATGTAGTTATACTCAAACGCCAAGTCCACTGGTGGCGGTGGTGGAAGGCTGCTTTTTAAGGAAGGCGTGGGCGAAGCCATCTCCACGGGCGGTGGCGGTGGAGCAATCTGCGCGAGTGAAAGATCGCTGAATGCAAAAAATACAATTACTAACAACGGCAGGACGGAGCCCTGAGTCAAAGCAGCCTGCAAGGGAGAGGTTTGTTTGTGCATCATGATGAATCGTTTTTTGATGAATGAATAATTAAATTTGCTGATAAAGGGCAGCTGTGCCGGACTGGCAGATTTTTGCAGTAGAAGCAACTGGTAGTTTGAAATGTCCGGCAAATCTTTGGTGACGGTCGCGTCGGCCAGAAATTCGTGATTCATCGCGATGGCATTCCGGTAGAAATACAGTGCCGGATTAATCCAGAAGAAAACCTTTAATAACTCGATAAAAATAATATCCAGACTATGTAGTTGCCGCGCATGAGCTCGCTCATGTTCCATGATTTCTCCTTCAAGTGTGAGGCTGAGGTAGTCGGCCTTGCTAACAAAAACGTAGCTAAGAAAGCTGTGCGGGATGGTAGGGGTATCCAGTAAAATGAGTTTTAATCCCAGGTACTTTTCAATGGTATCCCGGCGGATATGGCCTAGCAGTAGGGATAGATTTCTACCGAATCGCACCAGCATCCAGGCGGTTACCACCAGATAAATTCCTCCACAAATGAAAATCCAGGCGCTATTTTCAATACGGTCCGTTTCGGGTAGTAGCTGAACCGTGTAGGATTGCGGACCACTTGTTTGAGGTAGTGCGAAGGCCTCGGTAGGATGCGGGAAAACAGGACGTTCCAAAAGAATTTCCAGCGGAATGAGCGGTAGCCCCAAGGATAAGATCAAACTACCCAGCAGGTAAAATCGATTGAACTGGAGCAGCTTTTCCTTTTCCAAAACTACCCGGTAGAAAAGAAGCAGGACAGCCGAGCAGAGCGTCATTTTCAGCAGATAGATTATCATGGCTTACGGTCTTTAAGTTGCTGTTCAATGAGCGCTTTCAAATCTTCCAGTTCATCTGTACTAAGATTTGTCGAGGTAGTGAAAAAGGAAGCAAATTGAGCGGCTGAACTATCGAAATGGTTGGAGATCAAGCCTTCCAAATGCGTAGAGAAATAGTCGTGTTTGCTGACGAGCGGGTAGTACTCGCGTGAGTTTCCGTAGGTTCGGTAGCCAACGAAGTTTTTATCGATCATCCGCCTCAGCAGCGTCGCGACTGTCGTTGGGGCGGGCTTAGGTTCAGGAAAAGCTTCCAGCAAATCTTTCATAAATGCATTTTCCATTGACCAGAGATAGCCCATTACATTTTCTTCGGCTTCGGTGAGTTTCATTTCTACAATATGATATTTGTTTCTACAAATGTAGAGATAAGAAAATAATATTGCAAAAATGAGGCAAAAAAAAATCGCGACGGTGAGCGTAGAAAACTACGATCGCCGTCGCGAGGCATTGTGGATAGAACAGAAGCTACTCTGCCACTTCGTTTGCCATCATCATTTCCATTTCGTCGGCACTCGGACCGTAAGGGCCGGGAATAGGAATATCCAATAACCGCAGAAAAACCCCTAACTGAGCGCGATGGTGGGCGTTTTGTCCAAAGGCGTGACGAACGGCCTCCCACTTTGGCATATCCATGTACACCTGATCGCCCCCCCGAAGTACCCATCGATTTAGCAAGATATCATCTGTCATTCGGCTGAGCGTATCCTGAGATTTCTGAACATTTTTATCAAATGTCGCCAGCAAGGCCTCGGCGTCTGCATGCTCTGCGGGCTTTTCCTGGGCTATATCCCAGTCATCCATTTCGAGTATGGCTCCGATCCATGACGGTATATCAGCCAAATGAGTTGCCAACGCTCCAAGTTTCATGCTCTTAGGATGGGGTTGCCAGTCCATTTTGTCGGCAGGAACTAAGGCCAGCATTTTGCGGGTTTCGGGCGCTTCGTTAGCGAGTTCTTTTTGAAATGCTTCAATGAATGTGATCATGGTCGTTTATTTGTTTGGTTGATAGAACAAATATCGACCCGTCGTATGACAGCCCTATGTCAGCAGGATTCAGAAGTTTTCAGATTTAATCGTTGCCTGACAAAATCGAGTTTATTGGAAACCAGATTTTTTAATTCCTCAGGTTCTATAATGTCAGCTACTTCCCCAAATACCATACACCAATGCGCCATACCGGGCAGAGAATCAGTTAGAAAAGTCATTTCGATTTGGTCGCCCGCGTCGGTCTGCGAAACGAAACCATGGTAGTAATGCTGGTCGCCAAGAAAGCGTATGGCCGATTTATCCAGGCGGATCACCACTTTTTGTAGCGTTCTTTCCTGTCGGGTACGTTCAATAAAACTTTGCAAGGCGGGATGTTGCGTAGAAAAGCGGTCATTAAGTACCTTAAGCGCATGCACCCGGTCGGTGCGAAAGTTCCGGTAGCCGTTCCGCAGCCGACAGTAGGCAATAAGATACCAGTGAGGCCCGCCCGAGTAGATTCCCACCGGCTCCACATCGCGTTCCGAACGGCCATTACTGGTTGCGGAATCGTATACGAGCCGAAGTACCTTTTTCTCCGCGATGCAATTCAGGATCGTTCCAATAGGAAGATTCTGGGGGCGATTTTTCGGTAGGTAAGGATTTTGCACCACCGCGATACGGTTGCTGAGGTCGTCGAGCAATTCTTTATCCGGCGTGCGTAAAACGGCTTTTATTTTAAAAAGGGCCGATTGATAAGATGCCCGGGATGTAGGGTCAGTCCATTGATCGACCAGTTTTTCCGCTGTCAGAAAAGCCATTGCCTCTTCGCGCGTAAACTGCACCGGGGGCAGCCTGTATCCTTGCACTATGGAATAACCCACTCCGGCCTCTCCAATAATCGGCACCCCGGCCAGCTCGAGCGTTCGCATGTCGCGATACACTGTCCGCAGGCTGATATCGAACCTTTCGGCGATTTCCTGGGACCGGACGATTCGTTTGGATTGCAATTGGATTAGAAGGGAAGTCAGTCGGTCGAGGCGGTTCATTGGAAGTAGCTTAATTAGGCTGATAAATTAGCCACAAAAAGAAAAGAGAATCAAACGAATTTGATTCTCCTTTCCGAACGTAATTTAAAAAGAATTACACCAACATGCTCATCGGCTCTTCCAGGAATTTCTTCACGGTGAGTAAGAACTCAGAACCCGTAACACCATCGACTACGCGGTGGTCGCAGGAGAGCGTTACCTTCATAACGTTGGTCGGGTACACAGTGCCGTCCTCCTTAAATGCTGCCGTTTGTTTGATCGAACCGATGGCCAGAATACAGGCATCGGGTGGGTTGATAATGGCCGTAAATTCGTCAATACCGAACATACCCAGATTAGAAATCGAGAAGGTATTACCTTCCCAATCCTTAGGTTGCAACTTCTTGTCTTTGGCTTTGCCGGCGAAATCCTTCACCTCGGCAGAAATGACAGAGAGAGTCTTCTTGTCGGCGTCGCGCACCACGGGTACCAATAAGCCTTCGTCAACGGCCACAGCTACCCCGATATTAACGTAATCGTACTTGCGGATTTTGTCACCTAACCATGCGGAGTTTACCGCCGGGTGTTTTTTCAGAGCCAATGCACAGGCTTTTACAACAAAATCATTAAACGAAATCTTGGAGGTAGCCACTTCATTGAGCGTCGGGCGGAGGGCCATTGCTCTGTCCATGTTTATCTCCATGGTCAAGTAGAAGTGCGGCGCGGTAAACATACTCTCGCTTAGGCGGCGCGAGATGGTCTTGCGCATTTGGGATACGGGGATATCCTCATAATTTCCGGTCGGGGCAGGAGCAGTAGCCGGCGCTGATACGGCGGGTTCTACTTTGCCCGTTTTGGCTGCTTCGGAAGCAGGTACTTTGGCAGCAGGCTTGAACTCGTCTACATCCCGTTTGATGATGCGGCCATTATCGCCGGAGCCGGAAATTTGTTGAAGGTCGATTCCCTTTTCTTCGGCCAGACGGCGGGCAAGGGGAGAGGCTTTGATACGTTCCCCGGAATCAGCAGCAGATACACTTGTTTCAGAGTCGCTTCCCTTCGTTTCGGCGGATGCTGATGGAGTTACAGTTTCTACCTGGTCGTCCCCTTCGTTTTCAGATTCATCGCTTCCTCCTTCTTCACGGTCGATCAAAGCTTGAAAATCAGCGCCTTCTTCGCCAATAACAGCGATGATTGCGTTGACCGGGACGGCATCACCTTCATTGATTCCAGCGTAGAGCAAAGTACCTTCTTCATAAGCTTCCAGATCCATCGTGGCCTTATCCGTTTCGACTTCGGCCAGAATATCTCCCGACGCTACTTTGTCGCCTACTTTCTTCTGCCAGGAAACCAAAACGCCTTCCTCCATCGTATCGCTCATTTTGGGCATCCGCACCAAAGTGGCATTAATTTTCTCGTTGGAAGCAGCAGGTTTAGCGGCCTTTGGTGCCGACTTTTCAGCAGGAGCTTTTTCTTCCTTTTGAGCCGGCTTTTCTGCCCCGTTGGACGAGGCATCTGGCTGCTTTTCCTCTTTTTCTTCGGCTTTGCCGTTCGAACTACCTTCCAGCAAAGCTTTATATTCTTCGCCTTTTTCCCCGATAACGGCCATTACACCATTCACCGGAACGGCATCGCCTTTTTCGACACCGATATATAATAAGGTGCCTTCCTGGTAAGCTTCCATGTCCATAGTGGCCTTGTCGGTTTCTACCTCGGCCAGGATGTCGCCGGATTTTACCTCGTCGCCCACTTTTTTGTGCCATTCCGCAATGACACCTTCTTCCATAGTGTCGCTCATTTTGGGCATTCTTATTACTTCTGCCATTTTATTTGATATAAGTTTTCAGATTCAGGGATTTTATTCAGTTAGCCAAAAATACAACAAAACGGTTTAAAAGGATAAAGGGTAACAGGTTAAGGATTGAGGGCCTTGTCTATATTGCTGATAGTCAGAATGAAAAAGAGTTAGAGAAAATTTCCCTTGTCAGAACCCGCTTAGTTTATCTTTAAAACGGCCATAAAGGCTTCCTGCGGGATTTCTACATTACCAACCTGACGCATCCGCTTTTTACCTTTCTTCTGTTTTTCGAGCAATTTCCGCTTCCGGGAAATATCACCGCCGTAGCACTTGGCAAGTACATCCTTCCGCATGGCTTTTACAGTTTCGCGAGCGATGATTTTCTGGCCAATGGCCGCCTGTATGGCAATTTCAAACATCTGGCGAGGGATTAACTCCCGTAGTTTTTCGCACAGTTTTTTGCCCCACTCGTACGCTTTGGTACGGTGCACAATGGCAGAAAGGGCATCCACGCGGTCGCCATTGAGCATCACGTCGAGTTTTACCATATCGGATGCTTCGTAGCCCGTGAGTTCGTAGTCGAGCGAGGCATAACCCCGTGAAATCGTTTTAAGGCGATCGAAAAAGTCAAAAACTACCTCAGCCAGCGGCATAGAGAATTGCAACTCTACCCGGTCGGAAGTGAGGTAAATCTGATTTTTAAGCATCCCCCTTTTCTCCATGCATAGGGTCATAATCGGCCCGACATACTCCGACTTGGAAATAATCTGAGCATTGATGAAAGGTTCTTCAATGACACTGATAAAGTTGGGCTCCGGCATTTCGGAGGGAGCGCTCACTTTCAAATTCTGACCGCGCGTAGTCGTTACCTTAAATTGTACCGAGGGAACAGTGGTAATCACAGTCATATCAAACTCGCGTTCCAGGCGTTCCTGAATGATTTCCATGTGCAGCATCCCAAGGAAGCCGCAGCGGAAACCAAAACCAAGAGCTGCGGAAGTCTCGGGCTCCCACACCAGCGAAGCATCGTTGAGTTGCAGCTTTTCCATGGCTTCGCGGAGTTCTTCGTACTCACTGGTATCCACCGGGTAAATTCCCGCAAAAACCATGGGCTTTACCTCTTCAAATCCGCGGATCATGGCAGTTGAGGGTCGGTCGGTATGGGTAAACGTATCGCCTACCTTCACTTCCCGCGCTACTTTAATACCGGATATAAGGTATCCCACGTCGCCACACTCAACTACCTCCTTGGGTTGTTGCTGTAAGCGTAAAGTACCTATCTCGTCGGCATGGTATTCACGCCCCGTAGCCATGAATTTTACTTTATCACCTTTGCGGACGCTACCATTCTTTATTCGAAAAATTACTTCGATTCCCCGGTAGGAGTTGAACACCGAATCAAAAATCAAGGCTTGTAGCGGCGCGTCAGGATCTCCCTTCGGGGCGGGAATACGGTGAACGATGGCCTCCAGAATATCGGGCACGCCAATTCCCTCCTTGCCACTGGCGTGGATAATTTCATCACGATCACAACCGATTAAGTCCACAATCTGGTCTTTAACCTCTTCGGGCATGGCACCGGGCAGGTCAATTTTATTCAGAACCGGAATAATGATGAGGTCGTGATTGATAGCCAAATACAGATTTGAAATGGTCTGCGCTTCGATTCCCTGAGAAGCATCGATGAGCAGAAGCGCCCCTTCGCAGGCAGCGATTGAGCGTGATACTTCATAAGAAAAATCGACGTGGCCGGGCGTATCGATTAGGTTGAGCGTGTACTTCTCGCCATCGAGAATATAGTCCATCTGGATAGCGTGGCTTTTAATGGTAATCCCGCGCTCGCGTTCGAGATCCATGTTGTCCAACAACTGGGCCTGCATTTCGCGATTGGTTACGGTATTCGTATATTCAAGAAGCCGATCGGCCAGGGTACTTTTTCCGTGATCGATGTGGGCAATTATGCAAAAGTTACGGATGTTCTTCATGAAATGGGAGTAGCAATTCGCGATTGCCTGATACTAAAAAAAGTTTATTGTAGTGTAACGAGCAAGTATTTCAAAAGTTCGTCAATGGAAGCCAAACCCGAAATTTTTTGCAAAGATACAGCTTACTCCCCTAATTACTACGCAAGACTACAGGCCCTTGCTAACCCATTGCATCATCAGGGCGGTGAGGTATCCTGCGTAGGACCCCATTGCATACCCCAATATGGAAAGTAGTACGCCAACCGTAGCCAGTGAAGGGTGAAAAGCAGCAGCTACCACGGGTGCTGAGGCTGAGCCGCCGACATTGGCCTGGCTTCCCACGGCTGCGAAGAAAAATGGAATTTTCAACAAACGGGCCACGCCCAGAACCACAGCCGCGTGAACCAGCATCCACACCAACCCGATCGCAAATAGTCCGGGATTATCGGCGACGGCCCGCAAATCCATTTGCATTCCAATCGTTGCAACCAGTACATATAGAAACACGCTTCCCAGGCGTGAAGCACCGACGTATTCCAGTTTTCGAATAGAAGTAAGGGAAAACGAAAGGCCCATTAAAGTTACCAAAGCTATTATCCAGAAAAACGATGACGTCAAGCTGTACCGGGCAAGCTCGGGGTAGTTTTCACTTAGATAAGGGGTAATGATATCGGCGAGAAAGTGGGCTAATCCCGTGGCACCAAATCCAACTGCGCCAAGAAACAGTAAATCGCGCATAGCGGGAATACGTTGGTGGGTAAGTTGAATTCCTTCCAAGCGTTCCTGCACATCGACTATGCGGCTACTGTCGGCCCGGAGGCGGGCGTCTATCCTTGTTGCGTAGCCCGCGCCGTAGATAAGTACTGCCATCCAGAGTTCAGCGACCAGCACATCCACAGCAACGATTTGTGAAAATAAACGATCACTTGGCTCAAAAACTTCCTTCAAGGCCGTTTGATTTGCTCCACCCCCAATCCAACTTCCGGCAATAGTGGCGAGACCTCGCCAAACCGCTTCCGGTCCTTCACCCTGTACCGTATCCGGGCTGAGATTACCAACAATCCAAAGAGCCAGAGGACCGCCAATCATAACCCCGGCGGTGCCGGCCAACATCATGATTACGGCTTGCGGACCGAGTTTTGCCAGTGATTTCCAATCCATTCCCAGCGTGAAAAACACCAGACAGGCAGGTAGCAGGTACCGGGACACCACGGGGTAAAGTTGCGAATCTGCGCCATTGACTAAACCAATCGAGTTATAAATACCCGGAATAAAATAGCAGAGAAGCAAGGGCGGCACGACGCCATAAAATTTTTTCCAGCCTTTTTGAGGTAGTGAGGCAGTATAGAAAATCAGGCCGAGCGTGAGCATCAGTAGTCCCAGTACTACGGCATCGTTTTGAATCATATTTTTGTGCGACGGTCGAGTAAGCAGCAGCGAACTCGCTTGTTTTCACAAAAAAGCATAAAATACGGTGCAAAGTACTTGCCGATACCCTGCCCGCAAAAAAAACACGCAGGTTTCAAGACGAACCCGCGTGTCAGATTACACTTCATCAACAAACTAAAAACCAAATGGGAGGATTTAGTTTCGATTGAGAAAATGGGACATTGAATGAATAAAAACTTTAAGTACATTCATTCATTCACAATTCACTCATTCAAAATTAAAAATGCTGTAGGAGGGGGAGTCGAACCACCCACGGTGCGGTTAGCCGCGATACAAATACTTGGTGGTCAACCCCAGTCGACAAGTCGGCATTATATCGTGTTTATCCCGGAATCACCACCCCCGAGACAGGAGGGCATGGCTGCCAGTTTCATCATCCTACAGTATAGTCAAAAAACGTCGTCAACATGACCGATAAGGAAATCCATTTCTTTATATTGACCTTGCAAAGGTAATGGACTGAAATTTAATTTTAAAATATTTTTATAAAAAAGTCTTAAAATTTAGATGTTTCGCACTTTTAACCCCTGTGTATTGAATAATTTTGAACTATTAAGCAAATAATGAGTAAAAATTTAGAAATTGATAATACCGATTTACGGATTTTATCACTGTTAATGGAAGATGCCGGACTTGCTTATACCGAAATTGGAAAGCGTGTCCATGTATCTGGCGGAACCGTGCATGTCAGAATGAAGAAGATGGAGCAATTGGGCATCGTCAAAGGATCACAATTAATTATCGATCCTGCTAAACTAGGATGGGATATAAGTGCATTCCTGGGTGTCTACCTGGACAAAAGCTCACTTTACGAAAATGTGGCGGCCGATCTGGAAAAAATTCCCGAGGTTGTAAATATTCATTATACGACGGGTGTTTACAGTCTTTTTGCAAAAATAGTCTGCCGTGATACCGGCCATTTGCGCGAAGTTCTGCACGATAAAATCCAGAAAGTAAGGGGTATTCAACGTACTGAAACGATAATTTCATTGGAAGAACGAATAAAC
>CAZCOG010000047.1:0-54111 GCA_964500445.1 uncultured Persicitalea sp. | reverse complement strand
TCGGCTCCCAGCGAAATAGCGGCTATTTTCAGACTATCCAGGCGGCGAAGGGGGAGGAGGCTGCCATCGTTTTTCAATACTGTGAGCGCTTTCTCCGTCAGCAGGCGGTTGGTCAGATCGGCAGCGGCGGGGTTCAAATCTTCATAAAGGTTTCCCAGTTTGATGGGCTGAAAATTGTCTAGCCCAGCCCAGGCTTTTGCCTGAAGTACCTTGTAGCAGCGGGCATTAATGTCAGCTTGAGTAATGTCTCCGGCGGCGATGGATTTCTTGATCTCTGCAATAGCCTTCGGCACATCCTCGGTGAATTCCAGCAGGTCCATGCCCGCTTCCAGTCCCATAGCGTCGGCCTTCCCATCCGAGAAGTACTTGGTCACGCCTTTCATGTTCATGGCGTCGGAGAAAATCAAGCCCTTAAAGCCTAAATTATCCTGCAATAGCTTGGTCACGATAGGCTTGGATAGGGTAGAGGGCAAGTTGGGTGTATTGTCCAGCGCCGGTATGCTCAGGTGGGCGATCATGGTACCCGCCAGGCCGTTATCGACCAACACTCTGAATGGATACAATTCCAGCGAATCCAATTGGGTGAGCGTTTTGGGAATGAGCGGTAGGTCGTAGTGCGAGTCGGTGCCCGTGTCGCCGTGGCCGGGGAAGTGCTTGGCGCTCGTCAGCAGACCATTGTACTGCATTCCTTTCATGTAGGCCAGCGCCTTTTCGGCCACGCGGTACTTATTCTCCCCGAACGAGCGGAAGTTGATGACCGGGTTGTTGGGATTGTTATTGATGTCAGCCACCGGCGCAAAGTTGACGTGTACGCCCAACCGTTTCATTTGCCGGGCCAACTGCGCGCCCATGTCAAAAATCAGATTGTCGTGGCCCTGCATGGCGCCCAGCGTCATCTGGTACGGATAGCGCACCGTGCTGTCGATACGCATGGCTAGCCCCCACTCAGCGTCCATTGCTACCAGCAGAGGTACTTTCGAGAGCGCCTGGAACTCGTTGGTCAGCCGTGCCTGCGGCACCGGACCGCCTTGAAAGAAAACTACCCCGCCGACTTTATTCTCCTGAATCAGCTTCGTGACGTAGGCCGGATTGCTCCGTGCCGTGTCGATGAGCGACCTTTTGGTATCGGAGGTCGCCGCCACCATAATCAGCTGGGCGATGCGCTCGTCGGGCGTCAGGCTCTGAAACACCGAATCGACCCAGGCCTGCTGCGTGGCGTTCAGGCGCAGGAACTCGGGTTTAGTCTGGGCGTGGGTAGTTTTTGCTTGGATAAAAAGGATGGAAATAAGCAGCAGCAGTATGGCTCTCTTCATGTCGGATTTTGCGCGAAAGTTTGGTTGGGTCAAAGTTTGGAAATAAGTGGGAGGATTGCAATTCCCCGGTACTACTCCCCCTTTCACAATAGTAGTTGCTCTGGAAAAGCGGCTGGCTGAAATAGAAAAAATCCCGAACTCCGAGCAAAAATAACGCTCGGCATTCGGGATTTCAGAATAATCCGTTTTGGGCAGAGGTTCGATCAATAATCGTCCCGGTCGCGGCGCTTGAATTCGCCACCCGAATCGCGGCTGGGGCGGTCGCGATCCCATTTGCGTTCGCCACCTCCTTCGCGGCGCTGGTAGTTGCCACCACCGCCGCCCGGACGTCCCCCTCCCGGCCGAAAGCCGTCGGTACGTTTGGTATTCTGTGACTCGTTGACGATCAACGTCCGGCCCATTACCTCCTGGCCGTGTAGTTTTTCGATGGCTTGTTTGGCTTCTGCTTCATTGGGCATTTCCACGAATCCGAAACCCTTACTTTGGCGCGTCATTTTATCCATGATAATTTTGGCCGAAGTCACCTCGCCAAATTCCTCAAATGTTTCGCGCAAATCCTCTTCCTTCATTTTGAAAGGAAGACTGCCTACATAAATGTCCATTCTAATAAAGTTTTAATTTTTGCTAAAAGTACGTCTTTTAGACAATTCCAAATACTATGCCCGGTCAATTATATAGGAATTTTTGAAATAAATTCCCCGGAATTCTATTGCTGTCTTTATCTAAACGACCCAGAATTTGTTCGCTGCGGCATTGTTTTTTAGAAATTATCTTCGCTTTCCGCGAATATTTTTGTTTGTCATTTTTCATTAAAAATACTTTCTCCCAACTAAAAAGTGCTTGCCTAGAACGAAATCGACGGATTATAATATCACGAGATCAGAGTACATCAGGAAATTGCACCCCGAAGGCCTAGTTCAATAACTTCCATATCCCTTACTTTTCCAGAGTCAAGCGAAAATCGCAACAGCGTCCGCATTTTGTGAAAGCCTTCGCGTCCCGCCGCACCGGGATTAAGGTAGAGCATGTTGGCTAATGCCGGATCGCGCATGACGCGCAGAACGTGCGAATGACCGCATACAAAAATGGCGGGTGGTTGGGCCCGTAGGGCAGGCCGCACCTGCGGATTATAGCGCGGCGGGTAACCACCGATATGGGTAATCCAAATCTGGAAATCTTCTATCTCAAAGCGTTGGTCTTCGGGTGCAAGCGTTCTGACCGATTGCCCGTCGATATTGCCCGAAACGGCGCGTAGCGGTTTGAAAGCTTCCAGTTTCATAATGATTTCGGTACTTCCAATGTCCCCGGCATGCCAAATTTCATCGCAATCCTGAAAATGCGTAAAAACAGCTTCGTCGAGGAAACCATGAGTATCTGAAATCAATCCAATTCTTTTCATAAGATAAAAGGTGGTTTGCTTCCGTTGCGGAATGAGCCCATTATACAATCATTATATTAAAAGTACCTATGTTATTAAATACAAAGGTAGCCGGAATCGGCTATTACGTTCCTGAACACGTTGTCAGCAATGATGACCTGACAAAAGTGATGGAAACTTCCGACGAATGGATTCAGGAACGAACCGGCATCAAAGAACGCCGCTACGCCAAAAAGCACGAAGAAACTACCACCACGATGGCCGCCCGTGCCGCGGAAATTGCCATTGAACGGGCAGGTATTACCAAAGAAGATGTTGATTTTATCATTTTTGCCACGCTTAGCCCCGACTATTATTTTCCCGGCTGCGGCGTGCTTTTGCAGCGTGAATTGGGTATTACCAAAACCGAAATCGGGGCATTGGATATTCGTAATCAATGCTCGGGATTTATCTACGGACTCTCGGTAGCTGATCAGTTTGTGAAGACCGGGATGTACAAAAATATCCTGCTGGTAGGCTCAGAAATGCACTCGATGGGACTGGAATTCGACACCCGGGGGCGCAACGTGACCGTTATCTTCGGTGACGGGGCCGGGGCCGTGATTTTGCAACCGACGGAGAAAGAGGGGCAGGGCATCCTGACGACCCACCTGCATTCGGACGGTACCCACGCCGAACAGCTGGCGATGCTCAATCCCGGCAGCCACGGCGGTTACCATTTGGGTAAGGAAAACTTTGGCTATCCCGATGAGGAGTACGGCGAGATATTCATTTACCCTGAATTGCTCGAACGCAAAAATGTGTATCCCAATATGGAAGGTCAACTCGTGTTCAAGAATGCCGTGGTCAAATTTCCCGAGGTAATCATGGAAGCCTTGGAGAAAACCAATCTGAAAGCCAACGACATCGATATGCTCATTCCTCACCAGGCCAATCTGCGTATCAGTCAGTTTGTTCAGCAAAAGCTTGGGCTGCGCGACGATCAGGTATGGAATAATATCCAGAAATACGGCAACACCACCGCTGCTTCCATTCCCATTGCTATGTGCGAAGCCTGGGAAGCAGGGAAGATTAAGGATGGAGATTTGGTTTGCCTGGCGGCTTTCGGTAGCGGTTTTACCTGGGGGTCGGCGCTCGTACGCTGGTAGTATCTTATTGCTTGGTACTGGCAACGCCAGCCGTGGTTTGCCACTTGGAAGGATTAGGCTTGTAGGTCAGGCTTTGTCCTTTTTTTTGTGTGAAATTATTTATATAAGTAAACTATATAAATAATATTCTTTATTTTTGAAAAAGTATGCATCGGTTTTTGTTAAAACTAATTAAATAGTTTACCTTTAAGAAATTTTAACATCAATCTTTGCAACCTTTTGTCAACAATTTAGACCTTTACTACAGGTCCCTTTAAGCTAGCTCTTCTATTTATCCCTAAATCTACTCCGCTCTCTTGAAAAAAATCCTGCTCCCACTCCTGCTTACCGTGATGGCTATGGCCGCTCAGGCCCAAAACTCCGGTCGTTTAACTATTAAAGGTACGGTCGTCGACACCGCTGGTGCCGTATTGCCTGGTGCCACCGTCATGCTGCTGGCTCCCAAAGACTCCGCTCTGGTCAATTACAATCGTTCTGATGAAGAAGGAAAACTGGAATTCAAGAACGTCAAGCGAGGCTCGTACATCCTTAAGATCTCCTACGTCGGCTATATCCCGGAAGATATTGCCATAGAACCAACAGATAACGACTTAGTGGACGTTGGGAACATTAAATTGAAAACTCTGAACCAGGACCTTTTTGAGGTTGTCATCAAGACCGCCCGCGCGCCACTTAGCATACGTGGCGATACCGTGGAGTATAATGCCGCTTCTTTTAAAGTTCCACCAGGTTCTACGGTTGAGGATCTGCTGCGCCGCTTGCCGGGCATGCAGGTCGAGCAGGACGGTACCATCCGGGCCCAGGGGCAGGAGGTACAGCGTGTCACTGTGGATGGCAAGCGGTTTTTTGGCGGCGACGTGAAGATGGCGACAAAAAATTTACCTGCTGAGGCTATATCTAAGGTGCAGGTTTTTGATGGAAAGTCGGAGCAATCTCGTTTGACAGGAGTAGATGACGGGAAGAAGGAGAAAAACCTCAACCTTGAACTAAAAGAAAGCCATAAGAAAGGAGGCTTCGGTAAAGCTACTGTGGGAGCTGGTACCAAAGACCGCGTGGAGGCGAAAGTGAATTACAACCGTTTCAACGACAAGCAACAATTTGCGGTGGTCGGATTGGGTAACAATACTAACCAAACCGGCCTTTCATGGGATGACTATCAGGATTTTCGCGGAAGCCAGTCTTACAACTGGGGTGACGATGGGGATTTCGGTTTTAGCAACGGCGGGGGAATCATCTTTTATAGTGGAAATGATGATTCAGAAAGCCTGACCATTTCGGCCGGAGGACGACCCGAGCAGGGCTTTACCAAAAACTGGGTGGGTGGTGTCAACTATAACTACGATAACAAGAAAACCCTGTTCAGCACCAACTACTACTTCAACCAGACTGATAGGGTGCAGGACGCTTTCTCGTCTCGCGAAAGCATTTTGGCTGCCAGCAGTTTCCGCCGGCAAGATGCCAACTCTCGAAACAATCTGAATGCCAACCACCGGGGGGGTATTCGCCTTGAGCAGAAGATCGACTCACTTAACACGCTGGTGATCATAAGTAATGCTCGTTTTGGAAGCGGGAATTCGCGCTATGTGAGCGACCAGGAATTTTACCGCAGTAATGCTTACGGTGATCTCACCCAACTTGCTACTGAGTCGAACCTTGACAACACCAGTCTATTCAATTCCTTTTCAATGGGAAACACTGCCTTATTCCGGCACAAATTCAAGAAGAAGGGGCGCAATTTTTCGGCCAGCGTGGGCTATAATATCAATAATTCTGATGGTGAGTCGAATCAGCGCTCTACTAATATTTTCTACAAGGAAGATCAGCCGGATAGTACCATCAGGATAAACCAAAATAATGAAACCAGTAGCATCCGCACCCAGTTAAAGGCTAGCTTGCTATATATCCAGCCCTTCGCCAAGCACTATTTCTGGGAAACCTTTTATAATTTCAGCTTGCGGCAAGACGAAGTGAATCGCGAAGTGTTCGATGTCAACGTGGACAACAACAGCTTCATACCCAATAACCAACTTAGCCGCTACTACACCAATAATTTTCTGTACAACCGTCTGGGAACCAGTTTTCGCTATTCGAATAAAGGTTTAAACGTATCACTTGGCGCGGCGGCTTTGCAGTTTGATTTACAAGGAGACTTTAGAAATTCAAGGCTTTCCTCTTCTTTGACCAGCATAAATCGGCAGTTTAGTTTTATTACGCCAAACGGTAATGTACGTTACGATCTGAAAAACAATCGCAACCTCAATCTTAGCTACAGCATGAGCGTCAACGAACCCAATATTCGCGACTTACAGCCCATCGTTGACAACAGTAATCCACTATTTATTACCGAAGGAAATCCTAACTTGATACCGGAATCGTCGCACAATCTAAACGCGGGCTATCAATATTTCAATTCAGCCAGCTTTACCCAGTTTTTTGGAAATATTTACTACAATTACCGGGTCAACCAAGTGGTGTACAACCAGCAAGTGGACGAGAACCTCGTCACCCGCTCCCGGCCAGTCAACATCACTGGGGGCTCTAACACCGGACTCTATTTGAACTACGGTTTCCCACTAAAGAAAACGAAAGCTACCCTCAATCTCAACGGTTCGGTGAATGCCAATAAGAATTTAATCTATGTCAACGACATTCTGAATCGAACCAATTCGAACGGCTACCGATTCTCAACCAACCTGAGTTTGACGCCGAGCGATAAATTCACTATGTACCTCAATGGTAGCTGGTCCGTTACCAATACAAAGTACTCGGTAAACACGAGCCAGAATCAGCAGATCTATAACAACAGTTACGGTGCGGAGATGAATGTCAAGTTTCCGGCAGAAGTTTATTTCTCCAGCCGATTCAACCTCAATACTTATGTCAATGATCGTTTCGGATTTAATCGTGCTCAGCCAATTTTGAACATGTCGCTTTACAAGATTATGTTGAAAAGCAAAAAGGGTGAAATCCGGCTGTCGGCCTACGATGTGTTTAACCAAAACCAGGGAATCCGGCAGTTTGCTTCCCAAAACTTCGTGACCACCGAACAGGTGAGTACGCTTGCAAGGTACTTTATGCTGAGCTTTACCTACAACATGCGTGGCGTAACCGGCAGCGTCCGGCGTCGGGGATATTTCTAATGATAGAAAATAAATGATGAGTGATGTAATAATAGATATTCAACACTCATCATTCGTATCTCATCACTCTTTTCAACTATGCCACTTAAAACAATGAAACAGAAACTTGCTTTTTTATTTCTCATCTTAACAGTACCGGCTATTGGCCAGGAAAAGGAGGGCGTCATTACCTACGAACAGGTCATTCATTGGTCGAGTATTTATGCCAAGATGGATTTTTTGAGTCAGGAAGAAAAAGACCGTATCAAGCTTACTTGGGGGAACGATGACGAGGGTAATAAAACCAAGATGAAGCTGTATTTTACACCAAACCAAAGTAAATACACCTACGAGAGTCAACAATCCGTCAGTGATGATGGCAGGTACAGTTGGCAGAACGACGATTATGTTATTTTTCGGGATTTTGAGCGAGAGAAAAAAACCGAGCTGATAGAGATGCTGGGTAAGACCTACCTAATCGAAGATTCTTTGAAAATGCCTAAGTGGAAAGTTATGAATAAGATTAAAGACATCAATGGTCACGTTTGTATGCTGGCTGTGGCGCAAGACACCATTAAGAAGCTGAAAGTGGAAGCGTGGTTTGCGCATGACCTGCCAATCCCCGTGGGTCCAGGGCAGTACTTTGGTCTTCCTGGTGCAATTCTGGAATTAGATATGAACGAAGGCGATGTGGTGATAACTGCGACCATTATTGAGTTTAAGCCCGTGGGCGAGGCAATTGACCTTCCGAAAAAAATGAAGGGCAGGAAGATCAACAATGATCAATATGATAAGATGATTTGGGAACATATGCACGACAGTATGGTTATGCACCGTAGCCCGTATTGGTCGATGCCTTATTAACTGGGTTAAAGCGGAGTGCTCCTCTTTAACCCAGTTACCACTTTTTACCATATTGATATTACCCTATGGCACGTTATTTTTGAGTATTTTGGAAATTAATTCTTCTTTTTGGTTAAACAACACTAATTTTGCGGTTTAAAAACCAGCCGAGCTTTAAATCAAGGCATTGTCTGTTTGTACCGCATTCCAACAGTTTGTAAACCTTAATCCAATTTCTTTTAAAACTCACTAATATCATGCAAAAGACCATCGTTGCCATTGCCATCCTTTTCACGCTGGGCTCCTGCGCCAGTAAGAAAAAAATGCTGGCCGTCCAGAATGAAAGGGATCAAATTCAACTCCAACTCGATAAAGTAAGAACCGACCTTAGCGATTGCGACGGTAAAGTGGCTAAGCTTAACACGGATCTACGTACCGCCCAGACGGATCTGGACGGGAAAAACGCGAAAGTGAAAGAATTGCAGGATCAGTTGGACTTTATGAAAAAGAACAACAACGCCCTGCTTGATCGCATGTCAGACCTTTCGGTGATCAGCAAGGAAGGTGCCGAGAGCATCAAGAAGTCAATGGATGTGATGAACAACCAGGGCAACTACATCCGCGACCTAAACAGCAGCATTCAGCGTAAAGACTCCCTGAACATGGCACTGGTGATGAACCTGAAGCGTTCATTGCAGGACGTCAGCGATGAGGATGTACAAATTGAAGTGAAGAAAGGCGTGGTTTATGTCTCTCTTTCCGACAAAATGTTGTTCAACTTCGGTAGCTACGACCTGACTCCTCAGGCTGAAAATGTGCTGAGCAAAGTGGCTAAAATCTTGAATGATTACAAGCAAATCGATATTCTGGTAGAAGGCCACACGGATAACGTACCTTATCGCAGCGGCAATTTGCAGGACAACTGGGACCTAAGCGTAAAGCGTGCTACTTCCGTAGTACGTACGCTTCAGCAGAAGTATGGCGTTGACGCCAGCCGGATGATTGCCGGTGGCCGGGGCGAGTACCTGCCCAAGGTTGACAATAGTTCCAAAGAAAGCCGTAACCTGAATCGCCGTACGGAGATTATCATTACGCCAAAGCTGGACCAGTTCTTTAATCTTTACACCCCTCAGGCGGGTAAGTAAGTACTTCGGTACAAATAATAAAAATCAGGCCCACTGGATTTGTCCGGTGGGCCTGATTTTTGTTTTCAAACCACTAAGTTTTTCTTACACGCAGCGTAAAAGCTTCGGCGGGGTTAGCTTCCAGGAGAAGAGCAATCTCTTGTCGGGTAAAGCCTTTCTGCCGCAATAGCGGGAGCAACTCTTCAAAGATCGCCGTGTATCCCGCAAACTCTTCCATGGGTTCGGGCTCGCCGGGCCGGTACCATCCCGCATCGTGCGAAATGAGTACTTTGCGAAGAAATCCATTCGATTTTAAGCTGCTTAGCCATTCGGCATACTTCGGGATGTCGCCCCAGCCCATTCCATCCAGGCTTACCCAGGTTCCACGCTGAGCAGCGGTCAGGTACTTGCTTTTGTCGGATTCGGCCTGGGCGTGTACCCATACGAAGGCACTGGAATGAACACCCATTGTTTTGAGGATTTCCAATTCTTCGAAGGCGGGCAAAGCAGGACCCGTATGGGAGCAAATCGTCAGGCCCGTGGCCAGGTGCGTGAGCGCCGCAGCTCGGACCAGTTTCTGATGAAGATCCGAAAGGGTACCCGAATTTACCCCAATTTTGATGAAGCCCGGTCTAATGCCGGTTCCCTCGATTCCATCTTCAAATTCCCTAATCCAGCGCGCCGCGAGTTGAGCATCCGTTTCGGTAAAGGCCCAGGTCGGCAGGTACTTGTTGTCGACGGCTCCGTAGTACCCGGTGTTTGTAAGTATGTGAATCTCATTCTCTTCGGAAATTTCTTTGAGCAACCGAACATCTCTCCCCAAAAAAGCGGGAGTACAATCCAGAAAGGAACGTACTCCCTGAGCCTTAGCTGCTTTAATAAATGGTTTTACGGCGGCGCGAACCTTATTGCGTTCCCAGCGATCAGACGTAATTTGATCGGCCCCGATGAAGTCGACCAGGATATGTTCGTGAATCAGGGTAGTGCCTAATTCTGACGGAGCGATCGGACCCAGTACCGTTATTATTTTTTCGGGTGCGGGGAGGTTAGAAAGTACCAGAGGCGTTGCGAGCCCGGCTCTCAAAAAAGCTCTGCGTTTCATTCTTTTGCCAAAAGTACTTTCCTCATTTCGCTTCTAATCTTCTTTTTGTCAATTTTACCGACGCTGGTTTTGGGAATTTCCGGCACAAAGATGATCCGGTCCGGCACGTACCACTTCTTAATTTTACCAGCTTCAACTTCGGCTTCCAGATGGCTTCTGAGACTTTCGTCGGTAAGTGTATCGGCAGCTTCGGGCTTGGCTACCACGAGAGCATACGGGCGTTCACCCCAACGTTCATCCGGTAAGCCAACTACGGCCACTTCGGCGACGCCTTCGATTTGGGAAAAAATGTTCTCGATGTCCAGTGAGGATACCCATTCGCCGCCTGTTTTGATGACATCTTTCACCCGGTCGGTGATCGTGATATAGTAGTCGGGACCAATGGAAGCGACATCGCCCGTGTGCAACCAGCCACCCTGCCATAATTTTTCGGAATTCTCAGGGTCTTTGAAATAGCCCTGCGTCATCCAGGGGCCGCGGGCTACAATTTCGCCCACGGTTTTGCCATCGTGAGGCAGGAATTCGCCGGAATCATTGACCAGGCGCATTTCGACAAATGGCGCCATGCGTCCGGCTTTGGTTCGCAAATTCAGTTGTTTTTCCTGATCCCATCCCTGCTGCTCATCATCAAGATGCACGATTGACATCACTGGAGCAGTTTCGGACATACCATAGCCTTGCGATACATTAATTCCCAGGTCGAGCGCGGCTTTGGCGAGCCCGCGCGTGAGGGCAGAACCGCCGATGATAACTTTCCAGCTAGATAAATCCACCTGTTTGGCTACCGGACTATTGACCAGCATTCCCAAAATAGTGGGAACACAGTGCGAGAAAGTGACCTTTTCCTTGATCAATAATTTTAAAAGCATTTCCGGTTCGTAACGCCCTGGATATACCTGCTTATTATTTAGCAAAGTAGCAAACAAAGGAAAGCCCCAGGCGTGAACGTGAAAAAGTGGCGTTATGGGCATATATACATCCCGGTGAGAGAATGGTACCGCCTCGTACCCGCTGAATAATGCCAGTAATCCCATGGTGTGCAGGAACAACTGACGATGCGAAAAATAGACTCCCTTCGGATTCCCCGTAGTGCCGGTGGTATAAAAGGTAGTTGCCCAGGTGTTTTCATCAAAATCCGGGAATTCATAGGTTTCAGCTGAGTCGGCCAGCAGTGCTTCGTACTCACCAATGGTATCGAAAGACGTTCTGGTAAGTTCAGCTTTCGCATCACCATACACTTTGTCGCTTAATACGATAAACTTACTGGTAGTTTTAATCTTATCCTTCACTGCTTCAATGATCGGCAGGAAGTCTTCATGCACCAGAATAATGCTGTCTTCGGCGTGTTCGATCGTGTACAAAATCTGCTCAGGCGAAAGCCGCACATTTACCGTGTGCAGAATCGCTCCCATCATCGGCACGGCGAAAAAGCATTCCAGGTAGCGGTGACTATCCCAGTCCATCATAGCTACCGTATCACCGGGGCTGACTCCCAAATTTATGAGGGCGTTCGCCAGGCGGCGCACCCGCTTGTTGAACTCATAATAGTCCATCCGAAACAAGTCACGGTAGATAATTTCTCTGGTGGGGTTATATCGCAGACTTTGTGCCAGTAAACTTTTGATCAGCATCGGCTGATCGTGGGCGGAGGGAGTACGGGGAATTAGTTTGGTTTGTATCACTTTATTTCAGTTGGAGATAAGAATTACATTCTTTGTGGTATGAGGGGAAGAATGGTTTTGAGTAAGTTTGAGGTTGATTAAAATTAGTAAACCTTACCGAAACTCTTACTATTTCTTCTTGAATAATTAATAAAATGAATAGCGACCCGCTTTATCCAACCCAGTCTGTTGTCGAAGCTGCCCACGAAAGGATCACTCCTTACATTCATCGGACTCCAATCTTGACCAACCGAACGCTAAATGAGATTTCGGGGGCGGAAATATATTTCAAATGCGAAAATTTTCAGAAAATCGGGGCCTTCAAAGCACGGGGCGGGCTAAATGCTGTGTTGAGCCTGACGCCCGAGGAACAAAAAAGGGGCATAGCTACCCATTCTTCCGGCAACCACGCCCAGGCTATTGCCTACGCGGCGTCGGTAGTGGGCTCCAATGCCTACATTGTTATGCCCGATAACTCGCCCGAGGTGAAAGTGAATGCCGTGCGTGGCTACGGTGCGGAGGTGACCTTTTGTAAAAATACTCCCGAGGAGCGGGAAAGTACCTTGCAGGAAGTAGTGAAGAGAACCGGGGCAATGTTTGTTCATCCATTCAATGACTACCCGGTCATTACCGGACAGGCGACCGCCACCCGCGAACTCATCGAAGATAGCGGCGTAGTTTTCGACACCATCATGGCGCCCGTCGGTGGGGGGGGATTACTGAGCGGAACTGCCCTTGCCGCGCATTACTATTCTCCAGAAACCAAGGTTATTGCCGGAGAACCCGAAGGCGCAGCGGACGCCGTGCTGTCTTTTAAGACGGGTAAGATTGAAAAAGCACCTTATGTGAAAACAATTGCTGATGGGCTCCTTACCTACCTGGGAGACAAGACTTTGGAAATAATATTAAAACATGTGGAAGATATTCTAACGGTGTCAGATGAGGAAATAATCGCTGCTATGCGGCTGATTTGGGAGCGAATGAAAATCATCGTGGAGCCTTCCTGCGCAGTACCACTAGCCGCACTCCTGAAAAATAAAGAACGCTTCGCGGGTCAGAAGGTGGGGATTATCCTGACGGGCGGAAACGTGGATCTGGGCAAGCTGCAGTTCTGATTTTAAAGCTCCGTACCCTAAATTGGGTAGCCAACCAGCTCCGGATGTCTCAGACTTTCAGACATTTTTCCGAGGTTTTCCTGGCGGATCGTACACCATAAGCTGAACAAAATGGAGAGAAAATGTAATCGTCTGCAACGATTTTCTTCCAATTTGCTGTTATAACCTATATTAATGTACATACATCAATTATGGAAATAGGAATCAGCACCTTCGTAGAAAATACCCCTGACCCTGCCACCGGCAAACTACTCAGTCCGCATGAGCGGATGATGAATCTCATGGAAGAGATTGAACTAGCCGACCAACTCGGCCTGGACGTCTTTGCCATCGGCGAACACCATCGACCCGACTTCGTAGTGTCTTCCCCGGCGGTTGTACTGGCGGCGGCAGCTGTCAAAACCAAAAACATCCGACTATCCAGCGCGGTTACCGTGCTCAGTTCCGACGACCCGGTGCGGGTTTTTCAGGACTTTGCCCATGTGGACTTACTCTCCCAGGGCCGGGCCGAAATTATGGCAGGGCGTGGCTCTTTCATTGAGTCATTTCCGCTTTTTGGTAACGATATGCGGGATTACAATGCGCTTTTTGCCGAAAAACTGGAACTTCTCATTGCATTGAATAAAAGTGAGAAAATTACCTGGAAAGGTAAACTACGCCCTTCCATCGATAATCGGGGCGTATATCCCCGACCGTATCAAAAAGAACTGCCCATTTGGGTGGCGGTGGGTGGCACGCCCGAATCGGTCGTACGCGCGGCCAACTACGGTTTGCCGATGGCGCTGGCAATTATCGGTGGCGGACCAGAACGGTTTGCGGCCTTTACTGACCTTTATAGGAAAACTTACGAAAAAGCCGGTCACGACATCGCCAGGTTCCAATTAGCGATCAACTCGCACGGCTACATCGCCGACGATTCCCGGCGGGCGGCAGATGAGTTTTATGGTCCTTATGCCCACGTTATGAGTAAAATCGGGCGTGAACGCGGCTGGCCAGCCATGAATCGCGAACATTACGAAATGTTACGCGGGCCGGGAGGTTCTTTGCTCGTAGGTAGTCCACAGGAAGTTATTGACAAAATTTTGTGGGAGTACGAGCTGTTTGGCAATACCCGCTTTTTGCTGCACATCAGCGTCGGAACGCTACCCCATGCGCAGGTAATGCGTTCTATCGAACTGTTGGGAGATGTGGTAGCTCCAGCCGTGAGGAAGGCGGTAGGGGCGGTAGTTTAGAATTGAAAATCTTTATTGCAGGCCACCTATTTCTCATAGCTCGAAGAAAATAGCGTAATTTGTCAGGATTAAAAAGCTGGTAATTAATATGGAGGCGACAGCAGCCTCTCAATGAATGAAATGAATATAGCTTCTGCCCAACTCGACGAAATTGAAAGAATCCATGCCCTTAAAGAGTACAATATTCTGGATTCGTTGCCCGAAGCGGATTATGATGCCATCACCCAATTGGCAGCTTATATTTGTCAAACCCCGATTGCGCTCATAAGCTTTGTTGATGAAAATAGGCAATGGTTCAAGTCGCACCACGGTTTAAACCAAAGCGAGACCAGCCGCGAAATTGCCTTTTGCGCCCATAATATTCTCGACCCATCAGAGCCGATGGTTATTGAAGATGCCAGGCATGATCTACGGTTCTCCGGTAACCCCCTGGTTACTGGGGATCCACACATCGTGTTTTATGCTGGCGTACCTTTGGTTGATATTAATGGCTTTGCGTTGGGCTCTTTATGTGTGATCGATAGCCAAAAAAGGCAGCTGACCGAAGAGCAATTATCGGCGTTGAATCTTCTGTCCAGACAAGTGGTAAGTTTGCTCGAACTCAGGAAAGCTAACTACCATTTATCCGCGAGCCAGGAACTATCCCGTGTTCAAGCCAGAGAGAAGGATAAGGCCCGGGCAGCACTTGCCGAAAGTGAGGCGTTGTTCAGAACTCTCATTGAAGAAGCAACCGTGGCAACTTGTCTCTTTGTTGGCAGGGATTTAATTATCGACATTGCCAATCAGCCGATGATCGATATTTGGGGCAAAGGATCATCGGTGTTGGGTAAGCCTCTGGCGGTTGCACTGCCTGAGTTGGAAGGCCAGCCTTTCCTGGCCATTCTGGATGAGGTTTTTACTACGGGGATTCCTTATGAAGCCAAGGGTTTTCCCGCTGATTTGGTAGTAGATGGTGTATTGAAAAAAAATTATTTTGATTTCACCTACAAGCCGCTACGTAATGCCGATGGGGAGGTATTTGCTATTATGGATATGGCGGTCGACGTTACAAGCCAGGTCATGTATCGGCAGAATCTCGAAGCCAGCCAACAGCAGTTATTACGGATGTTTGAGCAGTCACCGGTTGGCATTGCCATCGTCAATGTTGATAGGCACACTTTTCGAATGGCCAATCCATTTTACAGCCAACTTGTAGGCAGATCACCACAAGAGCTCATTGGGCGACCACTTTTAGAAGTTTTACCTGAGTTAAAAGGCCAGGGGTTCGATCAATTACTCGATCAGGTTATTGAAACGGGAACACCTTACGTCGCCAATGAGGTACCGGTTCAGCTGGTTAGAAATCAGCAATTGGAAACCATTTATCTGAACTTTACTTACCAGCCGGAGCGAGAGTTTGATGATGCCCCTATTACTGGAGTTTTGGCAGTTGCGATTGACGTTACGCAACAGGTTTTGAGTCGCAAGAAAATTGAAGTAAGCGAACTGCGGTATCGCAATTTATCAGAAGAGTTAGAGGAGAGGGTAGCGTGGCGAACCCAGGAACTAGTGACCGCCAATCAGGACTTGGTGCGTTCAAACGACAACTTACAGCAGTTTGCCTACGTTGCTTCGCATGATTTACAGGAACCTCTCAGGAAAATCCAATCGTTCAGCTCGTTATTAAAAAACAAGCTTGGCTCGGAAATGGGCCCGGAAGGGACTGACTACCTGAATCGGATGAGCGCTGCCGGGGAGCGTATGTCTACCCTGATCAAAGATTTGCTTGCGTATTCTCAAATTTCTACCCGCCAACAATCTTACGGTCAGGTGGCACTCAATGCTATTATTGCCGAGGCGCTGAATAATCTGGAATGGCAGATCCAGGAACGGCAAGCGCAGATAAAGCTAGCCGATTTGCCCGAAATCAGCGGGGATGCATCGCAGCTCAGGCAGCTCTTCCAGAATTTATTGTCGAATGCAATAAAATTTACACCAAATGACACTACGCCTGTGGTGGAAATTGGATGCGAAATCTGCGACCGCGCTGAATTACCCAATGAGATAAAGCCGAACAGCCTTTCCAAACAGTTTTGTAAAGTGAGTATCAGCGATCAGGGGGTAGGCTTCGACACCCGGTACCTGGATCGAATCTTCCAGGTATTTCAGCGTCTCCATGGGAAAAACGAATTTCCGGGTACTGGTGTAGGTCTGGCGATTTGCCAACGGGTGGTGGAAAATCATGGTGGAGGAATCACGGCCAGCAGCGTATATGGGCAGGGGGCAACTTTTACCGTTTATCTGCCGATTGAAAGGATAGCGTAGTCGTTTCGTCTAATCCAACCAGACTATTTGTGTAAATGCTCCGTTGGCTGCTACATCCCATACTTCTACCCGAACCCATTTGCGGCCTTTCAGGTTCGGAGAAAATTGGAATACTTTTTTGCCAAATTCCTGCGTGTCTTTCAGGTCGATTACTTCGCGGTAAACTTGCTTGCCATCTCCGGAAATGATTTCAGCGCGGTTGAGCGGGAAAGTCCAGTTGACGTCAAGAGCGATTTCTGCTTTTCCTCCCGCATTCAGTTTGGTAGTTTCTCCTGCCCCCGCGCCATTCACCGTGAAGCCGGGAAGAAGTATTTCGCCAGTGGTCACGAAGAATTTACCTCTGCGCATGGCATCCAGAACGGGTTGCCAGCCGTTTTCAAAGCGGGGCATCTCGTCCAGTTGCAGGTAGTTGACGTTCATGTGACCATATAATTCATAATCGGGCTCGATTTTGAAGAGGTCGGCTTCGCCGATAACATTTTTCTTCTGACCCCAGTTGGCCATATCGTCCATCAAATCCAGTACCCGGCCGTTTCCAAGCTTAGGCTGCGAGAGGTCGGCCGGCATGGCTTTCCAGGCTGCGCCCAGAAAACGATCCGATTTGTAGAACGTTTCGTCCTTATACTTGTCGGGATACCCCGTCGAACCCTTAGTTCGGGCGTGGGCGGTCCAGGCCAGGCCGTTTTCCAATTCCAGTAGTTTGAGCATTTCTTCCTTATTGGCAATTCGGTAAAGCTTGCCGTATTCAGAGCTATTTTCAACGAAGGGTTGATCTTTTTCCCGCGACATCAGCCAATACACGGGTTTTGGAAAAATATTCATCCAGTGCCCTCCCAAAAAATTATTGGGCTCTTCACCGGGAAGCAACAGGAAGTTTCCGCCAGATAGCCGGGCGCATTCGTCGAATAGTGTTTTTAATTCGGGCCAGCGTTTGGCTTCCGGGCCACGCGGGCTTCCCGGCCCGTGGAACTCGCCCAGGTGGACGATGTTGACACCCGTATTGCGGAAAGCTTTGACGAATCCCGGCATGTCGGGCAGAGGCTTACGCGTAAGTACATCGTCAACGTGCTCTTGGTGAAAGTGGCTCGCCATAGTGTAGTAGCCCGGCAACGGGGCATACTTGTCTCTGTGCGTGAAGGCCTTGACTCTTTCCAGCGCTTTTCCATCCCGCTCGGTACTTAGCAGGCAAAAGAAGTTGAACCGCTGCTGGGTATTGGGCGGGGCATTAAACCAGGGTACCCAGCGACGGTCGCCCAGTAGGTCGTGGCGGATTCCCATGCCGTAGCCCGGAACTAGGTCGCGGTAGTTGGTTCCGTGCCAGATGTGTTCAAGATTATAGGCATTGTCAAGTGGGTAGAAAAACTGGTGTGGAGCCGGAAAAAGAGCCAAACTACCTTCTTTCCCCTGGCCGATGATAGTACGGTACTTGACCGCCATCTGGCGAGCGGAGTCATTTTCTCCAACTTCCATATCCCTCATAAAATTCTCCGTATCCGCCCAGTAGAGCCTTTCCCACGGAGATTTTTTACTGACCAGCCCGGCATCATAAATGACCGCGGTGGAATCCACGGTTGTGCTCATTACCGCCGCCACGTTCATGAGCGGACTGCCGTTGTAGAGCGTAAGGTTGTACGAGCCAATGAATCTTCCCGCCGAAGCACCACTAATACTAATTTCGGTATGCCCGCCGGAGGTCACTACTTTCACGTTCTGCTTGTCAAGTACTACCGGAAAGGTCTCATGGGGAAGATAGGCGGTTTTGTCAAAGAAAATATTCCAGCCATTTTGTGAAACTAAATCCCGTTTCCCAATGGTCAAAATCACGGCAGGGTCCAGGTCATTTGCAATCGTTTGGTAGTTAGATTTGGGGCCGATCTGCAAACTACCGATCAGCGGCTGGGCTTTCCGCAAATCCACCTTTACTTTTCCGTACTCGTTTTCACCGGCAGGCCACTCTACTTCCAGGAAATCGCCATTGACTCGGGCCGAGGTACCATTTTTGGGATCGAAGCCTTTCAAATCTACGGGTACTTGTGCTTTTGTGGAGGCACAAAAGCACAGGTTAGCAAAGACACAAAGTACAAGTACCCTGGCTAAATTCTTTTGATTCAAAAGTCTCATAACTTTTTTCAGGTAAACATCTGCTTATAAAACGCCAGCCCTTCGCTTGCCAGCTCGTCGGCGCTATTGGCCAGTGGCCGCCAAATGCAGGTGGCGCGCGCCAGTGCCTCCGAGGGCTGTCCAAAAGTTTCGATTACCATTGCTCCGTCGTAGCCAATTTCATTTAGGGCGTCGCGGATGCCTTCCCATTCGAGGTGGGCGGTACCGGGCGTCCCTCGATCACTTTCGTTGCCCTGTACGTGACAGAGCCGTTCTTTACCTAGTTTACGGATAGCAGCGGGAATATCTTTCTCCTCGATGTTGGCGTGGAAAGTATCCAAGACAAGTTGCAGGTTGGAATTATTCACCTCATTGACCAACTCGATCGCCTGATCCATCGTGTTAATCATGTCCGTCTCAAAGCGGTTCAGCGGTTCCAGTCCGAGTACAATGCCGTGGTCGTCGGCAACCTTTGTGACTTCTTTCAAGATTTCTACGCACCAGGCGCGTTCCTGCTTTTTTTGCTCGGCGGGTACAATTCGGGTTTTTCCGACGGCTGAATATAGGGGACCGCTAAATATTGGGCTCCCAACGTCCGCAGCGATTTTGATCCCCTTAATGATATAGTCTTTCCCATTTTGTCGATAGCGTGATTCGGTACTTGAAATATCCCGATCTTCCCCAAAAGCTCCGCAAATCAAAATCTGCAAGTCCAGATCCCGGGCGACGGTTTTTATCTGTTCCCAATCGATAAGTGCCGAGTCTTCCACGGCAATTTCAATGAGGTCATAACCCATATTTTTGACCTTAGTCAGGAGGTCAATATTCTGAGTGGAAAAGGGCGAAGCCCAAACGAAGGTAGAAACACCAAATTTCATTATTTATCAATGTTTTGTAGTTAAAAAATAGCCACGGAGGTGATCCGTGGCTACTCGAAAATCAGGACATAGCCAGTCTTTGAATGGCAAGATATTCAAAAAGGAGCTACTCGAAACTTGGAATGTTAATTCTTTCCCCACCTTTCATCGCAGATTCGTGGGCGCAGATACCTGCGCAGGTATAGTTGGCAGCCAGGGCAGCGTCTACCGCCGAGTCGCGGCCTTCTACCATGGCGGCGACGAACTCCTGCACCAGGTGCGGATGCGAACCGCCGTGGCCTGCACCCTGCAGGAACGATACGTGGTTGGGGTCGTCGATTACTTTCCGCTTGGTAAAGTGCTTAATGGGTTCAATCAGCATTTCGTCGGTATCGGGTACATCAATGCGCTCGGCATCCTCGCCGCCGGTGAAGATCACATGGCTTTCATCCTCCAACTGTTCCCATTCGAACGACATCTTAGTGCCATATACATCGTAACTCTCGCGGTACTGCCGGACCACGTCGAAGAGCGAGCGGGTAGCCTCGGCCACCACGTCGGAATCTTTCAAAGTGAAAGTAGCTGTTTCGACGGCGAAAGGTGAGTTGTACCGACTCGCTAAATTATCAGATAAGCGGCCCGAACCATGGCAAACTACCGTTTCGGCGATGGTATTATTGATGCGCAGCAGCGGCGAAATGGCGTGGGTGCCGTTCAGCATGGGCGGATAACCCTTCCAGTACTCATCCCAACCCGGCATGCTCATATCCTGAATGTGCGAACCGCGCACGAACTGAATGCGCCCCAAATCACCGGACTCTGCCTTTTTGAGACCATAGAGAAATTCCCTTGTGTAAAGGGCCGTTTCCATCATCATATACACCTTTCCCGATTTACGCTTGGCTTCCACAATAGCGGCGCAGTCTTCCTTGGTCATGGCCATCGGAATCGTGCAGGCCGTATGTTTATTGGCGTTCAGCGAAGCCAGCGTCATGCGGGCGTGGTCGGGGACGGGGGTTACGATGTGGATCGCGTCGACATCGTCGCGGCCCGGAATATCTTCAAAATGCTCGAATACGAGATTGGGGTCGAGGTTAAATTTCTCGGTCAACTCATCGCGGACATGCTTGCGCCGGGTGCAAATTCCTACGGATTTGATATCAGGATGTGCCTGATAAATAGGGATAAATTCTTTCCCGAAACCCATTCCAACGATGACGACTGTTAACTTTTTGCTCATAAAGAATTGTAACGTTAGGTTATTTAATTTTGAATTAGTGCATGTCGGAATTGGTGAATACTATTATTCCGACATGCACTAATTCACTCATTCAAAATTATCTTCCTGCTGCCCATTTTACGGAATTCCGTAAGATAGTTTGGTAAGGATCAATGGTATGCGCGGCGGCATCGTGGCCGAGCGCAATGCCGACCACACGACCTTTGGGGTACTTTACGGTAAAAATGCTGGGAAACACCTCAGGGCCCGTGGTGGCTTTGGCCGTGGCAAGTACTTCAATGGGTGTTCCGTTCGGATCGGGCTTGTAATAGTAAAGCTCGTCGTCGAGGTGGAAGGTAGCGGGAACGCCCTCCATAATCGGGCTATTTTTGCTGGTGACTGTTACATCGAAAGGACCGTACTTATTATGGCCCCGTGAGCCGCCGCCCACGAGTTTCTGGTTGTACTCGGGCCAATCTTTCCAGTTGTACCAAAGCGCGGGGTGGGCCAGCACCAACCCTTTACCTGCATCGACGAAAGAGAAAATAGCCTGGCGGGTAGCCGCGTCATTGATTGGCTGGTTATTGGCCAGGTACAGCACATCGGTGCCCGGTAGTTTGGATAAAATAGTGGTGGGATCATCCGTATATTCCACACTTGCAAGACCGTCACGTTCCAGGGTTTGGCTGTCTTCCTGCTTATACCAGCGGTTGAAATCGTGGGAGGAGCCGCCACCAACCATAAGTACTTTGATCGGCTTTTTGCCCGATGAACTACTATTCTTCGAACAGGCTACGCCGACCAGGACTAAAACAGCCAGGGCCAGGCTGGTTTTTAAAAAAGATTTTAACATGATAGTATGCTTGAAATTGAAAAGGTACTTTGATTAAAAAGGCGACACCAACTGAACTACTTCGTTACCCGCAGTATTCCGTTCATCCCGCGCCAGTGGCCGGGGAAAGTACATACAAATGGGTAGTCGCCCGGCACGCTGGGGACGGTGAATTCCAGCGTCACTGTTTCGCCCGGATTCACCAGCTTGGTCGAGTGAAGTACCTCAGGTACTTGCGGTACATAAGCCATCTCGGCGGCTTTGGGATTGGAGAGCATTGCATCGGCAGCGGCTCCAACTTTCTGCAACGTACCTATTTTGATAATCAGGAGGTTGTGCTGCATTCCGTCGGGATTTTCCAGATTGATAACTACCTTCTCATCCGCCTTGGCGGTCAGGAGAGCTTTGTTGAATTGCAGCATTTCCGGCACTACCTTCAACTCGATAACCCGCGCGTTGGAAGATGTCGTGGGCGTAGAAGTTTTGGTTTTCACCCCATTGGCTGCCTCCATTTCCATCGCATTCGGCTTTTGCAGTTCCAGGGAAGCGTTCTGAAAATTTCCCTGAAAACCGAAGCGACCTTCGTATGGGCCAATTTTCTCATCTCCTTCTCCATCTTCACCCGTACGCAGGGTGTTGGGTAGTTCTTCCATGAACAGCATGTGGGCGTTCCCTTCGGCGGCGACTTTGCCATCTACCTCAATCGTGATTTTCCCGCCTTTAGTCAGGCTGGCCATCAGGTCAAACTTATCGGGTAGTGGTTGGCTGGTTGCCACGCTCGTGGCCGTGCCGTGCTGATAGACATCCATGAACACTTTGCCATCCTGGATGTACAGCGCATAGCCCGTTTTGCTGTCGCCCTGTCCGGCGATGAATCCTTGCAGCGGCTTGTCTTCGGCTTTGGTCACGCTGGCGCGAATGATGATTTCTTTACCTTTTACTTCGGGAGCAAATAACATCGCATTGCGACGGCCCAGCGAATACACCTCCTTGGCCAGCATACCGGAAATCTGCTCGCTGAATTCGGACTTTTTCCCGTTTCCGGCGGCAGACATATACCCTTTGGCATGAACGGTAGCTGCCGCTAACAGCGCCTTGTTCAGCCAGCGGTCTTTGGCGTTTTCCTCTTCCAGAGATGCCTGGAAAATCGCTTCCCCAATTTTATCGGAGGCAGGTACTTCCACGAGCCCCACAATAGTCGCCAGCCGCGTGTTCAGATTTGGATCTTTGAGTAATTGCTGGATAGCGCCAAAATTTTGCTCCGTCTTGGGCATCACCTGGGCGGCGGCTTTACGAACGCCAGCCGCAGGGTGGGAGAGGGCCTGCTTCAAAGCAGCCATCGCCTCGGCGTTCGATCCGTCCAAAAGACCCAGCCCGTGCAGCGTCCACAACGCATGTACTGCCGGGCTGTTCAACCCTACTTCGTCAACTTTCTGATTGGCAATGATTTTGTACAAAGCCGGAGCCACTGATTTATCCTGCAACTCAACTAACAGACGCTGGGCGGTCATGCGCCAAAACATATTATTGTTTTCCAGCGCGGCCAGCAAGCCGGGAACGTCCTTTTTCGACAGCTTCATGGCGGGCTTATTTGCCGCATTCTTGTATTTTACCCGATAAATACGTCCGTGGTTGGTATCGCGCAGGGGGCTGATGAAGGCGTTGCCCTGGCCGTGAGGTTGTTCAGTGAAAGGAAGTACGAATTCCGAAGGAGCCTGGCGGGGCACGAACACATTGTGCTGGATGATAAAGTTGTACCAGTCGGCAATCCAGACCGATCCGTCGGGACCTACCTGTGCTTGTACCGGTCCGTACCATTCGTCGGAGCTGGCCGTGAGATTCCAACCGTCGCTTTCCTTGAAGCCCGCGCCATCCGGCTCGATGATGGCTTTGTGAACCAGACGCATGGTAGGTTCGGTCACGAAAGCTACGCGGTTCCAGTACTCTTTGGGATAGTCGCGGGCGGTGTAAAAATGGTGCCCGGCGGCAGCAGTGTAGCCGCCAACTACGTCCACCTGCCTGATATTAGGTGTCATGGTGTGGGCGTCGTAGTGGCCGTCGATTTTCTGCACTGAGTTCACCTGATCTTTCTCGCCGGGAACAGCGCGCATCAGGTAGTTTTCGGGCATGGAGTAGAAGGCAGAGTGTGTATTGTTGGCCGTGGACAGGAAAATGTTATTGTCCTCTGTCACACCCAGGCCCCAGGTGTTGTTGCTGCTCTTGCCCAAGTAAGCAAATTCGGATCCATCGGGTTTGAAATGATAGACACCCATCGGGAAACGGGTCTTTTTACCGTTCATCATTCCGTTGAAACCCGAGTAGCCCACTGAACCCCATATTTTATTGTCAAATCCGTAAATCAGGTTGGAAGGGCCGGAGTGGGTATCGCCCTTACCCCAGCCGTGGCTAAGTAATTCGGTCACATCAGCTTTGTCGTCGCCGTTGGTATCCTTCATAAACAGAATGTCGGGTGCCATCGTGACGATAATGCCATCATTGGCAAAAATCATGCTGGTCGGGATGTTAAGCCCGTCGGCGAAGACCGTGAATTTATCGGCTTTGCCGTCGCCGTTGGTATCTTCACAAATCTTGATACGGTCGTTCGCTTCCCCGTCGGTTTCCTTGAAGGTGTTCGGATAATCTACTGACTCCACCACCCAAAGTCGTCCGCGCTCGTCCCAGGCCATCGCAATGGGGTTGATAATATCGGGGTCGGATGCAAAAAGCTCTACCTCAAAATCAGGAAGTACCTGGGTGAGCTTCTGGGATTCCGAAGGCGAAAGCGCATCCTGCATTTTGGGAACAATATGCCGCTTGGTGAAAGCCGCAATAGTATCGGAGTTGTAAATGTCTACATTCGGAATGTTCAGGGCCGCAATTTGGTTTTGCACCTGATCGCCCAGCGCCCACATAACGCCATTACGGACCAAATCCAGAAATCCAATATTGGACCAGGTGCGGTCTTCGTGGCCGTAGGCCGTGTAGAAAACCCGGCCTTTGCCTTCGTTTCGCACCCAGGTATAGGGGTAGTGTTTTCCGTCTTCCACCCGCTCGGTCAGGACGGTCATATCGGGGTTGATGTTTTTGAGAACGTAGGTTTCGTCCCAGGTCGTAAAAGGTTTCAAGCCTTGCATGACCGGATGGTCGGGCTTGACGATAACCTCCGTAAAATCGCCTGTTTTATGAGAAGCGAACTGTCCGCCAATGGCTTTGATGTACCATTCTGAGCTCAGGAAGCAGCCTGAGGCGGAGTGGAGTGGTACCAAGCCTTTGCCGCTTTGGACAAAATTTTTCAGCGCACTTTCCTGCGCGGGAGAAATTTCGTCATGGTTGGCGTAGATAATCAGGGCGTCATATTTAGCCAGGTTTTCGGGATTCAGATCATTAAGATCCACGGTGTAAGAGGTGTTGATCCCGCTCTCGAACAGCTTGATCGCTAGCCAGGGCGCGTACTTGCCCGAGTCGTGATGTTTACTGGTGTTACCCAGGAAAAGTACTTCCGCGCGGCGCCCGTTACCAGCACGACCGTCCGTTTTGGATAATTTCGAGGCGCTACTGCCCGAAGTGTTCATTTTACTTTGCGTGCAGCCTAGTACTAACAATCCAGTCAGGGCAACAGCGAGGTATCTCCTCAATAGTACATTCATGAAATTATTTTTTTGGGCTTAAGCTTACTTTATGATAAAGCCAAAAACTACGATTAGTTACTTTTGAAAAGCCGTAGGCTGTAAACTCTAACCAGGGCATAAGCTCAGGGTATATAGTTTACAGCCTACGAATTCTTGGAATCAGTATGTGATTTTCTCAACGTCGGAAAAAACCATATCCTCCACGTCCTTGATCTTTACTCCCACGCGGGCAAAGACAAAGTCCTGGGCAGGACTAATGGCAGGTACATCGGCTGAAAGACTGATATTAGTCAAGTCTTTCACATCGACACCATCCTTATTTGTAATAGCCACGTTGTTGGCGCGGGAAACAAATTGCGTGCGGCTTATCAGCAGCGAGACGCGCTCCACATCCTTGGCGTCAGTACCCGTAATGATCTTTTCCAGGCTGAAAGTAGCATTAACCTTTTTCTCTCCCCCTGATATTTTGGCATTACGGATCATATAGTAAGGCATCACTTCGATGTCGACCTCCTGGTTACCGTTGAGGTTGACGTAGGTGGTGTCCCTGGCCGAGGCATCTTTCACGAGCGTTTTCCAGGGACCGTCGTTTCGGGTAAATACAAGCTTGTAGTCCCCATCGAAGAGTAGCGCCGAATAGGAACCATCCTGCGCGATAGGTGCATCGATGGGGGCTAATTTGCCAAAGCCGGGTTGCCACAATTGCAACCGCACCTGGCCAAATTCCACGCCTATGGGCTCTCCCTGATAAACGATCTGGCCGGTAAGCTGAGTCTTGGGCTCCGCGTAGTTGTCCTTTTCGCAGGAAACAAACAGGGCACCCAGGGCGAGCACTGGTAGTATGGTATTGAACCGGATTTTCATAATTTCGTTTCGTTTGAAAGTGAGCAATTAATGATTGGGATTCCGAACCAGCTTTGGGTTGTTGCTGATAATGTTATCGGGGATTTGGGAGTAGTAGTTGCCCAGCTGCCAGCGATCCGCGCCGGTCACCCGGCTGAGTTGCTTTTCCTGATATATCCATTTGCCATCATTGGGCGAGCCGGGAGCGTACACCTTATAGGGCCACAACGCCCAGGGTTGCGTGCGACGTTTGGTAGCCTTGCCAATATTGGCCGTAAGGTCACTGACCGAATTGATGGGTACTCCGTCAAATATTTCCTGGCCCAGACGCCATCTTTTTATGTCAAAATATTCCAGACCTTCGAAAGCAAACTCTACACGGCGTTCGTGAACAATGCGATCGAACGTAATCTGGGCAGGGGTCAGGGGCGTTGTTAAACCGGCGCGAGCGCGTACCTGATTCATGTACCCGGCGGCGGCAGTGGCGTCGCCCAGTTCAAAGGAAGCTTCGGCGGCTGTAAGTAGTACATCGGCGTAGCGGTAACGGATATACCATACATCGCTCTGGGTACCGCGCCGACCCGAACCCACCGTGGGATCCTGGTACTTGCGGATATAGAAACCGGTCTGAGCCGTAAACTCGAAGCCATCGATTGGGCCATCGAATCCAACTACCTGCCGGGGCACCGTGGTACCTGGCAGGGTTTTCTGGGCACCGCGGTCATCGCCACTCACGATGCTGCCGTCCGCCAGCCGCACTCCGGCCCAGATGTCCACGGTACGTCCCTTAAACTGAGAGCCCGGCAACATCACGGTACCTCCCAGACGGGCATCGCGGCCTGCGAAAATATCCAGCTGGGTATTGTAATAAATAGGAGTACCTGAGCCGGAAGAAGTACCCGTGGGGATGGGAGCGAAGGTATTATCCAGTTTTTCAAACGACTGCACTAGGTTAAGTGAGGGATTGATACGGCCCCCTTCCTCTTCCTCAGCTCCATAGCGTGGCTGGTTGGCAATGGTAAAGCCAATGGTGCGGTACTTCAACAGGTAATCGTTGACGAAAATTGGCTCTGGATTATTGGCCTTATCATAAAATAAAGACGCAAAGTTCTCCGACAGGTCGGGCTTTTTGGTGTATAGTGCATAAGCACCCGCGCTGCCACTGATGATTTCCTTAGCCGCCCGCAAAGCAATCGTGTAGTAGCCGTTGGCCTTATCGGCCGGAATACCTACCTCACCTCCCGGTAGCGAAACCGTAGGGGTTTTAGAACCATATTTCGCGATCGATCCTGCGTACAGAGCGGCGCGCGCTTCCATAGCAAGTGCCGCCCCGCGGGTAGCCCGCGACTTTTCTGTGATGGAAGCAGGTAGTTTGGCTTTGATTTCTTCTGCTTCTTTGATTACGAAATCGTACACTTCCGACTCCTTGGCGCGGGGGTACTGCAGGTAGCTTGGGTCACCACTAAAATCGTAGGTGAGGGGTTCAAGTATAATAGGTACCCCGCCTACACGTTTCACCATTTCAAAGTAGTAGGAAGCACGCAGAAAACGCGCTTCCGCCGCGAATCGATCCTTGGAGGCTTGGGTGATCTTGTCTGCTGCCTCGACTTTCTGCAGAAACTGATTGATATCCCGCAGGTAGGCGTAGTCCCAGGTGAATCCCAGGTCATAACCCCAGCCGGAGTTCTGGAAGCTGCCGTAGCGACCTGCTTCGGACCAGAAGGCCTCATTGAAGTTGGAGATAGTAGACCAATCGCTGGTGTTGCCAAAATCGTTATACCGGTTGTACAAATCGCCCAGCACCGACAGGATCACGTCGTCGTTGGCATACACCTGATCTTCTGTCAGCAGGGAGGTCGGTGGTCTATTCAGGAACTTCTCATCGTTACAGCTCCAGCTCACAGCGAGCAGGAACATCATGAGTACATAGGCTATCTTTTTCATATTGTTTTTTTTATTCAGTGAATGGTGGATTTGAGATTTTAGCCATCTTCTATCCATTGTCATTTAAATTGAAAGGTTGACTCCCACGTTGACGAACTTGTTCTGAGGGTACTGTAGACCATTGTCGTCGGCGATTTCGGGATCGGTACCGAACTTCTTCACGTTGTCGATCGAGAACAGGTTGTAGCCATTGATGTAGAACCGGGCACGGGACATTTTCAATTTGTCCAAAGCGGCCTTGGGCAATGAATAGCTCAGCTCGATTGTACGGGCGCGGAGGTACCTGACGTTGTGCAGCCAGAAGTCAGACTCGCGATTGTAGTTGCTGTGACCGCCGTCGTTGTAGCGTAGTGCAGGGTAGGTGCCGGGAATCCAGGTACTGTTCCGATCGAAGGGATCGGTTCGCCGCCAGCTGTCCAGGAACAGGGCATTAAGCGCCCCGTCGTTCTGATAAGCCCACCGCTGTTCCCATTTCTGGTTCCAGGAATACAGACCACCACCCGAGAAATCGGCGTTGAAAGTAAATTGCTTCCAGGTCAGGGCGAAATTTAAGCCCACGTTGATGTTGGGTGCACCCTGCGTTTTATAGCCAATCGGACGTTCATCAAGACCGTTAATTACATTGTCGCCGTTGAGATCCTTATAAATCAGGTCGCCGGGCAATAGGGTGCGGTTGCCCTGGCCGTCGATATTGACAGGGTACTCGGCAATCTCCTGTTGCGTCTGGAATTGTCCCTCGACCTGGTATCCCCAGAAAATATCCCGGTACCGATGCTCCGCAGAATTGCGGTAACGATCCCAGGAGTTGTTGAATATTGGCTTGTAGGACGACTCGAAGCGGCTACGTGAAATGGAGAAGTTGCCCCCAATCTGGTAGCCGAAGTCACCGGCCTTGTTGTTATACACCAGGGCGGCTTCCCAGCCCCGCTGGGAGTCACTATTTACGTTCTCATCGGGCAGGTTGTATCCCAATTCACTGGGTACCAATACATCATATTTACGACCTCGCAGCCCCGTTCGCAAGCGGTCGAAATAATCAAATGAGCCCGTAACCTTTGTTCCGAAGAATGAGAAATCGGCGCCAATGTCAAAAATCTTACTTTTGAACCAGGTAATATTGTCGATGATCTGACCCTTGTTGCGGGAGGTAACGATGGAGGCTCCACTCAGAATGGCATTGCCCTGGTTGTAGTTGTAGCCCGGCAGATAATCATAAGGTCCGATATCGATCCGGTCGTCGCCCAGAATACCATATGAGGCCCGCAGTTTAAGATCGTCGAGCACTGAACGCTCACCGATGATATTCTTGACAAATTGCTCATCCGATATTCTCCAGCCTGCTGAGGCCGAAGGGAAATAACCTACCCGGCGATCGGGCGCAAATTGCCACGAAGCGTCGCGACGGGCGGAAGCTTCGAAGTAGTAACGGTTGGCGTAGTTGTAGCTTACCCGGCCAATATACCCGATCCGCGCCAACTGATTGTCAGAATCCGTAAAGTCAACCACGTTGGCGAAGTAGATCAGGGGAAGCACGTTGGTAGAAGGTACTGAGCGAATCCACTGGTTCTGATCGCGTTCTTCCTGGCGCTCGGCCACCAGAGTACCGCTTACGGTATGCTGGCCAAAGGTATTGTTATAGGTCAACTGCCCCTGGTACACATTACGGATAATTTTCCGGTTGCGGCGCTCGCGCCAGGGATTACTGCTTCCACCCGTCACATCGTAAGAGTCCTCAGTTGGATTATAAGTGTAAGCAACATAGGTATACTCGTGCCCGTCCAATTTCTGGTCGGCTATGTAGTAAGAGTACATACCCCGCGCCTGCAAGCCCTTAATGCCGGGAATATTATACTCAGCGTACATATTGGACTGTAGCACCCGCCAGATGTTCGTCGAGTACCCCCCCAATCGTTTATTGTTGTAAGCCCAGTTGGTTTCGTTATGCTTGATGTCGTTCAGATACGCCGGATTGTCGTTAGCGTAGGGTCGTTCGAACGGACGGTTCCGCAGAATGGCGAAGCGGGGCAACCAGTAGTCGTCACCGCCCGGAATTCCAGGATTGTCACGAATCTCGATCCGCCCGTTGATCTGGATACCTACTTTCAGATTATTCGTGATATTGGCATCCACGTTGGTTTGCAGATTGCTCCGCTCAAACGTGAACTCCCGACCCAGATTTGAGAATTGTTTCAATCGGGTACCTGATACATAGTATTTGATCTTGTCCGACCCGCCCGTCATGTTAAGATTTATGGAGGTCAACGGGGCGTTAGGCTGTACGATGAAGTCCTTCCAGTTGAAGCTCTGATACCCGGGTTCGGTACCCTGCCGGTATTTCTCGAGCTCGGCGGGAGTCAGGGAAGTGGTGCCGCTTTGGTTGATCTGCGCTTCGGCGCGGCCCAGTTGCCACTCATAGGAGTCATTCACGACATCAGGAAACCGTGACCAGTTCTGCCAGCCCGTATAGGCATCCAGGCTGACGGTATTCTTGCCAGTCTTTCCTCGTTTTGTGGTCACTACTACTACACCATTGGCAGCACGTACTCCATAAATGGCTGCTGAGGCATCTTTCAGAATAGTGATACTCTCAATGTCATTGGGCGCCAGGTTGTTGAATTGCCCGGCATCCTGCTGGATGCCATCAATTACGTATAAAGGATCACCCATGTTACGAATTTGGATCTGAGCACCTTGGCCAGGCCGCCCGTCCGGCATCCGGAAAGTAACACCGGGAATTTTGCCCGCCAGGCCCGAACTTACCGTTGAGCCGCCGTGGACACGATCGAGATCTTTACTGGTTACCGTAGCAATGGCACCCGTCAGTGATTCTTTCTTCTGAGTACCATAGCCCACTACCACAACTTCTTCCAGGGCCTTAGTATCTACTTCCAGAGTGATGTTGACAGTAGTCTGCCCAGCCGATACGACAACTTCTTTGCCCAGGAAACCCACGTACGAAAGTACCAGCGTGGCGGGGCCATCGGGTACGGTTATGGAAAAATTGCCCGATGCATCGGTGTTGGCTCCCGTTTGGGTGCCTTTCAGCACGACACTTACGCCCGGTAAAGGCCCGCCTGATTCTTCTGTTACCGTTCCCGTTACCGTTCTTGCCACAAGTTCAGGGGTAGTTTCCGGGTCCGGATTTGCCGGACCCGACGGAGTTGAGGTAGTTCCGGTTGTTTCTCTCTGGGGCTTGATGACAATAAGGTCATCGGTGGCCTTGTACTGCAATTGGAGTGGGGACAGCAAATTATCCAGAACAAGGGATAATCGTTGGTCCCTGACCTTGATGGTAGCTTTCCGGTCAGATTGAATCAACTTGGAACTGAAGACAAACTTAACGTCAGTCTGCTTTTCCAGCTGAATGAGAATTCGCTTGACGGTCTGATTCTCAATATCAAGCGATACCTTCTGATCCAGAGCGGCCTGGCCTTTGCCATCGTAGGCCAGCGCGATACTCAGCGCCAGCGTTGCCAGAAAACATTGGATTACTGTGATGCGCATAAGGGTATAGGCTAAGCCATCAATTCGTCGAATTTTTTTCATAGTTTTGAAAGTTTTGTTGTTCAAATAGTACTAAGCAGCAAATCCTCCCCTAATGTCCGGTCACGATTTGTGACAAGACAGAAAGTAATTGAACCTGCTTTCGGGGTAACTTTCCGGGGCGAGTGTGCTGCAACACGCTCGCCCTTTTTCTTACTTTTAATGGGTACTTTATTTCATAAATTATTCATTTTTAGTTAAGTAGGTTTGGAGTTAGGTAATCAATTGAATTCTTGTGTGGGCTTATCGGCAGCCCCGTCCTGTAACAAACACTTGATCCGCTTCTACTTCGAACTTGGCATCCAGCGCAGCGCAGATAACCGTGAGTTTTTTCAGGAATGGTTCCCCCACCAAAGTGGCGTTCAGCGGGCAATCGGCCATAAGCTTGTAGTCATAATTTATCTGAACATTGTAGGCCTGTTCTAACTCCGCAAAAACCGTCGACGCCGGGGTCTCATCAAAGAAAAAGGCCTTTTTTGAGATGTCTTCTGCGGGTAGTTCGCTGGCTTTGTTGGTCAATTCATGTACGAGTTTGCCACTCAGCCGGGATACGGAAACCTTCTCGTTTCTACCCAGAATGACGCCTTTTGAAAGGGGTTGTTCTGGCCCTGTACTTTGATTTGAATCAAGCCTTAAACTTTGGGAGAAAATGGCGACTTTTCCCGTTTTGACTTCCACGTTGACTGCTTCTCTATCATCGGGTGCATCGATCAGAAAGCTGGTTCCAAGGACTCTGGTAGTGATTTCGCCGGTATAGACAAAAAAAGGTTTGGCCTTATTCTTTACAATTTCAAAAAAAGCCCGTCCCCTCAATGATACTTCGCGTCTATTGGGAAGGTCCGCAACTGAGTAATCCAGCACTCCCCCAGGCAGCAAAACGACTGAACTACCGTCGACCAGAATGATGGTCATGGGCTTGTCTGTGTCGTTGACTCGCCGCACTGTGTTTGACGTGGCGGGCGATGCAATTGATTCCAGTGACGCAACCTCGCTGTCTCCCCAACGTGATTCAGAAAATGGCTCCCAGTACAAGTAGCTCGCAGTACCGATACCTATCAGCAAAACCACTGATGCCGCTACGCGCCAGGATTTCCAATCGAAAAAGCTCTTAGGAGAATCCTGCCATTCTTCGGTCTCTTCCTCTTTTACTTCGTGAATATAGGACTCAACTACCTGCCGCATTCGGTCGCTTTGCTCGGGAGTGGGTTTGTGGCGTCCGGTATCTTCAGCCAGCAAAATGACGTAGCCTTTGGCGGTTTCTACGGTTTCCCGTTTTTCGGGAAAAACGGCCAGGTACTCCTCCCATCGCCGATTGCTGGTTTCGTCGGGATGTAAAACCCAGGTGATGAAATCATCACTCTGAATCAGTTCAGTTAGTGTGTACGGGATTTGTTTCACTTAGTAGAGAGACGACTATGCTTGAAAAGAGTGATACGTTCACAAAATGACCCCTTCATATTTAAATTTTTTTTTAAAATATTATAAAAGGGGTGAAGTACTTTACCTCGTTGGGCTAAATATCAGAACTGGTAATCGCCCGGCTTCGAGGTCAAATTTCTGAAATCAGACTCTGTTTAGGTAAATGAGCTAACAGACTCTGTTCATCATTTGGGAATGTTTCACATAGAATCTACTAGAATTGAGTTTTTTACAGGGCGAAAAATCGAAAGTACCAGAAGGCTTGATACGATATTCATTTATATTGGTATTGACTCTTTCTTCCCGGGTTGCGGTTGCCCAGCCGGCACCGACACTTTTCAAGCGCCTGCCTGCCTCCCAAACCGGTATTGATTTTGCCAACCGGCTAACTGAGAGCGATACGCTCAATATTCTGAACCAGGCTAATATTTATAATGGCGGGGGCGTGGGTATCGGCGACTTCAATAAAGATGGGCTGATGGATGTTTATCTGGCGGGAAACATGGTTTCCAATAAGCTTTATCTCAACAAGGGTTCCTTTAAGTTTGAGGATGCCACCGATTTGGCGAAAGTGGGCGGGCAGGGGCATTGGTGTACCGGCGTGTCGGTCGTGGATATCAATGCCGATGGTTGGCCGGACATATATGTATCGGCCTCTTTCCGCAGCGATCCCAAACTCCGCACAAATCTACTGTACATAAACAAAGGGGCCAATAAATCCGGCGTTCCTGTATTCGAAGAGGCGGCGGCAGCTTACGGATTGGCCGACGATGGTTTCAGTACTCAGGCGTACTTTTTTGATTATGATAAAGACGGCGATCTCGATATGTATCAGGTTACCAACGAGATTTACGATCCCAGAACGCCCATTCATTACCGGGCAAAGCTAACGGATGGAAGTGCTAAAAATAATGACCGATTGTACCGTAATGAGGGCAACGGAAAATTCATAGACGTATCAAAAGCCGCGGGAATTACGATAGAAGGGTGGGGACACGCAGCGGCAATTACGGATATAAATCAGGATGGTTGGCCGGATATATATGTCGCCAATGATTTTGTATCGAATGACCTATGTTTTATCAATAATAAAAACGGGACCTTCACTAATAAACTCGACGATTATTTCAAACATACGGGCTGGAATGCGATGGGAACCGACGCAGTCGATGTCAATAATGATGGCTACGTCGATCTGATTTCGCTGGAAATGTTGCCCGAAAATAATCTGCGAAAGAAGCGCATGTTGAGTGGGAATGAATACTACAACTATATCAATAATGCGCAGTATAATTATAATCCCCAATATGTACGAAATGTCTTGCAGTTAAATAGTGGCCCAACCCCAATGGGACAGCCAATATTCAACGACGTTGGATTCATGGCGGGCGTGTATCAGACCGACTGGAGCTGGTGTCCGCTGGTGGCCGACTTCGACAACGATGGTTACCGCGATCTCATTATTACCAATGGGCTGCCCAGGGATGTGACGGACTTGGACTACATTGAATATAACAATGGACAAAGCGGCGCGGGCAAAGGTTTCACTCTGGCGATGACGGACTCGTTACCCGTGGTCAAACTTGCCAATTATGCCTATAAAAATGCCAATGGGCTTGTTTTTGAAAATGTAACGAAGGCTTGGGGATTTGAAGAACTGACTTTTTCCAACGGCGCGGCTTACGTTGATCTGGACAATGATGGTGATCTGGATGTAGTTGTTAACAATATCAACGACCCGGTTTTTGTGTATGAAAATACACTAGACCGAAAGAGCCATCATTTGACGGTGTCCCTTTCCGGACCGCCAGAAAATCCGGGTGGCATCGGGGCAACGGTGCATCTATATTTTGCGGGAAATCAGCAGCTGTTCTATGAACATCAGCCAACGCGCGGTTACCTGTCAACCGACGATAGCCGCGCGCATTTTGGCTTGGGTAATATTTCTCGCGTTGATTCGCTGGTCGTACGCTGGCCAGACAATAGACAGCAGGTATTAAAAAACGTTTCTGCCGATGAGACGCTGACTATATTTTACAAAAACGCTCTTGTAATAAAGGGAAAAGTACCCAATTCTTTTGCTAACTCTTTTTATAAAACAGCTGCGGAGAAATACGGCTTGGTATATAAGTCAATTGAAAAAGATTTTCCCGACTATGATGTCCAGCCAACTTTACCACATAAGATTAGCCAAAGCGGGCCATCCATTGCGGTAGGAGATATTAACAGCGATGGATTCGACGATATTTACATTGGCGGCTCCTCGGGTATTTCCGGTACTTTTTTCTTACAGGATGCAAGAGGCAACTTTACAAAAGATTCCACCCGGTTTTTAAAAAATGAAATCCGTCTTTTTGAAGATCAGGGAACGTTATTTTTCGATGCCGATAACGACGGGGATCTTGATTTGTACATTGTTAGTGGTAGCTACGAGATTCCGCCCAACAATGCTTTCAGTAACGACCAACTATTCATAAACAACGGTCAGGGTAAATTTGAGCGAGCGATAGACGCGCTGCCTGCTGACTTGACGAATGGTTCCTGCGTGAAAGCCGCCGATTTTGACGGCGATGGCGACCTCGACTTGTTTGTCGGCGGCAGGGTAGTTTCAGCGGCTTATCCGGTACCCCCACGGAGTTTTTTGTTGAGAAACGATGGTGGAAAATTCACTGACGTGACGGAGCAGTATTTCCCGCCACTCAAAAATATCGGCATGGTCACAGATGCCCTGTGGAGCGACTACGACAATGACGGCAAGCCTGACCTTATTTTGACCGGTGAATGGCTCCCGGTAATATTTCTGAAAAACTTAGGTACTTCTTTCGTCGCTTTCAAAACCGGCACTGAGCCGCAAACTGGTTGGTGGAACAGCCTGGCAGCGGGCGATTTCGACAATGACGGTGATATAGATTATGTCGCCGGAAATCTGGGACTCAACTCGAACTACACCGCCACACCCGAGGAGCCGATGATTCTGGTGGCCAAGGATATCGATAACAATGGTTCAGTCGATCCTATGGTCTTTTGTTACATAAAAGCTGATGATGGGACGCGCAAGCCCTTTCCCATCGCCTCGCGCGACGATCTGGTAAGCCAGGTGATCACCATGCGCAAAAAGTTTCCGACGTTCAAATCGTACGGACTGGCAACCCTGAATGAAATTTGGAGCGAAAGCGACTTGGAAAAGGCCCTGATTGCGCAAGCCACCGAAATGCGGAGTTGCTATATTGAAAATAAAGGAGATGGGTACTTGGAGATGAAACCACTTCCCCTTGCCGCTCAAACGGCCCCTGTTTTCGGAATGAAGGCCGAGGATGTAAATGGCGATGGTAACCTCGATTTGTTACTGGTTGGCAACGATTATGGCCTTGACCCTAACAGTGGCAGGCATGATGCCTTCACCGGACTTTGCCTGCAAGGCGACGGGAAAGGTAATTTCAGTACAATGTCTTTACCCCAAAGTGGTTTTTATGTACCGGGCGATGCCAAAGCTCTGGCCACGCTGCATACCGCGAAAAACGAAGACGTGCTGTTAGTGACTCAGAATCAGGATAGATTGCTGGTATTTAGCCCCAATGCTCAGTCCACCAGGCATATTTCCAAATGTGTCAGCCTGAAAGCCGATGATTTTTCGGCAGAAGTAGTATATAAGGATAGTACTAAAAGAAAATTGGAGTTTTATTACGGCTCTACGTACTTATCGCAGTCTTCCCGAAAGTTTCCCATCGAAAAAAATGCGAAGAAAATTACAGTGACCAATTTTCAGGGTAAAACAAGGCAGATATTATGAAGCAGGTCTTAATCATTGTACTTACAATACTGGGATTGTGCCGGGACGACATTGCCTATGCGCAAGCCTGGCAGGTGAAAACGGAACGGGCCGAATATATTCACCGGGCTTTGAAGCAGGTCACGGATGTCATGGTGTATGACATTTATTCCCCGCCCGTCACCAGCCGCACCTATGCCTATGTTTCGGTGGCCGGGTACGAGACTTTGATTCAAAAGAATGACTATTACATCAGTTTTGCCGGACAACTTCATGGCCTGACGCCCGTTCCGGTTCCGAATAAAAATTCAGATTATAGTCCAACATTAGCGGCAGTACACGCGATTCTGGCTACTGGAAGGACGTTGGTTATTTCCGAAAATAAGATTGCCACTTTTGAAAAAGACCTATTGGATGAATTCAAGAATATGGGTGTGCCCGTTGAGGTACTTGATCATTCCATTGTGTACGGGCAGCAGGTAGCTGACCATATCATTGCCTGGGCCAGAAAAGATAACTACAAAGAAACCCGTTCGCTGCCGCAGTACCGGGTCAGGAACGATGCCGCTTCCTGGAAACCCACGCCGCCTGCTTACATTAAAGCGATTGAGCCAAACTGGAATAAGCTGCGAACCTTTCTGATCGATTCCGCCGGACAGTTCAAACCTGTGCCGCCGCCCGTTTTTTCAACGGATACCACAAGTACTTTTTACAAAGATGCTTATGTAGTATTTGAACAGGTCAAGAACAACACTACTGAGCAGATTGATATCGCCAAATTTTGGGATTGCAACCCATTTAAGATGAATGTACGGGGACATGTAATGTATGCCACCAAAAAGATCTCCCCCAATGGACACTGGATGAACATCACCCGTCTGGTATGTCAAAAGGCCAATGCCAACGCTCTGCAATCGGTCGAGGCTTATGCTAGTTTGGCGGTTACTCTGGCCGATTGCTTTATCAGTTGCTGGGATGAGAAGTACCGCAGTGTGGTTATTCGGCCTGAGACCTACATCAACCAGCACATTGACCCGGCCTGGCTACCTGTATTACAAACCCCGCCTTTCCCGGAATATACCAGCGGCCATAGCGTGGTATCGTCGGGAGCTTCCGTGGTACTTACCCGGCTTTTTGGCGACAATTTCTCCTTCGCCGATTCTTCGGAGGTGGAGTTTGGTTTGCCTGTACGGCATTTTTCTTCATTTCTGGAAGCCGCCAACGAAGCCGCAATCAGCCGTTTGTACGGAGGGATTCATTATTTGCCTGCTATAAAGAACGGACAGGAAGAAGGCTTTGCGATCGGTGAGTACTTTGCAGCAAGGCTGCGAACAAGGCGAGAGAAATCGGCGAAAGAATTTTAATAAACAAGAAACAGCAGAATCGCACTCACCGAAACCATAATCGATTCCCGGCATTCCCGAAGGTACACCAGCGCCCGGTAAATAAAATTTCTCACCGATTTTTCACTTACTCCCATAATCTCGGCAGTTTCGGGAAAACTGAATTCATCGAAATAGCGTAGCGTGATGGCTTCGACCTGCCGGGCGGGAAGTTGGCTCAAAAGGCTGTTGAGTCGCTGGGTAAGTAAAGTATTGGATTCACGTTCCATGAGCATGGACTCGGAATTGTCAGGAATAAATGGTATTTCATGCCCCGTAAGAATGGAGAGCTCCTTGATTGGCAATGCTTTGATTGTCCCCATATGAATACGGCGACGAAGGGAGCGGTAGAGGTAGAACTTGATCGAGGTAATCTTGGGCGTCAGGTTTTTTCGCAGTCTCCAAATGTCGATGAATACATCCTGTACGGCGTCTTCAACGAGACCGGAATCGTCACACAGCTTGCAACCATAATTATAAAGCGTGGAATGATATCGATCGAAAGTCCTGGTGAAAGCCTTTTCGTCGCCAAACCTAATCCCCTCCCACAATTCCTGATCGGTTATTTCAACCATTTATAGTCTTACGTATTGGTATTTTATACCGAAATCTACTAAGTCTTTTTTTATTTTATAAAGCTAATTAAATATTCTGAAAATTCCATTTGACAAATTAATTTATTTTAAAATAACCTTTTTATAACAAAATTGTCATAAAACAAGGTTAGAGAATTCGATTCCCTCACAATTTTCTAATTTAAAAAGATCCCTAATATCAGTCCTCCCATAATCAAAACGTAGGGCGGAACACGGGTCAAAAAGAGGATGGCAAGTGTACACAGTACGGTAACCAGTGGCACCCAACTCGTTGCCATAGGAACAAAGAGCGTAGCCGCAGCTGCCAGAGTAAGGCCAACGCTTGTAGCGTGGACGCCTTGTAAGGAAGCGCGTACGCCCCGGTATTTTTTCAATTGATCCCAAAAACGGTACACGAAGAATATCAGGAAAGTACCGGGCAGGAAAATCCCGATGGTCGCAACCAGGGCACCGATTATCTGGCCACTCACTCCCTGGTGTTGCATGGACATTGCTCCCACATAAGTCGAAATGGAAAATACCGGTCCGGGAACTACCTGCGTAAGTGCCATGCCTGTCAGGAATTCTTCCTGCGTGAGATAGTGCTTGAACTCCACAAATTCATTATAGAGCATCGGAATAAGTACTTGTCCGCCGCCAAATACCAAACTACCATTTCGATAGAAATTTTCAAATAATCGCACGGGTAGTGACTTCGTAACCGCTCCTAAGACGGCTGCTCCTATTAATACACTGATCCACAGGATGAAATTTGCCCAGTTTATTCGTAGCCGGGCTTTCTCCATGTGGGGTTGCTGGCGATAATTGAGCGATGCGATCACGCCCCCCAGGATTATGACGGCTGGTGTCATGAAGGGAGAAGGAAAAAGATAGGCTACCAAGGCCGAAACAATCAGCAATATCATCCCTTGCTTGTCGCGGATGACTCGCCGTGCTATTCGGTAGCCACCGTGCATGAGCAGGGCCACGGCCATCGGCCCCACAAACCGTGCGAATTCAAGCGAAACATTCCTTTTTTCCAGGAAATAGATAGTTAGGGCTGCCAATGTCATCAGGGTCATGGCGGGTAGCGACCATACCAATACTGTGAGATAGGCCAGCCCAGGGCCACCAATTTTAAAACCCAGGGCGGTGATGGTCTGTGTGGAGGTAGGGCCTGGCAGGATTTGGCAAAGTGCCTGAAGTTCCAGTAGTTCTTCTTCCGTCAGGTACCGGCGCTTGATGACCAGCAGGTCGAGCATCATAACCAAATGTACTTGCGGGCCTCCAAAAGCGGTGAAGGCCAACACGAGCACATCTTTAAGAAAAATGAGATACCGAATACGACGCATAAACCGGACGATAGTCGCGTCAAGGTAAGAATCCAAAAGCTACTACACAACCATTTGCCAATCAGAAAGCAGCCGAACAGCCCTATTTTTTCAGCCCCAACTCCCGTAAGCGCTCGTCCAGGAACTCGCCTGCTGTCATGTCCACATACATTTTGGGATGCTCGGCATCCACACAATTCCCCAGACAAGTCAGGTCCATTTCGCCACGTGGGTGCATAAAAAACGGGATCGAATAACGCGAAGTACTCATTTTTTCACGCGGAGGATTGACTACTCGATGGATAGTAGATTTGAGCTTATGATTTGTCAGGCGGTCGAGCATGTCGCCGACGTTCACCACGATCTGATCGGGCAGGGCGGTGATGGGTATCCAGGTGCCATCGCGCCGCAGTACTTCCAGACCTTCAGCGCTGGCACCCATCAACAGCGTGATAAGGTTAATGTCCCCATGGGCGGCGGCCCTCACTGCGCCCTCAGGTAATTCATCAGGATTTGGGATGGGGAAATAATGCAGGGCGCGCAGGATACTGTCACCTTTTTCGACTTTGTCGTCGAAATAAAACTCCGGTAAATCGAGGTATAGAGCTAAGGCTTGCAGTAAAGTACGGCCGGTATTTTCAAAAGTCCGGTATACCAGCGTGGTGTACGCTTCGAACTCAGGCATATTTTCAGGAAACACGTTCTCGGCCATGCCCTCCGGCGGCTCGGGCTGCCCGATATGATAAAACTCCTTTAAATCAGGTACTTTGAAGCCTTTGGCTGTTTCTTTTCCTTTGCCGATATAGCCTCGCTGGCCAAAAAGTTCTTCATGTTCATATTTTTTCTTTTCTTCCGCCGGCATGGCGAAAAAACGCTTCACCGCCTCGTACAACTTTTCCCGCATTTCTTCAGTAAGGCCGTGGTTCTTGATGGCCACAAAGCCGATGGTGTTAAAAGCTGCGCCTAGGTCGGCCACAAATTGGGCTTTCATCTCCGGGTCGCCCGAGGTAAAGTCGTGTAGGTCCAGGGAAGGTACTTCGTTCAATAGTTGATCTTGCATGGATCGGGGATTTTTGATTGCATTTTATGCAAAAATAACACTTTTCGGCTACGTTCAGATGACGCCGCTGGAGTCGCCCGGCTAGCAATGAATAATGGAGATCAATGTACTTTTATCACTTTTTCGTCCAGCCAATCACCCATAATCTTTAATATTTCGGGTGAAATTGTTTCCGTCAATTCCCCGTACTCAGCTACCGTGCACTTGTCACAATGCTGGAAAAGATGATTCAAGCCCGGTATCTCTTTAACGGTGACGTCCTTATTACCGTTTTTCTTTATCATTTCCCAGCCTGATAGATTGGGCTCAGCAATTACCTGGATATCCTTTCCACCATTAATAGCCAGTACCGGGCATTTTATTTTGGCTAAATTTTGGGTCGGATCATATTGAATGAAGTAGTTCATCCAGGGATCCTGAAACGTTTTGACCATCGTCCTGACAAATCGTTGCTCGGTAGCCTCATCACTGATGCCCGTCAGCGAGGTGAACACACCAGGTAGTACACTACCGCGCCAAGTAGTTAAGGCCTCGGTGATTTTGCTGTTTAGGGCAGCAGAATCTTTTTCGATAGCCGCCGCCTCCATCATGCTGCGCATCATGGTTCCGTAGCCTTCGGCGACCGGTTCGTGTACTTTCAGGCTTCTTAGGCTGGCGGCGTTCTGCCGGGCCATCAAATCGATTATTTTCTCACCTGGTCCGGCCAGAGAGATGATAAAGGCTATATTTTCAGGATGCTCAGCATTGACAATTTGGGCAATAAGCCCGCCTTCGCTGTGGCCGATCATGCCGATTCGCTTTGGGTCAATGTCCTTTCTTTTTTGTAAAAAATTCAGGCTCATCAGGGCATCCCGGGCATAATCCGCTGAGGTAGCATTGGCAGGTCCGGTAGATAAACCCATGTTTCGATCGTCCACCCGTAGCACGGCGATACCGCGACGCGTGAGGTAATCTGCTATAACCAGAAAAGGCTTGTGGCCCAGAATCGTTTCGTCGCGATCCTGAAGACTGCTGCCGGTGATGAGGAGGGCAGCAGGAAAGGGGCCGTTACCCATTGGCATCGAAAGAGTACCCGCCAAGTGTACTTTCCCGTCGGGGCTGTCGTAGGCGACGTCTTCGCTGTTATAGGGAAATGGGGGAGTAGGGGTTTGGGGGCGATGCGGGACAACGGCTTCGCCGTTGCGTTTCAGGTCAAGTTCCGTGTTTAGTTTACCTTGCAGCAACCTTCCTGTGGCTACTGTGCGAGCGGCATCGAATCTTCCGATATAACGGCCCTTGATCACTTTTAGAAAAATAAAAAGGCTGTCACCTTCTACCTTTACTTCGTCGATGGGGATAGCTGTCGCACCCTGGGCGGGGACGTCCATCGTAGCGGACAGGCTTTCTCCTCCTACGGACGAAATATTAAAAGCGATGAGCAAAGGTGTCCCGTTGACCTCGGCGGTACCTTCCCAGCGTCCTGGTACTTGTGCCACGGCAATATCTATCATCGTTAGAAATACTATCGAAATAAATATTTTGCTTAGTTTAAAATTTTTCATCGACGATGATTAACTAGACTTCTCCATTCTTACCTCTTCTATTTTATTATACAAATAAACTCAACGCCAGCACTCCCAGCAATCCCACGATAGAAACAATGCTCTCCATTACTGACCAGGTGAGAAGCGTCTCTTTGATGCTGAGGTTGAAATATTCTTTATATAGCCAGAATCCGCCATCGTTCAGGTGGGAAAACATCAGACTTCCTGCACCAATGGCCAGCACGATTAGTTCTGGTGCCACGGTACTTTGCATCAGCAGTGGTGCCAAAATGCCTACCGTGGTCAGACCGGCGACTGTGGCTGAGCCAACGCAGACACGTATGATAGCTGCGATACCCCAGCTTAATATAATAGGCGAGATCGCCACGCCCTTCAATCCTTCTGCAATGTACTGGCTTACGCCGCTTTCGGTCATGATTTGTTTGAATACCCCCGCACCGGCGATAATCAGCAGAATCATTGCTACTCCTTTAAAGGCTTCTTCCATGGATTTGGTAATGCTACGCATATTCAGGCCGCGTTGGATGCCTAGCGCGTAGGCGGCAAATAACACCGATACCAGCATGCTGAAACTTGGGTCGGCCAGGATTTCAATAAAGGCATAGCCGGGAAACAGCTTGTTGATGCCGGACATTCCGGTAAGCAGAAATACGGGGAGCAGAGCGGCCAGCGCGCTGATACCAAGTCCGGGTAGTTCGTTAGCGGGGCGGGGCTTTACGTCGAAAAGCAGCGGATCAGGTTTGGGGTTGAAGCGTTTCAGCGTACGGCCGAACAGTGGACCAGCCACCGCGATTGCGGGTATCGCCACGATTAGACCGTAGAAGAGCGTTTTGCCCAGGTCGGCGTTCAGCTGAGTGGCGATGGCAGAAGGGGAGGGGTGGGGGGGTAAATAACCATGGGCTACGGATAGAGCCGAGAGCATGGGGATGCCAACATACAGAAGAGGTAGTTTGGCAGAAGAGGCAATCATAAAAATCAAGGGTACTACGATTACAAAGCCGGCATTATAAAACAGTGGAATACCAATGACAAATCCTGCCAAAGCCAGTCCCCATTGGATATTTTTGGCACCAAACAGGCCTATCAGTGCATCAGTAATGCGTTGGGCCGCTCCGCTGTCGGCTACCAACTTGCCCAGCATAGCTCCGAAACCGACGATAAGTACCAGTTCGCCCAGCGTGCCACCGACGCCCTTTTGTACCGCTGCTGCAATTTGACTTACTTCCAAACCGCTTGCTAAACCCAGACCGATGGACACTAAGAGAAAGGAAATAAAGGTATCTAGCTTAAGCCAGGCAATGAGCAGAACAAGACACAAAATCGCTGCGAAGGTGAGTAGGAGGGGCATTTGAGATAGTTTTTAATGAGATTTCGGGATATAAGGCGTTTGGCAGGCGAATATAACGGTGGTCAAACCAGCAAATATTTGGGCAAAACCCGAAAAATGACGAAATTTGACTCTTTAAAAAGTATGCTGTGGTGTATTAATTAAACCACAGCATACTTTATCGCTCCTAAAACAAAATTCGTTGATTCGGTACTCCTTTTATGGCAGAAACTAACACTGGTAATATCATCCCCATTAATATTGAGGATGAAATGCGGGGAGCTTACATCGATTACTCGATGTCGGTTATTATCTCCCGCGCACTCCCCGATGTACGGGACGGTTTGAAACCCGTCCACCGCCGCGTTCTATATGGCATGTCTGACCTCGGGGTCAATTACAATAAAGCATACAAGAAATCGGCGCGGATCGTCGGTGAAGTACTGGGTAAGTATCACCCGCACGGCGATTCTTCCGTATACGACACAATGGTACGTATGGCTCAGCCTTGGTCGCTGCGCTATATGCTGGTCGATGGGCAGGGTAATTTCGGTTCGGTAGATGGTGATTCACCCGCTGCTATGCGCTACACCGAAGCCCGGTTGAAGCGGATCGCCGACGAATTACTGAATGACATTAATAAGGAAACCGTCGACTTTCAACCTAATTTCGACGATTCGTTGCAGGAGCCATCAGTACTTCCTGCTAAATTCCCTAACTTATTAGTGAATGGCTCATCCGGGATTGCCGTGGGCATGGCTACCAACATGGCCCCCCACAACCTGCGGGAGGTAATCGACGGGGTTGTTGCTTATATCGACAACAACGAGATCACCATCGCTGAACTGATGGAGTACATCAAGGCCCCCGACTTTCCGACGGGCGGCATGATTTACGGTTATCAGGGCGTTCGCTCAGCTTTTGAGACAGGTAGGGGACGGGTTATCATCCGCGCCAAAACCAATATGGAGGTCAGTAAAACGGGCCGCGAGCGGATCATCGTGACTGAGATTCCGTACATGACCAATAAGGCCAACATGATTGAACGCATTGCGGGCCTGATTAACGATAAAAAGCTGGATGGAATATCCGACTTGCGCGATGAGTCGGACCGCGACGGGATGCGAATTGTTTTCGACCTGAAAAAAGATGCTATCCCTAACATCGTTCTTAATCACCTATATAAATATACCCCGTTACAGACTTCTTTCGGTGTCAATAATGTGGCCCTGGTTAAAGGCCGTCCGATGATCCTCAATTTGAAGGATCTGATCAAGCATTACGTCGATCACCGCGTAGTAGTAGTGACCCGCCGTACTGAGTACGAATTGCGCGAAGCTGAGAAGCGGGCGCATATTCTGGAAGGTTTATTAATTGCGCTGGATAATCTGGACGCGGTTATTAATCTGATTCGTAGCGCCAAAGATCCCGATGAGGCGAGAACGGGGCTGATTGAGCAATTCCAGCTTTCTGAAATTCAGGCCAAAGCTATTCTCGAACTCCGTCTGCAACGTCTGACTGGACTCGAAAGGGATAAGATTATTAAAGAATACGAAGAAATTATGGCCCTGATCACCGATTTGCGTGATATTCTGGCCAATGAATACCGTAAGTTCGAAATCATCAAGACCGAACTTAATGAAGTTCGTGAGCGCTATGGAGACGACCGCCGTACAGAGATCGAGTACGCTGCTGAGGAGTTTAGCGACGAAGATATGATCGCTGACGAAGAAATGCTCATTACTATTTCCAGTGAAGGTTATATCAAGAGAACACCGCTTCAGGAGTACCGTACTCAAACGCGGGGTGGGGTAGGAGCCAGGGGAGTGAAGACTAAGGATGAGGACTTTACCGAACACCTCTTCTCGGCAACGATGCTTAACTACCTGATGATTTTTACGGAATACGGAAAATTATTCTGGTTGAAAGTGTATGAAGTACCCGAAGGTGCCAAGACCTCCAAGGGACGGCCTATACAAAATCTGATCAGCATCGAATCCGGAGACTCCATCCGGGCGGTAATCAATGTCAAGACGCTGAGTGACGACGACTACATTAATAATAACTACATTATTATGTGTACGCAGCAGGGAATCATAAAGAAGACCCTGCTCGAAGCTTACTCGCGTCCGCGGCAGAATGGTATTATTGCTATTTCCGTTAAAGATGGTGACCGTCTGCTTGATGTAGCCCTGACCAACGGCGACAATGATATCATCATTGCCCAAAGTGCCGGTCGCGCCGTGCGTTTCAATGAAGGTGGTGTGAGGCCAATGGGCCGGACTGCGGCCGGAGTGAGAGGCATCAACCTGAGCGATAGTCCTGACCTGAAAGTGATCGGGATGGTTTGTATCAACCGGGAAGATGCCCAATTGCTGGTCGTATCCGAAAACGGTTTTGGTAAACGTTCACCCGTCGAGGATTACCGGGTCACTAAGCGCGGAGGAAAGGGCGTCACTACCCTGAAAACGACCGAAAAGGTTGGCGATCTGGTAGCTATCCGTGAAGTAACCGAGCAGGATGATTTGATGATCATTACGCGCAACGGTATTGCTATCCGCATGAGTGTGACTGATATTCGCGAAGCAGGTCGTAATACCCAGGGGGTAAAACTCATCCGCCTGAATAATTCGGATGAAATTGCTTCGGTGACTCGGATTTTGAAAGAGGAAGTAGATGAAGAAACAGGAGAGGACAAGGTCGGGACAGCAGAAACAGCTTTGTTGAATGGTCTGGCTCCTGAATCCAATGGCCAGGCTCCGGATTCTGATGATTCTGATGCTACGGAATGATTTTTTAATAAATTTTTAACCTAAAATTAGTACTGTAATTACCAACCAATCAGATCAGTATATGAAAAAGATAATTTTTGTTTTAGGACTTAGCCTTTTCACCGGCTTCTCCATGGCACAAAACTCAGCCGTGGATGAGGCAATGATGAAACAAGTCCAAAAGGATAAAGAAAAGAGTGACAGCGATATTAAGGATGAGAAGAATGCTGCGAAAGCTGCTACCTGGATGGATCGCGCCAAAACATACCAGGACATCGCATTGCAGTACTCTTCGATTGATTCCAGCGCAGTCAAAACCGCTTATGAAGCCTACAAGAAAGTTATCGAGCTGGATGTCAATAAGAAAGGAGCGCCAGGACGTTTGTCCAAGGAAGCTTCCGACATATTGGCGGGCACCGAAGGCCAGTTGTACAACGCTTTTGTGAAACAGGGGGCTGAACAATATCAAGGCCAGAACATGAATAAGGCGCTTGAACTATTCCAAATGGCACAGGAGATCAATAAAAAGGATACTCTGGCTACTTTGTATGGTGGTATTGCCGCGCAACAGGCTGACAAAAAGGATATTGCAATCGATGAGTTTGAGAAGTATATCGTCAATGGCGGAAAAGATCCGAGTGTGTATTACGGACTTGCTCAACTATACCGGGCTGATAAGAAGTTTGATAAAGCTATAGGTACTTTGGAGAAGGGGTTGGCACAGAGCCCAGATAATAAGGATTTGAAAGCTGAAATCGTCAATATTCACCTGGCATCTGGTAATGAAGACATGGCTATCAAACAGTTGCAAGACTTGACTGCTAAGGATCCCACTAATGTTACGAATCTTGTGAATCTTGGCATCCTGTATGATAACATTAACATCAAACGTGCTGGACAGATTCGGGAATTGCAGGACAAAATTGGCGCGTCGGGTGGTCAGATGGATAAAATGAATAAGCAGCTTGCCGATGAAAAAGATAAGCTTAATATATACGAAGGTGAGATTAAGCGCCTTACCGGACTACTCAAGAAGCAGCCAAAAAGTGCCGATCTGAAACGCCAGCTTGACGAAGTAACTGCATCGCGGGATGAGGCAAAAACAAATGTTGCCAAGTATGAAGCAGATGTGAAGACGATGGCAGAGAAAGCCAACAGCTCTGATAAAGCAGCTGCCGAAAAAGAATTGGCTGATCTTCAGGCAAAGTATGCAAGCACTAAAAAGGATATCCTTGATAGTTATCAGAAGGCGTTGGCCGCTGAGCCTGAGAATTACGATGCGCTGTTTAATCTTGGCGTAATTTATTTTAATGAGGCTGTCGAGCTTAAGCGGGAGGTCGATAACATGGATATGCAACAATATCAGAAGAGTGGCAAAGAAGTAGAAGGCCGTGTATGTGGAATGTTCAAAAAAGCGAAGCCTTATTTTGAGAAAGCTGTAAAGGCTAAGCCTGATATGGAAGAAGCCAGTAGTACTTTGGAAACCGTGAATAATGTACTTACTCAATTTGAGCAGAAAAAGGTAGAGTGTATAGCAGCACAATAATTAATTAATAATAAAGCACTCAATAATATGAGTGCTTTATTATTGAAAACTTTATTTAACATAATATAAATTATAAAACAAATCTATTGATAAAAATAAGACCATGCTACTCGGGTCTGAGTAGCAAACAGTAATGTTTTGTATTGGCAGATTACAGCTTATTGCTTTTTTCATTAACTTATGCGTCGCCTGATGATTTTGGCATGACTGCCCTGTAATCAGAAACACTATTGATGAAAATTCTGCAACAGAAATATGAAGAAAACTTTACTAATCATACTAAGTATAGTTTGGGTACTAAGTAGTTTAACAGCGGAGGCTCGTCATATTGTTGGTGGAGAAATCCGTATGGAAGCAGCGACAGGTACTAACCGTTATACGCTCACTCTGGTGCAGTTTTGGGATGAAAATACATTGGTAAGCGGCAATACCGATCAGAGTACCGAGCTATTATTTTACCGGAAGCGTGATAACCAATTAGTATTCAAGAGCAGTTTGCCGTTAGTAGGTCGCCGAAATGTGAGCTACCAGAACCAGGCCTGTGCCGCTTACCGATCCCTTAAAACCCTCGAAGGTACTTACAAATCAACAGTAACATTGCCTCCCGCTGATTTTGACGATCCCCAAGGCTATTATATCGTTTGGGAAAGGTGCTGTCGCAACGAAGACATCAATAACATAGAATCTCCGGGCTCCAACGGTATGGTATTCTACCTTGAGTTCCCGCCGCTTACCACAGCCAATTCTTCCCCGGTATTTTCCTTTCCAAATGGCGACTACATCTGTAAGGATCAGACGTTCTCAATGAACATGTCGGCTAAAGATGCCGATGGCGATGAACTTCAATATTCGCTGGTCACCCCGATGCGCGGAAATACTGGCCGTACTAACCCAATCGGTAATGACTCCCCAAAGTCAGGTTATCCTTTGGTAAACTGGTCTCCCGGAATTTCTGATCAGAATATGATCCCCGGAAGTCCGAGTCTGAAAATCAGTAGTCGCAACGGGAATCTGACTGTTGTGGCCAGCCAACTTGGTTTATATGTTTTTACAATACAGGTGGAAGAATTTCGGAATGGTGTAAAAATTGGTCTGGTCCGTCGAGATTTTCAGTTGTTGGTGATTGAATGTAGCAAAAACTCTCCGCCCGAGCCTTTTGTGTATCACGAGAAAGTGAAGGCGGATGTTCTGGAATTTTGCGAAGAGCGTCCTATGATTTTAGATACTGAGGCCTCTCCCAACTGGTCTTATCAATGGCAACTCAACGGTCAGAATATTCCGGGCGAAACCAACTCGGCCATTACTGTACGGGATACGGGGAGCTATGCGGTAGTCAAGAGTTTCAAGAACCAATGTTCAAAAGATACCGCTTCGCAAATAGTTAAATTAGTACAGGGTACTCCCCCACCCGCTATTATTAGTCGCGCTACAGACACGATTTGTGCAGGGAAGGAATTGACTCTGCTTGGCAATGATGGAAGCGACTACTCTTATGAATGGGCAAAAAATTCGGAAAGGCTCGCTGAAAGTACTAAGGAATTAAAGGTAACTGATCAGGCTTGGTATTACCTGTTGGTGCGCGACGAAAAGAATGGATGTACTGCGAGAGATAGCGCCAGGATTAGCGTAGAGGAAATCACGGCGACCTTACCGGCTCGGGCAAGTCTATTGCGGGGGAGTTCTTTTCCTTTGCACCCGATAGTGAAATCAACCAGCGGACCCATTGTGTACAACTGGTCGCCACCGGATGGGCTTAGTAGTACGACTGACTCCTTACCGATAGCGTCACCGAATGATAATATGGAGTACATTTTGCAAGTTACCTCCCCTATTGGTTGTATTGCAGTTGATACAATCAACCTGTCTGTTATTGACCGGCTGTTTATTCCAGATGCTTTCAGTCCAAACGGTGATGGCGTCAATGATCTGTTTATTATCAGAAACGGCGACGATCAAATCCAGGATATTAAAATATTCAACCGTTGGGGAAGCGTGGTTTATCAGAGCCAGCACTATGAAAGTCCATGGGATGGACGCTACCGGGAATCTTTTGTTCCGACTGGGACGTATATCTATCAAATAAAAACGCCTTTCTTGATGTACGAAGGGGTAGTTACTGTTATTTATTAGCGGTCTTTCTCTGCCGAACGCTGGCTTTCGGTAATATCTGCGACGAGGAGGCAAAGATTTCTTGCTATCCTCTTATGAAAAAATCATTCTCTTTTTTCATTACTGTCCTGTTTTTAGTGATTTCCGTTCACGGTTGGGCCAGCCATATATTGGGTGGCGAAATAAGAATGGAAACTACGGGTCAAGCGAATCAGTACAAGATCTCTATGATCCAGTACTGGGACAAAACAAATTTGACGGTAGCAAACCAGGACCCACGGGCAGAAATGTTGTTTTACCGGAAGCGAGACAATGCACTCATCCAAAAAATTACGATACAATTGCTGAGTTCTGAAAAGGTAAACTACCAGAATGATGTTTGCACTCAATTGCGTTCGCTCGATAGTCAGGTTGGTACTTATAGTGGAGTAGTTACTTTAAATCCAGGCGATTACAATGACCCCGAAGGTTATTATATTGTTTGGGAGAGATGTTGCCGCAATGCGGCAATCAGTAATATTAGTGCTCCCGGTGAAAGCGGACTGGTTTTCTATTTGGAATTTCCTCCTTTATCTATAAGAAATTCTTCTCCTATTTTCAATGGTCCCAATGGGGATTATATATGTAAAGATGTTCCCTATACTACCAATGTAAGTGCCGTTGACGCGGATGGCGACGAACTTCGTTATTCCCTGGTAACGCCTTTGCGTGGAAATACAAGTTTGCAGAGTCCCGATGGAACGGATGTGCCAAAAGCAGGATATCCGATAGTCAATTGGTCAGCAGGATATTCCGCCCAAAATTCAATTCCCGGAAACCCTTCTTTAAATATTGATGTCCGAACTGGTCAACTTACGGTGACTGCCAATCGACTGGGCCTTTTTGTATTTACAGTTCTCTGCGAGGAATACCGCAATGGTAAACGTATTGGGGCAGTACGAAGAGATTACCAGTCGCTCGTTATAGAGTGCAATCCACCGCCCCCACCTCCTAAAATAGTACACAATTCTCAGCCGACAGGAAAAATTGAAATCTGCGAAGGCGAAACAAAAATTCTGGAAGTAAAGGATCCGGGCGATTGGCTATACCAATGGTACCAAGACGAACGGATCATTGCAGGGGTAACTAATTCGCAACTGGAAGTGCATGAAGCAGGAGTTTATGAAGTAAAGAAAACTCCTCGCAACCAGCAATGTACCGGAACGGCAACTTCTCAACCAGTGGAAATAGTATATACGAAACCACCTGATGCTCTGATTACAAAATCGAAAGGCACATTGTGTGCAGGTGAAACCATAGAATTAACTACTAAATCCTCCGAATCATATATTTACACATGGCGCCGCGATTCCAATGTATTATCAGAATCCGGGCCAGTATTATCTGTGAATGAAGCAGGTAATTATTCTTTGGTAGTTCGTGACAAGATAAGTGGCTGTACGGCAAGTTCGGATGCGGAGGTAATAAAGGAAGAAATTTCCGTCGATTTGCCTTCCCAAATTTCAGTACTGCGTGGTGAGGGTGTGACCCTCCTACCCAATGTCGTGTCTTTATATCCTGTAAAGTATGCTTGGTCTCCCCCTGTTGGATTGAATAATCAAACCACAGCAAGACCCGTTGCCAAACCAGAAGTAACAACTAGTTATACAGTAAGGATATTAACAGATAATGGTTGTACAGCCTCGGATAGTATCAAGGTAATAGTAATTGATTGCAGCCTTCCGCCAATACCCATAATAGAACAGGACATTACTAATAAGGCGAATATCGAATATTGTCCAGAACGACCATTTCGCTTAAATATTCAGGAGCCTGGTGATTGGGCGTATCAATGGCAGTTTGACGGAGTAAATATTCCGGGCGCAGATTCAAGTACTTTCTTCGCATCACAATTAGGGCAATACTCGGTTATAAGAAAATTTAGAAAGAGTGAGTTGTGCGCCTTGGCTACAATTTCACAGTCGGTCAATTTAGTTGCAGGTACCCCGCCTGAAATTGCAATTACGACTAGTAGCGAGGCTCTGTGTCCTGGCGGAGCAATTGATATTAGTACTACAATAAATGATTCCTACACCTATTGTTGGTTCTTTGAAAATACAAATGAGGTAGGTACAGATGCAAATATTTCTGTTAACAAGTTAGGTACCTACCGATTGATTGTGACCAATGAGAAAAACGGTTGTACCGCTCAAGAAAGCATAATAGTCAAACCGGATACGGCTGTAATTTCTGCCCCTATCATTTTTCATAATGGGATAGCGGCAGAGTCCATAAAATTTTGTGATGGAAAATCAGAAGTACTTGAAATAAAAAATCCGGGCGAATGGACTTATCAATGGTTAATGAACGGCAAGGAAATTCCAGGTGCTAATTCTGCTACATTGCCGGTACTTGTTGAAGCAGAATATTCCGTAATCAAAAACTACAAAGATGGGAAGCACTGCGCAGGACCAGCAAAATCCAGTCCCGTCGAAGTCACCATTCTTGAAAAACCAAAAGCAAGGATTTACAAATTAACCGAAACTTTGTGCTCGGGAGAAAAATTAGAACTGAAAGCAGAGGTTAGCGATTCTTATAAATATGAGTGGAGTTTGAATTCAAAAGAAATAATTGGAACTACTTCGGCACTTACCGTTAGCAACGAGGGCAACTATTATCTCAAAATCACTGACGTACAAAGCGGTTGTACCAATACCGATAGTGCTATGATTGCAGAGGAGATGATTACAATTGAGTTGCCAGGCAAAGCCGTTATTCGTCGTGGCGAAAATATAGTTATTGATCCCAAAAGTACTTCCACTGCTCAACCTGTCAATTACCTCTGGACCCCCGCAACTGATCTGGATCTACCACGTGAGTTGAAAACAAAGGCTTACCCAAATCGTACTACGATTTATACTCTGCTTGCTACAACTCCCGCAGGATGTTCGGCTACAGATTCTATAGAAATTGTGGTAGTTGATCGAATATATGTTCCTGATGCTTTCACCCCCAATAATGATGGAGTTAATGATTTTCTTACGCTGGCTAATGGAAAAGAATTAATCAAGAATATCAACATTTATGATCGCTGGGGTAACATTATCTTTCACAGTACTAATTACGATACCCCTTGGGATGGTATGTTCAACAATACCAAGGTACAACCTGGGGTGTATACCTATACTATCCAAACTTCGACTGAGAATTATGTGGGTAGTATCATGGTACTTTACTAAGAATTTCCGGGGTTTCTTCCTTTACGTTTAATGACTATCAGAGTATGGGCATAACTGTCTAACTTCTAGATAGTTATAATCCACGTGGAACAAATGAAGGTAAGGTTTTGATAATGAGACAAATATGATAATTATAGTAAATCGATATGTAACTAATTACGAATTTATACTCATGCCATAGGCTATCTATCACGCTTGCTTTCAATATGTTACAATTGGATAATTATCAGTCGAAATAATAAACATATAAAATGATCCAGGGTAATTCATTAAAGTCCTAGTTACCAAATTTTATTCCGGGGTATATTGTTTAAAAGTACCATCTGTATAGAAGATCAGTATTCTATCAATAGATTTCGGACTTATTTTCGAGATTTCAACGCGATTTTCCTTTGCGTCGAGATTTCTCTGTATGGGGCTGAGCTCAGATAATTTTTTTTCAGACGATTCTGATGAGCTTGAAACTAGCCGCGAGTTAGTCCTTTGCCGGATAACTTCTGTGTCTTTTGTGCTTTCGCTACGGTCAGGTTCAATGTTTGGCAGCTCTTCCTCATCCATTATCCACTCCATTCCTAAGTCTGGGTATCGACGGATAATTTTCTGTACGATGTCAAGGCTTGGCTTATTTCGCCCTGCCAAGATATGGGAGACACTTGACCTTTGTACTCCAATCTCATCCGCAAAATGAGATGGTGATATACTTTTGTCAACGAGTATCTGTTTAATCTTGTCATTTAAGTCCATAATTGTAAAG
>CAZCOG010000046.1:0-54505 GCA_964500445.1 uncultured Persicitalea sp. | reverse complement strand
GCCGGGACGTGCGGGCCGCTGTCTTTCCAGCCGCCATCCCCGTTTTGGGACTGCAAAGGTGCAATATGTTTTTTTATCTAGCAATACCCCACCAGAAAATATTTTTAGGAGAAAGGGCATAAGGCCTGATTTTCAGTAAAAAATATTTGAAAAAAAATTAAAAAGCCCTCGCCTATCAGCGAGGGCTTTTTAAGATCTACGAAAACTTAACAAATATTACGCTCCACAAGCCTCGCATCCATCGGGATCATCCAACGAACATTGCATGTCGGACTTGTTGTCCCGTGCGGGGGCTGACTTAGCGGCTTCTGTGTGTTCCTGCGCGTATTGCGTGTAGTCGAGCTCCTTCTCGGCGACGGCCAGGGCGGGCTGGATTTGCGGCTCGGCCTGCTTCTGCACCGTGAACTGCACGGGATCGGCGGCAGCGCGGGTGCGCAGGTAGTACATACCCGTTTTCAGGCCCTTCTTCCAGGCGTAGAAATGCATGGACGTCAGTTTGGCGAAGTTTGGCTCTTCCATAAACACGTTCAGTGACTGCGACTGGCAAATGTACGCACCACGGTCGGCGGACATATCGAGTAGCGTGCGCTGCTTGATTTCCCAGGATGTTTTGTACAAATCCTTAATATTCTGTGGAATGCCGGGAATGGGCTGAATAGAGCCATTGGCCTGAACCAGCTTGTTCTTCATATCATCGTTCCACAGGTTCAGCTTCACGAGGTCTTTGAGCAGGTACTTGTTCACGACCACGAACTCACCGGAAAGAACCCTTCGCACGTAGATATTGGACGTGAATGGCTCGAAGCATTCGTTGTTGCCCAGAATTTGGCTAGTCGAAGCGGTAGGCATTGGAGCCAGCAGCAGTGAGTTGCGGACGCCGTATTTCACCACCGCCTTGCGGAGTTTCTCCCAGTCCCAGCGATTGCTGTCGGGCGTCACGTTCCACATGTCGAACTGGAAAATTCCTTGTGAGATGGGACTGCCTTCCCAGGTTTCGTAAGGCTTCTCCTCCTTCGCTAATTCCATCGAGGCTTCCATAGCGCCGAAATAGATCGTTTCGAACACATCGCGGTTCAAACGACGGGCTTCTTCCGATTCGAAAGGCATTCGTAGCAGGCAGAGCGCGTCGGCCAGACCCTGAATACCGATACCGATGGGGCGGTGGCGCTTGTTGCTGTTCTCGGCCTCGGGAACGGGATAGTAGTTACGGTCAATGATCTTGTTCAGATTGCGCGTCACTACTTTCGTGATTTCATACAGCTTCTGGTGATCGAAGCGAGAGAATCCATCCTCGCCTTCTTCCACAAACTTGGTGAGGGCAATGGACGCCAAGTTACAGACCGCTACCTCATCGGGCGCGGTGTACTCCATAATCTCGGTGCAGAGGTTAGACGACTTGATCGTACCCAGGTTTTTCTGGTTTGACTTGGCATTCGCGTGATCCTTATATAACATATAGGGAGTACCCGTCTCGATCTGGGATTCCAGAATCGCGAACCACAGGTCTTGCGCCTTGATGGTTTTGCGGGCCTTGCCTTCGCGCTCGTACTGCTCGTAGAGCTTCTCGAAATCGGCGCTGTGCGTGTCGGAAAGGCCGGGACACTCGTGCGGGCAGAACAGCGACCAGGTGTCGTTGTCCTCGACGCGCTTCATGAACAGGTCGGGAATCCACATGGCGTAGAACAGGTCGCGGGCGCGCTGCTCTTCTTTGCCGTGATTCTTTTTCAGATCCAGGAAATCAAAGATATCAGCGTGCCAGGGTTCCATATATATAGCAAACGAACCCTTGCGCTTTCCACCGCCCTGATCCACGTAGCGAGCCGTGTCGTTGAACACGCGTAACATAGGGACGATACCGTTGGATGTGCCGTTGGTTCCTTTTATATAAGTACCCGTGGCGCGCACGTCATGAATGCTCAGGCCAATGCCGCCCGCCGATTGTGAAATCAAGGCGCATTGCTTCAAAGTATCATAGATACCATCGATGCTGTCTTCTTTCATCGTTAGCAGGAAGCAAGACGACATCTGCGGCTTAGGCGTTCCGGCGTTGAAGAGCGTGGGCGTAGCGTGGGTAAACCACTTTTCCGACAGCAGCGTGTAGGTTTCGACTGCTTTCTGCACGTCGTCCTGATGGATGCCGATGGCCACGCGCATAAGCATATGCTGCGGACGCTCGGCGATCTTACCGTCTACTTTCAGAAGGTAAGATTTTTCGAGGGTCTTGTAGCCGAAATAGTCGTAGTTATAGTCGCGATCATAGATGATCGTCGAATCGAGCAGGGCCGCGTTTTTGCGGATTACCTCATAGACCTCCTTGGAAATCATGGAGGCATTGTCGCCCGTTTTGGGATCTACATAAGTGTAGAGCCGCTTCATGGTAGCCGAGAACGACTTCAGCGTATTCTTGTGCAGGTTGGAGATAGCAACCCGGGCGGCCAGAATGGCGTAGTCGGGGTGCTTGGTGGTCATTGAAGCCGATGTCTCTGCCGCCAGATTATCGAGTTCGGCGGTGGTGACACCGTCGTAGATACCAGAAACGACTTTTTTCGCCACCTCAATGGGCTGAACGTAGGCGGAGTCGAGTCCGTAGCTGAGTTTTTCGATCCGGGCGGTGATTTTGTCAAACTTGACGGACTCCCGGCGACCGTCGCGCTTGATTACGTACATGGGCATGATGCGTTTGTTTTATGGGTGTAGTTTTGGTTATTGGTACTTTTTATGAGTTGCGAAGTGAGGTGATCGCGGGAGAAGAGGGGTAAAAATTTTCCTGAAATAACGATTTTAGGGTTGGAAAAACAACCCGCTTTTAAGAGTTGAATCTTGAATAATGAAAAAATCTAATCGCATTTCAATGTTATCATATTGTTAAGAATCTTATTCCAAGAACGTTAACTAAAAGTGTCAGAAATTGAAATTATCTGAATAATACCACAAAAATATTTTGTGGATAACTTTTGTTAGCAAACTAACAGTCAATTAGTTATATACAAAGAAAATCAGGATTTCCAAATTTGTTCCGGTAGCAGGACGATCGGACAAATCAGTAAAGGGAAGCTAGTCATTAGGCATTGAACTGAGCGAAAGCTGCATAAACCAAGCCTTCCTGGTTGCTTATTACCTTGTCAAGATTAATAAAGGTACTGCTTAGAGCTAACAACCCCAAGGACTGTACTTTGTTTTTGACCAAAAAACTGAGCAAACGGTTCTCCAACAAAAAATTACGAAGCCAGGTTGGGAGATTCCAGATTAAGTACCTATTTTTGCAGTCCTTTTTCAAAAAAGCGCAATCAGCACATTAACAATACATAAGCAATGAAAAAAGATACGCATCCCGATTACCGCGAAGTAATCTTTTGGGATCTTTCCAGCGATTTCAAATTTATTACCCGCTCGACCATCCAGACTGATGATACGCTCGAATGGGAAGATGGCAAGACTTACCCCGTCTATAAAGTGGAAGTTTCCTCACAATCACACCCCTTTTATACGGGCAAGAACGTGCTGGTGGACACCGCTGGACGCGTGGATAAATTCCGGAAGCGTTACGGTAATAAATAACAGGCGTAAGCTTTCACGGCTTTCTAAAATACAAGCAGGGCAGTTTCTTTGTGCGCAAAGGGACTGCCCTGTTTTTTGGGAGCTTCGCAGAAATAGCCGAAATTTGGGCAGAACATTCATTATTCTATGCCTTCCGTCATATTATTTGATGCACCCGACGTTCGGGCTCAGCTATTGCCCTTCACTTTTACCCGCCCCGTGGCAGGTATTCGCTGCGGTGTCCTGACGTTGGCCGAGAAATGGAGTCACTGGCTGAATGCCGAACCCTCTTACGCCACCGAAAAGTACCTGAGTGCGCTTTTCCCTTTTTCTCTTTCGAATGAGCATCTTTATATAGACGGTTCCCTTTGTCCCGACCAGCGGCTGGTGGAGGTGATCGGCGAACTTCCGGCCGAGAGTTTTCTCCGGAGCGCGAAAGATCGTAGCATTCTGGTGGCCAGGACAGCCTCGGCAACCTGGGCGGAAGAACAGGAAACGAAAAGTCTGAAAGAATACATTTACTCCGGCGAGTACGTAGCTATCCGAAACCTCTGGGATATTTTTGGAGAAAACGGAGGACAAATTGCTGCTGATTATAAAGTACTTACCGCTAATCGGACCTCCCACCCGCTGGATGATCCCCATACCCGTTGCTATGCCCCCGAAAATATTTTCATAGAAGAAGGCGTAAAAATTCGCGCGGCAATCCTGAACGCAGAAGGCGGGCCGATCTATCTGGGCCGAAACGCAACTGTCAGCGAAGGAGCAATCATACAGGGACCATTTGTGCTGGGTGAAGGTGCGGTCATCGGGCAGGGAGCCAAGATTCGGCCCAACACCACCGTTGGCCCTTACTGTAAAGTGGGCGGCGAGGTCAACAATTCGGTCTTTTTTGCGTACAGTAACAAAGGGCACGATGGGTACCTGGGGAATTCGGTACTTGGTGAATGGTGTAATCTGGGAGCCAATACCAATAACTCCAATTTGAAAAACGACTACACCAACGTCAAGCTTTACAACTACGCCTCCCAAACTCTGGAAGACACCGGACGCATATTTTGTGGCCTGTTCATGGGCGACTACACCAAAGCAGGCATCAGCACCATGTTCAATACGGGTACGGTCGTGGGTGTCAATGTCAACGTATTTGGTGCAGGCTTCCAACCTAAACACATTCCGTCCTTTTCCTGGGGCGGAGCCGCCGAAGGCTTCGCACCCTACCGTTTCGAGAAAGCCCTAAAGGTAGTTAAGGAGACTATGCGAAGGCGAGAGGTGCTATTTGATGAAAGGAAAGAAGCGATGCTGAGATGTATTAATGTCGAAATGTTGGAATGTAGGAATTTGTGAATTTTGCTTTCGCCAGTTTCCATTTGAATGCAGCACCGCGCGGGCGGCTCCGTCGAATATTCCGACATTCACTAATTCCATAATTCCAAATTGAAATTCCAAGACCTTCCCGGCTTACAGGAAACGAAGAACACGCTGCGCCGCGCGGTACGGCAGAGTCATGTAGCGCATGCCCTGCTGTTTGATGGGCCGCCGGGCGGTGGCGGACTGGCGCTGGCGCTGGCGCTGGCGACTTATGTCAACTGTGAGAATCGCAGCGAAGAAGATGCCTGCGGGGTATGCGCTTCCTGCGTGAAGATGAATAAGCTTGTGCATCCCGACTTGCATTCAATTTTCCCGTTACCTCGCTCGCCAAAGGATGGCGAGGATTTATTGGGCGAATTGACACCCCTCTGGCGCGAATTTCTGGGTGAAAGCCCATTTCGGACGCTGCCCGAGTGGCTGGCGTTTATCAAGGCCACCAACAATCAGCAGGGCATTATTCCTATTAAAGAGGCGCGGGCGATCATAGGTAAATTATCGTTGAAAGCCTTTGAGGCGGAGTACAAGATTATGATTCTCTGGCAGCCTGAGCTTATGAATCTGCAGGCGGCCAATGCTTTGCTGAAAATCCTGGAAGAGCCACCTGCGAAAACTCTTTTCCTGCTCGTCACAGAGCAGTCAGATCGCCTTATCACAACCATTATTTCCCGGACGCAGCGGCTGGTAGTTCCGGCATTCCGGGATGATGATGTGGTAGAATATTTACAAAAACATCATAAGGCTGACGAAAGCCGCGCCAGGCGGATTGCCTACCTTTGCGACGGGAACCTTTCGGCGGCTCACCAGTTGTTACTGGAAAAGGAGGACGAAAGCCACGCCTGGTTCAGTGAGTGGATGCGCGACTGCTACAAGCGGGACGTTATCAAGCTGGTGAAACTGGCCGACGCCTTCGACAGCATGAGCAAAGAGAAGCAGAAGGGAATTTTTGATTATGCCCTGCGGCTCTTTCGGGACATGCTACTGTGGACGCAGGGGGCGGGCGAACTGCTGCGGGTACCGGAGGAAGAGCTTACTTTCGTACAGAATTTTTCCAGAGCCGTCCCTGAGGCGTCGCTTGAACTAATGATTGCCGAAATCAATGAAGCCTATTACCACGTGGAGCGGAACGTGCGGGCCAAAATGGTTTTCCTGGACTTATCTTTAACGACCATCCGCCTGTTTCAAAGATCCCCATGAAAAAAAAGACTCCCGCCGTTGCCGAAAAAATGATAATTGGTGCCACAGCTACCATCAGTTTTCCTGATCTGGACTGGCATGGAGTACCGGCGCGGGTGGATACGGGCGCGGCTACCTCGTCTTTTCATTGTTCAAAAGTGAAAGTCGTCGAACGGGATGGACAGACCTTGTTGAGCTTTGTGCTGGACATGAAAAAAGGTGCAGCCAATAAGCCCATCCTGGTGAGCGACTTTAAGGAAAGAACGGTCAAAAATTCCTTCGGCCAGTCGGAGCAGCGCTACGTCATCCGCACGACCGTCGAGGTAGCGGGCCGGCAGATACGTACTCAGTTTTCACTGGCCGATCGCTATAAAATGAGCTTTCCGGTGCTGCTCGGCCGCCGTCTGCTCAAAGGAAAGTTCATCGTGGATGTTTCCCAATAATTATTTTTTCGTAAAAAGGCCGGGCCCCGAACAGAGTTCTGGTAAATCCGTTTGATATTTGGCCGCCATTTGCGCAACTCACTTGTCCCGCCGCACGGGGCTTAATCCTATTTCATGAAAATCGCAGTTTTATCAACTGATCCTGAACTATATTCGACACGCCGTCTGGTGGAAGCTATCAGGGAAAGAGGCCACGAAGCCGTGGTTATCAACCACCTGAAATGCTTCCTGATGATCGAGGGAGAAACTACCTCCATTCGCTATGAGGGCAAGTCTATCATGGGAATCGACGCCATCATTCCGCGCATCGGAACGTCGGTGACTGCCTACGGTTGTGCCGTGGTGCGGCAATTTGAATTGATGAAAGTTTATACTACCGTTAAGTCCCAGGCTATCAGTCGTTCGCGTGACAAACTACGCTCGATGCAAATTTTAGCCAAAGCCGGAGTACGCATTCCTAAGACTGTTTTTGCCAAAAATCCGGCGCAGGTCAACGAATTAATCAAAATCGTGAACGGTCCGCCCGTCATTATCAAACTGCTGGAAGGTACACAGGGCGTAGGCGTGGTATTAGCCGAAACGGCCAAGGCGGCCAAGTCAACCATCGAAGCATTTTTTGGTCTGAAAGCCAACTTCCTTATCCAGGAATTCGTGGCTGAATCGAAAGGTGCAGACATCCGGGCGTTTGTCGTTGGTAACAAAGTAGTGGCTGCCATGCGGCGGCAGGGCGCGGAGGGCGATTTTCGCTCCAATCTTCATCGGGGTGGCGCGGGAACACCCGTAACCCTGTCGGCGGAGGAAGAACACGCGGCTCTGGCGGCTGCCCGTTCGCTGGGCGTGCGGGTGGCGGGGGTGGACATGCTGCAATCGAGCCGGGGACCTATGATTATGGAAGTCAACTCTTCGCCGGGCTTGCAGGGCATCGAGAAAACTACTGGAATCGACGTAGCTTCGCTTATCATTGCCTACCTCGAAAAACAGATTATGATGGACGAAGGCGATACGGTGGGGGTATAAGAGAGAGTGAGTAAGGTTTTCAACATTTGTTCAAAGATTAGTCAGTGGCCCAATTTTGGTAACGTTTGGGAGAACAATTTTCAACCCTAAACTTAACCAAAATGAAAACTGAAGAAATAAATCATGAGCTGGATAAAGTGCAGGAAATAATTGACAGCATCGAAGTAGGCATGCTCACTACCATGCAGGACGACGGCGATCACAAGAGCCGTCCGATGCAAACCCAGAAACTTGATGCCGACGGCAACCTTTGGTTTCTGACCAGTCGATCCTCTCACAAAACCGAAGAACTGCAAAAGCACCCGAATGTAAACGTGGCTTACGCCGATACAGACGCCCAATCCTATGTATCAGTGGTGGGTGAAGCATCGATCGTGGATGATCCGGCTGTTAAAAAAGATCTGTGGAGCCCCGTCGCCAAGGCGTGGTTTCCCAAAGGCCTGGAAGATCCCGATCTGACTGTTTTGAAAGTCAAAATCAAGGAAGCCGAATACTGGGACAGCTCTTCCTCCACGATGGTGCAGGCTTATCATATTGCAAAAGCCATAGTGACGGGTGAACAAAACGACGAAGGCGAACACGGCGAAGTGAAGATGTAGTTGTGACGGCCTATATAATCGCCTATATCCCAAGGGTACTCTAACGAGTACCCTTGTTTTTTTGTAGTTTCGTTCAAAATTTAACCCAACGCTTTTTGCATGAAAAAATATTTGCTCTTATTACTGACCTTCGCCGGTACTTTCACCATAAAGGCGCAAGTGGCCGACAGCTATTACTTCCCGACCAATATCACCTACGATCCGGCCATACCCACGCCACAGCAGTTTTTGGGCTATCAGGTCGGCGAGTGGCACGTAACGCACGATCAGCGCGTGGCCTACATGAAGAAACTGGCGGAACTCTCCAATCGAATTACGCTGGCCGAATACGCCCATACCTACGAGCAACGGCCTTTACTTTTGCTTACGATCACCAGTCCGGCCAACCACGCCAATCTGGAAAATATCCGCTCCGAACACCTCAAACTCACCGATCCGGCTCAGTCGGGGGGACTGAAAACGGCAAATATGCCGGCCGTAGTTTGGCTGGGTTACTCGGTCCACGGTAACGAACCGAGCGGTACGAATGCCTCGCTGCTCTCGGCTTATTACCTGGCGGCAGCACAGGGAGCAGCAATCGATTCGCTCCTGAGCGAGTGCGTGATTTTGCTCGACCCCTGCATCAATCCAGACGGAGGAAACCGTTTTGCCAGCTGGGTCAATACCCATAAGAGCATCACACAGGTAAGTGACCCGGCAGCGCGGGAATACAACGAGGTATGGCCGGGTGGTCGTACCAATCACTACTGGTTCGACCTGAACCGGGACTGGCTCTACACCCAGCATCCCGAAAGTCAGGGACGCCTGGCGAAGTACCACGCCTGGAAGCCCAATATCCTGACCGACCACCACGAAATGGGCGGCAATTCCACCTTCTTTTTCCAGCCCGGCGTAGCCTCGCGCACCCATCCGCTCACGCCACGCCTGAACATCGACCTCACAGCCAAAATCGGTACCTACCACGCCGCCGAACTGGATAAGATCGGCTCCTACTACTATACCCAGGAAAACTACGACGACTTTTACTACGGCAAAGGCTCGACCTACCCCGATGTCAATGGTTGCATAGGCATCCTGTTCGAACAGGCAAGTTCGCGCGGCCATGCGCAGGAAACCATCAATGGACTACTGACTTTCCCCTTTACGATTCGGAATCAGTTCACGGCCACGCTCTCCACGTTACGGGCAGCGCGGGCTATGCGGGTCGAGTTGCTGGATTACATGCGGGATTTCTACAAAAACACCAGCGAACCTGTGAAAGCCTACGTCTTCGGCGGCAGCAACGACCGCGCCCGTACTTGGGAAATGGTCAACATTCTGCGCCGCAACGACATCGCCGTGCATGAACTTACCAAAGACGAAACCCTGGAAGGACGTAAATTTCCCAAAGACAATGCATTCGTCGTGCCGCTCGACCAGTCACAAAGAAAGGTAGTTAAGGCCATTTTTGAAAAGCGCACCGAGTTTGAAGACAGCCTGTTTTATGACATCTCGGCCTGGGCGATGCCGCTGACTTTTAATGTACCCTATGTGGAATCGAAGGCGAATATTTCTTTGGGCAAAAAACTGACGGACAATCCTTTCCCGGTGGGAAAGGTAGTTGGTAAAACAAATTATTCCTATCTCTTCGAATGGGATAGCTACTTTGCCCCTCGTGCTCTATACGAACTTCAGAAACGGGGCTACCGGACTAAAACGGCTACTCAGCCGCTCACCGTGAGCATCGACGGAAAACCGCGCGAATTCGACTACGGGACGATTCAGATTCAAGTTCGCGATCACGACCCGGACTCAACCTACCAGTTGCTGCAGCGCCTGGCTGCCCGCGATGGGGTAGATTTTTACGCTTCCGGCACGGGCCTAACGAGCAGTGGCATCGACTTTGGCAGCGAGAACTTCAAGACCATGCGGCAGCCTAGGCCACTGATGCTGGTCGGTTCGGGTGTCAACAGCAATGATGCCGGTGAGGTGTGGCACCTGCTCGACCAGCGCATCAAAGTACCCTTGACAATGGCCGACATAAGTACTTTTGGCCGACTGGATCTGAGTGAATATAATACGCTCATTCTGGTCAGCGGCAATTATGGTAGTTTGCCTGTGGACAAAGTCCGCGACTGGGTGCGCGCGGGTGGCGTGCTGATCGCTATGACCGATGCCAACGAATGGGTTGCCGAAAAAGGACTTTCTACTCTAAAACTAAAAACGATTCCCAATGACACCACCGGGCCGAAACCCTACGCTCTCGCCGAACTTTACCAGGGCGCGCAAGTGACGGGCGGTGCCATCTTCCAGGTAAAGCTCGATCTGACGCACCCATTGGCCTATGGCTATAAAGAGCCAACGCTGAACGTTTTCCGCGACCACAATAATTTTGTGCAGCCGATTAAAGACCCTTACGGCGCGCCGGCCATATACACCGACCGTCCGCTGGTGAGCGGCTATGTGTCGACTCGTAACGAGAAGCTGATCCGTAACTCGCCCGCCATTGTGTGCAATACCCTGGGCTCTGGTAAGGTAATCGCCCTGCTGGACAACCCCAATTTCCGGGCGTTTTGGTACGGGACAAACAAAATTTTCCTAAACGCGCTGTTTTTTGGCTCGCAGATTTCCTCGGGAAGATTCGGTGGGGGGGCCGAAGATTAAGTGCTGACATCCGAAGCGTAGGTACTTTTCTATTGTCTGGGTTCGGCCGATTCTTATTTGCCGTTTTAATACCACGCAATCACCTCATTACCCGATTTTCGCCCGAGATCAGGTACTGTGGCGTCGGCCGCCGCGTAACCAACGGGGATGAGCAGAAATGGCTTTTCGTTGGCGGGGCGCTCTAATAATTTTGTCAGAAAATCCATCGGGCTGGGAGTGTGCGTGAGCGCTACCAGCCCGGCCTGATGAATGGCCGCGAGCAAAAAGCCGCAGGCGATACCTACCGACTCATTGACATAATAGTGGGTTTTCCTCTCGCCCTCCTCCCCTAGCCCGTAAATTTGTCGGAAAACGATGATGAGCCAGGGAGCGGTTTCCAGGAAAGGCTTGTGCCAATCCGTACCGAAGGGTTCCAGGTCGCGGAGCCATTCGTCGCTCATGCGTCCGTGATAGCTGCGATATTCTTCTTCTTCGGCCGCCACCCGAATTTTACGCTTCGTTTCAGGATCGCTCACAGCGCAGAACGTCCATGGCTGCTTATGTGCCCCGGATGGTGCGGTAGAGGCGGTCATGATGATCTGCTCGATAGCTTCTTTTGGCACGGGATAGTCAGAAAAAAAGCGTAACGAGCGACGGGTTTCCATAAATTGACGATAGGCTTCGCATTTGCGAAGAAGTTCAGCTGGCCGGAAAGGACCTTCGGACGAGTAAGAAATTTGAGAAGCCATCTTATACTATTTTGCGATGGATAAATGTAAAGCCATTAGGTAGAAAAGTCGCCCCGTTTGGCGCATTCTGTTGGTTTACTCTACGAAAAGGGCTGTTCAAGCGGTTTGCTTTACCGAATAATAATTTCTGAGTAATGGTTCTTTGCCTTACCAGAAGAATCACTTTACTTTGCGTCCATAAGTCACGAAAAAAAATCTATTATATCATGAAAAAACTTTTTTCTTCTTTCGTTATCGTAGCGCTGCTTGCGTTTTCCGCTGAAGGTGTAATGGCACAGTCGTACCAAAATGGCGACAAGTTACTCAATGTAGGTATTGGTCTTGGTACATACGGCGGTGGTGGCCTTGGTTTCGGCGGTTCTTTTGAATATGGTGTCCATGATGCAATTAGCGTTGGAGTTATGGGCGGATATTCAGGCAGAAACTACTTGGGATCTAGATGGTCAGTACTTACCATTGGTGCGCGTGGTTCTTACCACTTCAATGAACTTTTGAATTTGGACAACGATCAAATAGACTTGTATGCAGGTCTGGGATTGGGATATCGTAATTTTAGTTGGGACTACGCTGGTTATGGAGATTCCTATAGCTACGGAAGCGGTGTGACGTTTTTAGGCCACATTGGTGGTAAATACTATTTCCAGCCCAACCTGGGCGTTTTCGCTGAATTGGGATCAGGCTTCGGTACTTTGCAAGCAGGTATTTCCTTTAAGTTCTGATTCAATCCCGATAAAACTTATTTTTCTTGAGCGTCGCTAGATTTTAGCGGCGCTTTTTTACTTTTGGGCCTGAAAGGAAGAAACTTGTTCAATTTTTTAATCTAAAATTCTGTTTGTGATGAAAAAAATCTTTTTACTTCTAGCGTTGGTAGGTGTACTAGGGGCTTGCCAGAAAAAGGAATATCCAACTTTCAGCTACACTAGTACCGCAATTTCTACCAATCAAGAGCAAGTTAAATCCTCCACCCCTGCCGAAGTTGCCAACGCCGCAACATCAGCTATTTCCACTCAGCAAGTACTTTCCGCCTCCGCCGATGAGGAAATCGTCATAATTACTGAGGAAGAGGCCGCGCTATCGGCTATTCCTGCCGAGGCTATTACTATCAAAGCAGCTTCGGCTAAAACCAAGATTGCCGCAGCCAGACCCGCCAAACTGACTCTGACGCAAAAAATTGTCGCCAGAAAAATTCAGAAACAGATCAAGAAAGCCAATTCACCTGAAACAGCCAAAGCAGCGAAGGCACAGGATACCATCGCTCTTCTCTCTCTAATTTTTGGTGGAGCAGGATTGTTGCTGCTGCTAGTCGGTGGTGGATTGGGGTTACTTCTTGGTATTGCCGGTCTGGTACTTGGTATTATTGGCTTGGGACGTATCAAGAAAGGAGAAGCACCCGCATCTTCCAAAACCATGGCTCTTCTGGGTACCATTTTTGGGGGTGTAGTAGCTCTGCTCGGACTCATCGTCATAGCGGCTGCATCTTCCGGTGGTTTCTATTGAGGCTAGAATTTCTTTACCAAGCCAAGGCTCCTTCCTTGCTTCTCGGAATAATTTAATCAACATAGTATTAAATGATAATCCCCGCGTCTTTTGGCGCGGGGATCTTTGTGATCCAAGTATTTAAAAAATCGGGTAAGCTATGAAATGGTTTGTTATACTTATGGCATTTGTTTTAGCAAGCCAGGCTTGTCACAGAAAGGAGTATGCTCTTTTTGACGACCCGACTGCCAGTCCATACATTCATGAAACAAGAAGCACATCCGTCATTGAGAAGCCAATCACCCTGGTGGAAGCAGACGTGGCGGGGATTTTACCGACAAAAACACAGGTAGTGGTTTCACAGTCTGATTCCAAACTCGCTTTAGCAAAAGCAGTCAGCCCGCAGCGAGCTTTTATCAAAAAAAAACAAATCAAGACCAGCAGACTATCGAAACGAAGTGTAAAGCTTTTATTTAAACAGAAAACAGATGATCCCAAACCCCGGCCCTCCCGGGGTTTAGGGATAGCTTCATTGGTCCTGGGAGCTGGCGGTTTGGTGCTGTTGATTCCGTCGCTACTCTCACTGGAACTAATCGGACTGGCATTTACAGGCTTCCTGTTGGGAATAACGGGCATTATTTTAGGTATCTTCAGTCTGCTCCGCCAAAAAAATAGTCCAGATGTACCCTCTGGAAAGACTGCTGCAATAATCGGCGTAATTTTCAGCTCGATCGCTATGGCCGTCGGAGCATGGTTGATAACGGCTTATGTTTTCGTCGCAATTTTTTCGGGTTTATTCAGTTTAAACTGATTACGCCCCCCACTTATCCAGTTGCTTCACCAGTACCTCCATATCTTTCGGGTAAGGGGCGGTCACCTGAACACCTTCACCATCCATCAGAAAAAACGACAGCGAGTACGCATGCAACGCGACGCGCTGAATCAGCGGTTGTTCTTCGGAGCCCTGTTTCAGATTGAACTTCCTTTTAATTTTGGATAAAAAGATGGGTTCCCCGCCATACTGTGGGTCGTTCACAATGGGGGCTTTCAGGCAGGAAAGGTGAATGCGAATCTGGTGCATCCGGCCCGTGATAGGGATGCATTCCACCAATGTATAGCCTTTATAAATCTTCAGCGTATTAAAAATCGTTTCGGCCACCTTGCCCTTCTGGCGGTCGATGGTCACAGCGGTACCATTTTTCAACTGCATAATGGGTAAGTACACCGACACGCTGTCGAATTCATGCATGCCATTCGTAACGGCGTGGTAGCGCTTGGTTACCTCGCGGGCCTCGAACTGCATAGCCAGATGGCGGTATGCCTCACGATGCTTGGCAAATGCCAATGCGCCGGAGGTTTCCTTATCGAGACGGTGAGCGGCCATCAATTCCGGGTCGTACTCTCGGGCCAGCCGTAGCAGGCTATCACCCCGGTCGGCGGTGCGTTCGTCGAGCGTGGCCAGATTAGTGGGCTTATTGACGATTAGGAAGTCGTCGTTCTCAAAAAGAATAAGGTCTTGGAAATTATACTTCATTGGGCTTTCGGCGGTTGGCGGTCGGCATTCGGCTTTTCAAACCCACCGATTCCCGGGCAAATTAATTGAAAATTCTTTTGTAAGCGATCAGCGTCGCTGCTGTTTAGCTTTTGACAAAGGTCGCATAGATTATCGAAAAAGCGGGAACGGTAAACATCCTTTGTATTATCCTTTTAGTTTCAAAATGAAAAAAGCCGATGGCTAATAGCCAAAAGCCGACCGCCATAATGAAAAAACTCATCCCTTTCCTTCCCCTATTCTTTCTCAACGCCAGCCAGCCCGATGCGCCGCCGCACACGACCTGGTCTACCTACCGCGCCGATGCCGGTAGTACGGCCTACTCGGCGCTCGACCAAATTAATATCGACAATGTCGATAACCTGGAAGTCGCCTGGACCTATCGCTCGGGCGACGCGCGGGAGGGCAACCGCTCGTCTATTCAGTGCAATCCTATCGTGGCTGACGGACGCATGTACGTTAGTTCGCCCGCGCTCAAACTCATGGCTCTCGATCCCGAAACCGGACGCGAACTATGGCGATTCGATCCCTTCGCAGGGAAAACCGCCACAGGTACTAACCGGGGCGTCGTCTATTGGGAATCGGGCGCGGACAAGCGCGTATACTTTTCCGCCGGACCTTACCTTTACGCCCTCAATGCTGCAACCGGGGCAGCGGTGAAGGGTTTTGGCAAAGAGGGCAGGATAGATTTGCGGGAAGGTTTAGGTCGCGACGCCAAGAAACTGACGGTCTGGGCCTCGTCGCCCGGCATTGTTTATCAGGATTTGCTGATTCAGGGAACCGCCCTTACCGAAGGCTACGATGCGGCCCCCGGCTTTGTGCGGGCTTACGAACTGAAAACCGGGAAATTAGCCTGGACTTTCCGCACGATTCCGCAACCCGGTGAGTTCGGCTACGATACCTGGCCTAAGGAAGCGCACAAAGAAGTCGGCGGGGCCAATTCCTGGGCGGGACTCTGCCTGGACGAAAAGCGCGGCATCGTCTTCGTCCCAACAGGGTCGGCGGCTTTTGACTTTTACGGCGGCAACCGCGCGGGCCAAAACCTGTTTGCCAACTGTCTACTGGCCCTTGATGCCCGCAGCGGCAAGCGTATCTGGCACTACCAGCTCGTCCACCACGACCTTTGGGACTACGACCTGCCCGCCCCGCCCACGCTCGTGACGTTGCGGCAAAACGGTAAAACCGTTGATGCCGTGGCCCAAACTACCAAAATGGGTATGGTCTTCGTTTTTGACCGCGAAACGGGAAAGCCCATTTTTCCCATTGAGGAACGGCCCGTGCCGTCATCGGCTTTGCTAAGCGAAACTACCTCGCCCACGCAGCCGTTCCCGACTAAGCCAAAGCCCTTTGTGCGGCACACGTTCCGCCGCAGTGACATTTCAGACGTCACCCCAAATTCCACGGAATTTCTCACCAATTTTATCAAAGGGGCCAGGCTGGGCGATATCTACACGCCGCCGGGTGTGGACGGCGTGGTGCAGTTTCCCGGTACGCGCGGCGGGGCCGAATGGGGCGGGCCATCTTTTGACCCCGAAACGGGAATCATGTACGTGAACGCCAACGAAGTACCGTTGCTGGTCAGGATGAAAAAGCTGGAAACTGCCGATAACGGCACGCTGGCGTCGCAGGGTAGCAAACTATACGCTCTTAATGGCTGCGCGGCTTGTCACGGCGGCGACCGCGCGGGCAGCAGCGTTTATCCCTCTCTGGTAAATTTGTCCGCCCGGCGCACCGAGGCCGAGGTGAGTACTATTCTAGCCAAAGGGCGTGGTCAAATGCCTGCCTTCCCTGCCATCTCGGGAAAAGATAAGGAAGCGTTGCTGGCTTTTTTGTTGGATAAAAAGCAGGAAGACAAGACCGTCGCTATGGAAAGTACCCCCACGCGCTACGTACACAACGGCTGGAATATACTACAGGACGAAGACGGCTACCCCGGCGTAAAGCCGCCCTGGGGAACGCTCAATGCCATTGACCTGAACAAGGGCGAAATTTTGTGGCAAGTACCGCTGGGCGAGTACAAAGAACTAATGGATAAAGGCTTGCCGCCCACCGGAACACAGAATCTCGGTGGCAGCGTCGTGACGGCGGGTGGACTGGTATTTATCGGCGCGACGAAAGATGAGAAATTCCGAGCCTTCGACAAGCGCACGGGCAAGGTAGTTTGGGAGTACAAACTACCCTTCGGCGGTTACGCGACGCCCTCCATTTATCAGGTAAAAGGAAAGCAGTACATCGTCATCGCAGCGGGCGGCGGGGGCAAAGTTGGCTCGCCTTCGGGGGACAGCTACGTAGCTTTTCGGCTGAAAAATGAATAGTGCTCCTCACTGTCGCTCTGAAATGAAGGATTTTCCCGGCTATTAAAATCCGGCTTCATGTTTTCAACTACTTTTGGGAAAAAATTGGCCAGGCCATCGGAAAAACTGAAAGGCCGAGGGCCGAAAGCCAACCGCCATGAAAAAACTTTTCCTCATCGCCTTCTTAATGCCTTTTATGCTCCCGGCCCAACCCATTCCCCTTGCCCGAAAGCTCCACGATGCCCACGTCAAGTACCGCGAAACTACCCTGACACAACGCCGTTTCAAACATAAGGATGTGCAGGCGTTGCTGGACAAACGCCGCGACAACCCACTTTACGAAATTACCAAAGTGGGCGAATCTTTCGAAGGTCGTGCTATCAACATGGTGAAAGTCGGCCGTGGCCCGCACAAGGCTCTGCTGTGGACGCAAATGCACGGCGACGAGCCCACCGCGACGATGGCTGTGATGGACATCCTGAATTTTCTGGAAAACAAAAATGACGACTTCGATGCGCTGCGGACGCAACTACTCGATAGCCTGACGCTGTACATCGTACCCATGCTCAATCCCGACGGGGCCGAGCGCTACCAGCGGCGCACCGCGCAGGGCATCGATATGAACCGCGACGCGCTGTATCTCCAGACGCCCGAGGGCCGCATTCTGAAAGAATTACAGCAGACTTTGCAGCCTGAGTACGGCTTCAATCTTCACGACCAGAGTCCGCGCTACTCGGCGGGCCGCAGCGGCAACGTAGCCACGATTTCGTTCCTTGCTACGGCTTACGACTACGACCGCAACATCAACTCCGTGCGCGAGAAATCCATGAAAATGATCGTGCGAATGAATCGCCTTTTGCAGACCTTTATTCCGGGTCAGGTGGCCCGCTACGCCGACGACCACGAACCCCGCGCCTTTGGCGACAATGTTCAAAAATGGGGAACTACCCTCATTCTCATCGAGTCGGGTGGCTACTCTGGTGATCCCGAGAAGCAGTACATCCGTCAGCTGAACTTCGTGGCCATTCTGTCGGGTCTGGCCGCCGTGGCCGATGGCTCGCTGACCGACGAAACCCGCGACGATTACTACCAGATTCCAGAGAATGAACGCTATCTCTACGATTTGCTGGTGCGCAATGCGACGGTAAAGCTGGGGGGAAAGAGCTACCAAACTGACTTTGGAATCAACCGCAACGAGGTCAACTACGCCAACGCCAGCAAATTCTTTTATTACAGCAAAATAGAAGAATACGGCGATCTCTCGACGCACTACGGCAGCCAGGAAATCAATGCCGATGGTTACACGCTGGAACGCGGCAAGGTATATCCTGCTACTCTGAAAAGTATCAGCGACGCCGCTAAACTGAATCCTGTAGAACTCTGGAAGCAAGGCTATACCTATTTGCGCGTCGCTAACACTTCGGGCCGTAGCTTGGGCCTGTACTTCACGGTGCATCCCTTCCACATTCTGCGCTCTGCTGCCACCCCGACTGGTTCGCCGGATATGGGTGACACGGCTACTTTTATTCTGAAAAAAGAGGGAAAGGTACGATACGTGGTAGTAAACGGATTTGTGTACGATCTGGAAGAGAAATTTGCAAAAAAAGGTAACGGCTTGGTGGAGTGAGTTTTTGTTTGGTGGGCTAGCCACTTTCGCTAATTTTGTTTTCCTATAAACACAATTTTATGCAAAAAATTCTACTGGTCTGCGCTGCTTTCAGCTTGATTTTTTCGGTTGATATGCTGGCGCAGGATATGAAAGCCGATACGTTACAACTTAATGAAGTGGTAGTTTCGGCCTCTAAATTCGGCGAACTCAAACGCAACGTACCTTACCAGATCGAGCAGGTCAAGCGTTCTGACATTGCTTTCCGCAACGCCCAAACCTCTGCAGATGTCCTGACGCAGACCGGCCAGGTATTCGTGCAAAAGAGCCAGGCCGGCGGAGGAAGCCCGGTACTACGCGGCTTCGAGGCCAACCGCATTCTGCTCGTGGTGGATGGCGTGCGGCTGAACAACGCCATTTTTCGCGGCGGGCATCTCCAGAATGTACTAAGGATCGACCAGAATGTACTGGACCAGCTGGAAATCCTGTACGGACCCAACTCCGTCGTATACGGTAGCGATGCGCTGGGCGGGGTACTTCACTTCAAAACCCGGATGCCGGAATTGTCCGACCAGACATCTACCCTCTTCAAAACGTCCATCCTGACTCGCTATGCCTCGGCCAACAACGAGTGGACCACCAACGCGGCCGTAAACATTGGCCGCGAGAAGTGGGCTTCGCTCACAGGCTTTACTGCTTCCGACTTCGGTGATTTGCGGCAGGGAGCCAACCGGCGCGACGCCTACCCGGATTTTGGCAAGAGACCTGATTATGTCACGCAGGAAAATGGAAACGATGTCATCAGGCAAAACGACAAGCCCAATCTGCAGGTCGGGACGGGCTACAAGCAGTACGATTTTATCCAGAAATTCCGTTTCCAGCCCTCCGAGCGAGTTCAGCACGTCCTTAACTTTCAGTACTCCAATACTACGGATGTGCCGCGCTACGACCGCCTGACGCAGGTCAGAAACGGCAAACTCCGCTACGGCGATTGGTACTATGGTCCGGAAAAACGCTTTTTGGCTTCGTACCAGCTTACCTTAACAGGGGAAAAGTACTACGACGAGATGCAGATCACGGCGGCCTACCAGGATATCGGTGAAAGCCGTAACTCCCGGTCCTTTGGCAATACTCAGTTAAAAAGTCAGAACGAAAATGTAAAGGTTTATAGCCTGAACGCCGATGCCCAGAAGCGGCTCGGTGCGCACACACTTCGTTACGGGCTGGAATACATCCACAACGATGTGGATTCGCGGGCTACGTTCACTAATATCATCGATGGCAGCCAAACTCCGGCGGACACGCGCTACCCCGACGGTGGCAGTACGATGGACTGGCTGGCGGCTTATGCCACCGACCAATGGAGCCTTAGCGACCAATGGATCCTAAACGGCGGTGTGCGCCTGAGCCAGGTGAATCTCAACGCTAACTTTAAGTCGAAAGAATTTTTTCCTTTCCCATTTGAGGATGCCGGACAGAATACTACCGCAGTTACGGGCAATCTGGGACTGGTGTGGTTGCCCTCGCGTACCTCCAAGGTTTCGTTGCTGGGTTCGACGGGCTTCCGCGCTCCCAACGTGGACGACCTGGGCAAGATTTTTGACTCCCAGCCGGGGCTGGTCGTGATTCCAAATCCTGATCTCAAGCCAGAATATTCTTACAACACCGAACTTTCGGTGGAGCAGTGGTTTGGCGGGGTGATGAAGTTCAATGGTACCGTGTACCATTCCTGGCTGCGCGACGCGCTGGTATTGGCTCCCTATGCTTTCAACGGTCGCGATAGCATTGATTATAACGGGCAACTTAGCCGCGTGACCGCGAACCAGAATCAACAGAGGGCCTATGTTCAGGGTGTTAGCTTGGAGCTAAATGCCTATCCCGCACCAAACTGGCGGTTGCAGGCGATTTATAACTATACCAAAGGCCGTGTACTGGAGGACGATGGCAGTAAGTCGCCACTTGACCATATTCCGCCTTCTTACGGCAAAGTAAGCATGCAGTGGCAGCGGAAACAGTGGCGGGCCGAAGCGTTCAGCCTGTACAATGGCTGGAAGCGCATCGCCGACTACCGCCTGAATGCTGAGGACAACGAGTCTGGTGCTACGCCCGAAGGTATGCCCGCCTGGTATACACTAAATGTGCGGGCTTCCTACCAAATAACGACTTCTTTAACGATCCAGGCTTCCGTCGAGAATATTACGGATGTCAACTACCGGACCTTCGCCAGTGGCGTGAGTGCCGCCGGACGCAGCTTCATTGTGGCGTTGCGGGGGAGTTTTTAAAAATATATATTTTTACATAAGAAAAGGGAAACTGCGAGCAGTTTCCCTTTTCTTATGATTATCAGATACCAAGCTTTAAAAACCTGAGGCCTGACTACAATCGCTTCAACTTGGCTTCAATCGTCTGCTGGGTATGGGGTACCACGCGAAGGCGCTCTTTTGGAATAAGCTTGCCACTATCGATGCAGACACCGTAGGTGCCGTTTTTGATGCGAACAAGGGCATTTTCAAGCTGAGTGGCGTACTTTTGCAGGCGAGCCGCCATCTGGCTCAGGTTCTCGCGTTCGCTGGCATCGGCTCCGTCCTCGAGTAGTTTGGCAGTACCGCCAGTCATGTCGGTGCCGCTATCATTTTTCTTACTGAGTGTGCCTTTGATGTAGTTCAGTTCGTTCATCGTGCCTTCCAGCTTTTCCCGGATCAACGCCTCAAACTCCCGGAGTTCTTCTTCTGAGTAACGGGTCCTTTCTTCTTGCATTTCGATATAGGTTTAAGAGTGGGCAGAGTCACGCGTAAAAAATTTCCGCAAAATTAACAGGAATTATCCACACTTCGGTTATCTCGCTTACTGTTTACGCACACAAACCAGGCTTTTGCCAAATGATTTCTACCTTTGTACCCTTAGGAGCCCATTTTCCGTCCGTTCCTAGTTGCTTCTCATGTCCCTGAGCCCCCGCCTCATCGCTTTTATCCTGGCCGTACTGATCGCGGCGATCAGCACGACGTTCCTGGCGTTCGTACCAAACGTGACTACCAGTATGCTGTTCGTAGTAGGAGCGGCGAGTTTTGCGGGGTCATTCGCGTTGGTACTTTATACCATCGAGATCATTGTCTACCGGGAGGTCAACAAAATGTACCGCACGATCAGGAAGCTCAAATTGAAAGACTTCGATATCTCACGCAAGTCGCTCGTGCGGGAAAATAATCCTTTAAAACGCCTGAACGATGAAATATTTGTGTACGTAGCCAAAAAGCAGAAAGAGATTGAAGAGCTCAAAAAGCTGGAACAGTTCCGCCGCGAATTTCTGGCCGATGTGTCGCATGAGTTGAAAACCCCGATTTTCGCCGCGCAGGGTTTTCTGCATACGCTGATCGATGGCGCTATGGACGACGAGAAAGTACGCGATCGTTTTCTGAAAAAAGCTGCCAAAAGTCTTGATGGGCTCGACGCTCTGGTGAAAGACCTGGTCACGCTCTCGCAGATGGAAACCGGGGCAATCAAGATGAACATCGAGCGGACCAACCTGCGTTTGGTAGTAGAGGAAGTACTTGAGCGGTTGGAAAAGATCGCTCAAGACCGCAAGGTTACCTTCAAAGTAAAACCTGATAACCTGACCGAGGTGTGGGTCAAAGCCGACGCACAACGCATCGAGCAAGTGATGGTCAACCTTATCGAAAACGCCGTAAAGTACAATAAAGAGGGCGGCAAGGTCATCATACACTTCAACGAAGAGAAAAAACATAGTGTCATTTCGGTACGCGATAACGGGCCGGGCATCCCGGCTGAGCATCTAAACCGTATATTCGAGCGTTTCTATCGGGTGGAGAAAAGCCGTTCTAAAGAACGCGGCGGCACGGGCCTGGGCCTGGCCATCGTGAAGCATATCCTGAATGGCCATGGCTCCAAGATTGCCGTGATGTCCAAGCCGGGCAAAGGCACTACCTTTACGTTTAAACTAGACAAAGCCGAAACAGTATGAATTTGACCTCGCTCATCGCCGGAATATCCCTGTGCTGTCTGGCCTGTGTTTCTGACAATACTTCCGATTCTGGCCCTACGCCCCCCCCGGTCACGCCGCCCGACTCAGCGCAGAATATCAGTTTCCTGTCCTTGGGCGACTCCTATACCATTGGTGAAAGCGTGCCGGAAGCCGCCCGCTGGTCGGTGCAGCTGGCAGAAATGCTGCGTAAAGACGGACTGGCCGTGGCATCACCCGACATCATAGCCCGAACAGGCTGGACTACCGCCGAACTGGCGGCGGGCATTGCTCAGGCTAAAAATGACAAAACGTATGACCTGGTATCGCTGCTGATCGGCGTCAATAATCAGTACCGGGGCCAAACTACCGACCGTTACCGCAGCGAATTCAAAAGCCTGCTGGATACCAGCGTGAAGTTTGCCAAAGGCAACAAAAACCGCGTATTTGTACTTTCGACGCCTGACTGGGGCGTGTCGCCTTTCGGTAAAAGCAGCGACCGCGACAAAATTGCCCGTGAAATCGATGCTTTCAACGCCGTAGCGAAGGAGGAGTGTGAAAAAGCGGGCATACTGTTCATCGACATCACACCCATATCGCGCTCGGGCCTGAATGACCCGAGCATGTTTGCCTCCGATGGCCTCCATTTTTCGGGCAAAATGTACGGTCTGTGGGCCAAGGAAGCTTTGCCAAAAGTGAAGACATTATTAGAAAAATAACAGCTGATACGGTGCAAGCCCGTTACTTAAAATTTATCTTTCATCACTCCTAATTATTCTCATGTTTGTACATACCGTATTCTTCTGGCTTAAGGAAAAAGACAACGACGCTGCCCGCGCAGCCCTGCACGCGGGTCTCAAAGAACTGGCGACAATCAGCGAAATCCAGACGGCCTACGTTGGAACGCCCGCCAGTACCCGCCGTCCGGTAATTGACCATACGTACGATTTCTCGATTACTTTCATTTTCCCGGACAAAGCCACGCAGGATATTTATCAGGAGCACCCTGACCACCTCAAGTTTATTGAAAAATGCTCTGCGCTCTGGGATCGGGTACAGGTGTATGATGCGGTATCCTAGCATCATTTGATAAAGTACTTCAGGAAAAAAGGCTTGCCGGAATTCGTTTCCGGCAAGCCTTTTTTTAATATGACATTCAGGAAATTACCTTTTCCTCAGATCCAGTCCCACTCCTTCCGGTACTTGCGAGAGAGCAGATCGTTGGCTTCCGAATCGCCCCGGAATTTTTCGCGCCGGGCGTTCCAGCGAAGTGGACGGCCCAGTCGCCAGGAGATGAGTCCCAGGTGCATGGGCATCGTCATCATGCGGGCGTAAGCCAGGTTGGACTCGGGCTGGGTTCGGTTCTTGACTGCATCCACGAAGTTTTGCTGGTGACCCGGTGAGCGCGTAATCGTGACAGGAACGCTGTCGATATCGTTCATCACCTCGCCGTTGATCGTGATTTCGCGGCTGCCATAGTCGCACAGCAAGGTACCCTTATCGCCTTCAAAATAGGCACCAATACCTCGCTTTTCGGCTCCGGGTACATTGGGAGGCGTAGTAGTCCAGTGGATTTTCAGGTTATCAAACTGATAATCCACGTCGATCCATTTTGGGGTATTACCTGCGCCATCCGATTTCTCGCCCCGTGCGCTCACACTCGTCAGGTTCTGAGGATCGAGCGACCACCATACCACATCGGCAATGTGGCACCAAAAATCCTGAAATACACCGCCCGAATAATCCAGAAAATAGCGGTACGTAAAATGGCAACGCTCAGGCGAATAAGGCGAGTACGAGGCGGGTCCCAGCCAGTAGTCCCAGTTGAGGGTAGAAGGCGGTTCCTGATACTGTGGCGCACCCATGATGGGCGGTGCGCCCGACTTCCAGAGACGCACGGTATGTACTTTACCGATGGCTCCCGACCGAACCAGTTCCACCACCCGGTGGTAGTTGTCGCCCGCGTGAATCTGAGTACCCAGCTGAAAAAGCCGGTCGTGTTTGTTCAGTGACTTGAGCATCTGCTGACCTTCCTTCACGCTGTATGACAGGGGTTTTTCGCCATACACATCTTTCCCTGCTTCAAATGCCAGGATAGCCACCTGGGCATGCCAGTGGTCGGGCGTGGCGCAGGTGATGGCATCGATATCTTTTCGTTCCAGGATTTTGCGGAAGTCGCCGTAGGTATCCACTTTGGCATCGGGCCGTAGTTCCAGCAAGGTACTTTTGGCTTTGGCCAAGTGCGTTTCATCCAAATCACAGAGGGCGACGGTCTCCACCTCAGGCAGAGCGGCAAACCATTTCAGATGATTGGTACCCATACCGTTGACACCAATGTGCGCCACGCGCAAACGGTCGCTGGCCGCCACTTTGCGCGTGAGGCCGGGTAGCAACGTGAGACCGAGAGCAGCGGCAGAGCTTTGTTTGAGAAACTGGCGGCGGTTTGGGAAGGTGTTCATTGTTTCATTTTTTTGTAAAAAGCCGGGATCGACATTCTTCTTACTGTTACCGGATTATTAGCGCAACTCTGCCGGTGAAAGTATCCGCGATCGGCGGGTCAACAAGTGTATGGTTGCCCAGGCGATGAGGTACATAAATCCGCAAATCGTAAAAATGGCAGACTACTAAGCAAAATCGGAAACAGGATGCCGCCGCCCGCACCCGGTGCAGAGCCTTCACTAAGGACAGACCGCTCGGGTTATTACCTCGTTCCTACTTTCCCGCCTCAAACTCCTGCCGGGTACTTAGACAAGGAAAATCGGCAAAAACTACTCTGACCAGACTACGTATTATTTTCTGTTGTCCCACCAGTATATAAATCCGGTTATTGATAAAGAGGCACCGATCAGGGAGGCTAAAAAAGCCAATAACCGGGTAGTTAGGCCAAAGATGTTGCCCAGATGTATATCGTACATCAGCCCGTTCCAGGTAGTAAAGCCGCTATTCTGTTCGTGCAGGCCATTTTGGAAATTTCCCACCAGCCTTTTCCCAGTATAGCGGTCAAAGAAGTACTGGTCGACATTTGTCGCAATTCTATTTTTATCAACTACTGAGACCTGAATGGGATCATCGTCATTATGGGGATTGCTGATCCTGATGTTTTGGTCGGGATACTCTTTTCTGAACTGCGCCCCCAATTGATCCATCAATTGATACTGAGCAAGATCTGACCGGGTAGTGTCCACGATGGAATGCGGAACATCGTATTGTATGAGGTCTTCCTGATACAAACTCCTGATCGACGTTTTTACAATTTTGAATCCCCAGAAGAGGCCCGTCATTACCAGAAAAATCAAGACCCAACTACTATAAAAGCCCAAAACGTTGTGTAAGTCGTAATTGAGCCTTTTTCTCGTAGCGCCCCATTTGATGGTAAACCGCTGTTTTCTCTGTGATTTTCGGGCAGGCCACCAGATAACGATTCCGGTAACGATCATGAGCAGGTAAAGTAAGGTACCCCAATGCACGATTTCGCGGCCAATATCGCCCAACATTAGATTTCGATGCAGAAATTTCAGGTTGTTTAACCAACCTTTTTTCATATCCTGCAAATGAATCAGCTCGCCGGTATAGGGATTGAGGTTGGCGTGATAGTACGTGCCGGGTACATAGAGCAGAAGCTGAACTGCTTTGGTGGGGCCGCGGTAGAAGGCCGTACGAAAATCGGCCTCGGGTAAAGCTGACTCTACGGATTTGGCAAGGGTGTGGATAGAAACAAAAGGTTTTTCCTGCGGCTCAATATTTTCCTTGTAGATGATCGCGGCGAATTCGGGCTCCCAGCAGTAAAGGGCTCCTGAAAGAGAGATGACAAAAAACAAACCGCCCAGCGGAAGCCCTAGCCATAAATGCAGTTTTCTGAACCAATACTTCATTTATTCTTCCATTATCGACCTTCATACTATCATCAGCATTCGGGCTTTTACATGAAAGTCATTGGAGTACTTTCCTTACTATACGTAGGATAGGATATTTCGATAGACTCCCCTAAAACATAGCTTTTTACAATTCTGCCGTCTCTTCGTAAATCTCGGTAATGTCTTTGAGGTCTCCCGCAATTTCTGAATTCTCTTCCAGTGACTTTACCCAGGCTTCTACCAGAATCTGACTCGTGGCACTGCACGCCTGCAAGCCGTAGGAATAGGGCCGGGAACCAGTCGTATGGGTAAATGTGATGTCATGAATACTGTCATTGGGGCTTCCGTCCTCCCCGATTACCCGATAACTGGCGTCAATATCAAGTCCTCCCGTATAATAGTAGTATTTGCTGCGCTCCTTGAATACCAAATCCTTTTTATCGGTTTTCAGCAGGGCTTTCGCTTTTTCTGCATCAATAAACGGAGCTCTTGCCCGGCGCACCACGCCTTTTTTTACTAATGACTTAAAGGGGTACTCATCCAGGCCGACCGGCTTCTGGCCACCGCAATGGATAAACATTTTGTAGTCGATGCTATAAGTAGCTTCGCCGTCTTTCACCTCAACCGTCGTACTACCTTTTTTATGTTTATCGGCTACCGTAACGCGTCCTGAGACGATTTCCAGTTTTCCGGCATCGTACAGTGCCAGCAGCAGATTGCCCGATGGCAAAGGCATGGCGGCAATGACGTTCATCAGAAAGGGCATCACTTCCCTGTGGAATTGCACGTGGTCTTCGGCGGGCATCAGCTCCGCGTGAAAATTCAGCGCGTACATCAGGTCGTCCATCGTTTCTTTCCAGTGGATAGGTTTTTTGCGCTCGACAGAAATTTTGGCTTCCTGCATCTCATAGCGCATCCCCTCGAAAGCATTGCTGAACTCATGCTTCTCCGACATAGCTTCCACAAACTGGCTCAACGTGAATGATTCGTCCGCTAGTTTTGCAACCATATCTGGCATTTTGTCTTTTGTAAATGCTTTTTTCAGGGCCGGGCGACACACTTTATCAAAAAATGTTTCGATTCGGAGGTACCCGTGCGCATCCAGCATCGCAAAGAGATCATCCCGCTTTACGTGGCGATAAATTTCCCGGATGGGCTCTTCCTGCTCATACTGAAGATTCGGTAACCACCCGTGCGCATCGTGCATAGCCATGCAGAAGTCCTCGGCTCCTTTGGCCGGATGAAAAGTCATCTTTCCGTCTTCGTCAGTCGCAAACTTGCCGTGTTTTCTGGATAGGGAGGATACTACATCGAAAGCACTCAGGGAAGCCCCTAGCGTCCCGATCTTGAAATTGTGAAAAGTACCTTCTTTGGGCATAATCTTATGAATAGGCCACGGTGACGCGTAAGTACCCGATGCCACGTCGTCTTCCTCGGTCCAGACGTGACCCGTGGCTATCACCACTTTGCTGAATGTGTACTTTTTCCCATCGACAACTTTCAGGATGACTTCTTCCCGTTTTTCCTGGTAGATAATATCCACTACCTCACAATTGGGAAATTGCTGTACGTTGATTCCCGCTTCGGCCAGTTTTTCGATAATAGATTTGTATTGTGCCTGCAGGTACTGCCCCAACGCCAGACGATTGTATACCTTCGACTTGCTGATTTTTTCGTCGGCCAACCCCAGGTTTTTGAGCGTCTTCTTATCCTGTTGTTCCAGCCAGTCCGCAAAGGGCAGGATAAGTTCCGGTAGTTCTTCCGAAGCGATGTTGGACAGGTTACACAAGTCCGTCGTGTTGGGATTGTAGGGCATTCCCATGCCCAAGATATCATCCTTCTCAAAAATGGCGATTTCGCCGATGTGGTCGTGTAAAATATCGGTATGGTCCATCAAATGTTTGAGCAAGTAGATGGCCGTTGCACCGCTGCCGATAATAGCGATTTTCTTCATGTGGGGTTGACTATTGTATTAGCCGAAATTTGTCGGATGAAATAAAAAGAAACTGCCAAAAGGCAATGTCGATTTCTTAAAACAATCATACCCGGTAAGCCACCTTCACATGGGTTATCCCTGCCACTAGCCAGAAATCCGAAAAGTCAAAGCCCGGCGCAACTTCTAGACTCTCAAGGAGCCACGAAACCCTCTGGCAGCATAATAAGAATCGGCACCGTTATGATACACGAAGACTCTATCAAAGCGGCGGTCTCCAAAGATCGCACCGCCGAGTTTTCTGATTTCAGCGGGGGTTTTTACCCAGCTCGACGTTTTCGTATCGAAATTTCCGAACTGCTGCAATTCTCGGTACTGGTCTTCTGTCAAAAGTTCAATACCCATCTCAGCTGCCATATCAATCGCGTTGTTTTCTGGTTTGTGTGCTTTTCTGGACTCCAGCCCTTCGCGGTCATAGCATAGGCTTCTACGGCCTTTGGGACTTTCCGCGGCACAATCGTAAAAGATATATTCACCCGTCTTTTCATCTTGACCCACAACATCCGGCTCACCGCCAGTCTCTTCCATTTCATGGATTGACCATAATTTTTGAACATTCGCTTCCAGCTTTGTCTGTACGTGAGCCCATTCCAGATTCTCGTGGCGATTCATGTTTTTCTCAAAACGTACTTTTAACACGCTGAGTAATTCTTCACGATGTTCTGATGATAATTCTTTTTTATTGTTGGACATATTGTTTGATTTTTAGGTTTTCTGACATTGAAGCTATTTAAAGTTTGAGTGATTGGGCAAAAATGGCCTTAGCGCAATAAGTTGAAAAACGACATGGCAATCAGACCACCGTCAGCGGCGCCAGTTTCGTCCATTCGATGACAGGTACGCGTGACAGACAAACATGAACGTTGGCATAACCAGCATCCCCACTGACTACATCCTCAATATTTCGCTGATGATCTACCGGCGCTTCATCATTGACGGCAACACGCATATTGCAAAGCTGCACTTTTTAATTCAGATGATAATGGGCTGGAAGAACCAGCATCTACACGTCTTCTATATTTGGGGAGTTGATTATGGAATTGCGTAACGCAGATTCTATAACCATCTACCGTTATAGGGGATGCCGCCCCATCAACATATTGAATTCTTTTCGGATGGGGCTGATAACTTACAGAATCTGCAAACCTACCTTAATGCGGAATTCTCCGCTCGGGCGGACCGGCACATCCTGGATTGTCGGGCCGTCCGAGCGGTTTCATATCACTATGAAACTTACGGTCCTGCACCAGTATGCATTAGGATTGATCAAAGTGGATGAAAATAGGGAGAAAGCCTTTTCACGACAGTACCAGCGGTCCCTTTCTTATTCCTTTCTGGTGTAAACTTATAGCCGGACAAGACAAGATCAGGATGGCATAGATTTTATTACAGATTTGCAAGCGGAAAAACACACCATATCAGATAAATCGGCACATTGAATATGTTATTAGAAACCAATACCAGAGCTCGAACGCTTGGAGTGAATTTTGATGAAGATGGTACGGCGTCCATTGTTGTATGGGCACCAAAAGCATCTTCGGTGGGCATATTACTTGTGGCCAAACAGTGTACTGTCACTTTGGAAAAAAGGGAACGGGGCTATTGGTCACTGCAAACGAAGGAAGTCAAGCCGGGAGACGACTATTTGATTGTGCTCGATGGGGACAAGAAACTACCTGATCCGGCGACTTTATCACAGCCTGAAGGTGTGCACGGCCCGTCCAGGGCAGTCGATTTGAAAGCCTTTCGTTGGACTGACGGTGACTGGCAAAACATCGATCTTGAGTCTTACCTGATTTACGAGTTGCACACAGGTACCTTTACGAGCGAAGGTACTTTCGCGGCAATGGAATCAAAACTGGACTACCTCGTAGACTTAGGAATCACGGCCATTGAAATAATGCCTGTTGCCCAGTTTCCCGGGAATCGCAACTGGGGCTACGATGGTGTGCTGCCCTTCTGCGTGCAAAATTCGTACGGTGGTGCGGAGACTTTACAACATCTGGTCGACAAATGTCATCAGAAAGGACTGGCGGTCATACTGGATGTAGTTTTCAATCATATCGGTCCGGAGGGAAACAACCTCGACCACTTCGCTCCCTATTTTACCGACAAGTACCACACGCCCTGGGGCGATGCCATCAATTTTGACGATGCCTGGTGCGACGGAGTCCGGGAGTTTTACAAACAGAATGCCCTGATGTGGTTTCGCGACTTTCACATCGACGCCTTGCGGATGGATGCGGTCCATGCCATCAAGGATTTCAGTCCGGTGCATATTTTAAAAGAGATAAAACAGGAAGTGGATCAACTGATGCGGGAAACCGGTCGGGTGCACTACCTGATCGTTGAACTTGATCTGAACGATAACCGGTTCATTAACCCAATTGACCAGGGTGGTTACGGTATGGACGCGCAGTGGATAGACGAATTCCACCACGCCCTGAGAGTAAGTTCAGGGCAGTCGAAAACCGGCTATTATTCAGATTTCGACGGGGTGGCTTCACTGGCGAAGTCTTACGAAGACGCTTACGTATATGATGGTGCGTTCTCGGAACACCGCAAGAAAATGTTCGGGATCAAAGCCTCCGGCAATGCGGGTCGCCAGTTCGTGGTTTTTTCGCAAAACCATGATCATGTGGGCAACCGAATGCTGGGTGAAAGGTCGAGCCAGCTTGTCAGTGCCCCTATGCTCAGGCTCATGGCCGGTGCGGTACTGGTGAGCCCGTACCTGCCGTTGCTGTTCATGGGCGAAGAGTATGCCGAGTCCAACCCTTTTCAGTATTTTGTGAGCCATACCGATCCCGAACTGGCCGAAGCAGTGCGTAAGGGCCGGAAAAAAGAATTCAGCGCCTTTCACCTGGAGGGCGAGGCCCCGGACCCCATGGCCGAGGAAACATTCGACCACAGCAAGCTGCAGTGGAATTTGCCGGGTACAGAACCCCACCGTACCATGCTCAGCTATTATAAAACCTTGATTGCAATCCGGAAGAAATACCCGGCCCTGTACCATCTGGACAGAGAAAATGTTTCCGCGAGGTATGACCAATCGAAGCAAACCATACTCCTACGCCGCACGGCCCAGGACCAGCAGGTGATCTGTTTTATGAATTTCTCGACCGAAAGCCACGAAACCGAAATGCCTGAGATACCAGGGATGTGGTACAAGCTACTGGCTTCATCGGACCCGCAATGGGGCGGGCAAACGCTCATTCCAGAATCGGTTTCGGGTAAGTCTCTATTGACCCTGCCGGCTGAATCTTTTACACTTTACATTAACCAGCATGAATAATCCGATCGCCACCTACCGGCTCCAGTTCCACAAGGATTTCACGTTCAAAGACCTGCGGGGTCTGATTCCCTACCTGCATGACCTGGGCGTTGGAACCATCTATGCCTCACCAATTTTCAAATCAACGGAAGGCAGCACGCATGGGTACAACGGCGTCGACCCGAATCAGATCGACCCGGAGATCGGCACGCTGGAAGAACTGAAATCAATCAGTGACACTTTGAAAGAGCTGGGCATGGGCTGGCTACAGGACATTGTCCCCAACCACATGGCGTTTCATTCCGAAAACCCCTGGCTAACGGACCTGCTGGAAAAAGGTAAACAATCGCCGTACTCCTCTTATTTTGACATTGCCTGGAACAGCCGCCTGTTCCAGGGCAAACTGATGGTGCCTTTCCTGGGTTCGGACCTGAATGAAATTCTTGAACGGGGGACTATCGGAGTGGAGTACGACGGCAGGCGGTTTGTCTTGAAATACGAAGACGCCACCTACCCGCTCAGCCCGGAATCGTATCTGCTGGTTTTGGATTCTGACTTGTGCCAGGGTACCCAGGCTCTGCAACAGATTGTTACGCAGATTCGGCAAATCAACGAAATCGAAGATTCGGCCGTTTTTTCTTCCCGCTGGGACGAACTGCTGACCCAGCTCGTTTCCCTGAAGAAAGAACAAGCGGAAGGGGCGTTGATCGAGGCCTGCCTGGACAAACTGAACGCCGACAAAGCCTCCCTGCAAAAAGTAATCGACCGGCAATCGTATGTGTTGTGCAACTGGCAAAAGACGGAGCAGCAGATTAATTTCCGGCGTTTCTTTACCATCAGCGGGCTGATTTGCCTTAACATTCAAAATCCGGAGGTTTTTGCCAAATACCACCACCTGACCAGATCTCTGGTGCAGGAGGGCGTCTTTCAGGGATTGCGGATCGATCACATCGACGGGCTTTTTGATCCCGCTGATTACATGACGAAAATAAGGGAGCTAGCGGGAAACGATACCTTCGTGGTGGTCGAAAAAATTCTCGAACGCGCCGAAGATCTACCTGAAGAATGGCCCGTACAGGGTACCACGGGATACGAGTTTCTGGCCTGGGTCAACAACCTGATGACCGACGCCACACGTGAAAAATCGTTCTCCGACTTTTACCGGCAACTGACCGGAATGGACCAAACACTTGAAGAACAATTGCTGGCCAAAAAGTCGTCCATCCTGTATGAGCACATGGCCGGTGAACTGGACAATCTGCTCCACCTTTTTCTGGAGCTCGACTTGGTCGAAAAAGAGGTGATCGAAAGACTGGGTAGGGACACCTTTAAAAAAGTGATTGGCTCTTTTCTGATCCATTGCCCCGTGTACCGATATTACGGCAATTCATTGCCGTTCAGCCCCGACGAAGCGGCAGCATTGGCGCAGATATTGAACGTGATAAAGGAAAAACAGCCGGAACTGTCGGAAGGGGTCTCAGAGTTTGAAAAGGTACTTTTGGAACGGACGGGCTACGGTGATCCGGAATACAACGGTAGCGTTCTTCAGTTCTATCAGCGGTGCATGCAGTTCACCGGGCCGCTGATGGCCAAGGGCGGAGAAGACACGCTCATGTACACCAACAATCGGTTTGTGGGTCATAATGATGTGGGCGATTCTCCCGAAAGCTTCGGGCTGGATACGAAGGATTTTCACGAAAAAATGAAAAATCGCCAGAAAAACTGGCCCCTGGGATTGAATGCCACCTCGACCCACGATACCAAAAGAGGCGAGGACGTACGCGCGCGGCTCAATGTTCTGACTGAATTGTCCACCGAATTTTTTGAGCATGTCCGTAGGTGGAGGGACCTGAATGCGCCGCTAAGGGAGTCGGGAAACATACCCGACAGCAATGACGAATATCTGATCTATCAGACCCTTCTGGGCGCTTTTCCCATTGAGGCAGAAGACGAAAAGGATTTTGGCGACCGTATGGAGGAGTACATTCAGAAAGCGCTTCGGGAAGCGAAGGTACACACCAACTGGGCAGAACCGAATGAGGTCTACGAGGACGGTGCCAAACGATTTGCCCGCTCGCTACTTGATAAAAAAAGCCCTTTCTGGCAAGACTTCGCCCGTTTCCATCAAGATGTCGCTGAGTTCGGTATCATCAATTCGCTGACCCAGACGCTCCTGAAATTCACTTTGCCGGGAACCCCGGATGTTTATCAGGGTTGTGAGCTCTGGGATTTCAGCCTGGTGGATCCTGACAATCGCCGGCCGGTGGACTTTGCAAAGAGAAAACATTTGCTTGATAAATTTGAAAAAACGGATAGTCAGCAGAATCTGTTGAAGCAACTCTGGCAAGATCGCCACGATGCCGGGATCAAACTCTGGCTTACCCGGCAACTGTTTCATTTGCGGCGGCAGAACCCGCGCTTATTTTCAGAAGGAAGCTACATTCCCCTCAAAGTACAGGGGGCGTTGAAAGAACACGTTTTCGCTTTTGCAAGGGTACACCGGCAAACTGCCCTGATTGTGGCGGTACCTTTACAGACGGCCTCCGTTTGCCGGGCGCAGCAAACCGATTTTTTCGGTATAGACTGGCAGGATACGAAGATCGCCCTGCCTCCCCGGCTGGATTCCCCCTGGGAGCTTGTACTGAATGGCACGCAGGAGACCTACCAGGACAAGATACCAGTGGCAGGCCTTTTCCAACGGTTTCCGGCCGCAATCCTCAAAGGCACGAAACCAGAAAACAAGCGCCGTGCCGGCATTTTGCTGCACATTTCGTCGCTCAGTTCCCCATTCGGGATTGGTGATTTGGGGCCGGAGGCGTACCGCTTTGCTGACTTCCTGAACCGGAGTAAGCAGCGGGTCTGGCAGTTGCTGCCTTTGAATCCCACCGAAAGCGGGCAGGGACATTCTCCTTATAGCGCCCTCTCCAGTCAGGCTGGCAATTCGTTGCTGATCAGTCCGGAGCTGTTGGCAGAGGCAGGACTTCTCGACGGCGTGGACCTGGCCGATTACCAATTGCCAGAAAGTACGAAAGTGGATTTTGAGAAAGCGGAGCAAGTCAGATATGAACTTCTGGAAAAAGCGTACCGTAACTTCAAGAGCAAAAACGACGATTCGGCTGCCAGGAATTTCGAGAAGTTCTGCATAGAAAACGAGCAATGGCTGGAAGATTTTTCGCTCTATATGGTACTTCGTGACCAGCACAATCAAAAACCGTGGGCAGAATGGGAGGAACAGTATCGTCTCAGAGACGCCGGGGCATTAAGCGCCTTTTCATCTGAAAACGACGATGCTATCAAGTTCGTCAAATGGGTGCAATTTGTGTTCGATACGCAATGGAAATCATTGAAAAACTACTGCCACAACCTGGATATCAAACTATTGGGCGACATGCCCTTCTATGTCAGTTACAATTCGTCGGATGTGTGGTCAAACCGGGATCTATTCATGCTTAATGAGGATGGAAAGATTGCCGGCATTGCGGGGGTACCACCCGATGCCTTTTCGGCTATGGGGCAACTTTGGGGAATGCCGGTTTTTGCCTGGAAAAAACATAAGCAGGAAGGCTATCGGTGGTGGATACATCGCCTGAAAAAAAATGTCGAGTTGTTTGACATCATACGACTGGATCACTTCCGTGCTTTCGTGGATTACTGGGTCGTACCGGGTGGGGAAAAAGTGGCCACAAACGGCAAATGGGAAGCCGGTCCGGATGCTGAATTCTTTCAGGCTGTTGAGCAAGCCCTGGGGAAGCTACCTTTTATTGCGGAAGACCTGGGCGAAATAAGTCCGGCAGTTTATGCATTGCGCGATCAATTCCAGCTGCCTGGCATGAAGGTGCTGCAATTTTCCTTCGATGAAAACATGCCCCAATCCGATCATATTCCGCACGCATACTCCCCGAATTTTATTGCCTACACCGGGACGCACGACAACAATACAATGGTCGGCTGGTACCGGAAGGATGCTGACGAAGCAACGCGCGACCGATTTGAAACCTATGCCGGAACTGAAGTAAACGAGCTGAACGTAGGCCGGGTAGCTGCCAGGCTGGTCTATTCGTCCGTAGCCGAGACGGCCATTCTGCCCGCTCAGGATGCTCTGGGATTGGATGAATCTGCTAAGATGAACAGCCCCGGAACCGGTGATAACAACTGGGCCTGGCGCTTGTTGCCCGGACAACTCGATAAAGCCACCGAAACATATCTGGCCCAATGGACGGTCTTATATGACCGGGACTGAGTCTTGTTATTTTGACGGTCATACACATGGTCGGGGGAAGTGAAACGTACCTCAATATTTCAGTCCATAGTTGTGACTGTCGAACGATCTATTTAGCACTCAAAGTGTACGGATAAAGCCCATGATTTTTCAAGGCTTATGGCAGGATATTGGCTGGTATGAGTTTTTAAAATCAAGAATCAGAATAAAGATATCACACCATACCATAATCATCAAACCATGGAGCTATTTATAGATAACCAAATTGAATATCCGATAAGACAAAGTACCCTTGAAGTCAGACCCGGAAAACCCTATCCGCTTGGAGCGAGCTGGGATGGCAATGGGGTTAATTTTGCCCTTTTTTCTGAAAACGCCCATAGCGTCGAACTTTGCCTCTTTGAACACCAGCAAGCACAGAATGAAAGTGTAAAAATAGAAATTCAGGAGGTTACCCATCATGTCTGGCATGTGTATGTCGTGGGACTGGGCCCAGGCCAGCTATATGGCTACCGCGTCCATGGCCCCTATGAGCCCCAAAACGGGCATAGATTCAACCCTAATAAACTGCTCATTGACCCTTATGCGAAAGCGCTGTCGGGCACCATTGAATGGGACGACTCGCTTTTTGCTTACGAGATTGGTAGTGAGCAGCAGGATCTGAGTTTCAGTACTTCCGATAGCGCACCCCATGTACTAAAATCGGTTGTCATTGATCAGCAATTTGATTGGGGTGAGGATAAACTACCCAAGATACCCTATCATGAAACCATTATTTATGAAGCACACGTAAACGGGCTGACCAGGCTTCATCCCGACATTCCTGAGGAAATACGGGGGACTTATGCAGGTGTGGCTCATCCTGTCACTATCAATTATTTGAAGGAGCTTGGCATTACCGCCATTGAGTTTCTTCCCATGCACCATTTTGTCGCCGACCGACACCTGCTTGAAAAAGGTTTGACGAATTACTGGGGGTATAACACACTTAATTTCTTTGCACCCGATGTTCGGTACAGCAGCAGCGGGACGTTGGGGGAGCAGATTACCGAATTTAAAAGCATGGTCAAGGCCCTGCACGAGGCTAGTATCGAGGTAATCCTCGATGTGGTTTATAACCACACCGCCGAAGGCAACCATCTGGGCCCTACCCTTTCTTTCAAGGGCATCGACAATTCATCTTATTACAGGCTGAGCCCGGAAGACTGCCGTTTCTACATGGATTATACAGGAACAGGCAATACGTTGAACGCCAGGCTTCCTTTTGTGCTCGGACTGATCATGGACAGCCTCAGATACTGGGTCACGGAGATGCATGTCGACGGGTTCCGCTTTGATTTGGCCTCGTCTCTGGCCAGGACTCTGCATGAGACCGACACGCTGAGCTCTTTCTTTAACATCATCCACCAAGATCCGGTTATTTCTCAGGTAAAACTCATTGCCGAGCCGTGGGACATCCACGAGGATGGATATATGGTGGGCAAATTCCCTCCCGGCTGGGCTGAATGGAATGACCGCTTTCGGGATTGTGTACGCGACTATTGGCGGGGCGCAGAAAGCAAACTGGCAGAATTTGCCCAGCGGTTCACAGGTAGTGCGGATCTATACCAGGGTGGGTACCGGAGTCCCACGGCTAGCATCAATTTAATTACGGCCCATGATGGTTTTACCCTTCATGATCTGGTGAGTTATAACGAGAAGCATAATGAAGCCAATGGTGAGGATAACCGCGATGGTGCCAATGACAATAATTCATGGAATTGCGGTGCCGAAGGACCCACTGATGACCAGGATATCATTAACCTGAGAAACAAGCAAAAACGGAACATGCTGACGACTTTGTTCCTATCACAAGGGGTACCCATGCTTGTAGCCGGTGATGAGCTCGGTAAAACCCAACAAGGAAATAACAATGCCTACTGCCACGATGATGAAATCTCATGGATTGATTGGGAGGGAGCCGACCGTTCGCTTCTTGATTTTACGAAGCGTCTGATTTGGTTCTGCAGGGATCATCCTTCCTTCAGACGCAGGCGCTGGTTTCAGGGCCTTCCGGTCACAGGGTCTGAGATTGAGGACATCAGATGGTACCTACCCGAAGGGGATTTGATTGCAGACGAACATTGGGCGAACGCCTTGGCCAAATCGCTTGGTATTTATCTGAACGGCAAGGGTATCCGTTGCGAGAATGAGATGGGTGAGAGAATTACCGACGACAGTTTTTATTTGATTTTCAACGCGCATGACCAACCGCTGGACTACATTCTTCCAGCTGAAAAGTGCGGACGGGGCTGGCACAAGGTTATTGACACAAGCGATGGGTTCATTGGGGAAGACCCGCGGGCATTTTCGCAGGGAAGTTCCGTGAGTGTGCAGGGGCGGGCGGTACTGGTACTGATGTGCCACATTGAGTAGCAGACTAGCGCCTCATCGGCGTAAACTTTTATCAATGCTCGTTGGGGTGCAACAAAAGCACTTCCTAAACAGATGAACATTTTTATCTGAATTGATGTAATGCCAATTTCCAAACATTAAGAAAGCACCGGGTGTCCGGTGCTTTCTTAATGTTTGATTTCAAAACTTTGGTGGAGTATTCAGGCCGAATGTTAATATTAGCCTACCAATCATTTAAAAAAACGGGGCTAGTTACCTGATGATTGAATCAAGGCTAGGTGGAATCACGGTAGGACCTACATCAGCTAGGGCACCCGCACGTATTCGGCTTGTCCGCCGTGGTAGCCCCCCGCCGTGTGTGAGTACCCGAAGATACCACCCACGGCTATCGCCTCGGGATTGGATTAGTGGCAGTTTCCATAGAGTTCCTGTTTACAAAAAGCGCACTTGCCGCAGGCGATATTGAAAGGTACCAGAACATTATCGCCCACTTTTAGCTTTCGAACCCCCGAACCAACTTCTTCCACTGCACCTACGAACTCATGCCCAAACGTGGATCCCACACGTGTATCCGGTACTAGACCATTGTACAGGTGCAGGTCGGATCCGCAGATGCAGGAACGCGTTACCCGCACGATGGCATCCTCGGGATGCTCGATCTCAGGCATGGGCTTTTGGTCGATACGGACCCGCAGCGGGCCCCGGTAATTCATTGCCAGCATACTTCTTCCTTTTTGGTGGATGTATAATTTCATAACCTTCTTCGTATGAACGCTCACGAACCCGCTCGAGGGTTTACGCTACAAACGACTGAAAGTATAGGTTAAAGCAAGTATAAATAGTATGCCAAAAATGGAGCGAAATAGAATAGTTGTCTATACGAAAGCAATACAAAAAATCTACAGCCGCCATACCTGTTCATGTTGAATATAAAGCCAGGCGCGGGCTCATGATGCGCAAAATGTTCGAAACATCAGTTTCAATTGTCGCATTTGTTCAATACCGGGCGCATAGGCTGCTCTACTTTTGCATAAATTTTAACACAAACCCTAGTAACTATGCAAAAGTCAATCATCAATCCCTGGCAGTGGCAAGACCAGCTGGGGTACGCTCAGGCCATTGAAGTTCCGCATTCGACCCACACCTTGTATTGTGCGGGTCAAGCCGCCATGGACGCTGCCGGTCAACCCGTTGAAACTGACATGAGCGGTCAAATCAACCTCAGTTTTGACAACCTGGAAACCGTTTTGCAGCAGGCGAATTACTCGCTGGCTAACGTCGTCCGTCTTAATTTTTATACGACATCTACGGAGCAGTTTTTTGCCGCTTATGGCCAGGTCATGGGCCGACTGGGCGCCGTGGGCTGCACACCAGCCAGTACGCTCACGGAGGTCAAAGCACTGGCTTTTCCGCAGCTCATGGTTGAGATTGAAGCCACAGCGGTCAAATAAATCCGGCCATGTCCTGCCAGAGCAAAGCAACAGCCTGCATTCGGTGTCCGCTCAGGGGCATTGAAAAAGGTACCCCGACCGACGCTATCCGGATTAAAACACAAAACTCAGGTACACCTTTCTTCCAAACGCAAAAAAATCATGTCAGAACAACGCTATAACGTATTCAATCAAATTCACAAAGGCCTGCGGGGGATGCTGTACGATACGGCCCTCCGTATCCAACAAACCGACTTCACCCAAACCGAAGCCGGGACAACCGTCGATCAGCTGGAGCAGGTCCTGCACTTCTTCGACGAACACGCGGAGAATGAGGATGGGTTTATTCTGCCTCACATCCGTCCACACAACGCCGCGTTGATCGATGAACTCGAGAAAGACCATGACATTGACCATCAGCTGACGCAAACCTTACTGGATCAAATCAGGGACTGGCGGGCAACGGATGCCGCCGCCCCGCGCGAAACCATCGGGCAGCGCCTTGGGTATGCCTTCAACGAGTTCGTTGCCTTTAATCTTTACCATATGAACAAAGAAGAAAACGTGCTGATGTACTTGCTGTGGACGCATTATACCGATGCAGAGATCCGTCAGATGGAAGCCCGGATCCTTCAGTCGATCCCGTTGCCTACTTTACTGGCTGAAAGCCGATGGATGATGCGCTCGATAAACGATAAAGAGGTGATTGAATGGCTTTCAGGTGTTAAAAAAGAAGCGCCTGCCCCGGTCTTCGACACATTTCTGGGGATTGCCAACGATGAGCTACCGCTCGAGCGGCTGGCGAAGGTACAGGCTGCGCTGGAAACAGTGTAAATGTTTGAAAATATGTCGCTTTTTTTCAATGACAACTCGTTCAGCATCTGTACTTTTGTCTTGTCAACGGCACTATTTTTTTAAAGGAGCAAACCATACCGATCAGCATGAGCACGACCTACCAGGAGTTCAGCCCATCACCCGCCCTCCAATCCTTCGTGGAATGTTACTGGCTGCATGATTTTAAAACGCAGGGACAGCAGGAATCGGCTGTTCAGCGCTGCATGCCCTTCGGAGCCTTGGAACTGATTCTCCACCTGGACGATAATCACGCCTACGTCCTGTTTGACGACAACTGGCAGAAATTGCCCCAGGCCTTTTTCGTGGGTCTTTATCGGGACACTGTGCGTTGGAAAGCGGTAGGTACCAGTCGCAAGTTCGGTATCCGGCTTAAGCCCGAAAGCCTGCTCCAGTTATTTAACGTGCCGGCAGGGTCGCTGTTCAATCAGTTCACCGATCTGGAAACGTTTTTGGGAAAGGAAACCAACCGCCTGATTGAGCATGTGCATGGCGTCCCGGATATTCAAGCGGTTATTGCCGCCGCCGAATCGTTTCTGCTGGCTCGGTTCAAGAACCTGAATACGGAGCGCCATTATCTGTACGAGGCTACCCGCCTGATTCGGCAGGCGAAAGGGAATGTGTCGATTGAAGCCCTAAGCGAACACCTATTTGTAAGCAAGCGGCAACTGGAGCGTAGTTTTAAAGATAACTACGGCACGACCCCCAAGCTGTACCAGCGCATTATTCGTTTCCGGAATGCGTATGAGTCGTTTCAGCAAACAACCGACGCACCTAACTGGCTGGATGTGTCCTATAACTTCGGCTACTCGGATCAGGCGCATTTTATCCGGGACTTCAAGGAGTTTTCGAATAATGTACCGACGCTGGTATATCGCGATTCGGAGCAGTTTTTCCGTCGGCCGCATAAGCAGCCACTTCGACTGCAAGCCTAGCACCTGCCCGGAGTTGAGCGGATAAGCAGCAGCACTTTGTATCTATTTTCTTTTCCCGGGTCTGGGCCAACGCGGTCAAGCAGCCCCCAATTATTTCTTTACCCAAAAAATTCTAATATCCATGCAGAAACTCATGTATGCGACGGTTTTGGCCGTTACAGGGCTGGTATGTGCCTTCACCAACCGGCACGACGCCCCCCAACAGAAACAAAAGATGGCCTCTGTTTACAAAGGGGAGGCTAAAGACCCCTTGATCAAACGGGGCGAATACCTGGTCACTCTCATGGGTTGTGGTGACTGCCACTCCCCCAAAAAGATGACCCCGCAAGGCCCCGCTCCGGACATAGACCGCTTGCTGTCGGGTTACAATAGCACCATACCGTTGGGCGATTACGATAAGAACATCGTTAAATCTGGAGAGTGGGTCTTGTTCAACGGCCAGAATACGGCCTTTGTGGGCCCTTGGGGAGTGTCGTTCGCCGCTAATCTCACCCCTGATGCAACAGGCATTGGCAGTTGGTCACTGGCTCAGTTTTCCAAAGCCATGCGCCAGGGGAAAGCCAAAGGCCTGGATACGAACCGGCCGTTGTTGCCGCCAATGCCCTGGCCTAACTATACCCACATGACGGACGACGATATGAAGGCGGTGTTCACCTATCTGAAATCCCTCAAGCCCGTCGCGAATAACGTACCGGCGCCCATACCCCCAGCCCCTTGAAATTTACCATACTTTCCACTATCTGCCACTTCAATTTCTACTCAATTAACACCATGCATATAGCTAACCGGAAACTTACGCTGGGCGGAATAAGGTCATGCGACGAATGGACGAGTTATATCAGCTCATCCCTATACGGACCATCGGCGTATGGTAGCCACCGACCAGGTTGTGCCGGAAGAACTCCGCATTGCAAGAACGAGCTTGTCAACTTTGGCGCAGCTTGGTAGTTTTTTGGGGTACGGGGATCAACAATCAAATTCGTTGTTGGTGAGTTATGGGGGTAGAGGACTACCCCTTGATTCCTACCTTCTAAGGCTGAATTTTCCTACGGGTGACTGCAGTTTTGGCTTCTCAATTTGCGGTTTCGGGCTGAAAATTATAAATTCAAGCTCAGCAGTAAGCCCTGCGCCTCCGAAAAAGCAGCTTTTTATCAGTAGTGGTACCACCTGTTCGAAAATCGATAGCGATTTTGCCATTTGTCAACATGAGTACAAATGGCGATAACGAATTCTTCTGCGAAGGGATTACCGAAGAGATCATCAACGCGCTGGCCAAGATTGACCAATTGAAGGTTACCTCCCGAACGTCCAGTTTTTATTTCAAAGGACAAAATGCCGATCTCAGTGACATTGGCAAAAAACTGAATGTGTCCACCCTATTGGAAGGGAGTGTGCGGCTGTCGGGAGATAGCATGAGAGTTACCGCCCAGCTGATCAACGTACAGGACGACTCCCATTTCTGGTCGGAAACCTGGGACCGGAAACGGGAGAATGTCTTTGAGGTACAGGATGAAATAAGTCTGCTCATTGCCGACAAACTACGCGAGCATTTCGGGCACCTGGACTATGCCGATCATCTGGCCGAAGTACCTACCACCAACCTGGCAGCGTACGAGTACCTTCTGAAAGGGAAGTATACCTTTAACATTGGGGAAGCCCCAGCAGTTGTAGCCTGAGGTCAATTTTAGGAGCTATTGAAAACATCCGACAAACTGAAAACGGCGATTTCCGCAGAAATTGCCCTTGATCGTCAACCGAACTTGAAAGCTAGTGCGTCAACCCCTCCACCACCGCCCGATGCTGCGGAAATTCCGCAAGAAGTACCTCCCGCTCCGCCAGTTCAAAATCTGCGAAATCAAAGCCCGGTGCCACCGTGCAACCTACCAGCGAATAAGCCGCGCCCGCCACGGGCCGGGAGCCAAACCAGGTACCCGCCGGAACCACGGCCTGAAACACTTCGCCCGCGTCGGGATCAGGGCCAAGCCGGATGATTTCCAGGGTACCGCTTTCGGGATGGATGACAAAGACTTCCAGCGGATCGCCCGCGTAAAAGTGCCATAGCTCATCCGCCTGAATGCGGTGTAATGCCGAAAAGTGGTGGCCTTCCAGCAAAAAATAGATGGCCGTACTGAACGACCGATCGCCGCTGAATCTTCCCGGCAAAGCCGCGTGTGGAATCTGCTCCGCCGCGCGGTAGGTTTCCACAAAGTACCCGCCTTCGGGATGCGGCTGCATACGGTACTTGTCTACCCAGTAACTGGCTGGTTTTTGGAGGTACATTTCAAAACCGTTCAATTTTGTAATCAGCTTCTGCGTGAGCAAAACTGGAAATGCGAAGACACAGCTCAATATAAAAAAAACGCCGCTACCGGGAGTACGATAGCGGCTGTAAGAAAAAAGAAAATGACGTAATTCTAGCTCACTTCCTGCAAAGCCTCCACAAAAAGTTTCATCTCATCCATCGTACCGATGCTGACCCGGCACCAAGGCTTATCCTGTATGTCGTAGGCCTTTACCCCAATACCCTTAGCCGTCATTTTACCCAACAACTCCTTACCCGGAATATTGATCGGGAAAATTACAAAATTTGTATATGACGGGATATACTTATAACCCATCTTATCCAGATTAGCATACAAGTACTGCTTGGCCTCATGGTTGAGCTTACGCGTAGTATCCTGAAAAGCCAGGTCGTCCATACTGGCGTTGGCGGCAAAAATGGAAGTATACGATACGCCCATTCCGCCGCGGGTAATCTTCTGGATTTTTTTTAGGAACTCGGGCTGTGCGGCTATGTAGCCCACGCGGATACCCGCCATGCCCATGATTTTGGAGAACGTGCGAGCGATGATCACATTCTTGTTCTGCGCCAGCAGGGTATTCATGCTTTGGGTATCTCCGTCCACGGCCAGCTCGATGTATGCCTCGTCCACAAAAATGGGTACTTTCTCCGATACGCGCGAGCAGAAGTCCAGCAACTCTTTACCCGAGGTAAGGCTACCCGTCGGGTTATTGGGATTGCAGATATAAACCAATTTGGTGTCTTTGTCAATGGCAGCTTCCATCGCTTTCAGGTCGTGCGACCAGTCTGACTTGCAGGGTACCGCCTTCCAGGTAGCGCCTACCGATTTGGCCACGTTGATCAGCGACATGTAGCAGGGGTCCGCCGACACAATGTTGCCTCCATTCATGAAAAGTACCAGCGCCGTTTTTTCCAGCAGATCCGACGAGCCGGGACCCATCATAATGTACTCGGGCGTTACGCCTTCTTTCTTGGCGATCTTGTCGATAAGATCGGCCATTTCCTGCCAGGCGTAGCGGTTGCCCCGTTTGGCCGACTCCGCGATAGCCTCCTGCGCCGACATGGGCGGACCGTAGGGGTTTTCGTTGGAGCTCAGTTTGGTAGTAATCTTGGGCCGGGGCGCCGCGGCATCCAGGTAATGCTCCCGTACCATCGGACTGCGGAAAATCCGCAATTCGGGATCAAGAGAAAGAGGCGCATCGGCAAAGGCACCATCGTTAATAGTACGGCTGGCGGCTTCGCTGAGCTGGGGAAGGGCAGCCAGGCCCCCCAAAGTCAAAAGCCCTTTTTTGAGGGCATCACGACGGTTGGTAGAAAAAGTAGTCATTGGAGATGAGATGGTAGTTAGGTGATTACTGTATTTCCGGTTTATTAGGTAAATAGGTGAGGCAGGACTTGTGCTTCTTATCGACTAAGTTTTATATGATAAAAAGTAACTATATAGGACAGAATTATATTTCTTTCAGAAACACAATATCCATTTTTTATTTCAATACAAGAATTTTTGCCTACGAATCATATCAAATTATTCAATAATTAGCAAATAAAATATAAAAGATCCATTTGAATATTGGCTCGTTACAATATCACTTTTAAAACCCAGTTTTTGCCACTTCCGAAAAAGATACATCGACATTTGGAATTAACTAGGTCATTAACTATCAGTAAGATCAGTGCGGAATAGTAAATGTGCAGACTTTAACGGAAGCGCAGTCATCAACTACCTATGCGCAGTTATCCTGACAAAAAGGCAAAACCTACAAAACCCGCTCAGAACTGCGTACTACATTTTTCCCCCCGCATCATCGCTTTCCGGCTTGCTTGGACTTGGTCATTCTATCAAGCCTTCGTTTTTAAAAGTATGATCGTCGCAAAACTCGCTTTTAAAGAGAAGCCACAACCAGAATCATGACCAGATATTTTCTTTGGATTCTCCTGAGTGTTTCCCTCCCCACCCACGCCCAATGGAAGCTCGTTTGGGCCGACGAGTTCAACGCCGACGGACCGCCTGATCCCAAAAATTGGCAGTTTGAGCGCGGCTTTGTTCGGAATAATGAACTGCAATGGTACCAGCCTGATAACGCCCGCTGTCGGGATGGACTACTGGTTATCGAAGGGCGGAAGGAGCAGAAAGCCAACCCAAACTACCAGCCCGGCAGCGACAATTGGAAAACCAAGCGGCCACATGTCGAGTACACCTCGGCGAGTATGGTCACTCGTGGGCAGCAGCAGTGGCAATATGGTCGCTTCGAGATGCGGGCGAAGATAGACACCCGGCCTGGCTTGTGGCCCGCTTTCTGGACGCTGGGCGTGAAAGGCGAATGGCCCGACAACGGCGAAATCGACATCATGGAGTACTATCGGGGCATGTTGCTGGCCAACGCCGCCTGGGGTTCTGGCCAGCGGTATAAGGCCAAATGGGATGATTCCCGCAAACGCCTCGAAACTTTTGACGATCCGAAATGGTCAGAAAAATTCCACGTCTGGCGCATGGATTGGGACGAGCAGCGCATCGCAATCTACGTGGACAACCAGCTCTTGAACGAGGTGAACCTGGAAGAAACCTATAATCCGGGTGATAAGAAAAACCCTTTCCGTCAGCCCCACTACCTCATCCTCAACCTGGCGGTCGGCGGCGACAATGGCGGCGATCCCGTTTCAACCGAGTTTCCGGCGTTATTCGAGGTAGACTACGTGCGGGTGTACCAGCAGAAGTAATATGCTAATAAAAAGTTAATTATTCTTCTGAAAAGAGCCAATAGAAACCGGCTCCAACAGGCTTTATAGGGAACCTATCCCCAACCCCTGTAAATCTGTGCTTATCATGAATACCCTTGTGCGCCGCCTGTCGATAATAGTTGTTCTTGCGCTACTAACCTCCCTTTGCCAGGCCCAGAAAGATCTTAAAATCATTAAAGAGCGTATAGTGGCCGATCTGATGGAAACTAAAATCGACGACAGTGCGGTGGGAGAGTTGATGGCCAAAATGAACGCTGATGGTAGTTTCAAAGGAATCAACTACGACGACCTGAGCCGAACGGCTGGCTTTCCCCAAGGCCGGCATACGGGTAATCTGGTGTACATGGCCAAGGCATACAAAACCAAAAGGTCCAAGTATTATGGAAGCAAGCCGCTCAAAGGGCTTATCGAAAATGGTTTAGCCTTCTGGGTGAAAAACGATTTTGTGGGCGATAACTGGCATAATAATCAGATCACTACGCCCACCAACCTAGGAAACCTCATGCTGGTGATGGGCGATGAATTGCCTAAGGACCTCGTAGTCAAAGCCCAGCCCATGATTTTTCGGGCTAATATGAACGCCTCAGGAGCCCGGCCCAGCGGTGACCGTATCGTCATTGCGGGAATTCTGGCCAAAAATCTTCTTTTTCAGGGCGATTATCAGGAATTCGACAAGATCATCAAAATCATCGAAGGCGAACTGAAATTCGCAACGGGTCAAAGGGGTATGCAGCACGATTACAGTTTTCACCATCGGGTGGATCGCGTCAACAATACCGATTCATACGGATACGGCAAGTACGCCAATGCTTACGGAGAGTGGTCGTATTACGTGGCGGGTACTCAGTATGCATTTTCCAAAGAGAAGATCAACCAATTGGTGGATTACTACCTCGACGGTATATACAAGCAATCGGTGTATGGTATTTACAAAGATGTCAGCGTCCAAAACCGCAGCATATCCCACAAAGCTACTTTTGAGCCGCGTGGTACGCAGGAAATCGAGCGGGTACTGGTAAGTACCGATTACCGTAAAGACGAGCTGGAAGAAATACTCCGGCTTCGCAAGGGTGAAGCCAAGCCGTCGGCCTCTTTCGCGAAATTTTTCTGGCAGACCGAGCATTTTGTGTTCCAGCGACCCAATTTCTACACGACCGTCCGAATGTTCTCGACCCGCAACCGGAACATGGAAGTACCCTACAACGGGCCGGGCAAGACGACCCACCACCGGGCCGATGGCACCAACTACCTCATGTTACGCGGCGACGAGTACCACAATATCTGGCCCGTGTACGACTGGCAGAAGATTTCGGGAACTACGATCGTGCAGAAGCCCCAACTACCCGGTCCCGACGATATCCAGAAAGAAGGCCTGACTGATTTTGTGGGTGCAGTAACCGACGGCATGTATGGGGTGGTCGTCTTCGATTTCAAAAGCCCGCACGACCCGCTGTCGGCGAAGAAATCGTGGTTTTTCTTTGACGAGGAGTACGTTTGTCTGGGTACCGCTATCAACGCACAATCAGATTTTCCGGTCGCCACTACGGTCAATCAGGTACTTATGCGGAGCGAGGTACATATGATGCAGAACGGCAAACAACAAAATGTCGCGAAGGGGAGCCGGACGCTGCAAAACGTAAAATGGGTGCATCATGATAAAATCGGCTATATTTTCCCCCAGCCCGCCACAGTAAATCTGTCCAATCAGGTCGAAACAGGTACTTGGGCATCAATTACTGATGAAAAAAACATCAGTGATAAACTGGTTAGCGAAGAAGTATTTACGTTATGGTTTGACCACGGTAAAAAGCCGGAAGGAGCCAACTATCAGTATATCGTGGTTCCTGACGTAACGGAACAGGAACTGAGCGAAACCAGCCAAAGCAATCGCTCGATCGAAATTCTTTCCAATACCCCGGCTTTGCAGGCGGTTCGACAGAGCAAACTAGGCATTACCCAAATGGCTTTTTATCAATCCGGCAGCCTGGAAATAGCGCCTAATATTAACGTTCGGTTAGATAGCCCCGGCATGGCGATGTTGAAGATGCGGGAGGGACGGCTCAGCGAACTAACTCTGGCCGACCCTTCCCGCAAACTAAGCCGCATGCTGATAACGGTAAGCGGCATTTACAAGGCGCGGGGCGAAAACTACCGTACCGTTGTAGACCAGGAGCAAAACAGTACTTTATTTATCGTGGATCTTCCCCAGGGAGTTTATCTGGGTAAAAGTGTGCAGTTAAAAATGCCGTAGAGACAAGGCATGCCCTGTCTCTACGGCTTTATCAGGATTTTTCCCCAACGCCCCGGTGCATCGGCGTGTTCGACGGCCTTCGTGATTTCGTCCAGGCCGTACGTAGCTTCCACAGGTAGTTTTACTTCGCCGCTGGCCAGCCAGCCGATGACGTTCTGAGCGGTTTGATTGCGAGTCTGGGAATCTACTTTACCCATCCATTCGGAGAGCCAAAAGCCCTGAATCGTGATTTCCTTAAAAATCATCAAACCCACATCGAGGCGGGGATTCTTTTGGCTCAGCAAGCCAAAAATCAGCATTTTGCCACCTTGTCCCACGCACTTCATAGCCGCTTCGGTAGTAGTGCCACCCACGGAATCCACGACGCAACGTACACCCTGTCCGTCCGTAATGTCACGGACGCGCTGCGGCAGGTCTTCCGTTTCGGTGTTGACCACCTCGTCCAGTCCTAGTTTTTTCAAATCCTCGTTCAGATCGTCACGGCGGACGGTCCCGACGGTCCTGATCCCCTTTTTCCGGCATAGCTGAATCACTAGCTTCCCGTAAGCCGAGCCACAAGCCGTAATCATCAGCCACTCGCCACTTTGTACGCCCGACTCTTCTACCATCGCCCAGGCCGTGAAAGGATTGACAAACAACTGAGCGGCTATATCGTCCGGGATAGTGTCCGGCAACGGAATCGCGGCTTTTTGGCTGCCGATAGCGTACTCGCCCCAACTTCCAATAGATGTGAAGCTCACCCGGCTACCGACCGGAAGACGAACGTCGGTACCCACCGCCTCAATCGTACCGACGCCCTCGAACCCGGCGCCCGAGGGTACTTTGGGTTGAATGCCGTACCGGCCCTGTACGAATGAAATATCGGAGGGGTTGATGGGCGCGGCAATGACTTTGACTAAGATTTCACCAGCTGCGGGCTGGGGTTTGGGCTTTTCTTCCACTTTTAGGACCTCGGCTGGATTTCCGGTTTTCTCTAGCTGAATCGTTCTCATAGATAGGTAATTGACAAAACAATAATTTAACTTTTTTCTGAAAAAATTACAACTTGCGTAGCATTTGCCACCCGAAGCGCCGCGAGGATAGGGAGTTCCAAAAGACTTTCCTAACTTTAATTTTTGAAAAATGGAAAAAGGCTCTAGGCCGTACCCTTTATGCGAAAGGCTTTTTGGAGCCAGCCCAGAGCATACGGCCTACAGCATATGGCTTAAAGCCAAAAGTCCCCTATACATGAGTGAATTTCAGGCGTACCTCCAAGTAGGATTTGAACACATTACCGACCCGAAAGGTTACGACCATATTTTGTTTATCGTGGCGCTTTGCGCCATTTACACGTTACGGGATTGGAAAAAAGTACTGATTCTGGTAACGGCATTTACGGTGGGCCACTCCCTGACGCTGGCTTTGGCCACCTTTAATATCATCTCATTCCGGCGCGATGTTATTGAGCTGCTGATCCCGATTACCATTCTTATTACGGCCGTTAACAATATGTTTTACGATATCCCCAAAACTACCCTGGTGAGGCGGGAAAGAGGGTCACCGGTGCGGTATGCCCTTGCTTTGGGCTTCGGGCTGATTCATGGTATGGGGTTTTCGGGCTATCTACAGGAATTGCTGGGTGGCGAGATTAGCATCTGGCAGCCGCTGCTGGCCTTTAACCTCGGGCTGGAAGCAGGGCAAGTACTTATCGTGCTGGCTTTGTTGATACTGACTTTTCTGATTGTAGATTTGGCCCGCGTTCCCAAGCGGTCCTGGAACTACATCATTTCGGGGGTGGTAGCGGGGATGGCCATATCATTGATAATTAACGATGCCCTTTTTCAGGAAACTATTTCAGCCATATTTTAAGAGATTATTTTTCAAGACTTTAACCTAATCTATTTTCATCTTCCAAACGCGCGGCAACCCGCATTAACTTTCAGTCACATGAAAAAACTATTATCTATGATGCTGGCTTTCCTGCTGGCGGGCGCTGTCTGGGCGCAGAATCCCAGCAACTACAAGGCCAACGATACTTTTGAACAGTTGGGAACGGCCCTGCCCACACCCAATGCCTATCGTACGGCCTCGGGCGCACCCGGCAAAGAATACTGGCAGCAACGCGCCGACTACGACATTAAGGCCGAACTCGATGACGAAAACCAGCGCATCATCGGTACTGAAACCATTACTTTTTTCAATAACTCCCCCGACGACCTTCCTTACATCTGGCTTCAGCTGGATCAGAACCTTTTCAAGGAAGATGCCATCGGCGGCCTGAGCCGTACGGGTACAATCAGCGAAAAAGGCATGAGCACCAGTCAACTGCAATCCATGAACGCGGGGCGTGGGTCGAGCCTCGATCCCAAGAAGCAGTATGGCTACAACATCACCGCCGTGAAAGACAAAGCTGGTAAGGCCCTACCCTACACCATTGTCGGCACCATGATGCGCATCGACCTGCCAACCGCTATGAAGCCCAATACCAATGTGGTGTTCAGCGTGGACTGGAACTACTACATCACAGAGTACTATGGTCGCAGCGGCTACGAATTTTATGAGAAAGACGGCAACTACAACTACTTCATCGCCCACTGGTTTCCGCGCCTGGCTCCCTACGACGACGTCAACGGCTGGAACCACAAGCAGTTTTTGGGACAGGGCGAGTTCTCCTTGATTTTTGGTAATTACAAAGTAGCCCTTACCGTACCGAACGATCATATCGTGGCCGCTTCGGGCGAGTGCCAAAACTACAATCAGGTACTTACCAGTGACCAGAAGAAGCGCATGAAAGACGCCGAGAATGCTACGACTCCCGTCATCATCGTGACGCAGGACGAGGCCATTCAGGCAGAAAAAAACAAACCTACGGGCAAAAAAACCTGGATCTATAAAGCTGACAACGTGCGTGATTTTGCCTTTGCCAGCAGCCGCAAATTTATCTGGGATGCCATGAAAACGGATGTGTACGGCAATGGCCGCAAAATCTGGTCGATGTCGTACTACCCCAAGGAGGGCAATCCACTCTGGGAGCAGTACTCGACCCGCGCCGTGGAACATACGTTGCGTTCTTACGGCAAGCGTACTTTTGAATATCCTTATCCAGTCGCAATCTCTTGCCACGCTACCCGCGGGGGTGGTATGGAGTACCCGATGATCTCGTTCAACGGCGGCCGGCCTGAGGAGGATGGTACGTACAGCGAGGCAACTAAGTACGGTATGATCGGCGTGATTATTCACGAAGTGGGCCACAACTTCTTCCCCATGATCGTCAACTCCGACGAGCGGAACTGGACCTGGATGGACGAGGGACTGAATACGTTCTGTCAGTACTTGGCCGAAAAAGAATGGGACTACAACTACCCCACGCGACGCGGTGAGGCACAGTCGGTGACGGAATATATGGCGTCGGACAAGGCAGTACTGTCGCCCATCATGTCTTCTTCGGACAATGTGATTGGCCTGGGCCCCAACGCCTACGCCAAGCCCGCCGCCGGGTTGAATATTCTACGCGAGACGATCATGGGCCGCGAGTTGTTCGACTACGCCTTCAAAGAATACGCCAACCGCTGGAAGTTCAAAAGCCCGACACCCGCCGATTTTTTCCGTACCATGGAGGACGCCTCCGGTGTAGACCTCGACTGGTTCTGGAAAGGCTGGTTTTACGGCGTTCAGCCTGTGGATCAGGCTATCGTGAGCGTGGACTGGTTTAGCGTGGATACGCAGAATCCTGAGATCGAAAAAGAGCTGGCCCGCCAGGAAGACGCCCGCAAGAAGAACACTATCAGCAAGCAGCGCGATGCCCTTACCAAAGACCAGACCGTAGTGGCGCAGGATTCGTCGATGGCCGATTTTTACAATCGCTACGATGAGTTCAAGGTTACGGCGCAGGATCGCAAGAAGTACGAAGACTACCTCGCCAGCCTGTCGCCCGAAGACCGCGATCTGGTGCAGTCGAACACGAATTTTTACACGCTGAGCCTGAAAAATAAAGGCGGACTGGTGATGCCCGTGATTGTGAAGATGGAGTTTGAGGACGGTACTGATTCCGTCGCCCGCTTCCCCGCCGAAATCTGGCGCTTCAACGATCAGCAAATTAACAAGGTGATTTCGACCAAGAAGAAGGTAGTTCAGTGGACGCTGGACCCCTACTTCGAAACCGCCGACATCGATACTTCGGACAATTCGTTCCCGCCCGTAGCTAAGCCAACGCGCTTCCAGATTTATAAGCAACGCGAGTTCCAGCGTCCCCTGAACCCGATGCAGGCTGAGCAAAAGCAAACCGGTGCGGCGAAACTGGGGACGGGGAATAAATAGTGAAAGAATTTTTGGGTAGTCTGTAATTACTCAGACGCTCAATCACGATTGTGAAACACCCTGTACTCACTGAATACAGGGTGTTTTTTATAAATATGGTTGACCTGTAGCAGGTAGTTATTTCAATAAAAAAGAGTATTAGTTCTGTTTTATAACAATTTGAAATAAATTCACTCATTCACTCATTCACTCATTCACAATTGACCACTTCTGACCGCTACCTCCAACGAGGCGTTTCAGCTTCCAAAGAAGATGTCCATAAGGCCATCGCCAACATCGATAAAGGGCTTTTTCCGAAAGCTTTCTGTAAAATAGTCCCCGACACGCTAAGCGGCGACCCGGACTACTGCACCATCATGCACGCCGACGGAGCAGGTACCAAAACCTCGCTGGCCTATCTCTATTGGAAAGAGACGGGCGATCTGTCGGTCTGGCGTGGCATTGCGCAGGATGCCGTGGTGATGAACACCGATGACCTGCTGTGCGTGGGAGCCACCGGACCGATGCTGCTCTCGTCCACCATCGACCGCAACAAAAATCGTATTCCCGGCGAAGTAATCGCCGAAATCATCAATGGTACCGAAGAAGTACTCGACATGCTACGCGGTTTTGGGGTCGAAATCCACAGCACGGGCGGCGAAACCGCCGATGTAGGCGACCTGGTGCGTACCATCACTGTCAACAGCACGGTGATCGCCCGCATGAAGCGTAGCGAGGTAGTAGACAACGCCAACATCCGGGCGGGCGATGTCATTGTTGGCCTGGCCTCCTACGGGCAGGCTACTTACGAAACGGCTTATAACGGAGGCATGGGTAGCAACGGTCTTACTTCGGCTCGGCACGATGTGCTAAGTAAGTACCTGGCCACACAGTACCCCGAAAGCTTCGACCCGGAAGTGAGTTCCGATTTAATTTATAGCGGCAGTAAAAATTTGCTGGATGCCGTGGAAGGTACTCCCTTGAATGTCGGCAAACTCATTCTTTCGCCTACCCGCACCTATGCGCCCGTGGCCAAGGCACTACTCGACGAGTTAAGGACTGAAATCCACGGAATGGTACATTGCAGTGGTGGTGCACAAACTAAGATCCTTCATTTCATCGAGGATTTGCATGTCATTAAAGACAACCTGTTTCTTGTACCTCCCTTATTCAGACTCATTCAGGCCGAAAGCGGTACGAGCTGGCAGGAAATGTACCAGGTCTTCAATATGGGGCATCGCCTGGAAGTATACCTGCCCGAAGCCCAGGCCGCCCGCGTCATCGAAATTTCTAAGTCCTTTGGTATAGATGCCCAAATCGTAGGCCGGGTAGAAGCCGCGGAAAAAAAGCAAGTGACGATTCGGTCGGAGTTTGGGGAGTTTGTGTACTAAAAGTACCCACTAGCTGAGGCATCTAAAAAATAAAACTGGTTCAAAAATGACCAGGTTTTGTTGGGAAGCCAGAATTTGAGCGCTATCGAGGCAAAAATAAAGGAGACAAGCTTGAGCTTATCTCCTTTTAGTCGGGATGACAGGATTTGAACCTGCGACCCCACGCCCCCCAGGCGTGTGCGCT
>CAZCOG010000045.1:0-55052 GCA_964500445.1 uncultured Persicitalea sp. | reverse complement strand
ATATTTGAGTTCGTATTTAGCAAGCTATGTTTTCACCCGGTCGAAATCCACCTATGGTGAATTTTAACCGGATGAAGACCGCTTGCCCTACAGGAGTCAATTCGCCAGTCGGCTCATTGTGGGTTCATGAGGAAAGAAGCACTGAAGTATGAGGAGACATAAAAAGCCAGGGAGGCCATCTCTAAAAGAAGGTGAAAAGCGGCGTAAGATTACCTTGATGCTATCTCAGCCTGAGATTGACCTCCTCAATAGAGAGTACGAGGGACACACGGTTGGTTTTACCGTTTTCTGTCGTGAGAAACTACTGAATCGAGAAGCGACTTCATTGAGTAAGCCAATGGGAGAAGATATCAGGCAACAGTTGATAGGCCTACTTAAACTATCGAGCAGTTTAGCCTTGCTTGCCCAAAAGGCCTCGGCGCAAACGTCTATTTCAGAAGACTTTGCATGTATGAGCGAGAAAGTGAAAGAGGTGGTTCAGTGTGCAGTGTACTCGGTAAATGAGATTGTTTACAGTCAAAGCCTGATTCAGGAATTAAATTCGATCATGTCGGACCTGGAAAAGATATTGAAAGGTGGGTCAACCAGCCAACCAAACAAGGAGCAATTCCAAAGTGCCGTTTGCAAGGTTGATGACATGAAGAAAGCCATGGAGCCTTTCCTTAAGCTTTACAAGTTAAAAAAGCCCAATCATGATTGGTAAAATTGGTAAGTCGGGGCAAAACTTTCTTGGAGTCCTCTCCTGTTGCAAATATGACCGCGCCGTCGCAAAGGAAGCGAATGCGTTAAATATGCGCGGAGAGTTAATATACCACCAGCATATTGACGCCTTGTTATTCGGCGATAAAGTACCGCTTAGCATCATTGCCGATGAACTCAGGAAAACGGCGGCATTGAATTCACGTACCCAAAAGCCAGTTAATCATGTGAGTTTATCCTTTCCGCCTACCGAGCGACCCAGTCAGGAAACGTTGCGAAGTATCGTCATTGACTTTGCTAAAAATTTCGGTTTTGAAGGAAACGGTCTTCTAGCCTTCAAACATTCCGACAAGGAACACGAGCATATCCACATTATTGCCAACAAGGTCGATTCACGTGGTAAAAATACTGCTCAATCCAGTTATAACTATCTGGAAATGGGCCGTTTCTGTCGGAAAATGGAGATTAAGTATAACCTCATAAGGGTAAAGCAGATGGACAGCATTGAAAGAAAGGAGGTATTCGCTCCCAAATCGACGGCTATCCATGAAACGCTCAGAAGGAATATCGACGACTTGATTCCTGAATGCAACAACCTCCATACCCTGCAGGTCAGATTATCAAAACTCGGCTTCAAATCTAAAGCAGGGATTGGAATCGGATTTATCTGCGCGAAAACTGGAACAAAAATTAAAGGCTCATCACTTGGGCGCCCATATTCCAAGAATGGCCTTATCCAGAGGATCAATGGAACTTACCTTCACAAGGAAAGTGAAAGAAAAGAAAAGAATACTGCAATAGAGAGCCTAAAAGCAGAAATCAGTGTGTATCAAAAAATGAGACAAAAGCCATGAATAATGAACCATTAAGGTTACTGGTTCGTCGGAAAGGCCCACCGAAAGTGACACCGTGTCACTTTCGCTAAAATATTATTGAATAAAACTGGATAGAAAAACCTCTTTATTACATTTGTATCATAAAGTTTAGAGTTAAACATATCTAATCCTATGATCACACAGGAAAAAATCGTTGATTTTATCCGATCGCGGCCCGGACTTAAAATTCCTCCGTTGGAAAAGGAAGCAGGCATTCCGCCGCAAACGCTTTCAAAGGCACTTCTGGCAAACGCAGCCAATATTCCCAAGAAACACCTGCCAGCTATCGAAGAGGTGTTACGGCAGTACGGTTATTCAGAGGGTTTTGATAATAGTACTAATCCCGCTCATATTCTCTCCATAGTTAATCACAAAGGGGGGGTAGGGAAAACGACCACGGTCATAAACCTGGCCAAGGCCCTAAGCCTTTACGGTCTGCGCGTGCTTATGATCGACATGGATTCACAAGGGAACCTCTCCCAGTGCTACAATATTCACGAGCCGGACACCCAGATCATAGACAGTCTGCTTTCTGATGTTGAGATCCCAGTGATTCCTATTGCCGACAACTTGTTTCTGGCACCTTCGGACATCCGTATGGCGGCGCGTGAGAGCGACCTTATGAACTCAATAGGTTCGGAGAGAAGATTGACCATCAAACTCAATGCGATTAAAGATCAATATGATTATATTCTCATCGACTGTCCGCCTAGCCTGGGGATTTGTACTACTTGCTCCCTGGTGGCATCCAGCGACTGCATAGTACCTATTCAGGCCGAAGCCTCTGCCTATCACGGGGTTGCCAACCTGTTAAATCACATATCCGACATTCGAACCTTTGCCAATCCGAGCCTGAATATCAAAGGATTTGTTTTCACAATGATAGATAAGCGGCTAAATCTCCACGCTGACATGATGGAACACATCAAAAATTCTTTCCAGGGTATTCACGTATTCGATACGATCATCAGCCAATCCAAAGCGGTTAAAGAATCACAGGTGGCCAAAGAAGATTTGTTCACCAGCGATCCCTCCTCCGTTCCCTGGAACCAGTACAAAGCCCTGGCAACCGAACTACTTAAACTCCAATAAGATCATGGCCAAAACTAGCCCGCTCGACAAGTTAAAAGAGAAAACTGCCGACATGAAAAAACCCATGTTCCAGCAGGAGATTTTTATTAAGTCCAATCTGATCGTGCTTCCTGAGCTGCGAAGTCTCATTCCTCCACTCAAACAAGAAGAAAAGGAACAATTGGAATCTAACCTGCTTGCTAATGGCATCAAAGATCCGCTCACGGTCTGGGAAACGACACCAAGTGTGGTCAGGAGTGGACTGGATTTTAAAAGCGCTTCTATTCAATTATTAGACGGAATGGCCGATGATTCAAAAGTTTACATTCTGATCGATGGACACAATAGGCACGACCTCGCGGCAAAACACAAACTTGACTACCGGATCAATATCGAAAGCTTTGACGATATGGAAACCGTCCGTGACTACATGATCAACTACCAGTTGGGACGGCGAAATCTAACTCCCGAGCAGGCATCCTACCTCCGCGGACTGCGCTATAATAAAATGAAGGAAGGGAATAAGTCTGGACGAGCAGTCAATGTCGCTGAGAAGTTAGCCGAGGAGTATAAGGTCAGTCCCCGAACAATAAAGCGGGATGCGGGCTTTGCCAAAGGCATGGATGAGTTATCGCCCGATTTAAAGCAGGAGGTACTGTCGGGCCAAACCCAGGTACCACGAGGTGCTGTGAAAGCACTGGCCAAGAAGAAACCTGACAAGCCAATTAGATCTATCGATGAGTTGAATGCGGTTTTGGAAAAAATGCCGAAAGCATTTAAAAGCCTTGACGATTTGAAGGAAAAGCCTGACGATTATGACAAAAAAAAATCAGGAACGATTGCTTCCCTGATTGAGGGAGTAATGGCTTCGGAGTCTGCCACAGCTAAAGGAGATAAGAAAGCATCAGTTGATACAGGATCGGAACTTATCAAATTTTTGAAAGAGGATTATCGAGCCGAGGATAGTGAAGCCGCAAAACTTCAAATGGGACTGAGAAAACTGTTGAATGAAGATCTCTCCAAAAAAGAGACTTTGAATCTGCTGATAGAAAAGGCCAAGCAACTTCTGAGTGTACTGGAATGAGTTTTGAAAGTGACACCGTGTCACTTTCAAATTGAGCGTGTCACTGATAAATAAGCTTAATTGAGAACAATATTTAGGGAGAAGATTACTTTATCAATTTCGAAAAAACAAATTCTCATTCTTTGATTATTGTCCGATTATGTTAGACCGATTGAAATATTTGATTGCTATATTGCTGATATTGATGACTCTATCATCTTGTGATTCCAAAGAAGGGGCGGGGCAGAGTGATGACAGCCGTACGGCTGAGTACCTGGGAATATGGAAGAGGGTTCCAAAAGAAGGACGTCCTGCAAATGCGGACGCTAAGGTCGTGACCTTTACAATCTCCGAAAAGGACGGTGGGTTATTCATGCGTTATAACAACGGCACAACCTATCCTCTCAAATACGAGCCAGAGGGCCGCTACTACTTTGCGGTAACTCCGATGGGTAATGTCCCGCTACTTTTCGATCAAGGCGTAATTACGATCAACAACGGCTTCGAATTCAAATATAGGAAGGTTGGAGAGTAAAAGGCGGCCATGAAATTTATATCATTTCAAGATATTGGTACTCATCCGCCGCTTGTATTCTGCCTGAAATTCCCTCTTTGCCTTTTCATAGTAAGCTGGATCAGATTGCCTTCTATACAATTTTTCGTCGGCCTCCTGCTCAATGGCCCTCTGCTGTTCTTGGGCAGAAATAATCTTCGAAACTGAAAATTGGCCGGGTATCAATAAGCTCCCTTCAGGCCCGGTAGCTTTTTTCAAAGATTCAGAAATGGTTTCCTTCGAGCGATCCCCAAGCGTGTCTCCATCTGGATAGGCGAAAGTTGGCGGAATCAAATACTCCAAACGTTGGCTTTCCAATCGACTGGTGTTGTACAGCGATTCCAAGACGCCTTTGTACTGCATCAATTCATAGTTAGTGGGCCGCTTTCCTGTCAGTCCCCGGTATTGGCAGCCGACGGGTGCAGTTAGCATCAATGCTATCAGTGCAGAAATTTTTTTGTCCATAAACCTCACGCCCTATTCGAGCGTCTGTATGTTAACGATAAATTAATTTCCAAAGATTGAAATAAAATTATAGATTTGAAAATTAATAATCTGCATCTTATTTCAAATGGCTGCTACTCATGCTGAAAAGGAAGGGCGAGTGAAAGGGGTAGATTTATTGCTTTCGGTTGCGCTACTGCTGGTATTCCTGCATCATTACTGGTACAGTAACGACCTTTTTCAAGGCATACCCTCTTTCGGTTCATTTAACCCTGCCGCACTTCTTAGTCTAGTATTGCTTAGGCTCAACGACCGCTATGACCTTTTTCTTCATCCCCTCATTACCAAGATTGTTGTCTTCTTTTTGCTGATTCTCTATTCGATTGGCTCTAGGGGCAAGATCGACCCTAGCATTAAGGTGAAGTATGTGTATGTGTACGCCTCCCTGGGAACGATACTTTATTTCCTCAACATCTACTTTCTGTACGGGTCGGCTCTGTTTTCAACTCAAGCAGCTGATATCCTCTATCTGGTATCGAACTGCCTAGCTATATTCTGGATCATTAAGGCAGGACAGAATGCCTCCCGGATTATGTTTTTTAAAAACAACAACGACATCTTCAACAACGAGAACGAAACCTTCCCCCAGAACGAGGATTTCAAGGAAAATGACGACTCCATCCATTTCAAGACCTTGTATTACTACAACAAAAAATGGCGAGATGGTTGGGTCAACATCATCAATCCGTATCGCTCAAATATGATATTGGGTACGCCGGGTAGCGGTAAGTCCTTCGCTATCTTGGTGCCGGCCATATGGCAATCAATTTGGAAAGGCTATACCGCCTACATCTATGATTTTAAATACCCCACGTTGACGCTTGAGGCCTACAATGCCTACCACAAAACCATCAGGGAAAACCCAACGGCCTGGGGGCGAAATGCCCAGGGAAAGCTGATTGTTCCGAAATTTTACGTGATCAACTTTGACGACATCGAGTACTCTCACCGTTGCAATCCACTTGTCCCGTCCAGTATGACGGAAATTTTGGACGGTTACCAGAGCGCGGCGACCATTATGCTCAATCTCAATCGAACCTGGGTGAACAAACAGGGTGATTTTTTTGTGGAGTCGGCCATTAATTTCCTTACCTCGGTGATATGGTACATGAAGCTGGTAACCATCAAGTACACTCGGCTCTTCAACGAAGAAGTGAAAAAGCCAGCAGCGCAGCGTGATTCCGAAAAGTTGGAATTATACGCTCGCTTTCGAAACGTCTGCACGTTTCCCCATATCCTGGAATTCGCTTGTCAGAAAGAATACAAGGAAATGTTTACCATCATGGCTTCCTACCCGCAACTGGAGGCTTATGTCCGTCCTTTTGCAAGTGCCGCTCAGCACGGGGCAGCCGAGCAGCTTGAAGGGCAAATCGCTTCGGTACGCATCCCATTAGCCCGGCTTTCCTCGCCCACCTTATATTGGATTATGTCGGGTAACGACTTTACGCTTGACATCAATAATCCCGACGACCCCAAAATACTCTGTACGGGTAACAACCCCGAGCGGGATGAGGTGTACGGTGCCGTTTTCTCTCTATACACTTCTAAAATGACCAAGCTGGTCAATAAGCAGGGAAAACTCAAGTCCGCGCTCTTCTGGGATGAATTGCCCACCATGTTCTTGAAAGGAATTTCCTCCCTCATGGCTACCGCTCGAAGCAATAAAGTGGCCACCTGGCTTGGTTTTCAGGATTTTGAACAGTTGGCGTCAGGTTACGGCGAACGGGAGTCGAAAGTGATAATGAATCTACCTGGTAATATTTTTTCCGGACAGGTGGTATTCGAATCGGCGGAAAAGCTGTCCAGGCGTTTTGGAAAAACGCAGCAAGAATCGGAAAACGTCACTTTTGGAAAAGAGGAAACCTCGGTTACGCTCTCGACCGCCCTACACGAAGTTATTCCGGCATCTAAAATATCGGGACTTTCGCAGGGCGAGTTCGTGGGGCAGTTTGCCGACAACTTCGGCGAAGAAATTAAGCTCAAAACCTTCAAAGGGGTAGTGAGGGTAGATCAGGAAGGCATGGAGAAGATCCACGCCAAACCACCCGTCATTAAAGACATTGCCAAGCTGGTGAGCAAATACTATCCGGGTGAAAAATACGAGGAAAATGATAAGGAAACGTGGAAACTACGCCTGCTCGACGACAACTTTCGGTCGATCAAAACGGAAGTGGCCCAACTCATCAGACTTGAGTACGAGGAATTTCAAGCAGAAGCCAAACCATGATTTCTTTCTAATAAAATAGACATTTCATATTATTTTATTCTAATTTTAGGCCGCTCAATATAAACACACTAAAACTCAAGAAGCGTTGTCAGAAATAGCGCTTCCCACAATATATTCGAAACCATGACCTCTAATCCTGAAATCCACCGGAAACTTGATGAGATATATTCTGAGCAGGAAGCCGTAGCTTTTTTCAATAAATTGGTTTTCTCATTATGCCTGCAACTGATCGTGGCGGCCAAAAGAGAAAGGGGAGAGCTGACTGCGGAAGAAGCAGACCAGATGTCGAAGAAGCCTAGTGAAAAAATGCTGTTGGAACCTTATGGCCTGAGCTATATTCAGTTCAGGGCGTTGAAGGATGGAAAGGGTACGGCCGCGAATATCATGACATTTAAACGAGCCGTCGAAAGGAACGGTTATGATTTTGACAAGCTCTACTATTCTGAGGAGCTGGTAAATCTCGCACTTTCAAAACTGGAAGAGATAAAGAAACAGAACCAAACGCTTAATTCGATCAGCGGTCGGGCAACCGATAGTTGATCAGACTATTTTACCGAATTCTTAATCAAAGACGCCCACATGGCGTCTTTTCTTTTTATAAAGTCTTCGTATAAAGTGAGATAGGGTAGGGGATCCACCGCCGTACCGTCTTTAGTGATGGTGTAGTGGACATGTACGCCAGTCGCCTTACCCGAACTTCCCATCACTCCCAGTACCTCTCCAATTCTCACCTGGTCTTCTTGGTTGACATAGATGGCGTCCAAGTGGCCGTAGCCAGTCTTATAGCCATTAGTGTGGCTTACCTCCACCGCCAGCCCCAATCCGTTTATGTTACCCACGAAAGTCACTCGGCCATTTGCCGTAGCGTAAACGAACTGAAAGCCCCGCTGACACACTAGGTCAATTCCTAGATGTGGTTTGTAAACCCTGTCGATGGGGTGTAGCCGCATACCAAAAAGTGAGGCGATTCGCGGCGATTCCCCAGCTTTTAATGGGCTGATACTTGGTATGTCCTTCAAAAAGTCAGAGTCACTCTCTGCCGTATCACTCTTCCGCCCAGCATAAGAGTCTGGTGCAAGTAGACTCTGCGCCTTAGGTGACTGCGGCAAGACTGTCGTGGAGAACATCAGAAAGTAAATTATTCCCAAGCTATGTCTCATGAACCTCTTTCATAATATAAATTCAAAACGAAATTAATAATTAAAATTTAATATTATTAATTTTTTGTCTAAAATTGCATGGACAATAGAGTTTGACTTGAACGAAGTACAAAACATGAGAGCAAGAAAGGATATTAATAAAATCGCGCAGAGCTACCCAGGCATTGACATGGCCCAAGTGGAGGCGCACTTGTCGAAGGATGCGGAAACCAGAGAAATCCTTTCGGAACAGACCGTTCTCGATGACTTAATGAAAGGGGGAGTGATTCAGGTTAGAAATACTTCCAAAGATGCAAACGGTGGGCCCAGGCATTTTTTTGGATTTAAGCTCCTCTACATAAATCGGCGTGTCGATGCCCACCTACCTGTTTTGCAGATTGATCTTTCAGGGCATACGCTAAATCCTGGTAATGCGGATAGGGTAGGGGTACGATCGTTGACGGCCAAGCCAGGATACACCGAGGAGATTCAGATTGCTTTATCGCGAAGCACGAATGGCAATAATTCTGAATACTACAATGAGATTAAGGAGATTTCTGATGTAATGAGTCAGAAAGCCTCTCCCTTGACTAAGGCGATTGAACTTAAAAATAGCCTAGTCAACATCGCCGATTGGTACTTCGAGAGCGACCCCCAGAAGCGGAAGGAGTTTTTAATCAAGACGGAATCACTGTTCACGCTTAACTACAGGCAGGGGACACTCATCAAGAATCCGCTGTTCGATAATAGTAGTACACATCTCCGCGAACAACAGATCCCTCTTTCTGACCTTCCCACCAGCCACAAGGGTGTACCCATTCGAGAAAGGCAGGTTGAAAAGCTGCTTTCAGGCCGTAGCATTCTCATAATAGCCGATCCAGGAACCGAGGCTGAGGGAATGCCCGAGGCTCATGTCAAATTCAATCCTATTTCGGGTAGGCTTGTGGAAATTAGTGAAAAGGAGACTCAGCTTTCGCTATCCAGCCATGCAAAAAACATACTCGAAACCGATACTCCTTCAGTAAGGCGTCGAATATAAGGCACTCCGAGAGAGACTCCACAACCAGCTTTCAACTCAGCCAATGAACACAAAGACTGCAAATCAGCACCTGCTTTCTGTGGATTACATTCTTCAATGCTATGGTGAAGATGCCCTCGAACCTTGCTTCATTGTCACGGACGATCCAGAGGAGGAAACGATCACGGTCCCCAAAATAAGGGAAGCCATGCCTGCTGAAGAATGGTTCGAATTACCCCAAGAATTCAGGCTCTTCGTACTCCGGGCTTTTTACGAGAGCCTGTGAGGCAGAGGCATGGCCATAAACCATATCCTGATAAAATCCTCTCACCACTCCAAATTCGACTCTCACCATGAACGAACCCATCAACTTCGTAGATAATGACAAAGTTGAGCTATTCAATCAGTTGAATGTCAACAATGTACGCTACATGGCTTTTGGTAGCTTTTCCATCAATGCCTACGAACAAGCACGAACCGACAGCACCATCAAGCTGTGGATTGATCCAGCCCAGGAAAATATTGTCCGGCTGAATGCTGCACTTCAAGAATTGGGTCGTAACCCGATCGCGAAGGAGTTCAATCCAGAAAATACGAAGCCCTTCAAACCTGAAACAGGTTATTCGACCAAGGACAGTTTAGGCGTCGATTTCTATCCTGCTGTCAATGGATTCCAAATCTCAGAATTTGCTAAGGTGTACGATCGAAAAGCTGTAATCAAGGCGCTTGAATTTTCCAGCAGTACGACTGATCGTGCCTTGCTGATTGATCATATGTCGCTTCCTGACTTGTACCACAATGTCGGGAACACAAACGGTAAAGCCAAAGAATACAATCTGGATGTCTTATTCAAGGCTGCTTCGGCCTTTAGCGTACCCGGTCAGAAAATCGTGGGACCTTCAACCTACCTTACTATGAATGCAAAAAACAAACCGGAACCCGTCGTAAAGTTTTTCAAACCGAGACATTTATCGCCTTCCTACGAAAGAAGGGATTTTGCGCAGATCAGAAAAGAACTCGATATAGAATTGGTGTTTGAGTATTATGGCTACGGACTGAGTTCCAAATCCAAGCCCAACGATAAATGGCGTGTTTATAAATCCGGCATTGAAGGCGATAGCCAGCGCTTAGCAGTCATGAACAACGCAGATAGCGAGTTCAAAGGATTTGTAGATCTCAATAATACGGCGTTGAAAGGGGATGTGTTCGCATTCATCAAGTATAAAGAAGGAGATTATAAAAACGCCTTCAAGGTGGTGGATCAAATACTTGGTAACATAGATTATCGGGAAAAGGCGGCACAGCTTCGACCCATGGCCCCGGCCTTCCCCAAACAGTATTTGAATGATGAGAAACTACGACAATCAGATCTGATCGAGGAATACAGCCTAACGCTATTACCAGAAAATCAGCCGAATTATCTGACTGAAAAGCGTTGTATTTCTCTGGAAACGCTTACTTCCTCTGAGTTTAAACATCAGGTGTTGATGTCAAAAATAGGAGAACACTCAAATATCCATTTTCCATTAACCTCTGAGAAAGGGAATATTCTTTCGATGGATATGCGGAACGAGGGCTTTAAAAAATTCCCGCCTGGTGGCAAGGGGGACGCCATTTGGAAGAGCAACGAACACGGCAAGCTTAAGGATGGAAAAGATTTTCTGGTGGATGGCGAGACCATCCATTTGGATAAAGACGCCAGGGGAACTGTGTCAAAATCGAACGGCAAACTGACTTTCCACACCAGGCACCCAGATAAGGGGAATATTTCAGTCGAAATTTCAAAAGCAAATATAGAGATTACAACCAATCGGATTATGATCTCGGAGTCACCCATAGATTCCTTGTCTTTTCATCAGCTTTCCCCACCTAGCAAAGGCGAGTACCGACAGTACATTTCGCCAGCTGGCAATCCGTCGTACCAGCAATTGGAACAGATTGGCAAAATACTCAAGGCCAATCCACAAGCTCAATTTGTGATTGGGATGGATGGTGACAAGGCAGGAAACCGCTTTTCCATCAACCTGCTGGCCTTGGAACACCCATTGCGGGACAATCGCTTCGCGATACTCCCGCACGTGGTTTATTACAACCCCAAACCGGCGACCGGAGCGGGGGATGCGGAGGAGGATGCAAAAGAGGTGGGGCACAACGTGCTAACCATTGAGGTAAAATTTCCGCTCAGCAAAGAGACAGGTTTCCGGGAGGTATTGGCAGAAAATGCGGGCGTGATCGAGCGGGTGATCGACAAGATGAATCGCTTCCAGCGCAAAGACAAAGCAGCGACCGAAGTCCGGCGGGAGAGTATGGTGGAAACTGAAAGCAATATCTTACGGACGGTGACCGAAATAAAGTTTCCAAACGTGGACTTAATGCTACACGTAGCACTTGGTCAATTGAAGGATGAAATCGAAAGAAGGGATAGAAGGAGACTGGTGGAGGTGCTAAGGCCTACCCCCAGTCAACAGGATTTTAATGAAGTCCTGAAAAGCCGGAACGGTAAGAGTCTGACCGATTCGAGCAATCTGGTACTAAGGGATTTATCCCTCCTGTCTTTTTATCAAGAAAAGAGGTATACTCCGCTCATACCCGTCAGTCAGAACAACCAGCAAAATCATAAAGATTCCAAGGATGAAGGTCCGCCTAAGCGAATGGGACCGAAAATGTAATTAGATCAAAACAGCACATTATCAAGGGCTTTCCTCCAAAGGAAAGCCCTTTTTTTGTACCAAATGGGAAAAAAGGTTTTCTCTCAAAATTGTGCATATCTAAGTTGTAGCAATCAAGATAAAGTGGTACCTTTAGGTAGTTAAGCAGTTGACAGACTGCCATTTACAAACCTCTTAATTAATTATTATCATGGTAAATCAAAATCCATCAATCACCACTTCCCTATCAGATTGGGAGGTCGTCCAGTCCAAAATTTCCGCGTCGTTTTTATGCAACGGTAAGGAATTGCCAGGATACAAGGCTCTGCTTCGCAGCGACACGGGCGCCTTGCTGAATGTGTGCAAAAAAGGGTATAACCCGATGTCCAACGCATCGTTCATCAGCAGCGTGGAGCGGTTCGCCGACGTCACCCATTTTCCAATCGAAGCCATTTATGAGTTGGAAGGCGGCAAAAAAATGCTTGGGTTCCTCAAATGCACGGAGCCGTTTGAGGTCGGCGGCTTTGAATTCAAAGATCATCTGATGATTGGCAACGGCCACGACGGGCAGACTACGTTTTTCGTCGGAAACTCAAACATGATGATTCGCTGCGGCAATCGTTTTGCCCGGCAGTACCGCGCCCTCAAAGTGAAACATTCGCGCGGGCTTGAGATTGGCGTGGAAAGGATTCAGGAGGAATTTTACAACTACCGGAAAAGCCTCCAAACCTTCTACAAAACCCTGAATGACTTTTCCAAAGTGAGGATGTCGAAGGAAATTCACGATAGCCTGGTAGCTCGCCTGGCTAACCTCAGCAAGGAGGAGCGATTGGGAGAAGCCGAAATCAGTACCCGCAAGCAAAACATCGTTTCCACCATCGAGGCTTGTTTCAGAACGGAAATGGCTGATACCGGATATACCCTTTTTGGCCTGTTTAACGGCTTGACGAACTACACGACACACGAAATAGGGGCAACGGCAGACAATGGAATGTCCATGTTCAATCGCGCGGAGCGACTCAATTTGGCCGGTTATCAGCATTGTCTCAACATTGCGAACGGACACCATCTTTTGAAGTCCTGCGACCTGCCTGTTTTCGCTGACCTGGTAGCTTAGTTTTCTCACCCGTTTCCAGGCCGAAAGATAATCCGGTCTGGAAACGCTTTTTAAAACATAGACATGGATACTCAGAGTGAAACCTACTCGCAGAAAATGAGCCAGCTTGCTCAGGAGAAAGTAAGTGCCTACATGGTCAGGGACAAGGACTTATTTGTTTTTGGAAGCGAAGAAGCCTGTTCAAGACTGTTATGGTTTTTTCAATGTACCGACCAATGCGTTACCCTGAATTTTGCCCTTGATCCATGGTATAAACACTACGTGACCGTTTACGACTATTATTGAAGACGATAAGGCAGGAGCAAAAAAGGCCGATAGCGACAAGCTATCGGCCTTTTTTGCTGCGATGGGAATCCAAAATCCCGAAACTGATGAAACGATTAATACAAATCAAAATATTAATTTTAAATTTGGTAATTAAAAATTAATATTTCAGTTATGGTTGAGCCATCCGATGCAAACGAACACCAGAGCGGATATTTTGAAAATAGTATTAAAAAATATCTGACAGATTATCACCCGGATTTAATCCGGGAGAAGGATTTGGATGATTGTCTCTCAGAGTTGACCCAAGATGCCGTTAAGCTATTTCAGGCTTTCGACCGGGCTGGGATGTCAACTTACGAAGCGATGGAACGCGCTCTAACCGAAACCTTGGAGAGCATTACTTCACCTTATGCCATCTTAAAAGATTTCCTGCTGGAAAACCAGACTTTCCTGACCTACGCGACCGGAATTGAGGATTTGGACGAACAAGATTTGGTGATGTACCTACTTTTTGAAAACACGGCAACCGTTTCTGCACTCCAAATGGCGACTACACCAGAAGATATGGTCCAAGCAAACAAAAATCTGCTCAGCGGAATCAGGAAAACACTTCTCTCTCTAAACAAAAATTAAAATCCCGCCCCAACCCACCCATGAACAAGTTGGAACAAATGCGGTCGAACCTGACCGCGCTGCGCCTGGCGTTCGAGTTGCACCTCAGTTTTAGAAGCCCTAAAACACGAGAAAACGAGGTATTATCCCAGTACGCTGGATTTGGCGGACTCAGTGAGATTTTGATGGATCCTCAGCAAGAATCGCTTTGGAGCGAGTCCAATAAGCGGATGCAGCCTTTGGTTCAAGAGTTTCACGATTTGGTGAAATTGTATATGCCGAACGACTCCGCCAAATACATTGAGTCAGCCAAGAACAGCGTTCTCACCGGATTTTATACGCCGACCCCTATTATCGAAGCGCTTTCGGTTTCCTTAAAAGCCAGCGGCATTCCTTTGGATTCCGTACTTGATCCCTCGGCAGGAAGCGGCAGATTCATCGACGTAATCAGGGCCGAACATCGTCCGAGCGAGGTACTTATGTTTGAAAAGGACTTGCTGACCGGCCTACTGCTTTCGGCAAAATCAAGGGATTTGGTCAGAAATGAAGGTTTTGAGAACGTCGGTGCGCAGAAAGACAACCGATTCGACCTGGTGGCCAGCAACATTCCGTTCGGAAATATCTCAGTATTTGATCCGGCCTTCGCCAGGAAAGGGCAAATCGAAAAACAAGCTACTGGGAAAATTCACAACTACTTTTTCCTAAAAAGCGTCGAACTGGCCCGGCCCGGCGGTTTAGTCGCGCTTATTACGACCGATAGTTTTGCCAATACGGCCGGCAACCGCGAGTTTCGTGAAAATCTGCTTCAGAAAGCCCGACTGATTTCGGCTGTAAGGCTGCCCAATAACCTATTCAAGGGAGCAGGTACCGAAGTAGGTTCCGATTTCATCATTGTCCAAAAACGCTCAAAGCCAGTTAATACACTTTCTGAGAATGAAAAGCTTTTTCTTCAAAATTACAGCCCTCTGCCAGAAGCAGAGGCTGTCAAATCCAATCTGTACTTCGAGAGCGCACCGAACAAAATAATCCATACGAATAGAGACGTCGCTACCAACCAATATGGCAAACCCGCCCTCATATACACCCATTCCGGGGAGATTCAACAAGTAGGGAGAGAGGTTTTCGAGGTACTTCAAAAGGACTTTCTGAAAGAGTTTGACTACAGACTTTATCAGACAAAATCAGTCACACCCAGCAGGCGAAAGTCAGTGGTTGCTGGTCAGCTAGACTTATTTTCAGCGTCTCCCGTGGCGCTTCCCATCCAGCCAGTTGCCATTGAATTCACGGGCGATCTTTATGAGCACATTTCACAGGGCAGCATCGTTAGTCAGGCTGGAACGATCGGCAAACTCCATTCCGATGAAGCTGGAAAATTGATCGTTGAACCTATGCGCCTATCTTCTTCGCAAAGAGCACGGTGGGAAACCCTCATTGACATTCGGGACAATTACTTCAAACTGGTTCATCAGGAGCGGGATAACCAAATTGAAAGTCCGCAGTATCGCGAACAGCTCAACGATAGCTATGATTCTTTTAAAGCAGGCTTCGGATCTTTAAAAGACCGAGCGAATATCGACACCATTCTGCTAGGCCCATCGGGCCGTCAGCTTCTCTCGCTGGAAACATACAATGAGATAGCCAAATCATACGAAAAAACGGACATTTTCCATCGCCCGGTTCACATCGCGGATGCTCAGGTTTCCTCATTTACTCCTCAGGAAGCATTGGCCGCTTCTTTGAATCGGTTTGGGGGAGTCAATCTGGAATACATGGCCGAAATTTCCGGTGAACGAACCGATGGTCTGTTGACGGAATTAGCCGAACAGATATTCTTTAATCCAATCGTTGGTGATTACCAGATCAAAGACGTGTTGGGATCGGGTAACATTCAGGAGAAAATTGAGCAGATAACTGCTTTAACTTCGAAAGGGAAAGTTGAACCTTCAGAAATTGAAAGAACCCTACGCTATCTGGAAAGCGTCAAGCCAGAACCTGTTCCTTTTGAATTGATTGATTTTAATTTGGGGGAAAGGTGGCTCGATACCGAACTTTATTCCCGCTTTGCCTCCCAGTTCTTTTCAACGGAAGTCGCCGTTAGCTATTCATCGGCCATCGATGATTTCGGAATAAAGGGCTTCGACCATCGCTACAACCCCAAACTGACGGAAGAGTACGCCGTTCAATCGGACAGCAGAAGCTATACGGGTTTGGATCTACTTCGCTACGCCTTGCTGGACAACGTACCCAACATCACCAAAAAAGTAAACGATGGACAGGGTAAGGAAATCACCGTCCGGGATTCGGAGAAAATCAGGTTAGCCTCCCAAAAGATTGATTCGATTCGGAATGGTTTCGTCGATTGGCTTGGGCAACTACCGCATTCTGAGAAAAATGCAGTTGAGGCAACCTATAATCGGCTTTACAATTCAGAGGTGAAGCAGAGATACGACGGTTCTCACCTAAAATTTCCGGGCTTGCGTCTGCAAAACCTAGGAATCAAGCAATTGTACGGTTCCCAGAAAGATACCGCCTGGATGTTAATGCAGAACGCAGGAGGCATTGTGGATCACGAAGTTGGAACTGGAAAGACGATGACGATGATCGTCATTGCCTACGAAATGAAGAGACTAGGCCTGGTGGCCAAGCCGATGATCGTGGGTATGAAGGCGAATGTCGGGGCTATTGCCGATACTTTCAGAGCGGCCTATCCTGACGCTCGTGTGCTCTCGCCATCCGAGAAAGACTTCTCCAAACAGCGCAGGGAAAGACTTTTCGATGCCATGGCCAACACCGCCTGGGACTGCATTATCCTGACGCATGACCAATTTGCCAAAATCCCCCAAAGTCTGGATGTCCAGAAAAGACTGATCGGTAGTGAGGTCGCTAATCTCGAGAAGGACCTGAATGAACTCAAAAGGAACGATTACAGAGTAGGAACCGCGCTGCTGAAAGGGCTGGAAAGAAGAAAGGTTTCTTTGACTAACAATCTGAATTCGGTTCTCCATCAGATTGACGAGAAAAGAGACGACACTCTGGATTTTGAGAAGATGGGGATCGATTTCCTGCAAGTGGACGAGAGCCATAAGTTCAAGAATCTCCTTTTTACCACTCGGCACGACCGGGTGGCTGGTTTGGGGAATCAGGTGGGATCCCAACGTGCGCTTAATATGCTGTTTGCCGTCAGAACCATTCAGGAAAAAAGGGGAGGAGACTCCGGGGTTGCTTTTTACTCCGGGACGCCTATTTCCAACTCCCTGACGGAACTGTACTTGCTTTTCAAGTACCTGCGACCTAAAGAATTGGAGCGACAGAAAATGGAAAATTTCGATTCCTGGCTATCGGTCTATGCTAGGAAAACGACTGATTATGAGTATTCTGTTACGAATCAGTTGATTGAAAAGTCGCGCTTTCGGCACTTCATTAAAGTGCCGGAACTGGCTGCCTGCTACAGTCAAATTTCGGATTTCCGAACGGCGGAAATGGTAGGTGTCGATCGCCCCTGCGCCGTTCATCAATTGATAAACATCAAACCCACCGAGCAGCAGGCCGCGTTTACTGAAAACCTCGTCAAGTTTGCGGCCAGCGGCGATGGCACCCTATTGGGCATAGGGCCGCTTTCAGAGTCGGAAGAACGGGCAAAAATGCTGATTGCCACGAACTATTCGAAGAAATCGGCTCTGGATATGCGGTTGGTCGATCCAACCTGTGGCGACCACCCGAATAGTAAGGTGAGTCAGGCGGCGGTGGTCATTAATAGACACTATCAGGAATCCACGCGGTACAAAGGTACCCAAATCGTGTTCTGTGACTTGGGTACTCCTTCAGGAGCTTCGCTATTCAACGTGTATGACGCCCTAAAGACCAAGCTGATTCAGGAATACGATGTACCCGCCAACGAAATCCGGTTCATCCACGACGCGAAGAACGACAAGCAACGTCAGCAGATTATTCGGGACACCAACGAAGGCCGGATTCGCGTCCTGATGGGATCGACAGAAAAGCTGGGAACCGGAGTCAATGCGCAGAAGCACATCGTGGCCATGCACCATCTGGATGTTCCCTGGAAACCTTCGGATTTCGAGCAGCGCGTCGGCCGGGGGGTGCGGGCGGGAAACTTGGTAGCTAAAAATCATTTTGGCAACCAAGTGCAGAACTACGTGTACGCGGTGGAGCGGACGCTGGACAACTTCATGTTCAACCTGCTCCAAAACAAAGCGCTGTTTATTTCTCAGATCAAAAACCAAAATCTGTCGGTTCGGCGCATCGACGAGGGAGGAATGGACGAAACCAACGGTATGAACTACGCCGAGTACGTTGCCTTACTCTCAGGCAACAAGGATTTATTAGAGAAGACTAAAATCGAAAAGCAAATTGCCAGTCTGGAATCAGAGAAGGCAATTTTCAACAAAGATATGGCCTCCCAACGCCGATCATATTCTGTGTTGGAAAAATCGCTGGATAGGGTAGGGGAGGTGCTGGAAAAAATCAAGGCCGACCAAAAACTTCTTTATGGCGAGACGAAGGAAGGTGTTCCTTTAATACCAGACCAAAGGATAGAAGACTTGGGCATAGCCATGCTGACCGCCCAGCAAAAGCGCGCGATCGGAGTTACTAAAATTGCCGATTTCAATGGTTTCGAACTGTCGGTGGACACGTTCCGGTTCGATGGTCACACGCAGCAAAAGTGGGAAGTGCGTTCACCGAATGGTATCATTTACCGCCACAATAATGGTTACCTTAACTCAGAAAAAATCAGGACTGCTGGGGAGTATATGAACAAGGCCACTTCGAGTGAACAGATTGTTAAATTGTTGAAGCAGCAACAGCAAAGACAGGAGGAGTTGGCGCGTGATATTAAGATTGCTTCGGAAGCACAAAACAAACCGTGGCCGAAAGAAACAAAACTGAGAGAACTCAAAACCAGTCTTGCTGACATTGAAAGACGCCTGACGGAACATTTGAAGCCTGATGACCAGATAACAGAACTAAATCCCAAGACAGTGTTACAAAATCTCTCACATAGAGAAGAGAGGCTTCAGGAAAAAAACGGCTATAAATCCGCTGAGCAGTCCATGATGCTTTCAAGAAGTACCCCCAAATTTAGGGGATAATTAGATGCATTTCGAGAGCAGATAGTTTATGAAAATTTATTTGGAATTATATGGGCATGGAATTTTTACAACAAATTCACAAAAAACTACATAGCACACTAAATCATGCTATTTTTAGAGGAATGTTCCAAGATTCAGATCTGAGTTCCTGGGCATCGATGTACGCATAATCCTAAAACCAAAATTGAAAAGTGGTCGAGGCGACGGAGAAAGATAAGGAATGGATTGTCGATATTTTGGCGAGTTCGTTCGAAGACAATAAGAGCGTAAACTACCTCATTCCGCCGGATTCAAAGAGAATACAACGGATTAGAGAACTGATCGCTTATTCGTACGAAATGTGTCGACTTTGGGGAAAGGTAGTGATTTCGGAAGACCGCAATGCTTGCGCGCTCGTAATTTTCCCGGACCGTAAACGAACAACATTACGCAGTCTCCTGCTGATAGGGCGACTGATACTCAAATCCATCGGCATTGGAAATGTAGGTAAGGCCCTTGATCGGGAGAAACGGGTATACGCCCATCATCCGGCTACGCCCATCTACCACTTATGGTTCATCGGTGTATTGCCCGAAGTTCAGGGAAAAGGCATTGGAAGTAGATTGCTCGACGATCTCCTTGCCGATGCGGCAGTAATGGAACGGCCTGTTTATGTGGAAACCTCCACCCAACGAAACATTCCTTGGTACCAGAAACACGGATTCACCGTCTTCGGAAAAATTTCTCTTAGCTACACACTATCTCTGTTAAGATCCTACTAGCAAACCACCTACCGTATGCGCGTCTTTGGTACGGACATACATCTCATTACCTTTTGCTTCATTGTGATTGAAGTGGTGTTCTTCGTATACCAACTTTACTATTACCTGTGCTGGCCCAAAGACCAAAACCGCAAATATTACCTAATCCTGCTGTTCTTACTCATCGTCAAAAATCTGGCAATGGGTCTATTCCCGGATCCTCAATACATTCATCTGCCGATGGTGATCCAGTATGCATTCACCTATGCAGCTGGATTCGTTATGGCCAGTTACTTCCCTTACTATTTCTATCGCTCCTACAACTTGGAAGAGCTCCGTTTTCATGCCACTTATGGCGTGGTTCTGTTTCTTTACATGCCCTTTATTGTAATATTCACTACGGAGTTCCTTCTCACCCAAAACATAGATAACGCCATCGCCCATGGCCTCATCATTCCCGCCGCTTACAGTCTTGTATTGGCCTACGCCATGTACCGATCCATCAAAAAGGCTTTCAAAGAAGATCTTGAGAATCGACGCTATTTCGAGGTAGTTGGTATGTATTGCTCGGTCATTCCCTTTGTGGCCATTGCCTTTTTCCCGGGCATCGACCAGGTCACCGAGGCGATCATTACTAACTTGGGCTTCACCATTCTGACTGTATTGTTCATCCGGCGCTCCATTTTACAAGCCCGGCTGGACCAAGAGAGGCTTCAGGCGCTCGAAATGGTTGAAGCAGATACTCCTCTTAACGGCCTCGTGAATGTGATTGAACACAACATGCAGGTATTCGAAGCGAACATGACCATGTTCAACTTGACCAAACGCGAAAAAGAGGTAGTAAGGTTGGTAAGGATAGGCAAAATCTACAAAACCGTTGCAGATGATTTGCATGTTACTGAGCGAACAATCAAGAAACATATGGAAAATATCTTTCAGAAAGCCGAGGTCACCAACAAGACGGAACTTCTGCATAAAATCACGCAGGAGCAATAAAAACGGCCTTTTTACCTCAACATACGTATAAGTACGTAGGACTAGGTTAACCTCAATTTTGTAGATTCTAGGAAAAATCTGACAAAAGACGTATTGCCATGGCAGGGGTTTTCCAACATATTTGCCCGACCTAATATCTCTATCCGTTTCATAGAGTAAAGTGGATAGAGAAGGTTCAGGTGTGTATATGATATGTTGAATGGAAAACCTAACCGATGAAAACAGCCAAACAATCCTTTTTAAATAACCCCAACACCCTATGCCCCCAACTACAACAAATTATCGACCGCTATGGTCAGGATGCTTTGCATCCAAAAATTCTGACTATCGAAGCCGAAGACAGCATTGATTTTGAGCTAGTACCCAAAATGCGCTTCGATATGGCTTGCGAAGATTGGTACGCGCTCTGCCCGGATTTAAGGCTGTTCGTTTTGAAATCGTTTTATGAAAGCCTATAGTTATCCAAAGATCGGATATTTTGGGGAAAAGCTATATCTCCAGCTTACCTGACAAATTTAGAGACTAAACGTTATCTGATTTAGGTTTTATGCCTGTCTTATCCACTTGAGGTAATACCAACTCATCTATACGATCGCACAGACGCTTGACCTGCATAGCCGAATACTGCCCTCCTCGTGGGGCGCGGAATCCATCTTGGTTAAGTTGTCGGGCTATTTGTGTGTAATTGTCTCCGTTCGCAATAAGGTGGCGTATCTGGGCCATAGCCTGGCGGCTATTAATATTCTGGCGTGCAATCTTCTGGACGGTGGCAGTTCCCAGTCTACTGGCATGTCCATTTCGGAATGGCAGGCTACCTACTCTCCATTCTCCGTTTCGCTTTACCTTCTGTATAAGAGCTTCCTTTGTACGAATGCTAATCAGCTTGCGCTCACGGTCGGCAATTGCCATGAATAACGTCAGGGTGAACTTGTCCAAATTGGGGATGTCACAGCTTTCCAAACGCTCATCAAGCTCCCGATAGATCTGTAGAGCTTGTTCAGTGTTGCGGCTCAAACGGTCGACTTTAGCCACAATCAACGTGGCCGCACGCTTTTTGCACAGGATTAATGCGGCCTGTAACTGCTTACGGTCCTTTGTGTCCTTTCCACTGCAAATATCGGTAAACTCAGCAATTATTTTCCTGCCTTTGTAAAAGTGGTTGATGTACGTATGCTGTGCTTCAATACCTAGTCCACTATCACCCTGTTTAAAGGTTGAGACGCGGTAATAGGCCACGTATTCATTATTGTCTTGGGTCATGAAAAGGGCAACTTTGTGAAGTAGGCAAGAAGAGCAGAAATATTTGAATATGAAAGTTGTAACAAACCATCGATGAGCGTCATAGATTTGTGATATATGCGGATTTTTTGCCAAAATATTCTCCTAAGTTAAAGAAATTTGAATCATTACAAGCATTTGGAGCTATAATCTTTTAAAGGCTTTCCTAAGCGCCACAGTCAAATTTCAAATGCCTAGTTCTGACACGCAAGCGGTGAGTGATACAGGCAGGGACATAGTGTTTCTTAAACCTAGGCGTTAACGCATTGCCTATGCCGGAGGATGTGGGGGGGCCGAATTGCTGATGGTTTGAAAAAGGTAATTCCTATGGCTACTAAACGGCCATAGAGAATCTGGGGACATTACACTTTATGAAATCAATGCATTTCCTGTGAATGGAAATCAAATAGCCTTTTGGTTTGCGAACGGCAATCTCGTGGGCCGCTTCGTTGCGTAAATCTTTTAGTTCTTTGAGAAAGGCAACCTCTGCCAGCGTGAACAATTCCCTGTCCTCAATGTAAGAAATCAGGTTGCCAAGGTTAACGGTTTTTTTCTTGAATCGCTTCTGAAACACTTCATCTTTCAGAAAAAAGTCTTTGAACATATTTTCTAAAATCTTAGCCATCGTGGCTGCAGAATTGAGGAGCTGATCCGCGCCAAGCAGCTTGCATGCCGATTCCATTTCCATCGCCATCAGTGGAAGATACGGGGTGCAAAGTTTGGCAAGTTCATTAAGTTCCCTGATGACAAGTATAATCGATGGGTCCTTTGGCGGATTTTCTCGCACCAATTCGTGAATGAGTTCGGTTTGCTGATTAAACGCCCGGCTTGTTTGGAGCAAGGCTAGTTGCAAATCCCGGTTGGACCGATTCTGTAGGTCGGTGACCTGCTGTAGTCGCCTTATCTTCTGGTGTTGTGTCCAGAGACAGAACACCACAACCAGAATCAGTATCAGCGTGACTGTTTGATTGGAAAGTACAAGTTTCTTTCTAATAATGCAATTCAAAACGGGTGCTAAGGTTTTTGCTGACAAAAAAAGCCAAGCGGAGGTTTCATCCGCAAGGGGAATAAACTTACTCACTTCTAAAAAAGCGACGCATATATGTAAACAGGGTTTTCATCATTTGGTTGAACCATCCAACCTTCGGTTCGCTTGACTCGGCCTTTCGGCTTTCAAAGTACTCCGTCTTCGATTCGTTGTCAATCTGGCGGCCTCGTTCTATCTCTTTCGGAGTCCATTTTCCAGCGTGTCTGATCTGGCCGTCGGTCACCCAGTAATGGGACTGGCACTCGAAGTTCCAGTTTCCAATCGAGGGGTGGAGCGACACCGAATCGCCGTCAAACGTCAGGCGCCAATCGGTGGGCGAAAGGGGCGTGACAACTTCATTGCCGCAGCCACACACGCATTTGTGTGTGGCAGTGCAATACTCGACGGAAATGTAAAGCACCCCGTCGGCGACTGCCTCCGGGATGAATTCCACAAACTTATGCCGCAGCGTCTTCATTGAGCAATTGGGCTACATTGATCGAATACGAGCAGTGGTGTTCCTGCTCCAGGTCTTGGTAGAAGCCCACGACTTTCTTCCACTTGATTACCGCCAGCACTGCGTTCATCACGTTCAATTCTGCAATCTGGATGTTGGTAGCGTAGTCATTGTCAGGAATATCCGTAACCGGAAGCCGGAGTGCAAGGTGGTCCTTTTTAAGCGGCGTACCGGTCGTAACCCGAAGGGTCCCGATCAGGCTGTCGTCGACTACATTCACCCCCATCCCCACATCAAAGAAAGTAACGCCCCTGCTCGCCAGGTGAGACACGATCTCACCGCGGGCGCTGTTCCGGTCGATACAGACGAACACGTAAGACATCTCATTCAGCTCGTCCAGGTTTTCCTTTCCTAAATAACAGTGGTGAGCGACAACGCCCGTGTGCATTCGCGCGTAGATTTCTCGGTAGTGGTCCACCTTGGTCATTCCCCGGTTCAAGTCATCAGCTGAGGATGCCCCAGGAGAACGGAAAGCGTTGTGCAACTGGAAGCCGTCTCCGTCGTAGAGGTGGATTTCCGCCACGGGTGTCTTGGCGACTAAGTCCAGAATATAGGCTCCTGTCCCACCCAGGCCTACGATTGCGATCTTCTGGTTTTCAAATCTTGCATTCAGCGGCAGAATGTTCGCCCGACTCGAATTGGTGTCGGCGTACCGAAAAGGGCCGCTCTCGTCCCGATTGGGTACGACTCGGAAGGTCTTTTCCGTCACGGTGCTGTCGAGCGATTTGGCTGGCGCAGAGATGATGTCCGCGTATCGGCTGATTTTCTCGTAGTAGTCCACGTATCCGCTTGCAGGCTTATTCGAAAAGGAATAGTTAACAACCAGTCCATCAAACAGCGTGGTACTCTGAACGTTGTGCTGAATGGATTGGATGACGCCTCCCCCCTTGTTACAGGGGTTCTCACCGACGAAATGAATCACATGGTTGGACGGACGGGCGGTCAACTCGCTGCCGGCGAGGTTAAGGTCTGTAACCAGAGACCCGTAGCTGACTTTCCCCGTTGCATTCAGGTAAGGGATATGGTGTACCATCAGGTACCCGTTCCTTACCTCGATCTCGTACCCTTCGTCCCGGAGGCGCTTCAAGTCGGGGCTATGATTTATCAGTTGCTGTGACATTGAAGATGGTTTTGTTTTTTACAACGACTATATCTCCGCGCACGATTGTACCCTCCGGTCTGGGCTTGGGGCCCTTGCTGAACGTAACCGTATAGGCCCGCACACCGTCTTCTGCGGCACTTCCGAAAGCCAGCACGACCAACTCCTCGAAAGTGATCGACTTCTTCGTCCAGGGCTTTGGTTTCCCATTTACAATAATGACTTCCACCGGCTTTTCCCGCGTGATAAAGCACTCCTTTCCGGGGCGGGCCAGGTCAACCCGGGTATCGTCGCCTATTGCCTCGTCCTCGAATGGCTCCCTGATGTCCAAAAACAACTCTACGTCCTCCGCGATTTTTCCCAACTCCCGAATTTCCCGGCCCGAGATGTACTGCTTGTACCAGATGAACGACTCACCATTGATCTTGAAAGGCAGCTTTTTCTTTACGTAGAAGTACTCAATTCCCGGCCTGGCCAGGTTGACCTTGGCCGAACCCTCGATCAATTCGTCCTCCCACGGGTGAGCGATCGAAAGGAAGAGTTCTGTATCGGCGGGTATGCCTGCCATTTGCTTCAAGTCTGCGCCCGTGCGATACTGCTCCTGACTTTGATAAGTTCGACCATCAATGGTAAACTCCAAAATGTTCTTATTTTCCATTTTTTTAATTTCATTATATTGAACAGAAATTTAATTCGACATAAGGATTCCATCCTCTGCCCGGAACGGTGCGAATCCGTTCCTGCGGTTGATTCTCAGGGGGCTGTTGTTACAGGTTAGTGTACGTAATACAGTCGGGAGGCGGCAGAGCGCCGTATCCGGTTCACAACCGTGAGTGAGCTTGGAGATCCGGAAAAAAGGGAGTAGTTTTGGAGTGCGAAACCTAAATACCCAAAAGCTTAGCAGGCTCTTGTTTCCTCTGACGGGAGTCTCTAAGCCTACGGCTCAGGACTGAGTTTCTTTGTTATATCATATCAGTTCGTTTATCAGATCCAGGTCGACCACAACGCCCATCAAAGCGATCTCTTCGACCAATTCCATGGTGAGCTTGTTTTTCGGTATACACGCTACGCCAAAATCCTTCAAAGCCATTTCTTCAAGCGCTGCGTCGTCCGTTACCAGACGGTAGCCAAGCTGACTGGCCAGATAAACGGCGGCCACTGTCTTCAGGGTGAAGGCTCTTCCATATTTACGGTACAGCGAACCGATTACCTTCATGCGAAGATCGTCACTTTCCATCATAACCAGCGTTCCCGCTTCGACCAACCGGGCCAGCATGGGCTTGGCAACATTTTGAGTTCCGATGCAGGCAAAACAGCCGATATCAGTAGTGTAGAAAACAATATCGTCCCTACGGAAGTACCTCAGAATACCCAAATTATGAATTCTGGCGGCCAGATTCGGCTCGGTCAAAACTAACTTCTTCATCCTATAATTTAATTTCCTGCTCCATCATTTGTTTGATCTGCGACTCCGTCCTTCCCGAAAGCCGAGCGGCCTTATCGACCCCGATTTTACGTTCTATCAGGCACCGGTAGAGCATCTGTTCAAATTTTTGGGGTTCCTCTGCGCCCATATATTCTCCCCGATCGGGGTAATCGTCTTCGCTGCTCTTCCACTTAACGTAGCTGTCGTAGGTAATTAAGTTAATCATTCTCGCCCTCACCATGATAGCCTTAATGGACATGCCGTACAGCGCTTTTATCCTTCTCAACTCGGACATGGAGATTGCGGTCCTGTTTCTGCCGAACTCCTGGGCGAGTACTTCGGCGGGCATTAGCACTGCCCCGGCAAAGGTGTCGCACAGCCTCTCAACGGTATCTAGATCCACCTCCCGGGGAATCATCAGGAGAAGGTGGCCCAACTCATGCAGAATCGTGAACCTTACCCTGGGCACATTCTGCTGACGGTCGTTAAGCACGATTACTGGAATCCGCCTGTCATCGGCCCAACCGGAAAGACCTTCGTGTCTGAAATGGAAGCGAAAATCGATTTTCAGCACTCTGATTCCCTTTCTTTCCAGCAGGCCGGAAATATTACTGATCGGCCCTTCTCCCAGCTTCCATTTCTTTCGCAGGACTTTGGCGGCTTTCTCAGCATCGCTCTCATCCCTTACGTACAGGTCTTCCAGCGGATTTGTGAATGCAACGGATTCGTTGGCTATGATTTCCAAATCCAAATAGCCTTTCAGTGCGTCTGCTGCCATCCCCTCCACCACGCCCCTCTGGCGTTCATTAATTAGCCCACCCTTACGGTAACTTACCTCGTTCATTGCGAGTTTGACATTATGCTCTTCATAAAAGTAGTCCGGCGTCACGGTCAGCGAAACAGCAAGCTTCAAGAGGTTATGGCTGTCAGGGAGACGCAGGCCTTTTTCATACAGGCTGATGGCCTGCTTTGTGAGACCCGTACTCTTCGCCAGCTCTTCCTGCGTCAAGCCGCTGTTTTGTCTAGCCCTTACAAGGTTTACGGGAAAAATGTCATGTTCCATATTGATTAGCTTGTCTGTTGACAAATGTACGTTTTTAAAATTTGTCAACATCATATTATTGGCAAATTATTTTTAGCAAGAAGTAGCTTGCTGAATTTCAGAACATTGAAATCAGAGAAATAAAGTGGACATCCTAAAAACAGGTTGTTTTCACTTGGTAATAGTAGAGGACATATATGAATATCAGAGAAATTTACTAGAAACTTGAGCCTGGGTTTAAGTCAAGATTTGGAGCCAGTATCTTCAAGATGATAACCGCTTTTGTGATTTGTACAACAGCATCAAAGCAAGGGGGGGACAGGCACGAAATTATTAAAGAATTGTTCAAAGAGGCCAACATTAGTACAGAAGAAAGCAGGCAGACCTTGAATAGGCACTTCCTTGAAAGGTGACGGTCTGATTTTATAGAAAAAGCGGGTAAAAAAAATGTCTGATTTCACTACCACCTAAGTCTGCCTGCTAAATTGCCGATTTAGGTACTTGATGGTAGTCCCCGACTTCATCCAGAGACTTAGCGACTGGTCCGAGATGTACCTTCTAAATGTTTATGGGGAGAAAATCATCATACACAACGATACCCAATCTCCCGCCCGTCAGCATAGCACGATCATGCACGAACTTGCGCATCTGATATGCGAGCATTCAATGCCCACCGAGGGAAAGCTTCCCAACCTCCCTTTTAAAGGCGGTATGACGAACGCCACGAGCAGAAGGCCGGATACCTGGGAAGCACCTTACAGGTAAGCCAGAAAGGACTGGTTTGGGCCAAACGATCGTCGAGATGACCGAATATTCCAAAGCGAGAAAAGGGATGATCGAGTATAGACTCAATATTTCAGGCGTTATGTGGCAATTCAGCAGATCTTCCAAATGAATTAATTTGTCAAGCGCGAACGTCAGTCTTTTCGAGAGTTGCTTTCAGGGAGGATCGCGATCAGGTCAAAACAGAATGGCGTATCTTTGACTGTTCCATTACAACGCACCAACGGTAACCTTACCCATGTCCGACTGCCAAAGAAAAAAAACCGAACAACAACTCTGGAACATCACCAATACCCAGTGCTGCAAGATGGGGACCAATGAGGTGCATGACCACATCCCTGGATCCATATCTTACAAGTACCTCTCGGAACAGACGCTCCTTTTTACCAACGACATTCTAAAAGAGGAGGGCCTCGATTACATAAGGGTCGCTGGAGACCCCGACCGCGTTATTGCAGGCCACTGTCAGAAACTGGACATTAGATCCCCATTCTGACATGGAGCAGGAAAGCCAAACCATCGAATGGAAGGAATCCTGGCGCGACGAGTACCTGGGCTGGATCTGTGGCTATGCCAACGCCAAGGGCGGCACGTTGTTCATCGGCAAGGACGACACCGGCCGGGTGGTGGGCGTGGCCAAAGCAAAAAAGTTGCTGGAGGACCTTCCCAACAAGATTCGAGACGTGCTGGGCATCATGGCCGACGTGGAACTGCGTTCCGACAATGGACTGGACTACATCGCCGTGATCGTGGAACCCTACCCGTACCCGGTCAACTACCGGGGTGAGTACCACTACCGCACCGGCAGCACCAAGCAGGTGCTCAAAGGCACCTCCCTCAACAAGTTTCTGCTTAATAAGTCGGGTTTGAAGTGGGATACCCTGCCGGTGCCCGGTGTCCCGGTAGCCGATCTCGACAACGCTGCTTTCAAACTGTTCCGAGACTCTGCCGCCCGCGCGAAGCGGCTGGATGAGAGAGAACTGGCCGTGAGCAACGAGGAACTTTTGGACGCCCTGCACCTCTTCGATAAAGACCAGCTTAAGCGTGCCGCTGTTTTGCTGTTTCATTCCAAACCAGAACGATTCGTGACGGGTGCTTATGTCAAGATTGGCTTTTTTGGAGAATCGGCTACGGATTTGAAGTTTCAGGACGAGGTGAAAGGCTCGCTGCTGCGACAGGTGGAGGGAACGATGGATCTGCTGACGACCAAGTACATGCAGGCGGCCATTCGCTACGAGGGCATCCAGCGGGTGGAGGAGTACCCTTATCCCGTAAAGGCCCTGCGCGAGGCCGTGGTGAACGCCATCGCCCACAAGGATTACAGCAGCGGTAACCCGGTTCAGATTCACGTCTTTCCAACCAGACTGGAAATTTACAATCAGGGTCACATACCCGTCGAATGGTCTTTGGAGAAATTTCTGGGTAAGCACCCCTCACAGCCCGCCAATCCCGATATTGCCAATACTTTTTTCCGCGCTGGTTTTATCGAGCAGTGGGGTAGGGGGATTCAGCTGATCTTGACGGAATGCGAAACGCATGGCATTCCCCGCCCTTCTTTTAAGATCCATTTTGACGGGCTGGAAATTCGATTCAAAGACAAAAGCGAAGTGTCGCCTGGTGTAATTTCCAAGCTGTTTGATATCATCAGCGACCCGGTAAGGGTAAAGAAGTTTTTTGACGTAATGGAAAGATACTCCGTCCATAGAAAGGAGTTTGAAAAAATCGGTGAAGGTGAAATACCCGAATTAACAAGCATTGCCAGAAACCTCGAACCCAAGTCTTTAAAAATCATTACCGTATTAGGCAATGATGCCCCTATGAGACGTAACGAAATCATGGAGGGTGTTGAACTCACTAATCAGACAAAGAACGTTAAGCGCTACCTTGATCCGCTTCTGGACGAAGGGATAGTGGTACCCACCGTTTTCGACCGACCGCAAAGCCGCTTGCAAAAATACACTCTATCGGATACGGGAAAAAAACTGGCACTGCTATTGACTGAAGCCCTGATTGACATGAATTCCAGACTTGGTTACTGACTTAGTTACTAATTAGTTGGTGAAATGTAAAATCTCTCTATATCAATAGCTTATCTTAGTTATTGACTTAGTTACTAAGTTATGTCGAACACAAAAAACCAGACCCACATGAAATGAAAAGGGCAAAGTAGAGCCCGAGCTTCGATTACCCGAGTTTCAGGAAGACTGATGAAAAAAGATTAAGTGAATTATTTCCGAATAGTAGGAGGTATGAATCTATACCAGTTTATTCGATTTCACAGAATAAGGGACTAATCCCAAGAAAAACTTGGATAGGGATATACAAAAGGGTCTAGAATCAGGTGATAATCTAAAGGAAGAGCCAAATGCGATGGTGGCTGGGTCCGTATGTCCAGATTATCGGGATAGCGCAGGTCTTCCGGCGGGTAAAGTCCTTTCCCGGAGCGGCGTTTAGTCTGTACGACGGTATTTAGCGCAGGGGAAGAGTTACTTGAATAATTTGTTCAGGAAGAGGATGAGAGCCCAGTGTTACCAATTTATTATGCCGCCGTTTGGCATTATAAGAAGTTTTGGTGACATTTATCGTATCATTGACCCGCGTATAGAGATGAGTACAAAACTGGAAGAGCTGTTGAGAGGAATTTTTCTAAGTTCCCTTTCAGGCATCATGTCCCACAACCCTACTTCGGCCGGAGTACCAATTTCCGCTAATGAGGACGGGGAGGGGATCTCCACTAACCATGAAACCCTATTTCCAGCCAGGAACTTTTCGGAAAAACCCAAGCTGACTAAGCCATTCATTCTAAAACGATTCGATGAGCTGGTCCCTTTGAATCTATCCCACAGGAGTCACCGCTCGCACAGTTCTCACCGCTCGCATTACTCCGGCAGCAGCGGTTCGACCAGCAGCTCATCCATAAGATCCAGCCAAGGCTCTTCCAGGCCCACTTCCTCCGGGTCAAGCTCTTCGGTCGGTTCCGGTTCTTCATCGCAGGTGAATTCCTCCGCCCTGAATCAATTGTTATCGTCCCAGCCGCCAGGTTTGACGGCGGCTGCGCCCCGGGTGTTCAGTCTGGGGGACAGGATATTAAGACTGAACATGACGGGAATGGATGTGACGGAACTGGTCAACATCCTGCTTCGGAAAGGGTATTTGAAGTCCTCCGACGGCCAGTCCTATACACAGGAGCTCCAGTACTCCACCGTCATACAGCAGGCTGTGCAACAGTTCCAGAAAGACAACGGTCTGGATCCGGACGGTTCCGTGGGGCCTCAGACCGTTTCCATGCTGAAGTCAAATCCCTGATTCAATGGAAGTAATCGCAAACTCCGGGGAGCTGCTGCAATTCTCCGTTCAGTCCGAGATATATGCTGAGGCGGTACTGTTCAAAAGCCTGTACTGGCTGACTTCCCGGGCCGGGTTCGAGGTTTCCAAACCGCACGCGGAATTATTCCTGGTATCAGTCAAACCCCTGGGTGAAAAATTTTCTAACGGAGAAAGGGAGGACATTCTGGCCAAAATCCGCACCAACCTGGTGGACTTCAAAGTACGCGATATTATCAATCAGGAAACGACGCTGGTCAGGAGCATGATCATTGCCAAGGCTTTCGCCCATGCGGACCTGCCGGAAGTAAGACAGGAACACCCAGTTAGCGATCTCCCGACCCCTACCTGAATAAACCGCCTTATGACCGATAAGCCTGTTTCGAGGAAATTTCTCGGGGAACCTTATTTTGGCACCCCACTAGGTACAGACTACCACCTTCTTCCCTTCCGTTTTCACGCCATCGGCGATACGCGGGAGGTGCTGGTAAACGAAACGGGCGACCATCTGTTGGTGCCCCGCGGAACTGCGGGGAGGATTGTACGCCGGGAAGTAGATGGGTCAGAAGAGCTCTACGAGGACCTGACCGCCAATTTCTTTATCAGCCCAACGCCCGTACCGGAACTTCTGGACGTTTTGTCAACCCGTTACATTACCAAAAAGGGTTTCCTGGAAAGTGGCACCTCATTGCATATTTTCGTCATCACCCTCAGGTGCAACCATAGCTGCCACTATTGTCAGGTTTCCCGGGTGACCCAAAACCAAGATAAATTCGACATTTCCACCGAAGACTTAAAGGCAGGGATCGTGCACATGTTGGCCTCTCCTTCGGATGAAATCACCATGGAGTTCCAGGGCGGAGAACCCCTTTTGGCCTTCGAAAAGGTCAGGTATGCGGTGGAAACCACGGTAGAGTTGAACCGGACAACCGGTAAGCGCATAAGCTTCGTGCTATGCACCAACCTGACAGTACTCAGTGATGAAATCCTGCTTTTCTGCCGGGAGCATGCGATCCTCATCTCCACCTCCCTGGACGGCCCCGAGTTCGTTCACAACCCGAATCGGGCCAAATCTGGGGCAGCGAGCTACGGCCTGGTGATTGAAGGAATCAACCGTGCCCGTGCGGCACTGGGACATGACCGGGTTTCAGCCCTGATGACGACCACCGCGTTGAGCCTGCAATACCCCCAAGAAATTATCGATACGTACGTCGAACAGGGCTTTCAGGGCATTTTCCTCAGACCCATCAGCCCGTACGGCTTTGCCGTCAAGAATCAAAAGAAGAACGCCTACGAGACGGAGCGCTTCCTGGAGTTCTACAAAACAGGACTGCAACACATTTTGAGCCTCAACGCGGGTGGAACCTATTTCAGGGAGGACTACACCTCCCTCATCCTGCAAAAGGTGCTTACCCCCTTCGGCACCAACTATGTCGACTTACAATCTCCGACCAGTCTTGTCAACAGCGTCGTCGTCTTCAACTACGACGGGTTTGTCTATGCATCCGACGAGGCGCGGATGCTGGCGGAAAGGAAGGACTACACCTTTCGGCTGGGCCACGTCAGCCAGCCGTATGCGGAGTTGTTTAGCAGCCAAAAGGCGGTGAAATTCGTGAACAGCGGAATTGCGGAGAGCCTGGCGGGTTGTAGCGATTGTGCCTTCCTGCCCTACTGCGGAGCCGACCCCGTCCTTCACCACGCCACCCAGCAGGATATGGAGGGCAACCGGGCCTTTTCCATTTTTTGCAAAAAGAACATGGAAATGATCCGTCACCTATTTGAATTGCTCGATTCGGGAGACAGTGCCCGGGAAGCGATTCTCAGGTCTTGGACGCATCAAAAACCCGTTACGGCATGGTGAAGCTGGTTGTAAAGGGGAAGCCATTGAACCTGTCTCATGACCTGGTAGGCCGGGTAGTTTTAGGGAAAGATGGTCCATCCACCGTAGAAGTGGTGGGCGGAACGAGAATGAATGGCGCGCTGGACGCGGTTCACCAGGCATGGCTTACTACCGCTGAAACCCCGGAGGCCACTTTACCCAGCGTCCACTCACTGGTTTCTATCGGGCATCTCGAAGCGGGGGACATCGTCCTGATCCAACGCAACGGTCTGGTCCGGACGGTTTTCAGAACAGCCTCACCAGACAACACCCTTTTCACTACCGATCAGTGCAACAGCAATTGTCTGATGTGCTCACAACCCCCCCGGGACATCGACGACATCAGGTATCATTATGAGATCAATTGCCGGGTTATCGATCTCATCCCCGGCCACACCGAAACGATCGGCGTGACGGGTGGGGAGCCAACGCTAATGGGAGGGTTGTTTTTCGACCTTATCGAACGCCTCAATTCGCGTCTGCCCGCAACCGTTGTACACATACTCACCAACGGCAGGGCTTTCTCCCGCCGGAGCTTTGCGGAACGCTTTCGGGATGTGAATACCCCCAACGTCGTTCTTGGCATACCACTCTACTCGGATTACTACGCGCGGCATGACTATGTGGTGCAAGCCCAGGGGGCCTACAACCAGACCCTGCTGGGGCTGCACAACCTGGGCAGGGCCGGTGCCCGGATCGAGCTGCGGGTGGTACTCCACAAGCTGACATACGAACGGCTGCCCCAACTGGCAAGATTCATTTTCATGAACCTACCTTTTGTGGAGCAGGTATCCCTGATGGGCCTGGAATACACGGGCTATACGCCGCACAACGATAAGATCCTTTGGATCGAACCCAGTGAGTACGTGGCGGAACTGACTACGGCCGCCGAGTATCTGGACAGCAACGGGATCAGTGTCAGCATCTACAACCATTCCCTGTGCACGATTCCGGAACGCCTCTGGAAATATTCAGCCAAGTCGATTTCCGACTGGAAAAGGCAGTACCCCGATGAATGCGGAAGGTGCCTGGTGCGGGATGCGTGCGGGGGCGTGTTCGCGACCTCTAAAAAGCTTAGCAGCCACATCCGCCCCATTGAGGCCCTTTGAAACATGCGAAATCCCCACCGACACCTTTCCCTGCTGCTGACCGTCCTTCTGCTGGTCAATCCGGTCGTGATTTTTCTTCGCTGGAATAGTCTGGTGCTGAGTGTTTTATTTTTCGTTGGAGTTATCCTGCTTACCGGGATGGTAACCTACGGTGTCCCCAACCTGAGGGTTTATTATTTCAACCTGGTGTTTCTGGTGGGTTTGTTTATTCAGGCAGAGGCAGTTTTCACCTTCGCTTACAGCGACTACATCATCCGGGACCTTTACGATATCGAAAGGCACTATTATTTCAACAAGCCACTGCTCAGGGAACGGTTCGTGGACAAAGAATACGCGGTGGAGTACGTCACCAACCGGCAGGGGTACCGGATAGGTGCCGAGGATGACCCCACGGCGGAATTGGAGGAAGCAGACTGGCTCTTCCTGGGGGATTCCTATACCCAGGGCGCGCAGGTGGATTATGAAGACCTTTACACCTCGCTGCTTTACAAAAATTTCCCCGATAAGATTATTCTCAATGCCGGCATCAGCGGCTTTGGCATTGCCGACGAATACCACTATTTCGTAAAGGCAGGAGGGAAGCTGAAAGCAAAGAAGGTTTTTTTGCAAATATGCAACTTCAACGATTTCATGAAGGTGGAAGAGCGAACCAGCAATCCCACCGACTACCTGATGAATTATTCCAATTTGTACAGGTTCTTGGTTTATCCGATCAAATTCGAAAATCCCGCCGAGCTGCCCCTTGGAAGGTGGACGGAACCCTTCTACCCCGGCGAAAGGCAGAATGCGGACTACAATGTATTTTACAAACCCCAGTCGACGGTAAAAAAGAAAGATCTAAGGAATTTCGAACTGTACCTGAGCAAGCTGAACGAAGCGGTGACGGAAAGTGGGGGGGAGTTGATCGTCGTGCAACTGCCTACAAAAGAACAGCTGCATTTCCGGTATTTTGAGGAAGTGGTCAGGGAATTCAAGCTTGATGTCGCAAAGCTCGATATGAAGCTGCCGGACAAATTTCTGCGGTCACTTTGCGAAAAATACAAGATTCGGCACCTGAACCTGTTCGACGAATTCAGTGCCAGCGAGCAGGAACTTTATTATGAGTTTGATGAGCATCTCAACGCCGTAGGTCACAAACAGGTCGCTGAGGCCATCACAGGCTTCCTGAATGAGGTATCGGGCGGCGTGGAATACCTGAGCAAGGCCAACGCGGGGGATCGCTACCCCAATTTCAACAGCGACGGGCGACTACTTTGCTACCAGTCTATTCGGGATGGCAACTCCGAATTGTTCCTCAGCGACACGAATATGGAAAACAGTGTGCGGCTGACTTATAATCGGGTGGATGAGAGCCATCCCGCGTTTTACGACCAGGACACAAAATTGATTTTCACCGAGGGCGACCAGGAAGTTGGCAGGACTGTAATCTCCACGATGGAACTGAGCGGGCTCCGGCGCGTCCGCCGGAGCGGAAACGGTTACGGTGCCATTGCGTTCCCAGGGGGAGAAAAGTGGCTTGCCTCCGCCCAGTGGCAGCAGGAGGGAGACGGTCGATTGACCAACCCGGTCATCCGTTTGGAAAACCGGATTACCAGGCACGAGATTTCCCTTACCTCAGCGGAATACGAAAGCTGGCGGCCCGTCTACAATGGGGACAGGGTGGTTTATATTTCCAAAAGGGGAAGAGTATTCGATCTGTACATGTACGACTTAAAGCAGAAGAGGGAATCCCGACTCACTTCCAGCGGGTACGATAAATGGGATCCCGTATTTTCTCCGGATGGGACTACGGTCATCTATTCCGGTAAAAAAGAGGGGAACTGGGATTTATTCAGCCTTTCCCTGAATTCGGGGGAAATCAGGCAGCTGACGAAAACTAAAGGGGATGAGTGGGACGCGGTCTACTCTCCCGACGGGCAATACGTCTACTACGGCGGAGTGTATGGGCTCCGCAATGGAATTTACCGGATGAAGACACCATCAGGCTCAGAGCGGGCAGGAGAATAATGGATCTATTTTCAGCGGAGTACATCCTGTTCCTTCTGCCAGCAAAGGTTCTGATCTATTGTATTCTGCCTCAAAAGTGGAGGATGCCCTGGCTGATTCTCATCAGCCTGCTCTTTCTGGGTTCGTTCGGCCTATTGAGCACAGCCGTAGCTTTAACGGTTTCCATTATTACTTACAGTGCTTCGATTAAAATAGCAAACAGCAACACGACCCACACAAAAAAAGTGTGGGGCCTGACCGGAATTTTATCAATTGTCAGCCTGCTGCTGTTCAGTCGAATTGAAGGGGATCCAGGCTTAGGGAATTGGGCATTGGTAGGCCTATCTTATTACGGTCTGATGTGCATCGCCTACCTGGCGGATGTTTATTCGGGAAAAACGGCTGTGGTGGGAAATTACCTCTCGATGGTTCTCTACACAATTTATTTTCCCCACCTCGTTGCAGGACCCATCAGCCAGCCCGCCGACCTGCTTCCCCAGTTTCAAAGGCTTCCCCTACCTTCGCGGAAAATCGTCGCTGTTGCCCTAAAACAAATTCTGTACGGCCTTTTCTGCAAGCTCGTGCCGGCTGACCGGATGGGGATGCTGGTTGATCCGGTGCTGGATTATGATGGTCGCGCCGATTTCTGGCCCTACGTATTGGCAAGCTTCGGCTATTCCATCCAAATCTATTTTGACTTCGCCGGGTACAGTTTCCTGGTAGTGGGTATATCCCGATTGTTTGGTCTGAGCATAATCAATAACTTCAACCGGCCCTATCTGGCCACGACGACAAAGGAATTCTGGAAGCGATGGCACATCTCTTTGAGCGATTGGCTGAGGCGGTATCTTTACATACCCCTGGGGGGGAGCAGGGACCGCCAGCTATTTCCTCTGATTATTGTTATCGTCTTTTGTGTAAGCGGGCTATGGCACGGCTTCGAGAGGAGATACATGGTCTGGGCCTTGATGCACGCCGCGTGTTACCTGCTGGAACACTACCTGGGGCTGACTCGCGTTTTCAGTAAACTGTTTTCGGCAAAGGCTTTTCTTTTTTTTAAGTGGGTCTTATTTCTTTCCTGGCTCAACCTCACCTGGGCGGTGTTCAGAAGCGACAGAGTGATTGATGCGCTGAATCATTTGGACGGAATCAGTTTTGAATGGGATACACTTAGTCTGCTCAGCCATGCTACGCTCTGCTATTGGATTGTAGTTTTGCTAATAGCTTTACTAATTGATCATGGCGGAATAGCAGATTCAGTAATCAATGGGGCGCACAATAATAAGCTTGCACTTCTGCGAGAGATTGTCTTTCTAGATATTTGGCTCGTCAGCTTGTTTTTTCTGGGTGGGATCGGATCAACGCAGGTTTTGTATTTTAACTTTTGAGGATAAACTCCTAATACCCTGTCATCACCTTCAAAGTAATAGGTCTTGGTCCGAGGCTGCTGAGTATTGTAAAAGTTATAATCCCACACGGTGTAGCTTTTCTTGTCCTCCGATACGGACACTACTAAACCGACGTGGCCGTACTGTCCCCCATCCCAAATCACGAGAAGCCCTTTCTTTCGTAATTCAACTGGCAGAGCGCGGGTACCGGTATCATACCAAATGCCGCCAATCAGTGAAGGCCAGTTCTTTGCGTGCCTGGGTCTTGGATCAAAGGGCGTCAAACATTCTCTGACCCACAGATCCGTCCAAATGCCCCATCGCAACAAGTTCCTGCACTCGCCCGTAAGTCCCCCAAGTACACTGGCCCACTAAATCGCCTTTGAAAGCGTTCATGGTCGTTGCATAGGGAGAGTCAGAGTTTTTGCTGGTGAGTGCCGTAACTGGAAATGGTTCTGAGAAATTAGTAGACTTATACAGAGCGGCATCGAACGTCAGCTTTCCTGGACGACAGTAGGCCCACAGGTAGGTAGATTGGCCTGGCACCATCCTGAAAGTGAAAACTTTGGGGTTTCCACTCCCTGAGGTTCCCCCTACATAAACCCAGCCGTTATCAATGTAGTTGTAGGCGTACAGATCGATGTCCCCGTTCCCGTACCTATAAATTTGGCCCTTATACGTTGCCGAATAATCCCAGCCTGAGGTGGTGGTAGTCAGGATATGCGCCCATTCGCCAGCGGAGATTTTGAGGCCGTTCGAACGGGCAAGAAGCTGGTCTGCCGAAGTGCGGCCACGGCTACTGAATTCTGATTCAGACTCATCAGGGCTGATTGCTGGGGTTAAAGCGTGAGGCAAGCCCTGCGGTGGCATGGGGGTTACGCCGAGCAATTTGGTGGTGTCCTGCATATCGGGCTTAACTTGGTCTTTCCGGTCACAGGAGGCTACGAGCATCACCAAGAAGAAAGAAAGCAGTAAGCGGCTGCCTTTGACGTCATTTTTCATAATTTTGAATATTAAATGTTGAAGATGTTTTGATAGGGTTCCTTTCAACCGCCTGACCGCGCTTGTTTCTGATACGAGGGAATCCTGCTGAACTCGTAGCCCCGAGCCGCCTCCCGGCGTTTTTGGGGCTTTTTTCGTTCACTCTCTTATTTTATTCATAGATGTTGGTTTTCAGGGTAGCATAAAGGAAATTACCCGGCCGCATAGCCTAAGATGTCTGATTAAGACACTTCTTCCAACGCTAAGAACAAGTCATTAAGAAGGTCGCCAATGTGCTCAATGCCTACGCTTAAGCGGATCAACGAGTCCGACACGCCCATCTCGAGGCGGGTTTCGGGTGGAAAACTCGCGTGTGACATCAGGGCCGGAAGCGAACAGAGGGATTCGACCCCTCCGAGCGATTCGGCAAGGGTGAAAAGTTTCAAATGTTCAACTACACGACTGGCCGCGCTGGTCGCCCCGGTTTGAAGTTCAAAAGACACCATGCCGCCGAAGCCGCGCATTTGCCGAGAGGCGATAGCGTGGCCGGGGCTGCTCCTAAGACCCGGGTAAAACACTTTACTTACCAGCGAATGGCCTTGCAGGTATTCCGCCACACGCATGGCGTTACCGCAGTGGCGTTCCATCCTCACATCCAGCGTTTTTACACCTCGTAATGCAAGGAAGCAGTCCTGAGGGCCGGGTATTGCTCCTCCGGCGTTTTGTATGTACGCCAATGATGCGGCCAGGTCGTCGTCGTTCAAAACCAGTGCACCCAGCACCAAATCCGAATGGCCACCGATGTATTTTGATACAGAGTGAACCACGACATCCGCCCCAAGGGCTAGCGGGTTTTGGAGGCATGGGGAAGCAAAGGTGCTGTCAACAGCCAGAAGAACATCGTGCCGCTTTGCAATATTAGAAATAGACATGATATCCGTGACCTTGAGCAACGGGTTGCTTGGCGTCTCGATCCACAATAACCTGGTAGCTGGTGTAATGGCTCGTTCCACCGCTGACTCGTCATCCATTCCAATAAAGGAAAAATGAATTCCGTAGGACTGATACAGCCTTGACATCAGTCGGTAAGACCCCCCGTAAAGGTCTCGGCTCACGATCACCTCATCTCCGGGACGGAGAATTCGAAGCAGAGCATCCGTGGCAGCAACCCCCGAAGAGAAGCAAAGACAATGCGCACCGTTTTCAAGGGCCGCAATCTTGTCCTGTAAGGCATCACGAGTAGGATTTGCCGTACGGGAGTACTCATACTCCGCCTTTGCATTGGCCGACCTTCGTGCGAAGGTTGACGTTTGGTAGATCGGAAAAGTGACGGCACCAGTGTTGGCGTCAGGACCTGGCAACATGTGAATGGCCTTGGTTGGAAATTCCATCGTGATTTTGTTTATGTAGAAACTCAGTCAAAAGTTAATTTTCACTCTGTGGATATGTACCCCAACATCCGAACACTTTGTTGCCAAACCAATATCCTAAGCCTCTGCAAACAGGTCTGGAAACCTAAGTCAGGTGTAGGCTTCTTTATTAAATACAGCGTTAGGAAAGGTGAAAGACACTCGCTGCATTTTGGCTCCCAGGCTTTTTTTTACCGTCACGACTTCGCCTATACCCCCCAAAAAAGATAAGTGTGTACCCCCGCATGCCCACACCACATCCCCGCACCGCCAGTACATGGCTTCGGGTTCAGTGGGGTGAGGATATGTAGAAGCTTCCCAGTTTTCGGCAATCATGCGGTTGGTGAAATCGCGGGCCTCAGCCAATTCCTCTTCTGTAAATTTAGAGTCAGAATCGAGACTAAAATCCAACCGGGCGGTATCGGGTCGTATTGAGCAACCCTTAATTAAGGGATAAATGGCTGGTTTGATTCGTTCAAGCCCGTATAACACGGCATGAATCCCACTGTGCGAGACGGTCAGTCTCACTCGCCTTTCGATGTCGATTACGATTCTGACCGACTGCCCTACGCTGAATTGGGCAAGGTCTTCCGGGCGAACCTTATGATATACTGGGGTGTCCACCTGGATTGAAGGGAAGTTGTCAATTAAGAGCAGACGTCCCGGCCCTTTCTGGGTGTCAAAAAATGGGATGCCCACTCCAGCATCGGTAAAGAGGACGCCGTGGTCACCTTCCTGGCCACCGCTTTCAGCGAAGGCAGTGGTGGCAGTGGTGGCGATGCCCTTGTCAGGGTGTATGGCGGTCACCCGCGCTTCGCAGGTGCTCTGGTAGGGATTCTGCAAATGCAGTCTCAGGGTTGGTTGAGGCATGATTTTCTAGCGTTTGGTTGAATTGATTTAATAGCTGAGATTTTTGATATAATTCCGGTATTCCAGATAGTTATCACCGTAATAGACACCCCCATCAGGAGATATGGTGAGGACGGTTTTTCCAGGCCCAACATCGGCGGCTATCTTTTTGGCGGCAGACAGGTTCGCGCCCGAGGAAAGACCCAGGAATAAACCGTGCAGGACATTGACGCTATCGCACTGCGCGATGGCGTCAATGTAGGAGACATCCACAATTTCATCCACGATCTCTTTGTTCAGAGAAGGGCAAGCCATCCCCACGGCCCAGCCCTGAATGCGATGAGGTATTGCTACCCCCGAGAGGACATCACAGCCTTCAGGTTGGACCCCGATGATGCGTATGGAGGAAAAATGCTCCTTAAGTCGCTTGCCGACCCCACTGATGGTACCACCGCTGCCGATTCCGGTAACGAAGTAGTCTATACGTTCATCTCCTATCTGCTCGATGATCTCGGGACCGGTAAAAAGGTAGTGCGCTTCAGGATTAGCCGGATTGGACAACTGATCTACGAAAAACCATTCGGGATTTGCTCCGGCTAGCTCTTTTGCTTTTTTGAAATGGGCATCATTACCTTTCCGGGAATCCGCTACGATGACTTCGGCACCCCGTGCCTTGAGAAGTTGAATTTTCGTGGCGCTATAACCGCTCGGAACAACGAAGACGCAACGGTAGCGGCCCCCTGATGCCGTGAGTAATCCGTGGGCCATGCTCCCCCCAGAACATTCGAGAATTACCCTATTCGTGTTTGGAATAAGGGTACCGTTCTTCTCGGCCACATCGATGACGTGGCGGGCGATTCGGTCTTTTATGGAGCCTCCAACGTTCAATCCTTCTAACTTCAGTAGCACCCGCGCTGCCTGGTGTGTGGGAAGTTCAACCAGAGGAGTATTTCCTAGCAGGCATCCCGTGCTGTATATTTGGTTCGTTTTCATAGTTGATTTAGTTTAGATTTTGTTGTGAAATTGTAATGAATGAATTTTACAAAGTTCAAGAGCATAGGGTCGGCAATCCTCACTTTAAGGTTAGGAACATACTGCCTTGGTCTTCATCGCTAAGCGGCTAGCAAATTCGAATCGCCATTGTTATATCGTTGTTTTGTTATTTGGACGGAGCATTCGAGTACCACTTTGGAATTGGGAGCGACATCGTGGGTGATGGTGACCCCCGCGCCCAAAAAACAGTTTTCCCCAATTGTCACAGGGCCTAAGACACTGACGTTTCCACCTATCTCCACGTTGTTGCCTACAGTAGGGTGCCGTTTGCCAAGCGGATTTTTTGCTACTTTACGGGCACCAAGAAGGACATTGTGAAGCATCGTGACGTTGTTGCCGACTATGGCTGTTTCTCCAATCACCGTACCAGCTCCGTGGTCAATGACTAGTGAGTGACCGAGTTGAGCACGGGGGTGTATTTCGATACCTGACATAGCCTTGGCGGCTTCGCTAATCCGGCGGGCGACACTTTCTAAATGTTCACCTGAACACCCTGAATAGACAGAATTGAGGATGCAATGGGCAATGCGGTAAAAAGCTACGGCACGAAAGCTGCAGTATTCGTTGAAGACCAGCCGGGAGTTTCCACGAGCTGATGGGTCTTTGAGGACGTAAGCTTCCAGGTCCCTCGAAATGGCTTGCACCAATTGTGTCAACTCCTGGCGTTTGGCGATGAATCCAGGAGCGAGGTTCCAAAGAGTTCCACACACGAATTGAAAAATCTCGGCCTTACTAATTTTTTTCTGTTGGGTAGCCTGTCTCATAGTAGTAAAGGTTTTGTGTTATAAAATAATGTTTTGGAGTTAAACCCGCACTTGCGGCACTTTATGGGTTTCGTACCCAGTTGACGATGACGAATTTTCTGGTCTGTCCAGAATTCACCAGCTAAGGAAATAAAGCTTTTCAAATTAAAACACGCATAAAGCACGTAAGGGTGAATAAGTGACTTGTAAATGCTTATTCAAGCATACATTCACTTATTCACCCTTATTGAAGTGATTTTCTATTATTTTTTAGATGTATACTTCCTAAAAATTGAAAGCATACAGGATGCCGCACTTTGGCTAAACCATACTCATTGAATACAGCTGTTCACGGTAAAATTTTCCAATTTTTTTTGCATAATTCGGATCTAAATGCCCGTAGTGAAAAGGGTCTACAGCTTCAACCTCCATTAATGCCAGCCCGTATTGGGTGCGTATGAAATCCACGCGATAGATGTGGAGAGGAAGCTTAAAAGCATTGAACACATCAAGACCGAATGAAATTTCTTCCTCGGTCGGTAAGTATGGTTCGACGCAGAGCTTTAAGGGAAATTTCAACTGCTCGGAATTTTCAACGTGAGGCTTTCGGATAACGGCGTGGGCTAATTGGTTGCCATAGAATAATAGCCCTACCTCCCCAGAGCGCACGTCCTCCTGTAGGGGCTGAAGTAGAAATCTGTCATCCTGCTGCTGTAAACTCCGATAGGCATTATAACCTACTTGACCCAATTCCAACACGTACCGACCGCACTCACCTCGCAAAGGCTTGGCAATGTATCGGCCACGGGAATATATCTTTTTTAAATCATCAAGTCGAATCGTCGCGTCTATCAGTTTGGTTGGAATAACCGGGATTCCGGCCGCTTCCAAATCGAACAGATACATCTTGCTCATGCTGTACCGGATGGAAGCGATGGTATTCACGCAGGGAACATTGAAACGTTCCAGGAGGTCAAGAGAAGCCAAAACCTCAGCCCATTTTTCATGAAATGTTTGTTGAAGTTCAAGGAATCGCTCTAACTCTAAAAAATGGATCAAATCAAATCTACTGATTTCCATCATACTGCGCTTTTGATAGGTCATGTCGTAAACCACTAACTGACCACATTCATTTAGACTGAAAATGTCAATTATATAAAAATTGACGTTTTTATTCTGTATAGCGAGGTTTTTTACTTTTCTAAAGTAGTTACCATTAAATTGAGAATCAGGATTTTGCCAGTTAATAGGAGCAGCAATACCAATATTTTCCATTATATTATATCATTAATGATTTCATCAATTAAATGTAAAGATTCAACACAATACTTCTGTGCTTTATCTCTCACTTCTTTCACTAACTCATCAAATTTTATTCCTGATCTTCCCTTCTCCCGAACTAAATATAACCTTAACCCTTTCAAATCCCAAGAATAAAATTCTCTATTGAGATATTCAGAAAGTAACTTATTTATTCCCAATATATTTCCACGCTCTACATATTCATACCATCTTAATTCCTCCGGTTTCATTTTAAATTTATTATTATCTATTTTGCCTTTTTTAATACTTAACCTCAATGCAGTTGAAGTTACTGAACTTGGATCTATGATACCTTCCTTTTCGGTACTTCCATCCCTTATAAGTGTTGACAATCTACGTATATCCGTATAATTTAGTAATAATGGAGATGCTAATAGGATTCTTCTTGCCACCATCTTGTCATCAAATAAAATACTGCTTTCTACGCTAGAATCAAAACTCGTTGTCACATATTCAATTCTATTGTGACTGGAAATTTTATAAAATGTTTTGGCTTCTACTTGGTCTTCGATATCCATTACTTCTAGAAGGAAGTTAATCGCTCTAAGTTCAATTCTATTGAACCTTTCTTGATTGTAGGGATTCATATATTTTTCATATTCACACTCAAATTCAACGATATCAAAGGCAAAATCATTTGGAACTAGAATATTATCGATCATGAACTGACGTATTTGGTATTCAGATAACGGTTCAATATCTATCCAACCTTTGAAGAGTTCACCTAACGTTAATCTCTCGTTACTATATATGAATTCGAAGTTTTTGATTGACTTTCCAGTATAAATTAAGTGCTCTAACTTGCCGCTATCACGACCATTCAAGCTAGCTAGTTTCTCTCTTACATATTTTTCCCGTTTGGCTTTTCGACGCTCTTGTCGTTCACCATAAGGAGTAGAAGACACTATTTCATTAATTTTTCTAGAAAGAATGTCCTTTGCAGTAATCACAGTCGAATTAAAATCCGCATCCTCTATTGTATCATCCTTTAAAATTTCGTTTTTATCCCAAGAAGTCAAAAACCCAACTAGTGGGACAGCACTTGAAGTAGTAAAAGTAGCAGCATTCGCAGTACATAGAATAAGTGGAATAAAGTTGAATTTTTTAAAGATATCTTTCCCTAATTCAGTACCAGATGGGAAGTCAAAATTTTGATCAAGGCCAGGATCAAATACTTCATCAATTAAGACTAGGTCTAAATCCCAGGGATAATCGCATATACGCTTGTATCCTTCGTTTGGCCTAAAGTATTTAGCTTCCTTGCCCGTTATCTCGAAGAGACTCTTCTCTAGAATAGACATATTTTTTTCTTCGTCATCTATTATGATTATCATGTCAAGCGAGGTTTATGGTAAGTATTATTTCAGTTGTATCGGATTTAGCGATTTCATCCCAGCCCTTAACGTATTCCCATTTCCATCCTTTTTGTTTCAACCTATCTTTTACAATTTCCAATCCTTTATAAGACCTATAATCCGACTTCTGGAAGGGGTATGATTTGTCTTCGTTAATGAACTCTGCCAAATCACTATTTAGAGTTCCTTTATTTCTGAGTGAGACATTTATTGAGCCATTCTCATTTCTGTGTACGCAGATATATATTTTATTATCATTCCTTTTAGCCGCCCTACATGCGTTCTCCCAAAGATTCCAAAATATTAGGTGGATATCAAATATTTCCTTTCCTTTCGGAATAATATCAATAGGCTTAGTTTTTTTACTAGTTATTTCAATATCGGCTTCAATCTCGAGATAGTTTGCCAGCAAATAGTAATGCTTAAATATCCCGATTATACTTTTTCCCATTAAAGGAAATTTAGTATTAGGTGGGGCAGCGTCCTTAACATCTGCTTCTGAATTGAACATTGCTATCATAGTTAAGTCAAGTACCTGAAGGCAACTTTTTAGTTTCGTAATTTCGGTAGAAATGTTATAATTTTCATCCAAGACACTCTGTGTAAATCCTCTAATATCAGGAGCAATATTGCCGTAGGAATGTTGATAAGCTCTGATGTTTGATTTTCGTTTTTCTTCCATAAGTTTCAGTAATAGTGGACTAGAATAGAACGACTCCAGAAACGGAAACACTTGGCGATAGAGTTTACTGACCACTTTTTCAATGGAAAGGTTTTCAACATCATGAAAATCAGAATTTGTAACAAAAGCCGTAGTAATTACGTGAGATTTATCGCCTGATGTTGATCTAGTAATATCTGACAGAGATTTATTGAGATATAGTAATCGATATGTAGCTTTACTGAAAGTTGCATCATAAATGACCGGATAATTAAAATCTTCCGACATATAGACGCTGTAATGAATTACCGGTAAAAATTTACAGATATTTTTGTGTATATTATCTTTATGAGCTGGAAGGTTAGTGTAGTACTTAGTAATAAAACCGATTGAATTTAAATCATACTCATAGTAGATAAATCCCTTAGGATTGTTTTCATTTATCTTTTGTATTTCTTTAAATTCTGAAAAAAGAATTTCATCCACCTTATTTAACTCATTTCCATCAGTTATCAAGGCGTCATTTAGCTTGTCAATACCGGGGCTATATGGATAGTCAATGTAGTAGTAATCATCATGCATCAGAGCTCCATATCCGACTTCAGAAATGCGAAAATTACGCGCTTCTTCGTCCAGCGATTGATAGACAAAATCGTGTATCAGTTTAACGTGATCTTCGATTTGAGTAGCGAAAGCCTTCTTTTCGTTATAGCTAAGTTTATACATGTGTGTTTGAATCTTTACTGTTTACGAATTTTTTTACTCCAGCAAAGGACTCATCTGGATGATAAGTAAGCAAGTCTCCATTCAGGCTAAGTCGATTTCCAGTCTCACTTATGACCTGAGAGGTTGGCAGGTTAACCGATTGTCCCTCGATGTTCAGCTGGGTGTAGGCAGAATTAAACCCTAAAACAGTATAGTCGATAGTGCCGGTTTTAACAAAATTCAGGCATTGTTGAGTCAGGGCGATGTAAAACACTTCCGGGGCAGTTTCATCCGTCGGAATGGCGTATCCCTCTTTGTCCAGTCTAAAGGAAAGAACGTTAGCCACGGGGTAGTTGAACGCCTTATATGCCTCTACTGTGGGGGGGATACTTGTAAAATCCTCGAAGCTGGCATGAAATACCTTTTGGCCTTTCACCGGAAGAGATGATAAATAAAGAATATCGTCCGCTATAAGGTCTGATTCGATTTTGTTGTGTGTGCAGTAGATGGTCAACATTTGGTTCTGAACCACAATTTCTCGTAGCAGCGTCAAGAAACGCAGCTTGGTTTCTGCATCTAAACCGTTCGTTGGTTCATCGAGCAGTAGAATGTCGGGACGAATTGATAATGCTCTTAGCAGCATCAGCCGTTGTTTTTCACCCCCACTAAGTTCGCTTACCGACCTCGTTTGCTGTAAAAGCCTGTCCATGTCCAATTCCGCACTCATTTTCTGAAAAAACTGTGGGTCGAATCTTTTCCTGAAGGCAGTAGTGGTGGAAAAGTAGGCACTGTTCTGCAAGGGGGTCAAATGATTAAAGAGAACAGGCTCCTGGGGCAGGAATGATATGATTGCTGAGCTCGGCTTAACATCGACACTACCCGACAGCGGTCGTTCGATACCGAGAATGAGGTTAAGCAGGCTTGACTTACCAACCCCAGAGGCTCCCATAAGCGCCACTATATGACCTTTCTCCCGATGCCTGCAATTTAATTCTAGGCTCACTTCTTTAAATATGAAGTCCTTTCCAGGATAGCCGAAAGTTAATCGGTTTAGGGAAATCGACCTTTCAGTAACAGCATTTATCATCTGGCCAGTTTTTTGTTGAAAAGGTGGCTCCACACGACCACAGCAGAAACTGCCAAAATCAAGGATACGAACAGATACTCCATTCCTCTTGAATAATCAACCGTCCTACCAGTGATTACCTTTTGGATTTGCGATGTGAAAGAAGGAATCCTGTCTGAGAGTATACTGTTCAGTATCGGCTCATTGAACACCAACGCAAAAGCAATGATGAATGTGAGCAGATAGTTGCCATGAAAAGGTCTGATAAATAATTCTTTACTTATTTCCGAAAAGTCAGCCCGGTGGATTTGCATATACAGTATATCATGGTTCTTTACTTGAAAATAAGTGAATAGCGTAAAGCTACCCAGTAGTGGGAATGCTACTATTATCTGCCCGAGTATCCACACTAAATCCAAACTAAATGGGGAACGATAGCCAACGAGTCTTATCCAGTCGTAACCCGATGCAAGTAGGGCTACTGGGGGTATCAGTCCCAGCAAAAAAATGCCTATTATCCAAGGGATGGCCTTCCTCTGAAAGCCGTATAGGGAATTTCTCCAGCCTAGGCGGGCAAACATACTGAATAGAACGGCGAAGCCCGTAGCCAGCAGGGCCCCCACGAAGGTGTATAGTATGGTGGTGGTTAACATTTCAAAGGAATGCGGAGTGAAATTGTAATAGCGGATGAAGTTAGAGATGATTGGGGTGAAAATCAATGCGCATAAAATGACAACCCACGTTTTATCAGAAAGAAATCTCTTGGATGCGATCGTAAAGATTCGGTTTCCGGTGTACTTTGTAAATGCCCAATTGGCCACAATGCTAAGTGCGCCCAGCAGAGTGGCGATTACAATAATGGTAATGACTCCAGATGCCGTAATTTGCTGAAAAGCAAATTTGGTATTTATTAACGAACCAGACTGATAAGTTCTTTTGAACCAATTTGTTATCATTTCAGCATTCGTTCCACGCGACGCCTTGAAAATAAATTGAATTTTGGCATCTTCATAGAAACTAAAAAGGAATTGAAGCATTAACAATAAAATGGAAAGGTTTTTCAATTGGGGTAGATACAAGTCCTTTACCATTTCAGAGCGGGACAGACGCGCCATCTTGCAGTACGACATACGGTCTTTTTTAATCTCCTTAATCTGTAGCCAGAAAAGATAGCAGAAAAGCATACCATATTGCCATCCCTGTATTAGAAGTAAAGCAAGGAAATTTCGAGCCGAACTCTGAAAAAAATAAGAATTGTCGAGCAGCTGCAGCTTCCAGACAAACGCGGTTGATACGTTACCTAGGACGCTGGGTAATAAAAGCACGGGGAGAAGTTTGCTCCATCGGTTGCCAGGTTCAATGCTGCTAAGCTGCAACGCAAGCACCAGCCCCCCGCCTACAACGGCCAGGCTGCTGAATGCAGCAAAAAACACACTATTTTGTAAGGCCATTCCGAAACTGGCATCGCCGCCGTACATCAAACTAATCCCGCTTGAAGTCACGTTGTCAAAAAAAGGCCAGAGGAACAGCGCAACAGACGTCAGCAAGACGAGAGATGCTATTTTAGCCCCCCAAACGAATTTACTCCCCATCTTTTGTAAGGGCGTTAAAAATGGTTGGACGCTTCTGGGCAATTTCAGCGGCCGCCTCCTGAATGGCTTTCTCAGGACTCAGTTCACCCAACCAGGCTTTCTGCACGTAGTTCGTCATCACTTCTTCGATCATTTTGCTGTCGGGTCCGGCTTCGGGGTATATGCCGCCTCGTTGCGCTGATTTCTCCAATGCTTTGGCGTGGGGATAGGCAGCCACAACGGGATCGTTATATGTAGAGATGAGCGGGGAGCTAAGCCCATTGCGAGCAAGTTTGACTTGGGTATCGGGCTGCATCGCATACAGTATGAAGTCGAGCGCTTGTTGCGGATGGCGGCTTTGCTTGCTGACAAAAAAAGCTCCCCCTCCAATAAAGGACTTTTCACCTGGTATAGTACTGAATCCAAACCTGCTGTCAAAACCGTCGGCTGTCTTTAAAGTAGATACTATCACATCATCCCAACCGAATGCCATAGCGGTTTTACCCTCCTTCATCAGGCTCAGCTTTTTAAACTGCTCGACGTCAGTAAAATTGCCATGGTTGAACTTTTTGAGGCTTATGAAGTATTCCAAGGCTTTTACTGCTTCGGGTGAGTTCAGCACCACCTCAGTGTCAGCATCACCTTCCCAGCCATACTCTTTTTTCAGTATGTTTCCGCCTTGTCCCACTAGGTAGTTCAGCCATTCGTAGTACAGGAACCCGCCCGCTGCACCCTCTAGGCACACTCCGTAGGTGCCGGCTTCCGAATTAGTGAAAAATGCGGCAACCTGCTTGTATTCCTCCCATGTTAAAGGCACTTTCAATAGTTTTCCAAATTTTTCCTGGTACCGCTTCTGGTTTTCTAGGTCGTCAAACATCTTTTTGTTATAGATCAGGAGCATGGAATTTGCCGCGAAGGGGTAGCCCACCTTGACTGTTCCCGCCTGCGGCTTTTCCGGATTACGGTAAAAGTACCCAACGGAATGCCACGTGGTGGGGAAAATCTCTTTTTCAAATGTAAGCTTCGAGGAGTCGGCTGGCTTAATAAGTTCCTCCAACGTGTAGACATAATCATTTCTGACGAATGAGGAAAGGGAGAAATTATACTGCATGACGATGTCGTACAGTCCGGTCTTATTCTGAAAATCACTGTTGGATTTTTGAAACGCTTCATCAAAAGTCTCGGGCTGGAAATTCAACTCTACCTCGGGGTGACTTCGTTCATATTCCTCCTTAAGTGTCATCAGAGATTGGATGTTTGCGGTGTTCTCACCCAGAATGGTAATTTTAATTTTTTCAGATGCAGTCACCTGCGGAGTAGTGTTCCACCAGAGCAATCCGGCAGACACTACAATGACTACTAATAAGATAATTCCGATTCTTTTCATGTTTTGGCTCGTTTTTTCACAAAAATAGTCAGAAGAAAATGAGCAAAACTTATTCGCACTTATTCTAGCTTTGGCCGCTTGATCTGACACTACCCTTTTGCAAAGCCATGAGGATACCGATTTGACAATCTGGGGCTTAACTACTCAAAAGTATAATTTCCCCCACGGCTCACGCGTACGCAGTTTCAGGCCTCTGCTAAGTGGAAGATCAAATCTCAGGCAATTTCTTTTGGTTCGGAACGCACGGGATCGACAATCTTATAAAAGGTCTTGTTGGATTTGATATTGAAAGCCTGGCAAATCTCCCGCACGCTACGCCCTTGCGTGTAGGCATCGCAGACCATCGGCTGGATTTTCTGGTACTTATTGCTCAGACCCTTGGGACGACCTCCGGTCCGGCCCCGCGCCCTAGCCGCTGCGAGTCCCGCCTTGGTGCGCCGGATCAGCTTCTTTCGCTCCAGCTCGGCCAGCAAAGCAAACAGCTTGAAGATGAATTCGCCGTGTTCGGTCGTCGTGTCGATCAGCGGCTGGGAAACCGACTTGAAGCCTATGCCCCTTTCGTTCCAGTCGTCGACGACCAACACCAGCTCGACCATCGTGCGGCCCAGGCGGTCGATGTCGTAGACGACCACCGTGTCGCCCGGCCGCAGCTGCTCCTGCAGCCGCTCGAACTCAGGGCGCAGCTTGGCCGCGCCTGAAACCTTTTCGTTGAAAATCCTATCGCACCCTTCCGCCTTCATGGCGTCGAATTGCAAATCCTGATTCTGCTCGTCCTTGGAAACCCTCACATACCCGATTTTCATATCTTGTTACACTTTACCCGTTTAGGAGGCAATATAATGTAATTTGATTAAATACACGGCAAGGTGTAACAGAAAAGGAATACAAATGGTTGACTTTTGGGAAAAGGACAGATGGTGTACTAAATTGATCGTTTTAAGGCAACACTCCTGTGCAGCGTTAACAATTAGGGAGTTTTACGTCGGCGGATACTAACCCGCCCAAAAGTGGCCCAAAGATCGCAAGGGGAGGGTGCAGGAGTTTGGAGGAAATTCTCCACTATCAGAAGATGATCGTGACCCTAATGAAAACTTGACGTTTAATTATTGAGATTGATTTATTGAAGTTTGATTCTTTATGATATAAACATGGAGAGAAAATCAATTCCGCTTTTGGAATAGTCTCAATCACGAGTCCTTACAGGGCCTGAGTTTCCCATATTTGCCCAGGCGCGGGCTGCAAACAGCGCGGGGAAAACTGTCTTTTGGGTAGTTAAGCCCTATTGTGCATAATGAGGTTCTCCAGACCGGACATATCTTCCTGGATTAATGTATCGTGGGGATATTGAGGTCGAAGTCCTTTTTCATGGCCAGCAAATTCATTGCAAAATGATCCCCGGGCAACATCCGTCGCAGATAGGCATCGAAAGAAATGTTTGCCAGGTAGTGCTCATGATTGTGCCCTTCCTTGATGTACTTTTTCTTGTTCTTTCGGATGTACGAAAAGTATCCGCTGATCAGGTCAGTGAGCAGGGAAGGTTTCTGCTTCAGATGTGCAAAATACTTGATAAGCACATGGATGTTAATTAAAGTCACTGGCTTGATCGATCGTGCCTGTCCACGTCCGGAAGACAACTCTGCGTCAAAATGCTCGTTCACGTACGCATTCACCCCGCTCACGTCGAAATTGGGGTCAGAGTAAATGATGATCGGATATATAGTCACCTTATGCGGTGCAGAAATACCTAGTAAGTGCGCCAAGTCAGAGGTATCATCATGGAGGTATTCAATTTGTGTCAGAATTTGTGACAAGCCTTTGTTTTTTGAGGCATTGTTTTTAGATGCCAGCAAATTTTGATCAATCGCAGTGCGAAATGCATTGAAATCCATTTCCTCCAGGGTCTTCGCATGGAATGTTGAATTCTTAACCTCGATCACCAACACTTTGTTATCCGCAGTCTTGATAATGAAATCTTGGTATTTTTCGCTGCTGATCATTCTTTGGTGTCGACGGTGGAAAATGGCTGACAAGAATTTTTTCACGAGATACTGTTCAAAGAAATGAAGGCCGATATAGCCCTGAAAGGCATTGTAAGATTTAAAGCAAAGGCCTTTACTGAGGCTAGTATTTTTGTATAGGAGGTAGAAAAAACCCTGATCAATAGCGTATTGAAAAAAATCGTAATCAAGGATGACCGCATCATTACCAATAGGATAGAAAGGCTTGGGAATGATGTCCATATTGATAGAAAGAGGTTTTCGTCTTTCCAATGCGCTTCGGTCGATTGTGAATTCTGAAATGATCGTTGATGGGATGCCCTCTAAATCAAGGATGTTTTTTGCTGATTGACCATCAGCCAGCATTGATTCATAAATCGTCAGGAAAAATTTGCCAAAGACCCAAGGATTGTCAATTTGGAAATGCGCACAAAATTCGCGACATTCTTTCCTCAGGTCGCCAGTTTCGGATAGGAATTTCGCGGCAAAGGCAAATTTTACCATCATAAACATTTTCTGGTAAATATCGGACCTGATGTATGCCTGTTGCTGCAGATCCAGCCGAAAGACTCCCTCGAAACTATCCTGCCTTAGGTTTGGGGCGCTTTTGAAGTAAAGACCATTGAAGATTAAGATAGTCTTGAGCAGGTCTAAGCCAAGGCTATTGGCGCGGTGGTCATCGCGCAAAGCAACGAAATTTTCCATGCAGGCCTTCATTAAAAGGCTGATCGACGCCGAGGCAAAATAGGCGCTTGTCGCCAAATCCCTGATGATCGACAATGGTGTGGGGTCAGTTCCGGGGAAAAGGACTTCTAAACCGCGCGTGGTCTGACGCGGGATTTCCAGTTCTTGAAACAGGATTGCATTAATCCTAGAGAGCTTAACTATCAGCAGATCGGTGGGATAACCCCGGATAAACTCAAGTTTATCTTCAGGTAATGTGTCGCCAAAAATTTCAACGTAGCTACAAACAGCTACGTATCTCGTCGAAGGTTTTATCATCGGGTTTGTATATAAGCAAAAAGTTCAGCCATGGTCAGAATGCGACAAATCCTCTGTAAGCACATTGCACTTGCCTGACCCATTGAATCTGGCTATACGTTTGGGCAAGTTTAGGTCTTGTTGAGCCTTTACCCTTCATCTCTCCAACTGCACCAGACGATAACTCGTGCTGCGTCCGCCCGAGTCCTCCTTTTCCAATACCCCTTGTTCCAGCAGATTCTGAATATCCCGCAGGGCGGTATCCGAGGAAACTTTCGTTATTTTCGCCCATTTAGAGGTATTAAGTTTTCCTTCAAATCCATCCAGTAATTTATTGAGCATTTGCTTTTGTCGTTCGGTCAGATTCTTCTGATTGAGGAAAGTCCAATACCGAGATTTTCTTAGTACCGACTCCAGAGTCGTTTCTGCCGCGGACAAAGCCCGATCCAGGCAGCTAAGGAACCATTCCAGCCATTCGGTGATGTCTAGATCCCCCTTTTGTGTTCTTTCCAGAATGTCATAGTATTGCTTCCGTTCCAGTTGGATCTGCGCCGACATACTGTAGAAGCGTTGGCTGCTATTGTCAGACCGGGCCAACTGTAAATCAGCGATTGTCCGGGCGATCCGACCATTGCCATCGTCAAAAGGGTGGATCGTGACAAACCACAGATGGGCCAGGGCGGCCTTCAGGACGGCATCATGTTCGTAATTCTGGTTGAACCATTGGAAAAATGCCTCCATTTCGCCTGGAACTCTTTCAGCGGAAGGTGCTTCAAAATGGACCTTTTCCCGTCCCATAGCACCCGAAACGACTTGCATGGGCCCTTTCGAGGCGTCACGCCAATTTCCAACAATAATTTTAAACAGACTACTTCGACCCGTTGGGAACAGGGCCGCCTGCCAGCCAAACAGTCGGTCCTCAGTAAGGGGAAAGTTAAAATTCTGGGTGGCATCCAGAAGCATTTCGACTACCCCCTCTATATGCCGATCCGCAGGAGCCAGCGCCCCAATGTCCATGCCTAATTTCCGTGCAATAGAGGAGCGCACCTGATCCGCATCGAGGACTTCTCCCTCGATCTCGTTGGACTTCACAGCATCCAGTGTTAGCGTTTGCAGTACCGCCGCCTCGCGCAGCGAAAAGCCGAGACTTTCCATACGCCCCACCAGTCTGCCTTGCTTGTGACGCACGGCAACTAGCAGTTTAGAGATGGAGGGAATGTCCCAGGTAAAGTTGGGCCAGTTAGATCTTTGATAGATGTACATTATATTCACCGCAGTTTGTGCGGTGAATATACGAAATATTCACCGCATCATCATTTTTTACTTCTTTCATTAAAGAATGATAATTTTTTAAAATAAGGTCCTTAGCAAGAAGAAACTAATCACTTGATTTTCGTTTTTTTATCGATTGATTATTTATTTGTAATAATACTACTGAAATTAAAACATTGAGAATCAAATTTAGTTTGATAC
>CAZCOG010000044.1:0-55442 GCA_964500445.1 uncultured Persicitalea sp. | reverse complement strand
TCATTACAATTGAGTTTTTGCCACTTTGTAACAATTGCTTTATTAAGAATTTTGCAGAAATAGCAGAGAAATTGAAGTATTTCTTATTTAAAATGGATTTAGTGTGCTAATTTGCCTCCTAAATTTTGGTATTTAAATAAAAAATGTCACAATTCTTTTAATCACAATCAATTAGTCGTTTAACAAACTTTCAAATCCTATGAAACACAATTCCCCCCCACCTGGAAAGCGCTCTTCATTCAAAGGAGGGCTTCTTACTCCAGCAGCATTACTTTTATTGATGGGAGCCACCGCAGGTGTACCCAATGCAGAAGCACACATGGTAATTCCTGAAAATGCCATGCACGAAAGTGCTCCTATCGCCGAAAAAACCATTCAGGGTAGAGTAACCGACTCGGTAACAGGACAAGGACTTCCCGGTGTCAATGTGGTAGTGAAAGGTACCAGTGTAGGCACGACAACAAATGAACAAGGCAGCTACAGTCTTACAGTAGCTGATGATGCTGCTGTTATTGTTTTCAGCTTTGTGGGTTATCTTAGTCAGGAAGTCCAGGTCGGCAACCGTTCCACAATCAACTTAGTGATGGAAGCCGACACTAAGGTACTCAGCGAAGTGGTGGTTATCGGTTACGGAACCGCCAAGAAGTCAGATTTAACCGGTGCCGTGGGTTCGGTGAAAGAATCGGAATTGCGCGAGCGTCCTGCTCCCTCACTTAATCAGCAGTTGGCGGGCCGACTGCCGGGCGTACAGGTCAACACCAACTCGGGACGTCCGGGTGGTCGTACCAATGTGCGGATTCGGGGATTCAGCTCGATCAACTCCTCCAACAACCCCTTGTATGTGGTAGACGGCGTAATGCTACCGCAGGGTAACTTATCACAGTACAGTTCCGCTATCGATTATATCAACCCGAATGACATCGTGTCAGTAGAGGTACTGAAAGACGCTTCTTCCACCGCCATCTACGGAGCGCGCGGAGCGAATGGTGTAATTCTGGTCACCACTAAAAAAGGAAAAGCGGGCGAAAGTATGGTCACCTACAGCGTGGATCTGAGTGTACCGACCATCGGACCAAAACGCCCACAGGTACTTAATGCTCAGGAATATCTCGATACGGAGGATCTGGCCTATGCCAATATCGCTAAGTACGATCCGGCCGGTTGGGCCTCGGGCAAATACGCCAACCTCAACCCTATTACCCGCCGTAAGGCGTTTGATGAAAAGTATCCTGGTATTTTTCGTCTGGAGAACGGTGAATATAAGCCAAATTACGACACTGACTGGTTCGAGGAAGCTACCCAAAACCGAATTTCCCAAAACCACCAACTGGGCTTCAGCGGTGGCAACCAGCGTACTACCTACGCTCTCTCGCTTAACTACCGCGACGAACAGGGACTGATCAAAACTACCTACATGAAGCGTTACGCCGGCCGGTTCAGCATCGACGATCAGGTGAAAAAGTGGATGAGGATTGGCGCTACACTGAGCTACAATAACCAGGACGAACGGCTCTCAGATATCAACGACGCCGTCTCGCGGCAGATTGTCGAAGATTTCCCCTTCCTGCCCGTGAAGTACGCCGACGGTTCATATGCCAACAACCGCGACTACCCGCAGGCTGAAGGTACTATGAGCTCGGTGCACCGTCTGATGGGCCGTAAGTACATCATGGCCACTCAGAATACACTCGGTAGCCTTTATGCCAACCTGACTTTGGCTCCCGGTTTGGAATTCCGTTCGGTACTGGGCGTTAACGTTATCACGCAGGAAATCAACCAATCGAGCACCCGTACGCTTTCTATTTCTCAGTTTGGTACGGCCGAAAAAGTCAACAATAAATCCACCTTCTGGTCGTGGGAAAACTACCTGACGTACAATAAAACGTTTAACGGTATTCATGCCTTCACCGGACTGGCGGGTATTTCGTGGCAGGAAACCCAAAACACAGGTTTACGGGCCTACATCCAGAACTTCGCCACCGACTATTTCGGTTATGACAACCTGGGCGCAGGGGCCACCAACCCACAGGTGGGTTCGGGAGCTTCCCGCTTTGCGTTTAATTCGTACTTCGGCCGCATCAATTATAGCCTGAAAGACAAGTACCTGGTGACCGTGACGGGCCGGGCTGATGGCTCTTCAAAATTCGGAGAAAACCATAAGTTTGCGTTTTTCCCCTCCGGAGCTTTGGCCTGGAAAGTATCCGAGGAAGATTTCCTGAAAAATAATCCGGTAATATCCAACCTTAAACTACGTACCAGCTATGGCGTGACGGGCAACTCAGAAATCCCCCCTTACTCTTCGCTGTCACTGCTTAGCTCCAATTACGCTGCCGTTTATGGCGACACCCGCGTGGGAGGTACGGGCCGTAACCGCCTGGCAAACCCCGATTTGCGCTGGGAGAAGACTGCTCAGACCGATGTAGGTGCCGAAATCAGCTTCCTGAAAGGTCGCATTTCTTTCGAAGCTGATTACTACTACCGCAAAACTACCGACATGCTCTTGGATGCTCCTGTCCCCCGCACAAGCGGCTATTCTGTAATTCGCAAAAACATCGGTTCTATGGAAAACAAAGGTTTCGAGTTTGCCCTGAATACCGTCAACGTTGAGAGCGGACGTTTCACCTGGACCTCAAATTTCAATATCTCACTGAACCGTAACAAGGTACTTTCGCTGGCTACACCTTCTGACATTTTCGGGGTGGGTGGGCCTAACTTCACTAACCAAACCAGCATTATCCGTATTGGCGAGCCGGTCGGTTCATTTTGGGGTTTGATTCGGGAAGGTACCTGGAGCGAGGCTGAGCGGGCCGAAGCTGCCGAGTTCCGCAGCTACCGTAATAACCTGACTATGCTGCCTGGTGATATTAAATACAAAGACCTGAACGGTGATAAAGCCATTACCGATGCCGACCGTACCATCATTGGTAACGGTAGCCCCAAAGGCTGGGGTTCGTTTATGAACACGGTGCGGTTTGGTAATTTCGACCTGATGCTCGACCTGCAATTCACTTACGGCAACGACGTGCTTGACTTGACGTTGCACCCAAGCGAAGACCGTCAGGCCATTGCCAATAGCTACAAGACTGTACTGGATGCCTGGACACCTACCAACCAGGATACGCCCGTGGCTGAAATTCGGGAAACGCGTGCGGGCTACGTAACCAACGTGGATTCACACTGGGTATTCGATGGTTCATTCCTGCGCGGTCGCAACTTGCTACTGGGCTACAATGTACCGGCTGACCTGACCAGCAAGTTGAAAATGAGCAAAATCCGTTTGTACATTTCAGCTCAGAATTTCTTCCTGCTCACAAAGTACCCCCATGGCGATCCCGAAGTGACACCTACCAACGGCAACGAATCGAGCAACGTGTTCTCACAAGGTATCATTTGGCACGGCTACCCAAAGCCAACCATTTACATGGGTGGTATTCAGGTAGCATTCTAAGTATGAAAGTTTAATTTTAGATCTAAAAAAGGCATAGTACAAATATGAAACGATATAATTTTAAGAAAACAGCGAAAATACTCCTGTGCGGTTTCGTCCTCCTGGGGCCAACCGCCTGTAAGGATTTTCTCAATGAGCAAGATCCGGCCAACCTGACCCCAGAGAGTTTCTACACGATTCCCGACCACGCTGAGGCGGCCATTGCGGCTGCTTACGCCGACATGCGGTTCTACGGCGACGGCTCCGGGATTTTCTCGTCCAACTGGCAAATGCTGGAAGCCGTGACGGGTACCTCCACCACCGAAACTGCCCAGAACTCGGACCTCAACAACCTGTATTCGCTCTCGTACGATGGCAACACGCAGCACCCGATCAATTTCTGGAACGGCCTGTATCGCGTAATCGCCAACGCCAACCTGGTATTGGATAAGGTCCCTCCTATTACGCCCATGCCCGAAGCACAGAAAACCAGAATCCTCGGTGAAGCCCGCTTCCTCCGTGCCTGGTCGTACTTTTACCTGGTACGTTTGTGGGGTGATGTGCCTTTGGTTACGATGCCACAGACGGCATCTTCCGAAAACTTTTATCCTACCCGTGCTCCCCAGGAAGAAGTGTATCAGCTCATCGTGGATGATTTGAAAGCTGCCGAAGCCGCCGGATTACCTTGGATGGACGTTTCAGGGCGGGTCAATATGGCCGCAGCCAAATCGCTGCTTGCGAAAGTGTACCTGACGATGGCTGGATTTCCGTTGAGCAAGGGAGCTTCACATTACAAATTGGCGGCTGACAAGGCTAAGGAAGTGATAGACTATGCCAATGCCAATCCAACCACGATCAATTTGTTTCCCAATTACAGGGATATACACAACGAGACTCTTAAAAATCGGGTTGAGCATATTTTCATGATCCAGTACAACACGACTGTTGCGGGTAACCCAATGGATAACTTCTATCCCAACTTCAAGCCCGTTACTTATTCGGGTCCGGGAGGTACGGGTAGTTCGGTACCGACGCGTTCCTTCTACGATTCTTATCCACAGGGCGATCTGCGGACTAAGGACCAGGAGGGTTGGTTTTATACGACTTACTTCACCAATGGCAACGGCGCAGCCTTTGATTTGGGAGCACCGTATGTATTCAAGCATTTCAACTTCATAGCCAATGGCCGAAGCGGGATAGCCGGTACCCGTAACAACAACCTGAACGTGCCGCTGATACGCTACGCCGAGGTATTACTGATTTATGCCGAGGCCCAAAACGAAGTAGGTGGTCCCTCACAAGATGCTTACGATGCTTACAAGCGGATCCGTGACCGCGCTACCCTAACGACTCCCGCCTTGGGTACTTTCGACAAAGCCTCTTTCCGGGAGGCCGTTTGGCGTGAGCGCTGGTATGAACTCGCTTACGAACAAAAAACCTGGTTCGATATGGTTCGCTTACGGAAAGTGTTCAATGAAAAAACCAAAGGCTTCGACAACTTTGTGGGCCACGTGAACCTGAACACGAATGTACCTCTGGCCGAAAAGCACCTGCTCTTTCCACTCGGAATTCAGGAAATGCTGAACAACCCGAACTTGAAACCCCAAAATCCGGGATATTGATTGGTCATTAGGTAAGAATTCAAAATTGTAAAAAGGTCGCTCAAATTAATTTGAGCGACCTTTTACTTTCCAAACACTTGCATTCCCTTCGTAAATAATTATTCTATACTTACCTGTATGCAGTGCATTGTATTAAGAGCAAATTTATCCCCTGCTCCTAATGCTGAAAGTTCTTCTTCTTCCTCTAAGTACAATTTTAATTATTGGGCTTTGCTTCAAGGCTGAGCAAAAAAACAACGAAGGACTCTATACAGCGCTCCGACTGGCGGTAATAAAGTCATTGATTATTATTTCTGTACTTGCTTTTTCTTACACAGAATTGGTTTCAGCCTTCAACCTGCTCACTCCTGCCACAGCATCAACATTTTGGCTGGTAATTTTTTTGGTTGCGGGAATTCAAAATTTTCAGTTAAAAACCTTTTCAATTCCGCAATACAAAATCTTCTGGAAAAAAATTGTTCTGCTCCAACCATTACATTGCAAATATCGGCTCTTGTCGCTGGTAATATTTGTCATCATCCTGTGCCCACTTTTTTTTGAAGCAATTTACGGAACGCCTAATAATCTCGACTCCAATAACTACCACCTTCTCAGAATTGTCGCCTGGATGGACAATCAAAATGTGGAGCATTTTCCTACCTATCACGTCCAGCAACTGTACCACAATGTGCTGTCGGAGTACCTCGTCATGCAAACTATGCTACTTGCCGGGACCGACCAATTTGCCAATCTTATTCAATTCGTTGCAATGCTGGGGTCGCTTATGGCTATTAGTTTACTGGCAAAAAATTTGGGGTTCAACTACCAGACTCAATTGTTTTCTTCGACGCTACTGCTGTTACTACCCATTGGTATTTTTGAAAGTACAACGACCCAAAATGATTACCTGGCTTGTTTCTTCTTTCTCTCCTTTTTGCTTTTTGGCTACACTGTAATCAAGAAAAAATACAGCAGTGACTCAATCATATTTATAGCCTTATCGTTGGCATTGGGAGGTTTTACTAAATACCCGATTTTACTCTACGCATTCCCCTTCTGTCTTTACTTTGGTTTCAGGATTTTGACCAGGTATAGCTATTCGGCCGCTCTGAAAACTTTGACTATCACGCTGGTCACTTTCTTTCTTATATTTTCCCCATTTTTCTACCGAAATTTTCAGCTGTTCGGGAACGTGTTGGGCCCGCCGCCCGAGAGTCGTTTGAATAACGAAAGTATTCCCAGCCAGAAATATTCTCCTGCCTACACACTTTCAACATTTTCCAAAAATATTGGAATTCATCTTGGTCTTCCCAACGACAATTATAACAAGCAAATAGATAAAGCAGTAACAAGTTTTCATACCTGGCTTCATGTCGATCCCAACGATCCTGCCCTCAGCAACAACCCATACTATACCCGCTTCGTGGTGCATGAGGACTTTATGCCCAATACACTGCATCTCTTAGTTCTGCTCTGCATACTACCTTTCATGTTTTTGGAAATCGAAAAACGGGGATCTCAAAGTTTTAGCATTTCTCGCTATCGTGGGTTTGCTGTTGTTTAGTACTTTCCTTAAATATCAGCCATTTAGTTCACGCACCCAAATGCCCTTTTTCGCAGTTGGGTGCCTCCTTATTGCTTATGGATTTAGAAATCTCTTGAAGTTCCGAATTCTCTATCTGATATTGCCATTTTTCCTTACATCTTTGTTTCTGGTGTACGGAAATCCCAGTAAAATGCTGATTCCCTTTAGATACTACATCAAGCTGGGTGTCGGCCATCTTCCCCGCGATGTTTGCCCATCTCCCTCAGAAACAGCGAAATACCGTACCCAACTGGCCAAATATTACGATTTTTCAGGTACGAGCAATTGCTTCCCCCTGCGCGCCTGGCCTGGGTACAGCGAGCGATTGAAAGTTCTCCAACAACTCGATAAACTCGATTTTGCAAAAAGCGATCGGGCGTATGGTTTGCTATCTACCTCCCGAATTCAGAACTACTATATGAACCATATCCAAGAATACGATCAGATTCAGAAACTACTTCCTTATCTACCAGAAAGTGGTGGGAATATTGGTATTATGTTCGGAAAGGAAACCGGATATTACCATCATTTACAAACCATCATTGCTGCCAAAAGGAAACAATTCACGATGCGATGCATTTACTATAAACGAGAATACAAAGTACTTAACAATGCCAGGAAAGAGTTTGCATACAAGTACGTTCTTTCTGACAGTCTCAGCTTGGTACGTCATAAAATTGCACCAGACTTGATGCAATACATTGTAAAAACCGAAGGTATTTCACTTGTCAGGCTTAAAGAGTATTCAACCAAAGTATATCCTTACTAGTTTTCTATGCAAATGCACGGTTTTGGGATATAGGTACAAGCAGAAGAATATATAGAATCAAATAAGACCTTTTGAAATCTGCACCATACCCGGTATAATTATTTCCGGTTCAAAGCAACAAGAACAAAAAAAACTACGGTCAGACAAATCAACTTTTTACTACTGGTGGTTTGCCTCGCAGTCATCCTGTCAACCTGCTCCACCTTGAATTCAAGGGAAATTCAGAAGCTTGATCGCGTGGCCTTTGCTCCTCTCCGATTAGCTCCTGGCTTGGAACCAAACGATTTGAGGATTGATGTACACCGGCAAATGACTACTACCTATACGAACAACGGAACACAAACGTTACCTGTCCCAAACGATCCTTTGGGGTTCGACCTGGGCAACGGATTGTTCTACGACCTGAATCAAAACCTTTCGCTTCGAATCGACAAAATGCTTGATTTCTCGGATGCGGAATATTTTTCTTTAAAGAAGTTTGAAAACCCTCTGGATAATAAAGGCTTAAAAATGTTCACCTTCGAGAATGATACATTATTTAAATCTAATTCAGAGACTGGGCGCTTCCGGTACTTGTATCACCGGGCAGGTCCTTCCGACAGCATTTCCTTTATGAATGGAGATATCTTAAAGTACGTGATAGTACATCGTGATTCCTCTCTTGTCTGCCGCAATAAGCGGAAGGTAAAAAAAGAAATTATAACCATGGGGGATGGCAAATTTGTGCTTGACCGAGGCAACAGGGACTTTGATTTTGTGCAAAACTCTAACGCTGTTGATTTGCAGTCGGGTTACCTTATTGAAATTTCCGACGCAAATAAACTTATAACTATTTACCGGCTGAATAACAGTGGTCGCAAAACTGTCCTATACTCAATGGTAAGAAGCCGTGATGCGCTATATATTTTCGATAAAAACTATCGGGGAAATAAGATTGTATTTGAAGGCCGGAGTCTTTCGATTTTCAGGAATAAAAATTTGGTAGAAAAATTTCAATTAAATTCACAGGTCAGGACCAATATACTTGATGTAGTCCCGTAACACGTCAACAATTTTTTAAAGACTGGAACTTCAATTTTTACAGTGATTACTGACTTAAAAGCGCAGCGTTCGTATGCTTTACGAACGCTGCGCTTTTAAGTTAGATATTAACTCAGAACTCTACTTTTTCGCCTTAGCATCCAGTGAATTGATGTACTTTGCCAGCACCAGGGCATCCTCCTTAGGTACTTGGGTCATAGGAGCCATCGGTGGATAGCCCGGCCAGTTTTCGGGAACCGGCTTGTAGATCAATTCGACGATTTTGGCATCCGTATATTTTTTCTTGGAAACATCGGTGTAGGCCGGACCCACCAGGCGCGCATCCACGCGGTGGCAGGCGCTACAGGTATATTTGTTCATTAATGTCGTGATGTTCTCCGGTACTTTCACCTGTGCGTTGGCAGTATCGATGCTTACCGCGAGGGCAAAGGCTGCTCCGAACAACATTCCAATTTTCTTTTTCATTTTTTTGGCTTCAATTGATTTAATATTATTACCAGGTCATGATCATACCGACAAAAGTATGAAAGTGGGGGAATCTACGAATTAATCTCAGAAGTTTTTTCCTCATTCTCCTCTGTCACCCATTCTACCCGCAGTACCCGGCTATTAACGCCTATATTAGCGAAAAAGTGTTGCCAGTGCAGCTGCTGCGAAGAAAGATGGTCGGTTGGGGACTTTACCTCCACAAAATCGTATTCATCATCCTTCCAGATCAACAGGTCGGGAAAGCCGCGGGTATTCTCACGCAGATGTTGAGCCATTTCGAGCAAGATGGCGCGGAGTTGGGCTGGCATCAGGTACTTAATTATTAAAAGTACCAGTTCCAGCTGCCCTTCAAACCATGCTACCAGTACATTGGCGGTACCGAATTTCTCGGTATAGGTTTGTTTTACCAAATTCCCGTAGGCCTCCTGATCACTAAGTTCTTCCAGTCTGGCTTGCAAAAGACCCTCTCTTTTTAGGTAAAAATCTGGTAGAAAAAAATCAGATGGCACACGTTGCAAGGGATGATGAATAGCGCGCACGTTGGTGTCATAAATAATGTCCCAGAAGATGAGTCCGAATAAGGCTCGCCATGGCTCATTCTCACTAAATGCCGCTTCGTAGCCCTGCCCTCGGAAGTACTCCATCACGCCTGATTCGACCCGATACCGGAAAGAAATGGGTACAGGTACGGCATCTGCATCTTTCAACGCTTGGGTGGTCCGGCGTACAATGCGTTTCTTCTTATTCTTAATTTTTTCCCGGTAATCCAGACCAAAAAAACGTTCGTCGGCATTTTGCGGATGGGCGATCATGTCTTCGCAGAGCGCCAGCGCCTCCTCAATATCGCCGACACGTTGCAACAGTCGGGCCCGCCGTTCCCGGGAAGGGGCATGATCGGTTAGTTGATACACGGCCAGTGCCTGCTCCGGCAATTTTTTGCGTTCGAGCCAGGCACCCACCCGAAGTACCAGCCGACGGTAGGAAGGCTCAGCAACGCTGCTTAACTCCCCCACCAGCCCCCCCTGCCAGTTCATGAACCAGTCATAAATTTCTTCGGGAGGAAGTTCATCTTTTTGCTCGTGGAACGTTTCGCCTGTCAGCGAAATCATCAGTTTGTCCTCCACGTCCTTGCGTGTCTCAAATCGAACGGAAAAGTTCTCTTCCTGAAATGACTGATATTGTACATGGCCCAAGTCGCGGATTACGAACTCAGACATATCATTGTGCCGGTTACCAAAAAACAGAAAACGCATCATCATGGCTTCCACCTCGTGGCAAACCTTGATGACTGGTTCCAGGGCGTCGATGCCTTCAATCAGTTCCATAGCTTCGTATTCGTGCATTAGCCAGCGAACGAGGTCAGGCTTGCGGATACTCTTGGCGGGAGGCACTGCAGGATCAAGGGCCTGGGTCAGCATTAATAATTCTGGCTTGGTAAAAAGACTAACTACCTCATCGGTACGGGCAATATGATTTTCGCCTAGACTTTCGATAAAGCCCGTTTCGATCAGTTCGGTTAGCGCCGCCGGAATATCGGCCAGTTCTGGGTAGGAAAGCGAATTGACCTTAAAAAAAGAGCCGCGGCGATTTGTGAAGCGTACGAACAGGCACTGTGCATCTTCCGAAAGCAGATCAAACGCATCCAGAAATTGCCGCTCTGATTCGATCAGAATTTCAGCATAAAGCTTCTTGACAAAATCCAGTACATATCGATAATTATCAAGATAGTATTTTGGGGGAAGATCAGGTAAGGTTTCCAAGTTTTCTTATTGGATTCAATGAGTTGAAAATTAAGGTATGGAAGGTACTTGACAAAGTATGAATTTGAACGGTCGCATGTAATAAATCAGGCTATATTCCTTCCTGTGAATATTAATGATAGAAAATAACCATACTAATAGAAAAATAAAACTTTAAAATTGTACTTTACCAACTACAAACAGCTGATAAATAGCGCTATTCTAGCATTTTATCAAGAATAACTCTACATTTGTTTTTAATAAAATTAACCCAAACTACCTTATGAAAACACTGGACAGCTACGATTTTTCGGGTAAAAAAGCCCTGGTTCGCGTTGACTTTAACGTCCCCTTGAACGATAAGTTTGAAATCACGGACGATACCCGTATCAAGGCCACAGTACCTACCATCGAGAAAATTCTTAATAGCGGTGGTTCCTGTATTTTGATGTCGCATCTGGGGCGCCCAAAAGACGGACCGACCGAAAAATATTCGCTCAAACATCTGGTAAATCCGCTATCCCTGGTTTTCGGCCGGACCGTGAAATTTGCTGACGATGCCGTGGGCGAGCAAGCAACCAAGATGGCGGAGGAGCTGAAGCCAGGCGAAATTCTGTTACTGGAAAATCTGCGTTTTCATAAGGAAGAAGAAAAAGGCGAAGAAGCCTTCGCCCAAAAATTGGCTAAACTAGGGGACGTTTGGGTGATGGATGCCTTCGGAACTGCCCACCGCGCTCATGCCTCCACCGCGATCATTGGCCAGTACTTCAAAGATAAAGTTTGCGGGTACGTGATGCAAGCTGAACTCGATAACGCGCAGCGTCTGCTCGAAAACTCAGAGCGGCCTTTTACGGCCATTATGGGCGGTGCCAAAATTTCTGATAAAATACTAATTATTGAAAAGCTGATCGACCGCGTCGATAATCTGATTATCGGGGGTGGCATGTCGTATACTTTTTCGAAAGCCAGAGGTGGCAATATAGGCGAGTCTTTGCTGGAAGCGGACAAGCTGGACCTTACGCTGGAATTGATCGAAAAAGCAAAAAGCAAGGGCGTCAATCTGGTTCTGCCCGTCGATACGATTATTGCCGACGATTTCAGTAACGACGCTGAACGCCAAACCGTAAAATCCGGCCACATACCCGACGGCTGGCAGGGTTTGGACATTGGTCCTGAGACCCGGGAGCTTTTCGCCGATGTCATCACCCAATCGAAGACCATTCTCTGGAACGGTCCGATGGGCGTGTTCGAGTTCTCCAACTTTGCTAAAGGCACCAACGCGATTGCCAAAGCCGTCGTGAAAGCAACCGAAGAAAACGACGCCTTCTCGCTGATCGGTGGTGGCGACTCAGCCTCCGCGGTCAATAATGCCGGCTACGGCGACCGGGTCAGCTACGTATCCACGGGCGGTGGCGCTTTGCTGGAATACATGGAAGGGAAAACGCTACCTGGCGTTGCCGCTTTGGAGAAATAGCCGTTTTTTTCGTTCAATCCACTAGCAGAAGTCCCATTCCAAGCGAGTACAATTGGTGTTCTAGATTTCGAAACAGGCAGCATTTCTCTAAGAATGCTGCCTGTTCTGTCTATATACACCAATGGTAGTTGTCGTCCAGATGTGACAATCTACTGACTCCTGAACCGGAAATTTTCCGATGGACTATGACACGCCTGCATGAGACCAAGGAGGTCCCGGGCAATTTCGGGATACTGGCTGGCCACATTATTGCTTTCCGAAATATCCAGCTCTAGGTTATAAAGCTCGACGGGTGAACCATGAAAATTCTTGTGCAGATTGAGCCGGACAGCCTTCCACTTTCCTTTCCGAATGGCTTGCCTGCCATCCAATTCGTAAAATTCCCAGTAGAGGTAATGATGGGCCGGCTGCGTTTTCCCGAGTAACTCGGGCAAGAAAGATATGCCATCAATTTCGGATGGTACTTTGGTTTCCGAAATCTCAGCCAGCGTGGGCATGACGTCCCAAAATGCGCCGACAAAATGGGAAATCGATCCGGGCTTGATTTTCCCCGGCCAGCGGGCAATCATCGGCGTTCTGATCCCACCCTCGTACAAATCGCGCTTTTTACCCCGCAGGGGACCTGATGCTTTAAAAAATTCAAGAGTACCTCCGCTGCCATGGGCGCCGTTATCGCTTGTAAAGAAAACCAGGGTATTATCGTCGATGCCGAGTTCTTGCAACAAATCCATGATTCGGCCCACGTCCTTATCCATCCGGCTGATCATGGCGGCCTGCGTTTTCAGCTTACTATCCCAGTTTTCATCCTTGTAGATACCCAGATCCGGTACTTCGAAAGGTCCGTGTGGAATCGTAAAAGGTACGTACATAAAAAAGGTACTATCCTTATTCTCTTTTATGTAATTCAGCGCTTTTTCAGCCAGTACATCGTGAGAATAGGTTTTACCGCCCGGCTGCCGGGTATTGCCTTCCTGCCAGAATTTTTGGCCAAAATTCCCTTCCAGATAGTAGGGGTAGTAGCTGTGCGCATGACGCTGGCAATTGTACCCGAAGAAATCGTCGACGCCGTGACGATCGGGGGCCCCGGAGGATTCGGCCCTACCCATGGCCCACTTTCCGTACACCGAAGTAGCATACCCTTGCTGTTTCAGGACTTCAAAAATGGTAGTTTCGTCTTCGGGAATTGGTAGCTGCCCGAGGTACGAATCCCAATGTCCCACCTCGTAGTTTCCCCTTACGTAAGCGTTACCGTTATGTTTCCCCGTGAGCAGGGAGCAACGCGATGGTGCACATACCGTGGCTCCGGCGTAAAAATCAGTAAAGCGCATGCCTTCTCTGGCCAATTGGTCGATCCGCGGCGTCTTGATTTTTTCCTGTCCGTAACAACCCAGATCTCCATAGCCCAGATCATCGGCCATGATGAAGATAATGTTTGGATGTGGGTTTTTCGCAGCTTCTGACTTGCCAGGCAGCGTGGTGAGGCAGATTACTATTGCGATGGAGAACAAGCGCATATTCATATTTGAAGTACTATTTTCTAACCATTTCATTAAATATTGAAAAAGAAAAGAGCGGCAGTAGTTTCTCCTACTGCCGCTCTCCGACTTGATTTTAGAAAGATAGATTTAACACCAAGTACCCCTATTATCCAAACCTATTGATATCCTGGGTTCTGAGTTAGGGCGGGGTTGACAGTCATTGCCGAAGTGGGAATTGGGTAAATACGTCGATACGTATCCTTATTCGTCTTGAAACCCCAGCTATCTTCGTATTTTCCGAAGCGGATCATGTCATTTCGGTGCCACGTCTCCCAGGCAAACTCGCGGCATCGCTCGGCATAAATATCCTGCAGACTCACACTGGCTAAGGCAGGCGAGGTAGTACGAACAGCCCGAAGTTGGTTAACAAGGGAGAGAGCGGTTTGTCCCTGTGTCGCGGTGCCACCGCGCAGAATGGCCTCAGCTTTCATCAGGATGACATCAGAGTACCTGAAAACCGGGACATCGTTATTCTGATTCCGGGAGGTGGAAGTATTGTCAGGATAAAACTTTATGTTTCGGTACCCCATATTCCAGGCAATTTCATCATTTCCCAAATCAAAGGCAGCCTCGCTCTGGCGTAAAACGATTTTTGGTGTTAAATCCACTTGGTAAGTATAAGCAGCTCCGCCATCGGCACCAGAATAAAACTGATCGTAACCTTTCTTTGTGGTCGTAACCATTATGGGCGTTACGCCGTCGCTCATAAACTGCAATCCTGTAAGCCATTGCTTATTCCGAATGTCATTGGCATCATTAAAGTAAGCAAAGAATTCCGGCAGGGTACTTCTTGGAGCACTTGGTGTGAACGGAAGCCCGAACTTCGTTCTTAAAGAACGCGCTACATCGTAACGACCGTAGTACATAAAACCGTTGGTTCCGGGTAGGGCGCCAGCCGCAGGGTCGTAGGGAATCGCAAAGATGAACTCCTTCATTTGCGGTCCATTGTTAGGGTAAAACATCTGCAGGTACGAAGCACGAGGTTCCAGCGCGTAAGCTCCCGAACTGATAATGTTGTCACAAGCAGCCACCGCATCGTTGTATCGCTGGGTTCCCGTGTAGTATTCTGCATTCAGGTACATCTTGGCCAGCAATGCGTAAGCTGCATACTTATTAAACCGCCCGTAAGTGGCCTGACCCGTCACCTGGCTCAGATTGGGCAGTGCTTCTTTTATCTCTTTCTCGATAAAAGAGAACACCTGGGCGCGGGGTATATTGGGGTGCGGGGTAAAATCGCCGTAGAGCGTGTCAATCGGAACGTTTCCGTACAAATCCATCATCATGAAATACGAAAATGCCCGTACCATCTTCAATTCTGCCAGGTTGGTAGGCTTTGATGGGTCAGTAGCCGGAATTGTAGCACTCAAGACTGATAGTGCCTGGTTGGTCGTCCCGATTACGGTAGATAGCCAGTACCAGGCACCGTTAATGGAGCCCTGGTCTTTAGTCCAGTCGTGATAATGCAGCATCCGGTAGTTCTGGTTGTCGTACCAGTTACCACCCCTGGCGGGTAGAATAGCCTCATCGGTGCTCAGCGACTGCAAAAACCAGTAGTCAAGGGCATAACTACCCCGCAGCGCGGCATAAGGCGGGCCGGAAGCCTGGATAAACTGGTTGGGATTTTGGGGGAAAACATCGGGCGTCAGTTCGGTGCTAATCGGGACGCTCACATCGTGGCAGGCTGAAACGATGTATAATAGTAGTATCAGCGACAGGCCGGAGGATAGTAGCTTTTTCATAATTTATTCCTTTGATATTTTTTTAAAATGACACGTTCACTCCCAGCAGAATCGTCCGCGTTTTGGGATAGAAATTGTTGGAGTCAACCCCCGGCGCTATTCCTCCCTGATTGACTTCCGGGTCAATGCCAGTGTATTTGGTAATGACAAACGCATTATTGACAGAAGAATAAACCCGAACCGTGCGGAGGTACTTGCCCAGATTTTTGAAATTGTAGCCCAAGGTGGCATTGTCAAGGCGAACGTAGCTTCCGCTTTCTATAAAACGGCTGGAATATTTGTAGGAGTTGACATCGTCGACACTTTCATCGGCTACATCCACCAGAATATTGGTATACTGGGCAGTACTTGGCCGGAACAAATCAGCGCGGGTAGCGTTGAATATTTTATTCCCAAACACTCCCCGAAAAAACACATTTAGGTCTAAGTTGCCGTAGCGGAGCGAATTATTCCAGCCCACCAATAACTTGGGTTGAGGACTGCCCAAATAACGATAGTCGGTTCCGATAGCAGGTGAAGTTGTAAGATTTCCATCCTGTCCCACGTACTGAGATATCCCGTTTTCGTTTTTGCCTGCGTAGTCGAGCGAGAAAAATTGGCCCAACGGCTTGCCCGCTTTCAGGATCTGAAGCGTGCTGCCGGTTTGTCCACCTCCGTCGGGCTGTGTAATACGAACCGAATCACCACCGACGAAAAGGGGATTGGTGAGACTTTTTATCTCGTTGTTATTGTGCGCCAGGTTGAGGCCGGTGTTCCAACTAAAATTAGCCGTTTGTACAGGGGTCGCGCTCAGACTCAGTTCGACGCCTTTGTTGCTCATGTCGCCCCCATTGGCAATAATGCTGCCCACGGGTACCAACACGGGGTTGACCCTATAAGAGTAGATCATGCCCGTGGTTTCTTTGTCATATAATTCCAAAGTACCGCTCAACTTTCCTTTCAGGATGGTGAAATCGAGCCCTATGTTAGCAGTTGAGGTTTTCTCCCAGCGTAAATCCGGGTTGGCTGCCTGCGTGGGGCCGAGGGCGGCAGTCTGTACGCCATTGTAGTAGTACGTACCGAGACTACCCGAAATAAATTGCGCGGTGTAGGCATTGAATCCCGAAGAGTTACCCGTTACGCCATAACTGGCCCTGAATTTCAGATCGTCGAAAAAGGTTTGATTTTGCATAAAGTCCTCCTGTGCCACGCGCCACGCTACGCCGACTGCCGGAAAGTACCCCCATTGATTATTGGCTCCGAATACCGAACTACCGTCACGGCGAATAGAACCCTGAACTAAGTATTTGTCCCTGAAATTATAATTCAAACGGGCAAAATCAGAAATCAACTTCGTTTCCTGGTAAATTCCGTCCGGTCCGAAGTCGACGCGATAGGAAGCCACGCTGTAAGGATTACTGAGCGAAAAGTTATTATAGCCAATGTTATCGACCGGGAAGTTGGTACTGGTAGTTTGGAATCCGTCGCCCGCAACTGATCCCTGATAAGAATACCCCAGCACAGCGTTAATTGAATGGTCACCGAATTGCTTGTCCCAGGTCAGGAAAGTTTCCAGCACTTTGCGGCTGGTTTGGTAGGTATTGCGCAGTGCTGAACCGTTAACGCCAAAATTCAGCAACCCTTTGTTCGCGGGTGGATCGGGGTTATTGTAAAAATTCGCACTATTGTATTGGGTAAAATAACTTTGGTATGACTCCCCATGCAGTGAAGTGTTATTCTGGTACGATAAATTGAGGTCATACGTCAGATCGAAGGGTAGTTTGATCTGAGTGTTGAATGATCCCACTAGATTATTATACTTGGTATTGTCTTTGGCGTGGTCGATCATAGCCACCGGGTTAAAATAACCCGTGTTCTGAAAGTTTTCAAAATAAGTACCATCATCGTTTTTAACCGGTGAAACGGGAAGGTGATTGATCATTTGCAGAAGCACGTTGTTCCGCAGCGGTGTATTGTTGGCGTTGCTGTTAGAATTAGTCACATTAAGGCTAAACCGAAGCTTATCATTCAGCGCATACTGATCAACCGACAATCGGGCGATAACCCTGTTGAGCGAACTACCCTGTAAAATCCCCTGCTTGTCGAGGTAGTTGATGCTGGCGCTGTAAGTGCTGTGCTCCGTACCACCACCAATGGATATATTGTGGTTATGAGAGTACGCCGTGCCCCGCTGAACTGCGGCCTGCCAATCGGTATCTTTACCCTGATCGTCAATGGGTGAAAATGACTGGCCATTTTTGGTCAGGAACGCCCGAAGCCGTCCGGCATCCATAACATCCAACTTGCTTGATACCTTTTCGATACCCGCAAACCCGCTGTAAGAAATCCGCATCTGGCCTTCTTTGCCCCGTTTCGTGGTGACCATTATTACGCCGTTGGCGGCCCGGTTACCATAAATAGCAGTAGCGGCGGCATCTTTAAGTACATCAATGGAAGCGATATCGTCGGGAGCGATGATGGAAATATCCGCACCAGGTACACCGTCTATCACATAGAAAGGGCCTTGCGAGCTGTTGATCGTGGAGGCTCCCCGCAACACGACTGCGGCAGGACGGTTGGGATCGCCGCTTGCCGAGATGTTCAGGCCAGGTACTTTGCCTTGCAGCAATTGCCCGACATCGCTGATAGCCCCCCGGTTGAGTTCTTCGGGCTTGATGGTGCTGATTGCGCTCGTCAGGTTTTTACGTGATTGAGTACCGTAACCGACAACCACCACTTCGTTCAATTGTCTGTTATCCACGTTCATTGCCACCTCCACGGTATTTTGGTTTCCCACCGCTACTTCCTGCGGGCTGTAGCCGACAAATGAAAAAACCAACGTAGCACCGGGATTGTCGTATTGGGTAGGAATTACGAGCGAAAATTTTCCCTCTGCGTCGGTGGAAGTACCTGCGGTGCTTCCTTTCAGAAGCACGTTTACTCCGGGCAATCCAGTCCCTCCTACGCCATCGGTAACTCGGCCGGCGACCGTTCGATCAACCACCTGGCGATTGAGTGTTTGGTTCAGTAGTGCCTGTGAATTACTCTGCACTCCATCGTTTGGCGTGTTGGCAGCACCAAGATTTTTGAATAAGGCGATCTGCTTACCCGAAACTTCATACCGGATTTGCAAGGGGAATAGCAATTCAGCGAGCAACTCTTTGAGAGTAGCCGACCGGCTAGCCAGCGTCACCCGGCGATCGGCACCAATTTCCCGGGGATTGTAGATAAAACGTACGCTACTTTTACGTTCCAGGTCGTTCAAAGCACTTTTCAGATTAGTGCTTCCTGCCTTAACGGTAACTTTTTGTTCGAGAATTTCCTGCCCGTTGGCAACGCGGGCCAAGGCAGTAGTCATGAAAAAACCAGCAATCAGTAGTTGAATGGCCGATAGTTTCATGAGACAGGCGAAAACGTAGAACTTGGTTGATCTTTTGTCCATGAATAGAAGGTTAGTTTATTCATGGATGGCAAGAGGACTGAGCAGATACTGTCTAAATTATAAATATTTTGATAAAAATTAGCGATAACAGCCTTAGACCACCCAATCTAACCCTAAATTTCACAACCAACGCTGTGAATAATGATGTGTCCGTCAACTATTTCGTAGCTGGAATGAGAAATTCTAGAAATAAGATTCAACTTTTCGAAGAGCGGCTCGTCGGTAAGATTAGCCGTGATAAAGCAATTCTTTACGGTGGATGCATCGTAGATTACCTGCAAGCCATAGGTACGTTCGAGCTGATCAAACACCTCTCCGATTGGCGCATCCTCAAATTCGAATGCATGGCTCCCGTATTCGTGAATAGCAACTGGCCTGGATACCAATGACTTCACCAACCGGTCTTCTTTGCTGACTAAAGACGCCTGCTGGTTTGCCGTAAGGACCACCCCCATCGACTCCTTCTGCTGCTTCCGTTTGGCCGTCTGAATATCCTTGCGTGTGTATACCGAAACCCGCCCGGAGCGTACTTCTACCTTAGCGTTCTTGCTTTCGGCAGTCACCATAAACGAGGTGCCAAATACCTGGGTGGAGATGCGGTCGGTGTGTACCCAAAATGGCTGCTTTGGGTTTTTTGTAATATTGAAAAACGCGCGTCCGGTAAGATATACCGCACGATGGTCGGTAAGAAACTGTTTTGGGTAGCGTAGTTTGCTGTTTTTATACAGGGTTATGACACTGCCATCGCTAAGCTTGATTTTTTTCGGTACGCCTGTTTTATTCTCAATTTCTTCAAAATCAGCCACAAGAACAGGACTGATTTCTGAAAGCGAATCAAATTCAGAGTACCCGTCACGATTGACCCAGTACAGATAGCCCGCTCCCGAAATAAAAAGGAAGACCGCGGCTATTTTAAGAAGTTGCCTAATAAAAGGCACCTTCGCTTCATTTTGTTGCAGGACATCGTCCGTAATGGAACTGAGCTCAGCAGGAGGTAAGGCCAGATCTTTTTCTTCCAATGCAAAGAGGAACGCTCGAGCCAGCTGTACTTTGCCTTTTATGGCTGGGTTCTCAGCCAGGTAGGTGCTCCAGAATGCCTCGCTCTCTGGATCACGCTGGATTACCCATCGTCGGAAGCGGTCATCTCTGGCGAAATCCTCCACCTCGTATTTTTGATAATCGGACTGCATAGTACAATGAGACGGTCAGTTGGTAATAGATGGCCAAAGCTACTCGTGGATACTTGTTTTTGGATAAAATTATAAGTAAAAATAGCCAAGAAGCAGAATTACAGAAATCAGACCCACCCAATTCTCCCGGAAACTTTTATAGGCAGATTGCAATAGATTCGATATTGACTGGGCATTGATCCCCATAATGTCGGAAATTTCGTCCCTTTCAAGATTTTGATAAAACCGCAGGTAAATGACCTCGCGCTGTCTTTTAGGCAGGCGATTTAGCGCATCAGCTATACGAAGGGTGGTGTCGGCAACGCTCTCTTCCTCAATGAGGTGCCACTCTGGCGAAAATGATACAAAACTCAAATCGTTCTCCAGGTCGGCCGGCCACTCATCTTTCAGGATATTCTGGCGATGCCCTTCCCTCATTACACGGCGCCGCACGCAACTGAGCAGGTAGGCCCTAATGCTATCGGGAGAACTGAGTTGCTCCCGCCGATTCCAGATTTCGATGAATACTTCCTGTACGCAGTCTTTGACAAAATCTTCATCGCGCACAAACTTGTAGCCGTAGTTTTGCAGCGGATTGAAATATTTGGCAAGTAGTTTTCCCAACGCCAGCTCGCTGCCGCCTTTTAGCTGTTGCCAAAGCAGAGCATCGTTTTGGATCGAAGAGAAATGCGCCATTATGCCAAACAGTCTTTTGTCCTGAGTGACAAAAGTATGAAATCAATCAATGCCAACTTCAATTAGCTTTTCCAGACTTCTTTGTAAAGGTACTTACTACTTCATTCGATCCATAATGTGTTCACCGACCCGGATGGCGTTGGCGATAATAGTCAGAGAAGGATTTACCGCTCCACAGGAGACGAAGAAACTACCATCAACGACGTACAGATTGTCGATTTCGTGGGTCTTGCAGGTCAGGTCGAGGACCGAATTTTTGGGGTCAACGCCAAAGCGCATGGTGCCATTTTGGTGAGCTACCCCTGCCAACGGAATCTTTTTCCCCCAATAAAATTGATGATCCAGGATAGTATCACCCATTTCACATTCCTTTAGTACCTCCTTCCACTTATTCTGCAGGCGTTGGAAGGCTTCTTCGTTATTGGGAGTGTAGTTGATTATCTTTTTACCTTTTTTTAGCTCGATTCGATTGTCAGGATCAGGCAAATCTTCGCTGGTCAGCCACCAATCGATCGTATGATCGGCGATTTCTTCAAGTAAAAAACCAGGGGCAAGTTTAGGAGCATCCGCCGCGATCATGTGTTTGTTTGACTTACCCATGAGCTGCACATGACCCATCGGGAATTTGAAATCTTTATCCCCAAAATAAAAATCAGCAACCGCCATTGTCTTCTGAAAAACTGTGGGGTTTTCGTGACGGCTGAGCGCCATGATAGCAGCGCTCTGGTGCTTCATGAAATTTCGTCCGAGTTGATCAGACTGGTTCGCCAATCCGTTGGGATGTTTGTCGTTAGCCGATTGCAGAAACAACAGCGAACTATTGATGGCTCCGCACGCCACCACGACGACCTCTGCTGAGAAAACTTGTTTGACACCGCTAACTTCCACTTCTACCGATTTTATTTCGTTACCTGATGGATTGGTGATCAGTTTGGTGGCTTGGGCGTTTGTCATCAATGTCACCTTCGATTCACCCATGGCAGGCCTTACACAATTGATGTCGGCATCCGCTTTGGCGTGAACAAGACAAGGAAACCCGTCGCAGGTATTGCAGCGGATGCACTCGCTTTTCAGGCGGTCCTCTTCATTCAGGCGCAGTGCCATTGGAAGGTAGGAAGGTCGGTAGCCGAGAGCCTTTAATCTTTCGTGTAAATCCTGAATAACGGGTTCATGGCTTATGGGTGGATAAGGATACTCCTCGCTCATAAATGGTTCCGTAGGATCAAGCCCTCTTTGCCCGTGTACATTAAAGAGTTTTTCAGCCTTGGTGTAATAGGGCTCAAAGTCGGCATATGTCAGCGGCCATTCGGGCGAAACTCCGCCAGCGTGCTGCGTTCTTTGAAAATCCTGCTCGCGCAAACGGAATAGAGCCGCTCCATACACTTTTGTATTGCCTCCGACCCAATAGCCCATTTCAGGCTGAAACTTTTCACCTTTTTCGTCGTAAAAATCTTCGGCATTATGGTAACGGTCTTTCTGAAAGACTTCCACGGCATCCCAGTTTTCCTTTTCGCGAGGCATGAAAGTACCTCGTTCCAGCACCAGTATACGCTTACCCGATTTTTTTAAAGTATCTAAGACTGTCCCACCTCCGGCGCCCGTACCAATAATGATTATGTCGAATTTATTATCCAATGTGTAAGATTTTCAGTGAAGAATCACGCCAGATTTACCAAGACACGGAAACCTGGTCTAAAGCTTTTTGTTTACGAAATAGTCAAGGTTCCAGTAGAGGGGAGCGGTTTTTAAGGATTAAAGTGGCATGTCCATCGTAGTCACGGGCTATAAATCCTTCAAAAACGTTTTTCTGCCAATCCAGCAATCTGGTTATTTTGGTTGATACCAGTTGGCTGCCCTGCGCTTTCATCCAGTTAAAAGTGGTAGTTAAGTCATCGACCTCGATGACCGTGTGCCAATAGATCAAATCATATGGCTGAGAAGTACCCGGAATGGGGCGTCCATTCTCCGGCTTTATAAAATCCAGCATTTCCACGCCCATCCCCTGCCCTAACTTCAGTCCGGTTATTAGTAAATGTGAATCCTCTACCTGGTTCAGCTTTTCCTGTTGAGGACCGTAGTTTTCCGTTTGAGATTTTATTTCAAAACCCAGATTCTGATAGTAGGTGATGCTATTCTGGGTATTCTGCACGACGATGGCAGTATGATCGATACCGAGAAACAAACCCGCTTTGTTAGTATGCCATTTGGAATCCCCCTTATCCGCGGGAAAATGAATCAATTCCAAAACATGACCGTCGGGGTCATTAAAATAATAGGCTGATATCCCCGCCGCTTGCAGGTACTTTGGCAATCTCTGCGGGGAAGGAGAAATTGACTCAATATCGAACTTTTTCAGATGCTCCCACGCCAATTCTATGTTGGATACGACGATGGCCAAATGCTGAAACCATAGGTCGTTGCTGGCGGTGTCGACAGGTATACCTTTGGTTGGTGCTGAATTTTGGAATTCCATCAACTCAATGATTTCATCACCCAAAGCCATGACGGCGACCTCCACGCCAAATACCTGGCTGGCATCGGTTAGCCCAAACAACCACCCAGCTGCCGGGTTATTTAAGTTATATCTTCCGACCAGCTTAAAATTCAGAATATTAGTGTAGAATTCAATCGAACGGGAAAGTTCTTTTACAGTTATGGCAACTCGCAAAACCATGGTATGAAAAATCCAATCTGGTACGAAGCAATCAGGTGACTCTGAATACTACCCCCGACAATAGGAAATTGTTTACCGTAAAACCAGAAAACACACTTCATCGCCAGACCACTCAACCCAAGGGATCTTTTGGTAGGTATCCGGTAGGATTAACCTAAGCTCCTGCTTAAACATGCGTATTTTGTTCATTGGAAATCCTATTCGATCCTTCCATGCTCAATCCAGAATTATAGAAAGTACAGATCAACCAGGTGGTTATTTCAACAAAAAATCCGCTCCTTAACAAGGGGCGGATTTCCATATTCTTAACCTAAACTAATCGTATGAGGATTAGTACTTTCTGCGCTGTCAAACGCAATATTTTTAATTGGATTTGATCCTTTGCTGCAGGTCGTCGGCTCCGGTATTTCGCTGGCGGGCACCTTTTACATTCTGGTTGCCAAAATTGTAGGTAAATGTGAGCCGCACTTGTCGGCTAGGCCAGGTAGACTTCACCCGGAGGTCGATTTCCTGGAATTGTGCCCTTCCCTGAAATTTGTTCATCCAAAAAATATCACTCACATTGAGTCTTAAAGTTCCTTTCTTCTCCCATATGCTCTTCTGCAGGCCCAGATTAATCATTCCCTGTGGCCTGGAAACAAAGAAACCGTAAACTGCCGGGCTATTGTACCAGCCGGATAATTCGGCAGACCAATTGTTCTTCATTTTAAATTGGTTACTCGCATATACATTGTAGTTCAACTGGTTGACATCGTACAGCTCGTCACCGTAGTAGGTTTTGTAACGATTGTATGAGCCCGTCAGGTTGGCTTGTAGCGTCCACCACTTGGCCACCGGGATAGGCAGAGATACGGTAAGGTTGACATTCTCCTGGTTATCGAGGTTTTCGGTAGTTACGAATGTCTTATTTTCTGAGGCAATCTGTCTTGGTACTTCACTGGCGATCAGATCATTGATATGGCTGTAAGAAATACTGATGTTCAAAAACCCTTTATAAACGTGCGTCAACTGAACCGAGTGGGTGTACTGCGGTCGAAGGTTGGGATTACCGCGCTGAAACGTATAGGGATCGAGATAAAACTCAAAGGGATTCAGTGACTGGTAGTCAGGGCGATCGATGCGGCGGCTGTAGGAGAAATTCAGCACGTTGCTACTGTCCAACTGTTGCGAGAGGAATACACTTGGAAAAAGATTCAGGTAGTTACGGTCACGAACATCATTCAGCGTGACTGAATTACCTATCGAATGGGTGTGCTCTGCCCGGAAACCCAACTGATAGGACGTTTTCTCGCCCAATTTGCCGCCATAATTCACGTAAGCAGCGTTAATGTTCTCCGTGTACTTGAATCGGTTGGTGCGCGTCGGGTCAATTACCCAAACATCTTGTTTTACTTCAAAAGTCAGGTCATTGTCCGACTTCACGTAGCTGCTTTTCAGGCCCGTTTCGAATTTTCCCTTACCCAGGGTCTGAACGTAATCAAGCTTAATTACCCCAATGTTGATCGTTGAAGGCATATCGTTCCTGACAAGATCAGGTGAGCCGTCAGGTGTTCCATCCGGTTTGAAATAACTGGTATTGAGATTGTTGAAGCTTTGTCCTCCGTAGCGTACGTAGTCGGCGTCGAAGGTCAGTTCCTTGCCCTTATCGTCAAATTTGTGCTTTACGTTCAGGTTGGCGGTAACATTATTTGTTTTCTGACCGTTGCTCGATTGGGTCAAAAATGAGCGCACTAGATTAGAATCGCCGTCCAGAATTTGGGTATTGTTGTTACCTATTGGCTGCGACCAGTCGTTAAGAAAGGCCGAGGCCAATACGCCCAGCGTGGTCTTGTCCGTCAGGCTGTAATCCATCCCAGCACGGAGACTGTAGTTCCGATAGTTGGAGCGGCGCTTATTTTGCTGATCAAAAATCGTGACCTCGCCCTCGAAAGGGATAGTACGATAAATATCGTTGGTATTGACATTTCCCCCCGTATAAACACTACCGTTACCGAAGATATTGATCTTGCCCTGACGGTGGTTGAGGGCCAGCGAACCATTGCCCCGCCCTACCGAACCATCGGGCATATACCCTCCACCAATGGTGAAGTTGCCGTTCGTGCCGTAATTTTTATTCTTTTTAAATACAATGTTGATGATCCCGGAATTGCCCGCTGCATCGTACTTTGCCGAAGGATTGGTGATTAGCTCGATCTTTTCGATGTTGTCGCTGGGCGTATTGCGTAGCAAATTCATCAGTTCAGTTTGGGAAAGAAAACTACGTTTGCCGTCGATCTGCACCAGTACGCCGTCTTTGCCGCGTAATTTCAAGGCATCGTTTTGCTGATCTACAACTACCCCAGGCGCTCGTTCGAGTACTTCCAAAGCCGTGGCCCCCGCCGAGACGATACTGTTTTCTACATTGACGACCGTGCGGTCAATCTGCTGTTCGATGAAAGGCTTTTGGGCTACTACTTTGACTTCATTCAGCAATTCAACGCTGGTGGCCAGCGTGACGGGTGAAAGCTTGACCTCAGAATTGGCCACTGTAAAGACGGGGCTGTAGACTTTTTGGTAACCAACCATAGAAACCAGGGTCAGGTACCGGCCGGTTTCTATTCCTTCAAACAAAAATTTACCATCCGTGTCGGAGGTCATCCCTTTGGCGAGGGTTGAGTCTTTGGCTTTGAGTAAGAGTATATTGACAAATGGAAAAGCGGCATTCCTTTCGTCCAGCACCGAGCCGGAGACCGCTCCTTTTTGGGTGTTCTGCGCCCACAGTGGGGCCGATACCAGTAGCAGCGCTACCAGCTTGGTAAAAAATTTCATGGCTAATAGTAGTTTAAGTTCCCACCCGAAATTCCGCGTGCGCATCGTGGTTTCGTGGCGATTTCGATGGGTCAAAGGTAGGTACTATGCATTGCATAGAACCTTTTTATACACAAATGGACGAGAAATTGGATAAACGGAAAAAAACACGGCCGCCCGTGCTACCTTGCCCCTTAATGGATGCACGGGGCGACCAGAAAGTTGCACGAGGAAGTAAATTTTATTGATAAAAATTGGGAAGGAGGCCAATGGCACCACGGCCCGACCTATTTTTCGATCAGTTCCTCAACCAGTTTTTTGGCAATTTTTTTGGCGGAGGCAGGATTCTGGCCCGTGACGAGCCGCTCGTCCATTTCAATATATTGGGTGAAAGGGATCATGCTTTTTGTAAAGTGGGCACCGTTTTCCCGCAGGCGGTCTTCAAGCGAGAAAGGTACTTCACTCACCATACTGGACAACGTTTCCTCCATATTAGAAAAGGCCGTCAGGTACTTATCGTCAATAAGTCGATTCCCATCGGAAAGCCTCACATCGAGCAGTGCGCATACCCCGTGGGCAACGGCAGCTACCGTACCGCGATTTTCGTAGATAGCCTTCGTAAGTTCCTGCAATGCGGTATTTTCCGGGAAATCCCACATAGTACCGTGCCCCCCCGTGAAGTAAATTAGCCGGTAATGCTTCGGATCTAGGTCGGTAGGTTTCAATGAGTTTTCCAGTCGCTGCCTGAATGCTTCGTCTTCATAGTGCTTCTCATTCAGGTGATCACTTAAATCCAGGCTGCGCTCATCGATAGGAATGGTACCTCCGAGTGGGCTGACTAGGTCGTAGAGGATTTTGTGCCTGTCAAGTACCTCGCAAAAATGGGTCAACTCGCTGAGCCATAACCCAGTTTTATTTGTTTTGGTAGGGAAGGTATCGTGATTAGTACAGACAATCAGAGCTTTCATGGCAATTTTTCAGAGTTTGGGGAGGGGAAAAATAGTGTTCGAAAAGTAGGAGAATTCCGAATCAGGCAATTGGAAATGATTTTACATCGGCTTATGGATAGAGCAGATATTGCTGGCGCATTTTCTTGAAATCCGACAAGCCCGGCTCCCAACTTTGCCGTATTTCGACTTCCGGTACTCCCGCAATAATTTGTTTCTTCAGATTTTCGGTACCCGCCAGTTTATTAAAATCTCCCATTTGTTTACTCTGGCTGTTATCGAAGAATTTTTCCTTCACCGGATAGGCCTGGTACATTTCAATTAGCCAATCAAGGTTGATTTTTCGGGCTTGGCGTAGTTTTTCTACATCATAGTTTCGCAAATCCAGGCCGTAGCAAACCTCGTTCTGATGCAACGGGGTTTCGCTCATTCCCTTAATACTTTTGGGCGTAAAAGTAAAAGAGTACTTTCCTTTGAGGAGCGGAGCGCCAAGTACCGTAAATGGAATATAGGTCCCCCGTCCTTGGCTGACAATTGTCCCTTCAAACATACAAATGTGAGGATATAGCATGACGGATTGCTGGGTGTTGAGGTTGGGCGATGGCAACACAGGAAGTACATAAGGCGTATCGTGGGTATAGTTGGCTACCTTTATGACCTTTAATCGGCATTTCATTTTATTGGGCAGCCATCCTTCCCCGTTGATCATTTGGGCAAACTCAGCGATGGTAAGCCCATGGCTGATGGGTATTCGGTACATGCCAATGCCTGAGCGCAGGTGATCTTCCAGGATAGGGCCATCCACCAGAAATCCATTCGGATTCGGACGGTCCAGTATCATTAATTCCTTCCTATTTTCGGCGCAGGCTTCCATAACGTGCCCAAGGGTATTGATGTAGGTGTAAAACCGCGCTCCGACATCCTGAATATCGAAGATCATGACATCCAGGTCCGCCATTTGTTCTTTGGTTGGCTTTTTCTGCTTTCCGTAAAGAGAAATAACGGGAATGCCCGTTTTGGTATCGACTCCATCGCTAACTTTAGCCCCGTTGCTTGCATTCCCCCGAAAGCCATGCTCTGGGCCAAATATTCGAACAATGTTTACACCCAAAGCCACCAAACTATCTACCATCGGAGTACTACCGATGATCGAGGTTTGGTTTACCAGAATGCCAACCCGCTTATTTTTCAAATAATCCAGGTAGGCGGTAGTTTGATCGGCGCCGGTAATGGGTTCCTCAGCCAATTGAAGTTTAGCGTCTCTCTGGGTTGGCGTCTTTTTGTAATTGTAGTAGTTCCCATTCTCAGTAGCCTTTATCCATGGCAGGGCCGACATAATGGATATACAGAAAAAGGCCCCGATAAAAAAAAAGTATTTCATGCTTCTCAAAAACTGATGAAGAAACGCTCCCTGAATTTTATAAAACTATTAGTTAGAATACTGTCGGTTCAATTTTTGGCAGCATCCTTTTCGTTTTCCCAAATTACCGAAAATATTTTCGTATACGGTGATGCTCTCCCGGATGCCCCTGAACTTTCAGCGCGAGGTGATTTTAAAATCGGGGTTCGAACGCTTGATTTTGTGAATAAAGATCAGGTCGATATCCTCAGATTCAAAAACAATGCGGAGGCCAGGTATGATCGGGCATTAAAAGTAGAAGTATGGTACCCGGCGAGCCTGTCCGCTGACCAGCAGGAAATGGTTAACTACGAGGAAGTCATGGGTACTTCCAACGATCCCAAGCGGCCCTTGATCCCGTTTACTTTCAAAGGACGAGCCGCACGAGACGCAAAGCCTCTGTCCACTGCCGGTACGTTTCCATTGGTTGTGGTGTCTCACGGGTATGTCGGCTCACGGTACCTGCTGAGTTACCTGACGGAAAATCTCGCCTCAAAGGGCTACGTCGTGATAGCCATCGACCACGCCGAGTCTACTTTTCGCGACGCGGCGGGATTTACCAGTACATTGCTCAACCGTTCCAAGGACATCCTTTTTGTACTTAATCAAATGGCTGATCTCGGTAAACCAAACAGCAATCATTTTCTTGCCGGACTGCTTGACGCCAGTAAAACGGGCCTGATCGGCTACTCGATGGGAGGTTACGGCGTGCTGAATGTGGCCGGGGCGGGATATAGCGAAGCTTTTGCCAAAGCTTTTGGCGGCATGACGGGCGGCAGCAAAGCCATTGAAGTACGTACCACCCGCAACACCGACTACGAAAAATCACTGGACCCGCGCATCAAAGCCGTGGTGGCTTTTGCACCGTGGGGCATGGAGCGGGGCGTTTGGGATAGCGAAAGTCTGAAAGGCTTGAAAGTACCTACATTTTTCGTGGCGGGTAGTCAGGACGATATTTCAGGCTACGAAAAAGGCATCAAGGCGATTTACACAGGAGCGGTCAATGCCGAGCGGTACTTGCTTACGTACGAAAACGCCCGACATAATGTAGCCCCCAACCCGCCTCCCGCTGTTGCCTTGCAGCCCGGACTACCCTTCGATGAATATTACCGCTACGCCGAACCCGCCTGGGACGAGCGGCGGATCAACAATATCAACCAGCATTTCGTCACCGCATTTTTGGGGAAGTACCTGAAAGGAAAGGAGTACGACAAGTACCTGGATTTGCCCGTAAGTTCAAATGAAAAGACGTGGACGGGTTTCAAAGCAAGAAGTTCTACGGGGATGGAACTCCTGCACGATGGAGCAAAATAAGAGAAGAAGTTGACCCTTATAGGGCCAACTCTATTTGATCTTAGGCATATCGTTGCCTACCATTATTTCGGGAGCCACCATCACCCGGCTGTGAGGATCGGCGTTTTCCAGATTAAGCACGCCCCGAGGACATACCGCCGAGCATATGCCGCAACCCACGCAGGAGGCCCGCACCACGTCCTGGCCCTTTTGGGCGTAAGCCCGGACATCGATTCCCATTTCGCAATACGTCGAGCAATTACCGCACGAAATACATTGCCCGCCGTTGGTGGTGATACGGAAGCGCGACTTGAAGCGCTGTACTAAACCTATATAGGCGGCTAATGGACAACCGAAACGGCACCAAACGCGATTTCCCATCAAAGGATAAAAGCCCACGCCAACAACGCCTGAGAATAAGGCCCCGATCCAGAACCCGTAAGCAGCGCGTACCGAATAACTGCTAATGGGCCCAATATTGGACTGACCTGTAAAGTAGGTAAAAAGCACGAAGGCCGTCATAATGATGGCAAATGCCAACACACCGTGTACGGTATATCGCTCGATCTTCCAGGCTTTCATCGACTTGTCGGACAACTGACGATGCGGATCGCCGAGCGTTTCGGCCAGTCCACCGCAACCACAGACCCAGGAGCAATACCAGCGTTTTCCGTAGAGATACGTAAATATGGGTACAGCCAGCGTAAATAGCGCAATACCCCAAACGAGCATAAATAGTCCCAAAGTACCATTGCTGAGCAATGCATTCAGGTTAAAATCAAAGAAAAAATCGTAATCCAGCGGCCACATATTCTTGAAATCATAGTATGGCTGGTTGAGCCGCACCAGAATTTCGGGAATAATAAAGGCAAAAGAAGTCTGGAAGAACATGACTGACACCGTGCGGACCTGCTGATAAGGAGAGTGACGGTACTTTATCAACATGCGGATGCCCATGATGACAATACACAGCGTATAGATGAATCCATACAAAAACCATTGGGAAGCCGGGCCGCCATTGAGAAACTCGCTGATCGGATCTACCAGCAACACCCAGTTGACAATGTATTGCGGATAAAAATAAAGCACGACGTAAAAAGCGATCAGAAAAGTACCCAGCAGAATACCGATCCAGCCACGGGATGTGGCCGGATGGTGGAAAATGTGGTCGTTTTTGATGCCGGGCCTAAGGCGGTTTTTTGGGAAAATATACATTAGCGCTCCCCCAATAGCCAGTCCGAAGCTCAGCCAAAACCATAGGGAGGTATGTTCGGTAATCGGTCCCTCGGATGCAGCTTTGGTCAACGAAAACGCGTAATTATCGTAGATGACCTGATCATCCTTTTTCGCTTCTCTCAATTCCTGATTTACTTGCTCCTGAATCTTGCTGAAATCGTTGCTGAATGCAAATGCCGTTGAATAAGTCTTGCCAAGCATTGGTTCGGCCTTAGCCTTCAGAAGCTCATAATGCTCTTTTTTGACATTAAGGGTATCACTTAAAATCTCTTGGGTTAAGGTATATTTTCCCAGGCTCAGCGTAGCTATCCAAATGGTGAAACCAATCACGAATAGCGCGAGGCCAATTTTTTGAATACTATTCATCTATTTTAATTTGTTGATTCAGGGTTTATTTGTTGTCGAAAACAAGCTTTTGGGTAACGCAGGCGGTCTAGCATTTATCCCCAAATTCGCTCCCAAAAGGGTGTTTTCCCACCGAGCTTCACATTATGCTTCGGGCTGTGTTTGTTAAACGCCGCGACAATGGCTTTTTCGTGTCGTTGAAAAAATTCGGGGTCAAAATGGGCATCCCGAAAGTGGGAAAGGACGTAGCCGATACTTTTCTTGCCGCTTATCCATTTCTCACAGACTTCGTGTCGCAGCCTCATGCCAAAATTATTAATCCCTACCAACGCATTGTTATCTTCCCGATAATTTAACCGTAAAGCAATTTTCCCGTCAGGGTGCTCCCAATAGAAGCTTTTTTGGCCTTCCGGGGTGTGAGCTGGCACCTGACCATACGTCTGATACTCAATGTCCATGAACTTGGCGGAATTGAAAAACACGCCGGGCTGGTAAGGCGTTCTGACCTGGCAGATGCTCCGCGCCACGGTTTCGCCCATAATTCGGCCCGTGTACCAAATCTGCTCCACAGCTTTACGATCTTCCAGGGGATTTCGATGCTGCACACAATCGCCGATTGCGTACACATCAGGAATATTCGTTTCCAAAAATTCATTGACCAGAATTCCCTTGTCAACTTCCAGAAAAGTATCTTTGAATTGCTTGATGTTGGGATGTACTCCTACTGCCAGGCCAACAAACTGGCAGTCAATCTTTTCACCGGTCTTGGTAGTTACGCTGGTCACCCGCAGGGCTGTCTCGCGATTATTGTCGTCATGAATCGCTTCAAGTTCAGTCTCAAAGCGTAAATCTACCTCATGCTCCCGGATGTGCCGGCCGATCATTTGGGCTTCTTCCTTCGGCAATATGGCCTCCCAATAGGCCATTTCCCTTACAAGCATAGTTACCTGAATGTTGCGCGTAAGGAGCATTTCGGCCATTTCAATTCCAATGAGGCCGCCCCCCACGATGACTGCCCGCTCGATCCCTTCGGTATTGGCCTGCATGGTTTCCAGATCCTGATAACTATAGAGTCCCTGAACCCCTTCCAGATCCTGTCCCGGCCAGCCAAATGTGTTGCTCTTCGAACCCACACCGAGGATCAGGATATCATACGGTAGTTCGGTGGGTACCTCAGTACCGTGATCGAGCGTTAAGGATTTGTTTTCAAAATCAAAATGATTCACCCACGCCTTCCGAAGTTCAATCCGGTTTTTCTCCCAAAAGTAATCTTCGTAGGGCTTGGTATGTTCGTATTTCATATGGCCCATATAAATGTACATCAGGGCCGTACGGGAGAAAAAGTGTTCGGTTTCGGCTGAGATTACCGTGATACGATCGTCGGAGTGTTTGCGAATGTGGCGGGCAGCGGTTATACCACTAATGCCGTTCCCTACTATGACTATATGCCTCATTGATAATGTTCGGGGTTCCAGTTCGTTCAGAATTTTGCTTTGTAAGTAGTATTGCGCCAACTGACCTCACCACTCCAAATGCCGAATTTATAAGAAATAGCAAAATTGATTGGTCAATACACGATCTCATCCCTCTGCCTGAATATCATACAAGGCACTTTCAATATCGATGGGATGATTCAATAATCTATGAACGGGGCAATTGTTTGCAATTTGGAGAAGTCGGTCGCACTGATCCGGCGTTAGGTTGCCCTTGACCTTGATACGACGTGTAATAACGGGGGTCTGACCTTTTTCAATGGCTAGTTCTAACCTGACATCAACATCCTGTACCTCCCAGCCTTTACGCTGTGCGTACATTTTCAGTGTAACACTCGTACAGGCGCCCAAACCGCCAAGAATCAGTTCGTAGGGGGTAAGTCCCTGATCTTTGCCGCCAAGCTCTTCGGGCTCATCGGCCAGTACTTCGTGTTGGCGGGCATGCAGGGAGACAACATAGTCTTCTTCGCCCAGAACGGCGAACAGGGTAGTAATACTCATAAAATTGTCGCTTGAATTCCTACAATGTACGGATTAGACTTATATCGAACAATCCCCAGGAATTAAATACGGCATTTTTTTTATCCGGGTTGCGTCTTAATCTTCCCCCATTAAATCTACCATCGGCTGGGTGGTTGAGGAAAGCTTGAAGCCTACCCTGATGATGCCCGTCAACGGCAATGCGATTATGGCCCCGCCGATTCCCCAAATACCACCGAAAAGAATAATGGAAATAATACTGAACATTGGATTGAGACCAACGGCATTTCCGACTAAAAAGGGTGACAACGCGTAGTTTTCGATCAGTTGGGCAGCGGTCATAACCCCGGCAACTATTAAAAAAGAAGAAGGTTCGCCCGATAGCAGAGCCAGGATTGCCGCCAAACCGCCACCAATTATATTTCCGATATAAGGCAGGAAAGAGAATAGGGCGGCAATAACTGCCAGCAGGATACTGTACTTTATTCCTCCAATCAGGAATCCGATGGCGTACACTACGGCAAGGGCTGAAATGTCTTTCAGCATTCCCCATACATACATACTCGCAGTATCGCGGGCTTCGTAAATAAGCTTGTGTGCTTTCAGCTTCTTTTCGGGGTCGACACAACGAATTATGAAATTTTCGATTTCGGTACGGTGTGAAAGCAAAAGAACCACATAAACAAACATCAGGAGGAAGCTGGCCAGAGTACTGGTGAAAGAGCCGAAAAAACCGGCGGCATATGAACCCATTCGGCTTGCTGCCTGACTAACTTTTTCGGTTTGCTCTTTGGGGCTCACACCAAATTTTTGGTTAACAAAACTTTGGGCTTTATCAAGCATACTCATGGCTTTTTGCTCCATCCGAGGCAAATCCTCAGCCATCAGGCTCATTTGATAATAGAGCAAACTAACCATCCCAGCGAAAAACAGAACCAGGATGAGGGTGCACAGCATAACTGACCACCCTTTTCCGATCCCTTTCTTCATCAGCCAGTCCATGACCGGGCTAAAAACCATTGCCAATACAATGGCCACGAAAAAAGTAACCAAAAATGATTTGCCCAAGTACATGGCTGCCGGGACGCCAATGATCACAATAATCCAGCGGGAGAAGGTAGAAATATTTTCTTTCATGTAGTTTTTCAGTCCAGGCTTTCTAGACTGTAAAAACCATGCCGATGAAATCCAATATCCCGGATTACCGCTTGTTGAATTTGTTCAACCCAATACTCAGTCCACCGTACACATCAACCCCCTGGGCTTTGAAGCTTCCGTTGCGTGAAAAAACTCCCAGGAGATTATCGGAACCAAGGACAAATGGACCGGCGCGTAGCCCGGCTCCCACCGCCCATCCTACGTTCTGCCGGATGATCGGAAAGGCCAGTCCAACCTGCTCAGATTCAAAGCGGGGCGTCACTGCCAGAAGGCTCGTTTGCCTGAATTGAGGCGTTGATGATCTTTCAATCCCCTGGATCACCGTGGCGTTGACGTAGATATTTTTCACAAGCCGAATGTCAGCTCCCAGATTCAACGCCGCAGGCGTGGCAATGCTGAATTGCCCCGTATTATCTTCATCCGTCAGCCCGAATTCATTTTCCAATACTCTACCGAAAGCATTAAGTAGATTTTCGCCTTCACGAGGCGAGCTATATCCCCGCCATTCCTCTTCGGTGATTTGCCGGTTTGTGGCATCTATCTGATAGTTTTTAACCTTGGCTCCCTGGTATTTGATCAGGCCGATATCAGTTACCGAAGCACTCAGCCGCATATGGGGCATTTCTTCAGTTTCATTCAATAATTCAAGTACCAAACCTGCGTCCCAGCCCCAGCCTTTGCCAGTCGAGTTTCGGCCAAATAGCCAGCCCGGCGACAGAAATGAAGCACGTGAAGCATCAGTATAGCCCATGGTCGCTGCGAAGCGGTCAATCTGCATATAGGCGCTATTGACTTTAGTTGAGTCAGGCAGCACGCGGTAGTTTAGCTCCTGATTCTGCACATAGCCTCCCGCGTAGCCAAAGTACCTCTTTACCGTAAAGCCGCCTTTTAAACGAATCGCGTCGTTCTCAGCAAGTACCTGGCCGAGCGATGCCGCCCATTCGGAATACGCCTGACTGGTCAGATTGAATTTGTTCTCCGATTGCGAAGCAAAAAGAGCCAATATGCCAAAGTCTTCCAGATTTTGGGCGTTTGCCAATCCCAATCGCGCAATGGCCATCAGTTGCTCGGAGGCGTCCGTTACCTGTACCCCACTGCGCACGCGCGTCATGATGGCTAAGTTGGTCTTGTCGCCCAGCCGGAATGAAACCGCCGGACCGCGAAGTTCGCCGGAAAGCGTCCCGTTTTTTGGTTTTCCGTTCCTGATTTCTACTAAATCGTACGGATCGAGCGGCCGGTCGTTTTTCTGCCGTAACAGATCGAACATCGAAAAAGGGGCAGCATACCGGACGTAGTTATTATCCAGATGGATACCGCCTGATAACAAATGCAGCTGCGTGGAAAATCTGTTATCAGCCAGAAAGGCCGGATTTTGGTATGCAGCATAAAATCCACCATTATACTGCGTAGACAAGCCCAGAAATTTCTGGGCGTAAGTACTTTTTGCGGCAAAAACTCCTGCTATACTGGCAAAAACCAAGATTGGAAGCTTTTTCATAAAACTAATTTTAGTGTGAAGTGAAAATTAGGTGTGCACACATTTCTTATACCACGCGTACTTACACTCAGTTTTTAATTTTCCAGGACTACGAATTCCACTCGCCGGTTCAGCGCTTTGTTTTCCTCGGTGTCGTTTGGAGCCACGGGCTTTATATGTCCATAGCCATGATGTCGTAATCGATTGGAAGCGACACCTTTTCGTAATAAATAAGAATAAATGACCTTCGCGCGGTTTTCCGACAGGTACTGATTTAGCCTGGGATCTCCGACATTATCGGTGTGTCCGGCAATCTCAATTTTTAACTTAGGGTTGTCGCGTAGCGTGCGGTAGAGTTTCTGCAGCTGTTCGTAAGATTCGGGTCGAAGTTCGTATTTGCTTTGATCAAAATAAATTTTGTCAAGCTTGATAACATCGTTGATTTTGAGATTTGTAAAAACGGTATCGGCCCGCTTTTCCATCAGTGCGGTGTACTGGTAATATCCGCAGGTATCACAGGAAACCAAAAGTACTTCTTCGAGCGTAAAATAATTTTCCGACGAAGTTTCAACGGTCACCGTATCGGAATGGTACATTTTTACATTAAAATACGGCGTTCCGCTTTGATTTGCCCCTTGGAAACTTTCGTTGGCGTTATGCAAAAAAACCTTGAATTCGGCCGGAATTTCCCGACCAGTTTTGTCGTCAATTGCCCTTATGGTAAATAAAGTAACAGGTTTTTGAGAAGAGACAACCTGCGCAAACGATTTTTGAAATATCAATAAAACAAAAAATAGTAAACAAGTTGAGGGTAGTTGCATGGAACAATTATTAGTTCGGCCTTCCGATTTCAAACGATTTTATATAACAATAATTTATTAAGCCTCGATGAATTATTGTTTTTTTGTAGAGAAAAAACCCCACATTCTGATTAATGGTAAAAATTAAGCGATTTTGCTGCTAGTATATTTCCTCACTAATTGGTTACAGCTTCCTGGAACAAGGTTTTAGACCCATAAAACAATTCCCCATTTCTAACTAACCCCTTGAAGTCATGCTTAAATGGTCAATTATTCTCTTAGTCGTAGCGATAATCGCTGGCGTTCTTGGATTCGGCGGAATTGCCGCCGGTGCCGCTGAAATCGCAAAGATTTTGTTCTACATATTTATCGTACTCTTTGTTCTCAGCCTGATTTTCGGAAGATCGAGGTTGTAGAACAAACCTAATTTTCATAAAAACGGGAGGGCGATTTTATTCGCCCTCCCGTTTTTTTATATGTACAAGCACCTGAAATCCCGCTCCACAAGCTTGTTTCAAAGTACTTGCTTTTTATTTGCCAAATGTAGGCTAGTAAATTCTATTTGCCTCACTCCCACTCGATGGTTGCGGGTGGCTTGGACGAAATATCATACACGACACGGTTGACGCCCTTGACCCGGTTGATGATGTCGTTGGAAATTTCGGCCAGGAAATCATAGGGTAAATGTGCCCAGTCAGCAGTCATGCCGTCCACAGAAGTAACGGCGCGCAGAGCAACAACCCGCTCGTAGGTTCGTTCGTCGCCCATGACACCCACACTTTGGATGGGCAATAGCATTGTTCCTGCTTGCCAGACTTCGTTGTATAATCCGTGCTTTTTCAGGCCTTCAATAAAAATTGAATCGACTTCCTGCAAAATGGCAACGCGCTCCGCCGTAACGTCGCCCAAAATCCTGATAGCCAGGCCAGGCCCCGGGAATGGGTGACGTCCGAGGATGCTGCCGGGAAGGCCAAGGGTCTTGCCTACTTCCCGCACTTCGTCTTTGAACAAAGTATTCAGCGGCTCCACTACTTTCAAATTCATCAATTCAGGCAACCCGCCCACATTGTGGTGAGATTTGATGGTAGCCGAAGGACCTTTGACCGAAACCGACTCAATCACATCAGGATAAATTGTGCCCTGCCCCAGCCATTTTACATCCTGAATCAAATGCGCTTCCTGATCGAATACTTCGATAAAAGTACGACCAATGGCTTTACGCTTATCCTCAGGATCTTCCAGCCCTTTCAACGCTGTGTAGAATTGCTGAACGGCATCTACTCCTTTGATATTAAGGCCCATATCCTGATAGGAATGCAAAACCTCTTCGAATTCATTCTTCCGCAGCAGCCCGTTGTCTACGAAAATACAATAGAGCTGCTCACCGATAGCACGGTGCACCAGGGTAGCCGCCACGGTGGAATCTACCCCACCCGAAAGCGCCATCACTACTTTATCCTCGCCAATTCTGGTTTTTAGCGCCTGAATCGATGATTCTACGAACGACTCGGTGGTCCAGTCCTGCTTACAGCCACAGATACCCACCACAAAGTTTTGCAACAGCTGCTTACCCTCCGTGGAGTGAGTTACTTCGGGGTGAAACTGGATACCGTAGCTGAGTTCACCGGCAATTTTAAAAGCCGCTACCTCTACTGAGGGAGTAGAAGCAATTACATGAAAATTGTCCGGTATACGTTTGATGGTATCGGCGTGGGACATCCATACCTGCGAGGTTTCGGATATCCCGGCCAGCAAAGACGAGTCCTCATCGACGATTTCGAGCCGAGCGCGACCGTATTCACGGTTTTCGGAAGGCATCACGTCACCGCCCAGCATTTGGGCCATGAGTTGCGCCCCGTAACACACCCCCAGCACGGGTACTTTGTGTCGAAACTGATCCAGGTCTATTCGCGGCGCGTCGATATCCCGCACCGAGCAGGGGCTGCCTGATAATATGACGCCCTTAGTACTTGAAGTAAGTTCGGGAATGTGATTAAATGGATGGATTTCGCAATAAACATCGAGCTCGCGAACACGGCGGGCGATGAGTTGAGTATACTGCGATCCAAAGTCAAGGATGAGAATTCTTTCGGTCATGGTCGTTTTTTGGAAACCGCGAAGTTAGGCAGAAGGCGTAAAGCGGCAAAACTCCTGAATAGCAAAGTTTCAAAGTACCCTAAGTAACAATGCCGCTAAGCCGGGCCTGCCAATGGTAATCTTTCCTGAACAACCCTGATTTATTTCTTAATTTTTTTCATCGCTACCGGATCCCAATAGACTGTTTTCTGGTCGAAATAGCTTTCGTTGCATGCCAGCACGGGGGCAGCCGCACGGAAAGCAAAAATGGGATCTTCGATGGTACCCTGACTCCCTTTGCGCATATTTTCAAAGAAATTGGCAAAGTGGTTGGCGTGCTCGTCTTCCTTATCGGGCTTCGTAAATTTCACTTCTTTGACGGGCTCCGCTTTACGGGTCTCGGGAGGGTACTGAGCATCGTACTTTTTGACAAATTCCTTTTGAGTCTCTTCGGGAAAGGTAAAATAGCTGTCGTAGTTGCCGTAGCCGGGCGCTTCAGGTAGTTTTTTTCTGGTCAGAATAATTCCCTGATTATCAAACTCGATCTGGCCTTCGGTACCTATGATCCGAGTATTGTTCTTGATAGCGCCCGCGTTGGCAAAATTCACCCGGAGTACCATCTGGAATTTCTCATGAATATCGTTTTTGGGATATTCCAGAATCGATACGAGGACATCCGGTACATCGCGCCCGTCCTTCCAGTAACTCAGTTCACCAGACGAAAATATCCGTTGCGGCCCCAGCGACCCGGTCACGTAGTGCACGCCCGTAATGAGGTGAACAAACAAGTCTCCTGCTACGCCGGTACCATAGTCGCGGTAGTTGCGCCAGCGAAAAAACCTTTTGGCGTCGAAAGGTACTTTGGGCGCATCGCCTAAGAAGCGATCCCAATCACAGGTTTCGGGCGAGGCATCCGGGGGAATCGAGTAGTTCCAGGCGCCGATCGCTCCAAAGCGGTCGTTGTTCGACTCCACGTAGTTGATAGCACCGATATCACCTGCAGCAATCATTCTTTTTGCCTCTTCGTAGGCGGCGCTACTGATCCGCTGGCTCCCGACCTGCATCGTTTTACCCGATTTTTTCCAGGCGTCGATAACCGACAATCCTTCATCGATGTGGTGAACCATCGGTTTTTCACAGTACACGTGCTTTCCGGCTTTCAGGGCGGCTTTAGTAATGTGATCGTGCCAATGGTCGGGTGTAACGATCAGCACCGCATCGACATCGGGCCGGGCCAATATTTCCCGGTAGTCGCGGGTCGTGAAAATATCTTTCCCGAAGGTTTCCTTTACCCGCTGTAGACGGCCGTCGTACAGATCGGCGACGGCTACCAGCTCGGCATCGGGCGCAGCCCGCAGGGCGGCCTGCGTATCAAAATTGCCCTGAATTCCCATACCTATGGTAGCTATGCGAATTTTATCGTTTGGGCTCACCTTTTTCAGGTTCTTGATATAGGAAAAAGATGGCGCAGCAAAGGCCATATCACCCGCAGCGAGTAGAGCGGATGCCGCCGCGGCATTTTTCAGGAAAGTTCTGCGATCAGGTTTCATAGCGTTTCAGGGATATAAATTTTACATAATCACTCTTCGGGCAGGAAGGTCAGGTAGCTAAAATCCTTTTCATCGAACATCTCGACGGCCATTTCCTGCAACTGCTCCGCTTTCAGGTTCTGGATTTCATTGAAAATAGCGGGCAATGTTTCTACCCGACCGATGTCCAGTAAGCTTTTCGCCATCATCAGCATAAAACTATTATTACTTTCCTCCGACATGGCGAGTTGGCCCATCAGTTGTACTTTGGCCCGGTGCAATTGCGTGGGAGTAAGCGGTTGCTCCCGTAAACGTCTCAATTCCTTATGAATGAGGTTTATACTGCGCTCCAACTGCCTTGGTTCAGTACCAAAATAAATTCCCAGGTACCCGGCATCCAAGTAAGCCATATAGCTAGCATCGATAGAGTACACGAAGCCGTAGCGCTCCCGAAGCGACATATTAAAGCGGGAATTCATTCCCGGTCCGCCCAATAGATTGACCAGGGCAAAAAACGGCAGCTTCCGTTCATCGGTAAGGGGGTAAGCCGGTCGGCCCATGGCGCATTGCGCCTGCGTCAGGGATCGCTCCACTTTTTGCTGAACGGGCTGGTAGGTCAGTGGCGGGTGGCGCTGACGGGTACTTTGCTGACGGGGCACTTCGCCGAGGTACTTTTCTGCCAGCTTCACTACTTTGGCGAAGGGCAACCTGCTCACAGACGATACAATGACACGTTCGGTATCCAGATTTTCCAGAATAAAGGCGCGCAAATCTGCCCTGGTGAAACGCTTTACCGTTTCCTGAACGCCCAGAATATTGTATCCCAACGCGTGGTCAGGAAAAAGCATAGCGTCGAAGTCGTCCTGGATAGCATCTTCGGGCGAGTCGTAGTACATCGACATCTCTTCCAGAATCACATTCCGCTCCCGCTCGAGCTGTTTTTCGGGAAATACGGAGCGAAACGAAATATCGGCCAGCAGTTCCAGGGCTTTGTCAAAATGGGCATCAAGTACCGAGGCATGGAAGCAAATTTTCTCCTTCGTGGTGTAGGCATTCAGCTCACCACCCACGGTTTCGAGCCGATTGATAATATGGTGTGAACGACGCTTTTCTGTCCCTTTAAAGGCCATGTGTTCCCAAAAATGGGCAAGTCCCTGCTGGTCCGGGCGCTCATCACGGCTTCCTATGTCGAACATTATACCGCAATGCGCAATTTGCGTATGCAACACCTGCTTGTGAGCGATCCGAATGCCATTGGGCAATGTGTGCAAATCGTACTCTTGCTGCAATTTGGGCAGATTGGTTTCGGTGACCCTGCGATTGCGGGTGATATTTTCTTTCATTTAGAATTAACACAAAAACCTACCGGATAATTTTCGGTAGTGCGGACAAAATTACGGATTTTTGCCAGATACCCTTTTTCCATGGCCAGCCCTAAAATCCTCATTATCCAAACTGCCTTCCTCGGAGATGCCATTCTGGCAACCTCCCTTTTGGAAAGTCTCCACGTCGCCTTCCCCCAGGCCCAACTGGATTTACTTGTGCGCAAAGGACATGAGGGGCTGCTCGATGGTCATCCTTACGTGCACGAAGTCCTGACCTGGAATAAAAAAGAGAATCGCTATCGCAATCTCTGGTCACTGATGAAGGGCATTCGCGAACGGAAGTATGACCGGGTAATCACCTTGCAGCGTTTCGCTTCTACCGGCTTTCTGACCGCCTTTTCGGGTGCCGAATTTCGGATTGGTTTCAAGAAAAATCCTTTCTCATTTGCGTTCACTCACGCCGAAAAACACGTACTTCAAGCAGGTACGCATGAAATCGAACGCAATTACTCGTTGATAAAAGAATGGACAACAGGCGGTCTGCAGAAGCCCCGCCTCTACCCTACTCCTGCCGACTATGCTGCGGTGAAAAACTACCAAAACGTTCCTTACGTGAGCGTGGCCCCGGCCTCGGTATGGTTCACGAAACAGTATCCCGCAGAACGCTGGGTAGAACTAATTCGAAAATTACCCCCTCGATTTGCCGTCCGAATTTTGGGAAGTCCGGCAGACTTCGAACTAGGACAAAAAATTATTGAAGCATCAGGCTTACAGGATCGCGCTCTCAACCTATGCGATCGGTTATCGTTTCTTGAATCAGCGGCTCTGATGCAGGGGGCCGCCATGAACTACGTCAACGACTCCGCGCCCATGCACATCGCCTCAGCCATGAACGCGCCAGTCTGCGCGGTTTATTGCTCCACAGTACCCGCTTTCGGCTTTGGGCCACTTTCAGAACAATCTTATATCGTTGAAAGAAAGGGTACTTTGAGTTGTCGTCCCTGTGGCCTGCATGGCCACCGCGCCTGCCCGGAAGGGCATTTCCGATGTGCTCTTGACATAGAAACCGACCAATTGGTTGAGGTGATTAAGGAAATTTAGATAAGGCCACCTTAGGATACATGTGAAGCTTTGGCCCCTTCTTAAAGTATGTTAACTCAAATCTCTATTTTGGGTGGGCATACTTTTTTGATTCCCTGGAATTATCTATTCTTCATAATTCAACTCATACATGTCCCTACTAGGAAGTTTTATAAAAAAAGCCGTCGATCTCGGCGAAGCACTCACCGCATACGACTCGCCCGTCAAAGAACAGGAGAAAGTCCTTCGCCACCTGCTCGAAACCGCCCAGGATACGGCCTTTGGCAAACACTATAATTTTGCGTCTATTCTGGAAAGTGAAAACTTTTTCCAAACTTTTGCCGAGCGGGTCCCTTCACACGATTACGATAAAATCAACCAAAACTGGTGGCACCGGACCCTGGCGGGGGAAGCGGATGTGACCTGGCCTGGCAAGCCTGAGTACTTTGCCGTGAGTTCAGGTACCACAAGCTCCAGCAAACACATCCCCGTAACCGACGATATGCTGGCCGCTATTCGTCGCGCGGGCATTGGACAAGTACTTGCATTGTCGGAGTATGATATGCCGCCGGATTTTTTCGAAAAAGAAATTCTGATGCTGGGTTCAAGTACTGCCCTGAAGGAGGTCGATGGTCACCGCGAAGGCGAGATCAGCGGCATCAGCGCCAGTAACATTCCCGCCTGGTTTGAATTTTATTACAAACCGGGAAAGGAAATTTCGGCTATTCAGGATTGGGACGCCCGGGTAGAACGCATTGCGCAGGAAGCGCCCAACTGGGATATCGGTAGTTTGTCGGGCATTCCGTCGTGGATTGAGCTAATGCTCAAAAAAGTGATCGAGTACCACGGGCTCAAGAACATCCATGAGATTTGGCCCAACCTGCGGGTGTACACCTCGGGAGGCGTGGCCATCGCCCCTTACGTTGAAAGCCTGAATAAACTCATGGCGCAACCGCTCATCTATATCGACACCTATCTGGCTTCCGAAGGCTTTCTGGCGTTCCAGTCACGCCCCGAAACCAAAGCCATGAAGCTGGTGCTGAACAACGGGATTTATTTCGAGTTTGTGCCGTTTCAGGAGCGTTTTATGGCCGAAGATGGCACCGTAAAGCCTGATGCACCCGTGTTGAATAGTATGGAAGTTACCGAGGGAGTCGACTATGTACTGCTGATTTCAACGGTCTCGGGAGCGTGGCGATACATGATTGGTGACACCGTGCAGTTCACCGATGTATCACGTGGGGAAATCATTATTAGTGGACGGACAAAGTTCTATCTCAACGTAGTGGGCGAACAACTACCGGTTAATAAGATGAGCCAGGCGGTACAATTGCTGGCAGAAAAAAGAGGAATATCAATTAAGGAATTCACTGTCGCTGCCGTGCGCCGGGAAGATGGCGAGTACATCAACCGCTGGTACCTGGGTTCGGATGAAGCTACTGAGGATTCGCCCGAAGTAGCGCAGATTCTCGATGAAGCGCTGCGCGAATCCAATAAAAATTACGAAGTAGCGCGCACCAAAGCTCTGAAAGGTGTCGAGGCCAAAATTATTCACTGCGACTTGTTCACTCAGTGGAATGAGCGCACCAAAAAGAAAGGCGGCCAGGTCAAGATGCCGAACGTGATGAAAGAAAAAGATTTTCTGGAATTCGAGGCATTTATAAATGAGCAGCAGGCGATCAGCGGTCAGTAGTCGGCTCTTGGAAATAAATTGCACCGAACTTCAAAAGAATATCCGACAGCCGACAGCCGACAGCCGACAGCCGACAGCCAAATTATAATTTCGCCTTATATTCATCGATTAGAATTAAGGTTTCTTCCGGCGACACATACAGTCGCCGGATTTTTTCTTTGTAGCGGTTGGGCAAATGGGCGTGGTCAAGGATAAAGTTTTTGGTGGCGATGATTTTTTCTCCCAATCCATGGCTGATCGCAAACAGATCGGCAGTTCGCTCGGCTTGCATCAGATAACGCCTTGATAGTAAGTACCCCAAACCAAATCTCGCAATTTCCCAGACCGAGCGGTCAAGATAATCCATCACGTGTCCCAATTCATGGCCGATCCAGCCGATCAGTACTTCGCGCGGAATCTTTTCGATTGGTAGTGCGTGGGTTTCATCTTTAAAGTACCTGCTTATTTTGATCACGTAGCCCCGCTTAGTCTTTGATTTTAAGAGTGTTCCAATGGCTGGCTGCGCCAACATCACCGACTTCTTAATGGAAGGATCGAGGATACGAAATTCAATGGGTGTGTGCAGTAGTTCTGGATAGTAGGACAACGAGAGCAGAATCTCCTCTTTGAGCAGATCGGGAATAACTTTATTCTGTCCGAACCTTTCCAGAGTTTCCCCCTGGTGCTTTATATCGTTATTCATGGTGGATGTTCAGCTTTATTTCCTGGCTATTGTATATGGGATCTCACTTACGAAGATGCAGACATTGCAGGCTTTACTTTCACTTTTTTGTTGGGCGATGGATGCAGTGTTTGTGTCCGAGTTTTTTTTGAAGAAAATCATACCCGCACGCCAGTCGATTGTCAAAAATACCTGCCATCAGGTATCTCTATTTCATGATAGAGAGGAAAATACTATAAAATAAAAGTACTTTCAGTAGCATAATTCAGTCGATCAGGTAGTTTTCGAAAAATCGAAAACTCGACCAATTCTATTATTCAGAAGCATCCTGCTTTCGGTAGTACTTTTTGTACAAAAACTCGATTACAAAGCAGGTCAAGGTAATGGAACACGCTACGATTACACCCAGTCGATTGGAATTGTATTGCTGTGCAATGAGAGCCAGCCAGGCGCCCCCGCATAAAATACCTCCCAGCAATGGAATCAATTTGTTTCCTTTGGTCTGGTTCGATAATTTGTAGGCGCAGAAATTAACGACGGAAAAAATCAACAAAAATCCTGAGCTTCCGGCCGTCGAAATACTTTCGAGATTAAGGGTATTGGCCAACAACAAAGTTGCCACTGCGGTTATTATCAGGCCGATGGGTTGGTTCCAGAACTGGCTAGTCAGCTCGTGGGGCAATTCGTCGTCATCGGCGATTTCGTAGCTTACCCTGCTCCCACCGTACAGCGAGGCGTTTATTGCCGAAAAAGTAGAAAGCAGCGCCGCAACCGTAATAACTGTGAATCCTGCCTGCCCCAGCATGGGTTTTGCTGCCTCTGCCAACACATAATCTTTGGCCTTTGCAATCTCGTCGAACGGTAGGGAACCCACCGTCACCCCGGCGATGACCATGTACAGAACAATCACGAAACCGACCGAGTAGTAGTACGCTTTGGGTATATTCTGCTCGGGCTTTTCGATATCAGGGGCGGCATTGGCGATCAGCTCAAAACCTTCGTAGGCCACAAATATGACCATCCCGCCCGTGATCAGTTGGAAAGTACCCTCCCATTGGTCGGGTGCCAACTGACCCAGGTGCGGATTGCCCACCAAGCCATAAAGCCCCACCCCGACAAAGCCCAGCAGGATTATCAACTTGATTACCACCGCGAAGGATTCGATTTTTCCGACGATGTCGATGCTATAATAGTTGATGGCAGTCGCCAGAATAATAACCGCGCTGGCGTAAATGTGAAAGTCCCAAGTCTCACCGCTTATTTTCAACAGATTAGGTGCGTACGATCCGAAAGCCGAGGCATAGAGCGCCAGCATAATGATATAGCTTACCCAAAGCAGATTGTTGACGCCACCGCTGAAAATGGTTTTGCCAAAACCTTCGTTGATGAACCTGACCGTTCCTCCCCGGTCAGGAAAAGCCAGCGATAGATTCACATAACTGTACGAAGTAATCAGAGCCAGCATACCAGCTACCAGAAAGGCAATCGGGGTGCCACCTTTGGCCAGAGAAGCTGCGAGGCCCAGCACCGCAAATATCCCTCCTCCGACCATGCCGCCGATTCCGATCGAAATCGCATCTTTGAGTCCAATGTTTTTGGCCACTTTCCAGGAAAATATAAAGGTGTACTACATCTACTTTAAGTACTTACTAAAACCCATGGCCCGAAAAACAGGGAAATTATACTTGAAAATAGAAACACTTCTTTGACTATAGGTTTTGTTTGATGCATTACTTTTTGGCGTTCGCATGCCCATTTTGGGATCGCCAAAAACTCGTGATATCAGGTCTATTAAGTTAGCTTTTGCCGATTCATCGACGTGAAACTGCTTTTTTTTAAAATTTTTCCGTAAGTGAGACAAAAGTTTTTTATTTCTACCTGAATACTAGTACTTCATCAACAAATCCAGGAGCTTACGATCGAGCTTGTGTCCGTGCCAGTCTTCGTAGGCCACATCCTCCCGACCCGAATCCAGCATCCCAAAACTACCCCTGAATTCCCACAGAGCATAGCCGATCCCATTGGTTTTCAATACATCCAGTACGTCCTCAAACCAGGCCAGGAATACCGCATGAGGCGTTTTATTGAAGCAGCCGCATTCGCCGCAATGTACCCCTACCCCCTGTTTGGTAAGTGCGATCCAGGGTTCGTACTGCGCTTCCAGCATGGCGCGACTCAGGTACTTGTCCCCAACCTGTCCGGGCCATTTGGGTTCTGGTAAATTAGTTGTATCCTTGAATACCCAGGGAGCTTTGTAATGCGATATAATGCCCGGATTATAGCCCCGGCAACTTTGGGCAATGTTCAGGTCCGTGATTTCGGGAATGACGCTACTCCCCACGTTATTTCCGTCCGCGATCACAAAATGATCGGGATTGTGCGCCCGGATGGCCCGTGAGGCTTCCAGTGCCATTTTCCGGTACATTTCGCCCGGAATCGGTCCCCGTCGGGAATGCTGATCGTTCATATCTTCCCGGGTGCAGGGTTCATTCAGCAGGTCGAAGCTGATTTTTTTTGCAGAGGTCTGGGCAAAGCGTTTGGCCCAAAAAGACCAGTGGTACACAAAATCGTCCATTGCCTGCGCATCCTGCCATAAATTATACGGCTCCTCAAAACCCGCATTGACACAAAAACCCGGCGCCCGGTGCAGATTCAGGCTTACGTGCAGCCCGTGCTTGTGCGCCAGGTGCACCAGCTGTTCGATGCGGTCGGTGGCCTGCGTGTCAATGGCCCGTACCTCCGGAATCGTGATGGGCCGGCTCCGGTCGAATTTTACGTAGGAAGGATAGGCCATGGGTAGCCTGATGAAATCAAAGCCCCAGTCGGCCATCCATTGGAGATGCTCTTTGGTGGTACCGGGACGTGCCCTAGCGGGATCAGGCGAGAAAAAATCCAGCAGATTAAATCCCTTCCAGCGCGGCATCGGATTTTTGAGCGGCTGGGCGGTGGCGGATGACAGCAAAATGGAAGAAGAGAGCAGACCGGCGGTGAGCGAGGCCGATTGGATCAAAAAATCGCGACGGGTCGGGTTGGTCATTGGTGCGGTTTTCAAAAAAAAGTACGGTACCAGAAGGCCATTTCTCTGCCCAATCTACTATAATTCTTCCTGCAAAATGGAGTCTGCCTTACAGGGACGATCCTAATTAATAATGGGTGTGGTTCACCACCATATTTTTCAAATACAGCTTATTCTTTTTTCTGTCTTTTTTAGAGTACTTGGCCGTGGCGCTGCCATAAATCCGCAAGAAGCCGTTACTTAGGGTGATTACCTCTTCGGCCCCCTGACCCGAGAAGTCGAACATGTGGAAGACAGGGTCGGGAAAGTATATCTCTCCCTTTCCCTGGTCATTGAGGCGGAACTTGTACCAGAATAACTCTTCCCTGCCGTCGCCCCGCCAGTCGCCTTTCACAAAGTCAGGATTCCCGTTGATGGGCTGCCCCGGCCATTTGCTCAGTAAACTACCCTGATGATCAAACCAATAAAGCTGACTGGACAGGTAAGGCTCACCAATCTGACGATTCCCGTAGGTTCGGCCACCCGCTACTATCTGCGGAGTGGGCGTATTTTTCAGGAAACTACCTACCTGGATTTGCTGGGTATGCTCGGCTACTTGCTGCCAGATGATTTTTCCGGTCACGGCTTCGTAGATGAAAATACCGGTTTCGCTGTTGGCCGTTACGATATCCAGCTTCCCATCCCCGTTCACATCGCCAAACTTGTAGCTATCCGCATGGTCGTGGTTATCGGGTAGCAGATCGAAACGATTCCAGATCTCTTTTCCGTGGGCGTCCAGCAGCAACGAACCCACCAGTACTTCATCGATGCCATCGTTATTGAGGTCCACCGGGTAGATGTAATGCCCAAGGTTGTCTTTTTTCCGATGTTCGATGTGCATCCACAACTGTTTCAGATCGGCATTGTAAGCACTTACCGTCAAGGTGCCGCCGTAATCAGTAAAAACAGCTAATTCATTGGGGGCGTCTTTGGTCAGCTTCGCAATGGCCAGCCGAAAATTGTTGTACACATGCGGCAAAGGTCCGGTAGGCCAGTCGGTTTGCTTTTTGATGCGACCGGTTTCGCCATCGGCCATGACCAGTATTTCTTTTCCCTCCACTATGCGCCAGTGCATCACCTCGGCTTTGCCATCGCCATCAAAATCCCAAAGTACCCCCGGCGCCTCGAACTCCGAACGTTCCTTGGTGTATTCTTCCGGCGCTTGCCATTGCCAGAGTTCCTGACCACTGTTGTCAAAAACATGCGCCGAGAAATCAGGCTCCAAGACTAAAAAGTCGGTTTTTCCGTCACCATTCACGTCCCCGAATTTTACCGCATTCGAGCGGGGAATTTTGTATTCTTTCAGCAGTTTCACGTCCGGGTTCAGTTGCAACGCCAGCACTTTCTCTTCATTCAAGGTAGATAACTCGCTCAACACCAGAACATCGAACACCGCCCCCGGCTGGATGCGGGTAATTTTCACATAATTAAGTCCTTTGTGCAGATAAAAAGTACCCCCTTCCTTCCAGTCCCAAGAGGCGTTACCGAACATAGCCTCCGTCACCTTATCGTTGACGGCCACTTTAAACGAACCTTTGTCGCCGCCGCTTCGCACAAAAAGGTGGTAAGTACCTTCTTTCGCCACGTCCACCCTTGTCATCAGGTTCGTGGCCGAGTTGAGCCTGATGCCGGTGTTGTTGAACAGCCAGGGTATCCGCTGCTCGGCCGCCGTAGTAATCGTGTTGCCTTTGGGTACTTCATCCAGAAACGACGAAGCCGGAATGGGTAGCAAGGTCTGTGCCCCTGCCCGCATGGAAAGAAGCAGAAAAAGCAGGCAGAATGAATTAGCTTGTTTCATTGGGAGAATGGCAAAGTGTCGAGCAATGTTGAGCCTCTTTTAGCGACTAACCTTTCTGCTATTGTGCAGATTCTTTTTTCAATATACCTTTTTCCACACTTTCGTTAATCAAATTCTCCGCGTAGTTCCAAATCGAGGTCGAACCGTTTTTTATAGCTTTTTTCTTGTCGTATACTTTTTGATAAGGTACTTCAAATTCCGCCCAGGTTCCTCCGTTATTTGAGGTGTTTTGCAGCAAGGGCTCAAACCGATCCATGGATTTTGCAAACTTTGCTTCATCCGAAGTCCCCTCTTCGAACTCTTCCCAAATAGCAATAAATTCTTCAGCTTGTTCAGTTGGCAAAAGGCCAAAAATTCGTTTGGCGGCCAGAAGTTCTTCTTCGGTATTTGTGTGGTTTTTGGTGGTGTCGTAAATAAAGGTATCGCCGGCATCAATCTCGACGATGTCGTGGATCAATACCATTTTTAAAACTTTCAATACGTCGATGGGCTTATCCGAATGTTCGGCCAAGACAATGGTCATCATAGCTAAATGCCAACTATGTTCCGCGTCGTTTTCGGGTCTGTCGCTGTTGAATAACTTCGTTTTGCGTTGAATGTATTTTAACTTATCAATCTCTTTTATGAAAGCGACTTGTTTTAATAGGTTGTCAGTCTGCATTAGTTTGTAAATTTTGAAAGAGATACTTGAACTTAGCTGTCGTGTTCGCCGATCAGTATTTAGCAGATTTGTATTTGTCCGGCTGTATATTTAACCTTCACCCAAATTTTACCAAATTCTTTCTAAACCGCTTCCATTAAAATAGGGATCAAACATTTCGTCGCTACTCAGTAGGCTCATTCTTTCTGTACTAGCTTGGGAAAATATTAGCCTATCGAACGGATCTTTATGATGAAAAGGTAAGGTCCTTAATAGGAAAGTGTGCTCCACCTGAACAGGCAAAATTTCGATCCCATTGATCCAGGCCAGCCTTTGTAAATCTTCCATGGACAAGTCCATTTCAATTTTGCCAATGCTGATCTTAATCGCTATCTCCCAGAAACTTGCGACACTAACGAACAAGTTATTATCTCTATCTTCTATTTCCTGTTTTGCCCGCTTACTTAATTTACTATTTCCATCAAAAAGCCAAATGAGGGCGTGTGTATCCAACAGTCTGTTCATTCTGGCATATACTCTTCAAAGTGATCAATAGGAGCATCGAAATCATCCGCCATGCGGAATTTCCCTTTGGCACAGCCGAATATCTGTGTTCTCTTCGGCTTGCCTTTCTTCTTTGCCATTTCACTTTTCAGCAAAAAATCAAGGTAATCGGCCAGCTGCTGTTTGAGTTGGCTTTCTTTTTCCAAATCAATCGTGTCCGGTATTTGAAAAGTCAGGGTTTTCATAGCTTTAATGTTCTATTTCAAACTACTTTACAACCTATTATGCTGGTTTTCAGTTTCGGCGGAGAATTTATGTGTACCTCTGGTAATTAAGGTCTCATTGCAGAGGACGATCGTTGCTACGGCGATCCTAACCGATGACAAATCAGAATTAGCAGCGCGTATATCAAGCATTTTGTTATGCATGTCAATTCCAAATTTCATTCATCTCAGTCAATATGATGGGCAGTCCTTCGGTGACGACGATCGTGTGTTCATGCTGGGCCATGAATCCACCTTTGTCTCCGACCATAGTCCATCCGTCATGAAGTGTTTCGGCATATGTTGATGTGGTGGTAATAAATGTTTCGATAGCAACCACCGAATTCTTTTTGAATCTTGTCAGATTATACCGGTCCCGGTAATTCGCTACTTCACTCGGTTCCTCGTGAAGGCTTCGGCCTACACCGTGTCCGGTTAAGTTCTTAATCACTTTGTAGCCACGTTTCCTGCTTTCCTTTTCTATAATATGTCCTATGTCCGAAATGCGGACTCCCCCTTTGATATTCGAAATAGCTTTCCGCAAAATTTCTTTCGAAGCATCTACGAGCTTTTGATGCTGGTGAATGTCCCGCCCAAGCACAAAAGAACTGCCATTGTCCGACCAAAAGCCGTCAAGCTCGGCTGACACATCGATATTGACCAAATCGCCTTCCCGCAGTATTCGGGAATCAGACGGAATACCGTGGCAGAATTCATGGTTTACGCTGATGCACGTCCATCCCGGAAAACCATACGTCAGGTACGGAGCCGATTTTGCGCCAAAATCCGACAGTACTCTCGCCCCATAGTTATCCAATTCTTTGGTCGTCATGCCGGGTTGGGCGTAGTTGCGCATTTCCTTCAAAGTACAGGCCACCGCTTCACTTGCCCTCTTCATCCCCTCCATTTCCTCTTCTGTTTTTATTGACATATTGGTTCTTTGTATACTTGAATCTGTGTTTTGTAAAGTCGTGATGGATTGACCGGACCTTCTGTTACCTGTCGATTTCGTTGAGCAAATCTTCCAGATCAAGGGCTTTGGTGTACATGACCAAAGACCCGTCGGCATCGGTTGGCCAAAGCTCCCTGGGGCGGTCCCAGTACAACTCCACGCCGTTGCCATCGGGATCGTCGAGATACAGCGCTTCCGACACGCCGTGGTCGCTGGCGCCCGTCAATGGATACCGGGCTTGGCGTAAACGATCAAAAATCACGGCCAGGTCTTTCCGGGTCGGGTACAGAATAGCCGTGTGGTACAACCCCACACTTCTGGTAGGTGCGGAAGGTAATCCTTTGCAGTGCCATGTATTCAATCCAATATGATGGTGATAGCCGCCGGCCGAAACAAAGGCCGCCTGACTCCCGTACAGCATGGTTACTTCGAAACCCAGCAAGTCCCGATAAAACCCAAGCGCCCGTTCGAGGTCGGCTACTTTCAAATGAATATGCCCAATTCGGGTTTGGGCAGGGACGGTGTAATTTTTATCCATACGAAGCTGATATGTTTTCCCATTTCCGAATAACACTATTTACATTCTAGAAACAAAGGGTTAATGCTGATTTTCCGCAAAAGTTCTTGTTACTAAATCGGTATCCATGTATTCTTTTAATTCATGGACCTTCCCATCCACAATCCGGCAAACCCAACAGTACTTGTTATGATAGACCTTCCCATCCGGCGTTGAATTTTGTCCAACCGCTTCCACGGTAACGTAGTCTCCATCCGCAATGAAATTGTTGGCAATTACTGTATAGGGAGGCTGTAAGGTCTTTTGTACGGCACTCCAAAGCTCACCAAGCACTTCACTTTTACCGTCAAACGTCCTGGACCACTGCTCCGAGCCCATCCATATCCACTTCATATCATCGGCCATCGAGTCAATGAAAAGACGGTCATTTCCGCTTGATAAGTCAGCAAATATTTCCTGCAATAATTTTTTATTTTTCGAGGCGCTCATTTTTGTACTTTTCTATTTTGTTTGTAGTGGTTCACTACGACAGATAATTCTTGTATACGCTCTTTATTTTTCCCAGTCCAAGGTTTTCTGAAATATCAGATCACTCTCTTTTTTGAACTCGCCCCGCCCCTGAGAGCGGGGCAAAAAAATCACAGCGCTTTGATCCGTTCCTCTTCCAGATCGATCAGGTAGGTTTGGTTACGGATCAGGTCTTCATCCATGTCGGGGTCCTGGTTTTTTTCGATGAGAAACTGCCTTTGTGCGTCCAAGATGTCAATGTAGATCTTCTTGGTTTTTGCATTCATCAATTGTTCTTCCGTGGCATCCAGCTTTTGTTGCCAATGGGTGAGCGTAGAAGCCAGAAAGGTACTTTCCGAAATTTGATCCTGGTGTTTTTCCAACATGTGGTTGATCGATTGCTGCACGACTCCCCGCCGTATTTCACTCCTTTTTTCTTCGTCTGTTTTTTGAAGAGGCAGCATATTATTGAGGTCAAATTGCTTCAAGATGTAGGGTAGAGTGAGTCCCTGAACGAATAAGGTAAGAATAATGACCATGAAACTGATGAACAGGATCAGCTCCCGCTGCGGAAATCCGGTACCATTCTCCAAGACGGTTGGGATGGATAGAGCTGCCGCAAGGGTCACCACCCCGCGCATGCCCGTCCAGCCAAGTACCAGGGGCACCCTCCACGTTCGCCGAAAACTAAAATCGGCGGCCAATACATTGCGCCTGAACAGGTAGGTGAAAAATTGGGCGAAGTACGAGGAAATAATGCGTATGAAGATGATGAAGGCAGTAACCATCGTACCGTACATGACCCCGGTACTGATGGGAATGCCCGCTATTTGTAGGCCTTCGACCACTTCGGTGAGGTCCAGGCCAATAATGAAAAAGACCAGACCATTGAGAATAAAGACAAAACTTTCCCAAAAACTAAGCCCCCTGACCCGGCTTTCACTATTCAGGAATATCAAGCGCCGGGTACTCATGAACAATCCTCCCGTAACTACCGCCATTACCCCTGAACAGTGGAGCTGCTCGGCCACCCAGTAAAAAAGATAAGGCGCGACCAGTGTCAGAGCAATGTCGGAAGGCGCATCGGTGGGTAGTCTTTTCAATGCTTCGACCACTATCCAGGCCAATAGTAGGCCCGTACTGACCCCGGCCAGCACCATCCAGCCAAACGTGGCTACCGCCTGCCCCCATACGAACTGCCCGGTACCGACGGCGATCAGGGCGAAACGAAAGATAATCAGCGAAGAGGCATCGTTGAACAGGCTTTCGCCTTCCAGTACCGTGGCCGTGGTTTTGGGGATTTTCACAAATTTCAGTATCGCCCCGGCGCTGACGGCATCCGGTGGCGATACGATAGCGCCCAACAAAAAACCCATGGCCAGAGAGAAGCCAGGTATGAAATGATTGGCAAACAGGGCCACGGAGGTGGCCGTAAAGAACACAACCAGGAAGGAAAAACTACCGATAATCCGCCACCAGCGGATCAGTCCTTTCGTAGAAATGGACCACGCTGCGTCAAAAAGAAGTGGAGGCAAAAAAATGAAAAAGATCCAATCGGGATCGAGCTTGATTTTGGGTACCATGGGAATGGTACTGATCAGTAGTCCGGCCAGTAATAACAGGATCGGGTAGGCTACCTTTATTTTTTTGGCCAGAATCTCGATCAGTACGATAAGAACCACAACGGCCAATAGAAACGGGAGGGTTTCGTGCATCGGAATGTATGCTATTTAGCTGTAAAGTGTTTGGGCTATTCGTTGATAGGACAGTTTTTAGGTCTTACCGTGTTCTGTGTGATGGTTCGCATTACAAACGCGAGGAGATTCAACACTTGATCACAGATCGGGTTAGCGGGGGATACAGACCACGGATTAAGAAGATATATGCACAACGCTGGTCTCAATTGAATATCTTCAAAAACTTTTGAAATGTATTAGGACTAGTGGAATCCTCTTGATTATTTTCATCTTTATTGGTTTTTTGAAATACAGATAAATAAGTTAAAAATTTTTTCTTTATTTCTTTATTAATGTCTCTCATATTCTTATAATCAGAAACATCTATC